>CADCHF010000023.1 GCA_902801175.1 uncultured Coriobacteriaceae bacterium | reverse complement strand
AAGTGCTTGAAGCTTACACAAACACTCTCGAGCAGCCCGTCACCGTCCAGCTAAAGACGCTCTGGATGTGAACGTCGGGCGGATAGGCGTTGATGATCTGGTTGTTGCCAAGGTAGATGCCCACGTGCCCAGCATAGAAGATGAGGTCGCCGCGCTGGCGCTGTGAGAAGGGAATCTGCTTGAACTTGGTGTCCACGCGCATGTTCTCGGCGTTGTGGTCCTGCCACGGGTCATGAATGTGGTCGTAGGTGTTGTAGGGCGTTTGCATGCCAACTGCATAAAGGCACTGCATGACCAAGCCCGCGCAGTCAACACCCTGTCCGGGCGCCATTGCCCAGTCCCAAATATAGGGGGTGCCAAGATACTCGTAGGCAGCCTGGATGAATGCCTCGACGCACTGGCTGCGAGTTGCGGTCGGGCTAATGCGCGAGTTCATCACGTAGGTGTAGAAACCGTTTGCGTAGCTGGGAAGCACGCAGTTGTAGGCGCTGAGCTGGTAGTACTGACTCGGATTTTGGTATCCGGTCTTGCCGTTCTTCACAAAGGAGCTGCTCGTGGTGTAAGGGATGAAGGTCTGTGCGGCCGATCCATTGCCCTTGTACTGCTGGACGTTGGTGCCATTGCTCGCCTTGCCGCCCTTGAGGTCAAGATACATGCCGCTCTTTACGTTGAGAATCATAAGACCGCCGTTGTCGGCAATCTTAAACTCCCACTTTTGTGCGTCGGTGCCATTGGAGCGATACTGGCGCACGTTTGCCCCGCTGGCGGTGGAGCCGTTTGCGACATCGAGCACCAAGCCAGAGTTCTTGTTGGCGAAGCGATAGGCACCGTCGCCAAGATAGGTGATGGTCCACTGCTGACCCGTGGACTTGCGCATGCGGCTCACCTGGACGTTTGCGGAGTTGCCAGTAGAGGCTCCGGCCACCTCGATGAGCTGTGCGGGAGAGAGCGCAGACGAGAAGACGTAGGTGCCATTGCCAAGAAGCGCGACCTTAGAGAGAACGAAGCGCTGTGCGGTGGACCCGTTGGAAGTCCACGACTGGACGTTGGTTCCCTTGGCGCTCTTGCCGTTGGCAATGTCGACCACCAGACCAGAGTAGGAGTTCTTGATTGCATAGCCCGAGCCGCTCTTGATGAAGTACCACATCTCGGCACGCGAGGCATTATTGGCCTTTTGGACCACATTGCTGCCCTTGACGGTCCCGTCTGCCGTGAGGTACTTGCCAGAGTGCGCCACCTGCAGGGTGTAGAGACCCGCTCCTATGTAAGTAAGCTCCCACTTTTGTGCAAGCGAGCCATTGGAGGTCCAGATTTGCACGTTGGCGCCGTTGTCGAGCTTGCCACTAGCCACCTCGACAACTATGGAGGACCCGAGCGAAGAGCCAATCGTGTAGATGCCGTCCTTGTAGACCCTGCCAATCTTAGAGGACTCGTTGAGCACGTTATCCGCTGTGACCTTGAAGGTCTGGGCCTTGGAGCCGTTTTGGTTCCACACGTGAACGTTGGTGCCATTGGCGGTGCGGGCGAGGTAGCGGTCGAGCGCCAGACCAGACTTGGCATTGCAAATGACGTAGGACGAGCCGCTCTTCTTGAGATACCAGTACTGGGCGAGGCTGTTGTTGCCCTGATACTGCTGGACATTGGCACCAGCCTTGGTGCTTCCGTTTGCGACGTCCAGGTACTTGCCGCTATTCACAACCTGAATGGCATAGAGTCCATGCCCCTTGTACACGAGGTTGAACCGCTGCGACAACGAGCCATTCGAGTTGTAGATCTGGGTGTTTGCGGCATTTGCAACCGAGCCGCCCTTGATGTCAATCGACTTCCCCGTGGCATCGGAGCAGGTAATGGACACAATGCCAGGAGCAACCGTCTTGCCAGCTGCGACCGCCTCGGTCATTGGCGCCTGCTTTGTGAACTTGAAGCGCTGTGCGGCGGTGCCGTTTGCGGTGTAAAGCTGGATGTTGGCGCCGGCAACAAGCTTACCGCTGTAGATGTCCAGCCTGAGTCCGTCATAACCTTGGGGCACCAGCGAGATGGATCCGTCCTCGCACTTGACGAGGAGCCAATTGGTTGCGGGGCCATTGACGCTAACGTTGCCCAAACGCACGGGGTCGTCAACCGAGAGCTGCTTGCCAGTCTCGACGCTCTCAAAGGTGTAGAGACCGGAACCGAGGTTCTTCACCAGCCAATATCCAGAGGTGTAGTTGCTCCTGTCGGCAAGACGAGCGTCATCGGACACGTTTGAAACTACAAGTGTGGTCCCATTGGGCGCAAAGGAGTAGACGCCACCATCCTCAAGAAGCTTGGACGCATCGTAGCTCGAGGGGTCAAGCTCGCCGGGAACCTTGGCAGGCTCAGCGGGCTCTGCAGGAGCGGTCAAGACCTCCTCGCCCACGTTTGAGGGCTCGTTCGTCTGGGTCTCTGCTTGATTGCCGGGAAGCTCCTCGTCGACTGGAGCAACTGCACCCTGGTCGTCGGTGGTATCAGTACCGTCTGGCTGATGCTCCAAATCGGCTTGTTGGCCCTCTGCTCCTGTGGAAACGTCGTTTGCAGGAAGCGCGTCAACGTTGGCGACAGCCACCGCAGGGTCAGCTTCGCCCTCGCCGTCTGTGGGCTCTGTTGAGTCGGCAACGACTCCCTCGGTCACGTCAGAGCCGTCCGTTGGCTCGGCGGCAACCACAGCCAGCTGCTGATCCAAGCTAGAGGGCGACTCGGCACCAAGGTCGTCTGCCAGAGCCGGCATTGTCCCAAGCGTCATTGCAAGCAGAAACACTGCAAGGCCTGTGCCCAAATGGCAAGTTAGGCACCTTCTCTTTTGTGTCATGTTTCTCCCTTGTGCTTGTTGGCGAAATCTGACCCGTTGAAATGATTCTTGCTCTAAAGATATTGAGGAACTTACCCTATCAAATTAATTCATGCACGTTTGGATGTTCAGACAATCTCTTAATACTCGTTACCGCATTCTCACAAAGCCCTAGACAAAAAAGGAGAGGTGCCATAGAGCACCCCTCCCTAGCAGCTATCTATTTAGCTCTTACCCCTCGTGATGGCGACGGGGCTGGCGGTTGCCGCGCGTGCCCTCACCGGGCTTGCGAGTGCGGGTGTTGGTGCCGGGCTTTCGCTCCTCGCGCTTGCGAGCGGTGCCCGCAGGAGCCTCGGGCTTGTCAAGACGGTCAAGGCTGATCTTGCCCTTCTCGTCGACCTCAAGCACCTGGACCTTGACCTCGTCGCCAATGGAGAGGACGTCCTCGACCTTGTCGACGCGGCCCTGTGCAACGCGGCTAATGTGAAGCAGGCCGTCCTTGCCAGGGAGCAGCTCGACAAAGGCGCCAAAGGCCTGGATGCCCACAACGCGACCGGTGTAGATCTCGCCGACCTCGGGAACCTTGACGATGGCCTTGATGCGCTCAGCAGCCTCCTCGCCAGCGCCACCAACGCCAGCGATGAAGATGGTGCCGTCCTCCTGGATGTCAATCGTAGCACCGGTGTCGTCCTGGATGCCGCGGATGACCTTGCCGCCACTGCCAATGACGTCGCGGATCTTGTCGGTGGGGATGGTCATGCTAATGATCTGGGGAGCGGTGTCCTTGGTGGTCTCGCGCGGCGTGGGCTGCGCGTCGAGCATAGCGTCAAGGATGTGCATGCGACCCTCGTGGCTCTGTGCAAAGGCCTGACGGAAGATCTCGGTGGTAAGGCCAGTGGCCTTGTTGTCGAGCTGCATGGCCGTGATGCCCTTGGTCGTGCCGCAGACCTTAAAGTCCATGTCGCCAAGGAAGTCCTCAAGACCCTGGATGTCGGTGAGGACGACGGTCTTGCCCTCCTCCTGGATGAGGCCCATGGCAACGCCAGAGACAGGGCGCTTGATGGGCACGCCAGCATCCATGAGTGCGAGCGTGGAGCCGCAGGTAGAGGCCATCGACGAGGAGCCATTGGACTCCATGACCTCGGAGACCACGCGAATGGTGTAGGGGAACTCCTCCTCGGAGGGGATCACGGGCAGCAGGGCGCGCTCAGCGAGGGCGCCATGGCCAAGCTCGCGACGTTTGGGAGCGCCCATGCGACCGGTCTCGCCCGTGCAGTACGGCGGGAAGTTGTAGTGATGGATGTAGCGCTTGCCATCGATCGGCTCGATGGTGTCAAGGCGCTGCCACTCGTTGAGCATGCCGAGCGTGGCGATGGAGAGCACCTGGGTCTGGCCGCGCTGGAAGAGGCCGGAGCCGTGCACCAGCGGCAGGTAGTCGGGCTTGACCATGAGCGGACGGACCTCGGTGGGGGTGCGGCCGTCAACGCGCTCGCCGGTGTTGACCACCATGAGGCGCATGGCATGCTTCTCGAGGCTCTTGAGCTCCACGTTGAGCTCGCGGCTCCACTGCAGCTGCTCCTCCTCGGAGAACTCGGCACGGATGGCAGCCTTCAGCTCCTCGACCTTGCCAATGCGGGCAGCCTTGTCAGCGTCGCGAAGTGCGGCGGACATCTCGCCCATGTGGGCAAACACGCGGTCGTGAACCTCGGCAACCGGCTCGTCGAGGATGTACTCGCGCTGCGGGAACTCGCCATTAGCCTCACGGACCTTGTCAAAGAAGATCTGCTGCTGCTCGCAGAAGGCGCCGATGGCCTTCTGACCAAACATCATGGCCTCGAGCATCTCCTCCTCGCTGATCTCCTCAGCGCCAGCCTCGAGCATAGAGATGAAGTCGCCGGTACCGGCAAGCTCGAGGTCGAGGTCGGAGTTGTCGCGCTCCTCGTAGGTGGGGTTGACGAGCAGCTCGTGGGTGTCGCGGTCGCGGCCAATGCGCACGCAGGCCAGAGGACCCTCAAAGGGAACGCCACCAACGGTAAGAGCGGCGCTTGCACCCATCGTGCAAATGACATCGATGGGGTTTGCCTGGTCGGCAACCAGGGAGGTAGCCACAACCTGGACCTCGTTGCGGAAGCCCTCGGGGAACGAGGGGCGCAGCGGGCGGTCAATCATGCGAGCGGTGAGGGTGCCCTTCTCAGAAGGACGCGACTCACGCTTGAGGTAGCCACCAGGAATGCGGCCAACGGCGTACATCTTCTCAATGAAGTCGACCGTCAGCGGGAAGAAGTCGTAGTCCTTGCGCTCCTTGGAGACGACGACCGTCACCAAGGCCGTCGTGTCGCCCTGGCGCACCAAGCATGCACCGGTGGCCTGCTTCGCGAGCTCGCCCGTCTCGAGAACGTAGTGCTTGCCGTAGAGGTCGAACTCGTGAGTAACCTTTGCCATAAGTTTTCTTTTCCTCTCATCTCCGCCTGCCCCTTTGCAGGCGGGCCGTCTTTGGACCATCGTGGTCCTGTTGTGCGCGAGCCCTTCTCGCACACATACCAAAGGGGCGCCCGGAGGCGCCCCGAAAAGCCTTGCTTACTGGATGTTGTCGCGGATGCCGAGACTCTTGATCAGGCTACGGTAGGCCTCGATGTCGCCCTTCTTGATGTAGGAAAGAAGACGACGACGCTTGCCGACGAGCATCAGCAGACCACGACGAGTGTGGAAGTCCTTCTTGTGGGTCTTCATGTGCTCGGTGAGCTCACGGATGCGGTCGGTGAGGATAGCGACCTGGACAGCAGCGGAACCGGTGTCGTGCTCGTCCTTGCCGTAAAGCTTGACAAGCTCGGCCTTGCGCTCCTTAGTAATCATGCTTTTCCACCTTTCTACATGGATTCGCCCCGAACTGGGATGGCCGTCTGGTGTAGGCGAACCTCCAAGTACGGGGTACTGACCGAGAAAGAATAGCACGACATGGGTGCATACACAAAGCCTACATGGTCAAATATGTGCGGAAACCGCATTTGTCCGCAACTCGACACGTGGCAGGCGCCGGCTACACGCTGAGCAGAAACTCGTAAGCCCTAAGGCGCGCATCGAGCTGGGTCGCACACCACGCATGAACAATTGAGAGCAGCAGCACGGACAGCTCGAGGTCTATCTTGGCCGTTAGCAGCTCGTCAAAGGTGAGCGATATGAGGGCCCTCAGCCACTGAATCTCGGTTGCGCTCAGTTCTTGAGCCCCCTCCACGTCTTTGGCACAGCTCGCGCACAGGAGGCCTCCCGCCCTAACCGAGAAGAACGACGTCGCCTCGTCGCCGCAGGCAATGCAGGAGCCAAGCTCAGGTCGCCAGCCGGCGTGCGAGAGCACCTTGAGGCAATATGCCGCAACGCAAAGGTCAAGATGCGGTTGGTCTGCTGCCTGCTCACAGGCCAACAGGGCTCGTGCGGTGATTGGATAGAGATACGGGTCGGTCACATCCTCGTAGCACGAATGGCGCGCGACTTCTGCGATGGCCGAGGCGGCCGAAACCCGCTCAAGACTCCCCCTAATCTTGTCGTGCGCATTAACGAGCGCCGCCTCGGAGACGATGCCAAGCGAGCGTCCCTGTGAAATGAGAAAGTCAGCCTCGCTAAAGAGCTCCGAACGTGACGCAAGGCGCCCGCCAGGCTTGCGAGCGCCCTTTGCAACAGCCCTCAGCTGCTCGCCCGATTCTGCGAGCAGCGTGAGGATCAGGTCCTGTTCTGCGAGCTTTGTGCGACCAAGGACAATGGCCTTGGTTCGCGTGCCGGGACGTCCTGGCACGGCAAGCAACCCCTACACGCCAAAGCGTGCGTTGTAGGCGGCGGAGAGCCTGTTGAGGTTGTTGATCCAGATGTACATGCCGTAATAGCTGGCAATCACGCACAGGAGCATGCCGATGACGCGCCACATGATGACCGTGGTGCCGTTCTCCTCAAACTGCATGCCGTAGGCGGGGGCGTTCTTTTGCAGGCGGTTTGCCAGCTTGTACTCCCAGTAGATGCCATAGAGGCCGCAGGTCACCATACTCAGGAGTATGTACACAGCAAGGCCGCCGGTCTCCTCGTCGTCATCGCACATCGTGTTCATGTCCTGGGCGCACTTGTAGACAAAGTAGAAGCCGTAGATGCCGCAGGTGATCATGCTCAGAAGAACGACGGTCACGATACTGCGGTCGGTCTCCATGTGGCGGATCTCGCTCGGGTTGGGGTTATATGCGGGCGCCGCAACAATGCCCTGCTGTGCATAGGGGTCCTGGGGATATCCAGTCGCCTGCTGGGCATAGGGATCCTGTGCGGGTTGCTCGTAGGTGGGCTGCGGGGTCACAGCCGGGGCGGCGTCAAGCGAAGCGCCACAGGTGGGGCAAAAGCGTGCGCCATCCCTAACTTGGGTGCCGCAAGTAGGACAAAACATGTGCTCTCCTCTCGTAAGGCCACTATCTCGTAGCCTGAAACTCCTTGTTGCGCCGTGCCAATGCAGCTATTGGCGGCTCAAAATCCATTGCAGCCACACCGGCAGCTCGGCAGATATGTAATCTGGCCCGTAGTTTGCACCAGTCAGTATGAGCGCATCATGGGGCAAAAGCAAACGTATCAGCCAGACCGAAACGAAAACTAAAACCAGCAATACAACGACCGTTCGCGCCCAAGGCGACCTGACGCCAGGATCTGCAATGACGAGCGCCATGACAAAGGGTACTGTCCAAAAGAGCGGATGGTAGGCAACGGCCTGATGAACGTCCCCGTGCACGACGCTCAGCCACGCTCGTGTCATGCCACAGCCCGGGCACGACACGCCCGTCACAAACTTTATGGGACAACCCACATGGCTAACGTGCAATAGGACTCCAGCCATCAGCATGGCAACGCAGAACCTCGCCATGTCGCGTATTGCCCGCACGCGCCTCTCGCCAAGCATGCCAATCACAGCACTAGGCTACTCTTCTGCCTGATACCCAAGGCGACGGATCTCGTTGGCGTCGCGACGCCACTGGGGCTGCACCCTAACCGAAAGGTCAAGGTACACGCTATCGGCCCCAAGCAGTCGCTCGATGTCACGCCTGGCCTCGGTACCAATGCGCTTGATCATGCGGCCGCCCTTGCCAATGACCATCCCCTTTTGGCTCTCACGCTCAACAAGCACCGTGGCTATGACCGAAGCGTGGTCGCCCTTGCTCCACGAGATGTCATCGCAGATCACGCCAACGGAGTGTGGGATCTCCTGGCGCATGTGGAGCAGCACCTTCTCGCGAACAAACTCGCTCACGAGCTCTTCGGGCGTCGCGTCGATGTCCATGTCCTCGGGGAACCACCTTGGTCCCTCGGGCAGGTGCTTGGACACGAGCTCCACGAAGGAGTCGATGTTGAAGCCCTCCTTTGCCGAGATGACCAACTCGTCATCAAAGTGCGCAAGGGCACGCGCTGCCTCGAGCTGCGCCTCAATCTGCTCGGGCGTGGCAAGGTCGGCCTTGGTGATCACCAGCAGCTTGTAGGATGCCTCAGATGACTCCACGTGGTTGGCGACCCACTTGTCGCCACGACCAACAGGCTTGGTGGCATCAATGAGAAACGCCACAGCGTCGACGTCGGCAAGCTCGCCGAGCGCCACGCGGTTGAGCTCCTTGCCAAGGGCATCCTTGGGCTTGTGCAAGCCCGGGGTGTCAACCATGACGAGCTGCGAGTGGTCGGTGTTCACGACCGCCCTCAGGCGCCGCCTGGTCGTTTGGGCAACAGGGCTCGTAATGGCGAGCTTCTCCCCCATGACGGCATTGAGCAGGGTCGACTTCCCCACGCTCGGCCTGCCGACCAAAGCCACAAAACCACTGGTAAACGGTGTTTCCTGCATTTCGTTCATGTTGTCTGCCTCGCCTGTTGGTTACCTATGCGATGAGCGCCAAGAGCGCCCGAATGTACACGATGCTGCCGGCAACAGCCGCGGTAAGGCTAATGAGCCACGATGCCGCAGCCGCAATGTCTTTGGCACGGCCGGCCAGCGGGTGAAACTCTGGCGACACAAGGTCAACCACTGTCTCGATGGCGGTGTTGATGAGCTCGGTCACCAGCACTGCCCCGCAGCACACAATCACAACCGCCCAGCTCAGTGCATCTATCCGCAAAACGATGCCAGCCACAATGGCAAACGCGGCCCCAAAGAACATGATCTTGATGTTGCGCTCTGTTGCAAGAGCCGTACGAAGCCCTTGCAGGGCAAACAAGAAGCTTCGCTTGAACGAGGGGTGCGAACTGTTGCGGCCGGGAATCATTGGTCTAGTCCTTTAGATGACGGGTAAGCGTCACGTGGCTTATGGGCTGATCGGTCGACACAAGGCGCAGCAACTCGTCCTCGCGTGCCTCCATGACCTCTGCCTCATTGTCATCCAGATGGTCGTAGCCCAAAAGGTGGAGCAGGCCATGTATGAGCAGCAGCCTAAACTCATCTGCCACCGTGGTCGCGTAACGACCCGCCTGCTGAGTGATGAAGTTGGGCGCAAGGAGGATGTCGCCAAGCTCGCAGGGTTCGCCGGGAGCCAGGTCGGGATCATCCGGGCGCTCGCACTCCAAGGAGATGACGTCGGTGGCGGCATAGATGCCGCGCCAGTCGAGGTTCTGTTCCTTTATGGTCTCATCGTCAACAACCGACAGCGACAGGAAGCAGGGTCGCTCTACCCCCTCCTGCGTCAAGACCGTCTCGCAGATCTGAGTCATCTCGTCTTCGGTTATTGGGGCCTCGATGCCATCTTGGGCCTCAAAGTCTACGGTCAGCATCATCTAGCGAGCTCCTTTCGCCTCATCGGCCTCGTAGGCATCAACGATGCGCGCCACGAGCGAATGGC
Source organism: uncultured Coriobacteriaceae bacterium (assembly GCA_902801175.1). GTDB lineage: Bacteria > Actinomycetota > Coriobacteriia > Coriobacteriales > Atopobiaceae > UBA1367. Next base: position 26,567 of record CADCHF010000023.1, on the reverse strand, counting down.
GGACGATGTCGTTTCGGTCGAGGTCCACAAAGGCTATGTCACGGATGCCCTCGAGGACGCGACGGGCAACATCCAGACCGTTTTGCCCGAGCAGGTCGCGCTGCGTGACATCTCCCGTGACCACAAACTTGGACGAGAATCCAAGACGCGTGAGGAACATCTTCATCTGGTCCGGCGTGGTGTTTTGCGCCTCGTCCAAAATGACGAAGGCGTTGTTCATCGTGCGACCACGCATGAAGGCAAGCGGTGCAATCTCAATGATTCCCTGCTCAATGAGAGCGTTGCCACGCTCCATGTCGGTCATGTCAAAGAGCGCGTCATAGAGCGGACGGATGTAAGGGTCGAGCTTTTCCTGCAAGGTGCCCGGAAGGTACCCCAGCGACTCCCCCGCCTCCACAGCCGGGCGAACGAGCACAATGCGGGCCACCTCACGACGCTTGAGTGCTGCCACCGCCATGGCCATGGCAAGGTAGGTCTTGCCCGTACCCGCAGGGCCTATACCAAAGGTGATGGTGTTTGCACGGATGGCGTCGATATAGCGCTTTTGACCAGCAGTCTTTGGCTGCAAGGCGCGCCCGCGATAGGTGAGCAGAATGTCCTCGCCGGGGTCGGGCAAACCTGACGCACCGTGCGTCACCTGACCTATGATGAGGTCCACATCTTGTTCGTTAGGAAGCCTTCCCGCCTCGACCAGGGCAATCAGTCTCGAGAACACCGTGGTGAGCTGATTGACCACGTCTGCAGGCCCGGTCAGCGAAATGACGTTACCCCTCACGGTGACCATGCCGTCAAAGGCCCCCTCGATGCGACGAAGCAGCGAGTCGGTCGGCCCCATCAATGTGGTTGGGTCCACGTTGTCCGGAATCGTCAGGCGGACGTTTGTTGGGTTCATAAGCCTCCAAACAGCCTAAACCACGTAGGTTTGCGTCTTAGATGATAATTCACTTTTGCCTGTGGCGCAGGTTGAGCACTACGTTGCGGAACAATGATGTGTAGCCATGCAGTCATGGAATGGCATCACGCGTCTGTTTTTGGCAAAAGTGCGCTCGGCCACGCACTAAAGAAAGGGCAGAGCCGTGACTCCGCGACTCTATTGCTCGATCCGCTCGGTAGCCAGCGTAGCGTCCTCGGCCACGCCGGTCACCCTGACCCGAACGAGCGAGTCAACGGGAGCATCCTTGGCAACCGTGGCATCAAAGAGACCGCCCGTAACGCCCTTCCCCTTGCTCTGCACCACAACGAGCTCTTCTTTGCCAACGCGCATCTGGGCCTGCTCGTGGCGCATCTGGTCTGCAAGCTTGAGCATCCATGCGCTGCGCTCCGCGATGACCTGCGGGGCAATTTGGTCATCACGTTCCGCAGCCGGCGTCCCAGGACGCCTCGAATAGCGAAACACGTGCATCTTTGAGAAGGCCATCTGCTCACAGAATGCGAGCGACTCCAAAAAGTCCTCCTCGCGCTCGCCAGGGAAGCCCACAATGAGGTCGGTCCCAAGCGAGAGGTCTGGCAAATACGTGCGCGCATGTTGCACGACCTGCGCATACGATGCCGTGTCGTACACGCGACCCATCTCTCGCAGGGTTCGGTCGCTTCCCGACTGCAGACACACATGGAGGAACGGGGCTACTCGTTCCCCTGCCGCCTCCATCACAGAGAGAAGCTCATCGGTCACGTCGGGAGGCTCAATGGACGAGAGGCGCACCCTCTCGACGCTGGTCTCATTGAGAATCGTCTCGAGCAGGCCAGGAAGCCTGACAACACCCGTGTCGCATCTGCTGCGATAGTTGCCAAGGTTGATGCCCGTGAGCACCACCTCGTGTGCTCCACGCTCCTGAGCAGCCCGGATGTCCCGCAAGACACCAGAGACATCAACGGAGCGCGAGAGACCTCGCGCCTTCCACACTATGCAGTAGGTGCAACGGTTGTTGCAGCCATCTTGAATCTTGATGCCAGGTCTTGTCCTACCCGTAGGGGTCGTATGCGTGCCCTCTGAAGTCTCAATCTTGGGAGCGTTGTCCTCGTGAACAAAGACTCCCCGCGACTCCAGTCGCTCGACCACCACCTGCGGCACCTGTGCCTTTGCTGTCTCCACAAACACGCCCTCCCCAAGCTCACTAAGCTCTTGGGGAAAGAGGCTTGCCACGCAACCCGTTGCCACCACAATTGGGTGCTTTGGCATGCCCGCTGCATGACGCACGGCCTTACGCGTCTTTGCCTGCGCCTCTCCAGTGACAGCACAGGTATTGATGACAATCGCATCTGCCTCGCGCTCGCCGCACAGCTTGCAGCCCGCCTCTTGCAGACGAAGGGCCATCACGTCAAGCTCGACGCGATTGACCCGACACCCCAAATTGACGAGCGCTACCTTTGGACCCGCGCTCATTTGGTGCGTTTCTGGCGCATCTTGAGCATCTCGGCAAGGCGCAGGCGCTCGGCTTCGGAAAGGTCGTCAACGGTGTGAATGTCAACGACGGCTATCACGCTACCGCGTGCGTTTGAGCCCATGCGAGGCATGCCATAGCCCTCAACGCGAATCTGCTCTCCGTACTGGCAACCCGTGGGAATCTCGATGGGCACCTTCTCGTTGGCCATGATTCCTGCCACCTCGACGGTTGTGCCAAGCATTGCCTCAAACGAGTCGATGTCCACGCGACAGAACAGGTCGTCGCCCTGGCGCTCAAAGCTCGCATGAGGGGCAACGTCGATACGTGCCACAAGATCGCCAGCCACGTCACCACGGATACCGGCCTCGCCCTTGTGCTCAATGCGAATGGTCTGGCCGGAGTGTACGCCCGCGGGAATCTCGAGCTCAACGGTCTCACGCTCGGGCGCACGGCCCTGCCCGCCACAGGTCTCGCAGGGCTTGTCGACTACTCTGCCCGTACCACCACACTGGGGGCATGTGCTCTGCGACTGCATCTGACCAAAGATGGTGCGCTGCACCTCAACCACACGACCGGAGCCGTTGCAGCGCGAGCAGGTGGTCTCGTGACCGCCCTCGGCAACGCCCGTGCCGTTGCAGTCGTCGCAGGGAGCCAAGCGATCATACGAGATGGTCTTGGTACAACCCGCAGCCGCCTCCTCGAGCGTGATGCGCATGGTGATTCCCATGTCGCGGCCACGCGTGCGCTGCTGGCGGGAATCGGTGCCACGCGCGGCACCACCAAAGAACGAGTCAAAGATGTCGCTGAAGCCGCCACCAAAGATATCGGACATGTCAACGTAGTCGCCGCCAAAGCCTGCGGGACCATTTGGGTCGCCATAGCGGTCGTAGTTGGCGCGCTTCTTCTCGTCGGAGAGGACCGAATAGGCCTCGTTGACCTCCTTGAACTGCTCCTCGGCACCCGGCTCCTTATTTACGTCCGGATGCAGCTTGCGCGCCTTGCGCAAGAAGGCCCTCTTGATGGCCTTTGCATCCGCGTCACGATCGACGCCCAGTACCTCGTAGTAGTCTCTCTTTGGTTCCACGCCTACCAGTCCTCTTGCAACACTCGAATCTCTAACGCTTTTACAAACTGTGATTATCTACCGCACGACCCCATGAGGAGGAAGGGCAGGTTGAAAACCACAAGCCAGATGCTCATTTGGGCACCGGCCAAGAACGAACGACCAGCATTTGCCCACCAGCCGCTGCTCATCTTGACGCCATCGCGAATGACCATGTACAGGGCAATGGCCGCACCGACCAAGAACAGGCTCGGCATGCTCGAGAAGGCAAGGAACATGGCCAGCAGGGGCACGACCATGCCCAAGATCCAAAAACCCATTGCCTGACGCTGGGTGAGTCGCTCTGAGGGGAGCGATACCTTGCACACAAAGTCACCGGCTGCCTGGCCATTTGTGCCGGCATTGCCCATGTGCTCCACCCGCACGGTCGATCCATCGTGAACGCCCTTGGGGATGTCGATAACGACCTCGCTCGCGGTGAGCACGCGGCCAGATCCGCCACACACATCGCACGGGTCCTCAACAACGCGGCCCGTTCCCTCGCACTCTGGGCAGGTAACGTCCATGACTCCAAAGCCAAAGAGGCTTGCCAGGTCCACGGTCATATGGCCAGTTCCACCGCAGGTGGGGCAGGTTACCGGATGGGTGTGAGCGACCGAGCCATGGCCACCGCACGCATCGCAGGTGACATAGCGCTGGTACGAGACGCCCTGGCGCTTGCCGCTCGCCGCGGTGTCGTCATCAAGGGTGACCTCGTAGACTATGTCCGCACCAGCCTTGGGGTTGTACGCCCTTGAGCGCGTGGTGCGCCTGCTGCTGTAGCTTCCGCCAAAGGGGAAGCCCCACCCAAAGGGATCGGAGTCGTAGTCGCCATAGCCGGCGGTGCCAGCAGGGCTGGCATAGCTGCCGCCCATGCCACCAAAGGGACTGCCAGAACGCATGGCGTCGTAACGGGCACGCTTGTCGCTATCGGATAGGACGGCGTAGGCTTCCGAGATCTCCTTGAAGCGCTCCTCCGCGTCAGGCTCCTTGTTGACGTCGGGATGCAGCTTGCGAGCCTTTTGCTGAAAGGCCTTGCGGATCTCGTCCGAGGTGGCGTCCTTCTCCACCTCGAGTATCGCGTAGTAGTCTTTTTCGTTCATTGCGGCCATAGATGACTGCTTTCGTGCCAAGGGGCCACGGCCCCGACAGACATACGGGTGAGATTGTACCCATCACCACCTGCTTCAAATCGGAGCAACACGAATCTACAAGTATTGAGGACGCTAGTATGATTATCTGCAAGATTGATAGCATGGCGAGGCATGCATCCCACACATTAGTCTATGCCGATGTCTTAGCTTGCCAGATCCCACATCTTGCCGTAGAGGACGTTGCCGAGCAGCCAGCCCTTGTCGGTGGGTGTCCAGCGCAAGCCGCTCTTGCGAATGAGGCCTTGGTCCTTGCACCATACGAGGGTCCCGTCGACCGCAGACCCGCCGATGACCTTGCGTGCGTGATCCACCAGGCCCGGCTCCGGTCCTCTCACAAGTCGCATCCCCAGCATGAGGTCTTCGGCGGCGGCCTGGACTTCGCTCAAAAACTCTAGGTCAAAGTGGAGGTCGGCCATAGAACGTGCAACGGGCAGCTCGTGACGCCCGTCAATGCAGGTCAGACGCACGCGGCTCACACCATCAGAGAGTTCGGGGAACTGGGGGCAAATAGACTGCAAGGCAACATATCCTTCGCGCGTGAGCATGGAGCTGGCGCCGGTTCCCAGGCCTAGGTACGGCCGAGCAGTCCAATACGCCTGGTTGTGCTTGCAGTCCTTGCCCGCCTGGGCGTAACTCGCCACCTCATAGCGCTCAAAACCGGCTTGTACGAGCCGTTCTCGTGCAAGCTCCATCCTGCGGGCCTGGACCTCGGGGTCGTTGAAAGCAGGCTCACTGGTACCGTAGCGCTCCCCCAACGGCGTCTCGTCCTCTATCTGCAGGGGGTAGACGCTCACATGTCCTACCCCACACGCCAAAATCCCTGCGAGCGACGCCATCCAGCTCCCGTCGGTTTGCAGAGGGATGGCACACATGAGGTCGGCGGAAACGTCAAAGCCCGCCGCCACCGCAGCGCTCAAACGCGTCTGCGCCTGCGAGGCGGAGTGGATCCTCCCCAGCTCCGCCAACTCAGAGTCGCTCAGGCTTTGGACTCCAACCGACAGCCGCGTGCAACCGGCATCTTTCAGCCGCTCAAGAAGCTCATCGCCAAGGGAGTCTGGGTTGGCCTCGCAGCTAAGCTCTCTCACCTGTGGCGCCGCAGCGCGCACGTCACGTACGAGCTGTGCCAGCGATGCCCCCACAAAGGTGGGCGTGCCCCCGCCGATGTAGGCAGTCTGGCAACCATTGAGAAGCCCAACGCCCTCCACCTCGGTCAGGAGCCTCTCAAGGGCATTGACGTATCTAGCCATCAACGGGTCATGGGGGCTTGTGGCCCAAGAGCTAAAGTCGCAGTATGCGCATTTGCGCACGCAAAAGGGTATGTGCAGGTAGAGCGCACTTACGCCTGCCTCGTGGAGGCGCTTCTGCCACAGTGCCTCAGTAGCGCAGCAAGCCATGCCTATAGTCCGTCTCCATAGAGGCCATCGAGCGTCTGGGCTAGCTCGAGGTACTCGTCCACCGTCTTGCAGTGCATTGCACGCTCGCGCCATTGGGCCGCATTGGGCACCCCACGAAGGTACCAGCCAGAGAGACTCCGCGCCTTTGCCATGTGGGCCTGTGTTGCCTCGAGCAGGCGCACATGGCAACAGAAGGCTGCAAGTCGCAGCGACACCGAAGGCTCAACGGCGCGCTCGCCGGCATGAATGCGCTGGGCATTTCCAAAGATCCAAGGGTTGCCATAGCTACCGCGCGCAATCATGACCGCCGTTGCCCCAGTGGACTCAAGCATGCGAGCGGCGTCGGCAGCGCTTTTGACATCGCCGGAGCCAATGACCGGAATGTCGACGGCGTCCACAACACGCGACACCACACCCCAGTCGGCCTCGCCGCGATACATCTGGCTCGCCGTGCGACCGTGAACGGCCACGGCAGACGCACCTGCCTGCTCCATGGCGCGCGCAAAGTCCGCAGCAACCTCAGGGTCTCCCGTGCGTCGAGCACTTCGGATCTTTACCGTGACTGGCACCTCTGTATGCCCGACGCACGCCCCAACGATGTCCGCCGCGCGCTTTGGGTCTTCGAGCAGGGCCGAGCCTTCGCCCTTTCGGGTCACCTTGGGAACGGGACATGCCATGTTGATGTCAATGAGGGCAAGCCTGTCGCCCAAACGCTCCGTCACGAGCGCGGCGGCCTCCTCAAACTGCTCGGGATTTGCCCCAAAGAGCTGAACCGCAACATCGGGCTCTGGCTCATGCGGAACCACGAGTTCCCAGGTCTTGGCCCCGCCGTAATGCAGCCCCGCAACCGACACCATCTCGCTGTATGCCAAGGACGCGCCACCGGCACGGGCCATCATGCGATAGGCAGAGTCCGAGACGCCGGCCATTGGCGCCATGATGAAGGGATGGGTGGACAGCCTCGCGGCAAGGGAACCCTCACGCGGAAAAGCCGTGAGCTTTGCATCGAGCCCTGCGAGCGAAGCCGCGTCCTGCAGCACCTTGGCCGCAGACGACTCCGGCGTCATGCGTCGTCATCCACCTTGAGCACGGCGAGGAAGGCCTCCTGCGGCACGTCGACGGTGCCAATCTGCTTCATGCGCTTCTTGCCTTCCTTCTGCTTCTCGAGCAGCTTGCGCTTACGGCTGATGTCGCCGCCGTAGCACTTGGCAAGCACGTCCTTGCGCACCGCGCGCACCGTTGACCTGCTGATGATCTTGTTGCCAATGGCGCCTTGGATGGGCACCTCAAACTGCTGGCGCGGGATGATCTCTTTGAGCTTGTCGCAGAGGCCGCGCGCGAGCGGGTAGGCCTTGTCCTTGTGCACGATGAAGCTGAGCGCGTCTACCTCCTCGCCCGCAAGCAGGATATCAAGCTTCACAAGCTCGGACGGACGGTAGTCGGCAACCTCGTAGTCGAGCGACGCATAGCCCTTGGTACGACTCTTGAGCTGGTCAAAGAAATCGAGGATAAGCTCGGCCAGCGGAATGTCAAAATGCATCTCAACGGACTTCTCCGAGAGGTAGACCATGTCCTTGGTGATGCCTCGGTGCTCGATGGCAAGCTGCATGACCGCACCCATGTACTCGGGCGGCACAATGACCTTGGCGGCCAGGTAGGGCTCCTCAATACGGTCGATCTGCTCGGGGCGCGGCAGGTCCTGCGGGCTCTTGATGTCGAGCATCTCGCCTGCGGTGGTAAAGACGTGATAGTCCACGCTCGGGCTCGTGGCAATGAGGTCAAGTCCAAACTCGCGCTCGAGGCGCTCCTTCACGACCTCCATGTGCAGCAGACCGAGGAAGCCGACGCGGAAGCCAAAGCCAAGCGCAACACTCGTCTCGGGCGCCCAGGTAAGCGACGGGTCATTGACCTTGAGCTTCTCGAGCGCGTCGCGAAGGTTCTCGTACTCCTTGTTGTCCACTGGGAAAACGCCTGCAAAGACCATCGGCTTTGCCTCGTGATAGCCAGGCAGTGCCTCCGCGCAGGGGTTTGCGGCATCGGTGAGCGTGTCACCCACATGAACGAGCGCGGGGTCCTTAAGGCCGGTGACGACATATCCGACCTCGCCCACGCCAAGCTCGGGCAGCGCGGTCTCGAGGGGGCGCTTGCAGCCGACGCCGTCGCAGAGGAAGACGTCTCCGGTTGCCATCATCTGCAGACGGCTGCCCTTCTTGATGGCACCGTCAAACACTCGCACCGTGGCAACCACGCCACGATACTCGTCAAAGTACGAGTCGAGGATGAGGGCCCTGGTCGGTGCGTTCTCGTCACCCGAGGGTGCCGACACGAGATAGACGATGGCCTCGAGCAGGTCGTGGATGCCCTCGCCCGTCTTTCCGCTCACGCAGACGGCGTCGTCTGCAGGAATGGCAAGGTCTTCCTCGATCTCTTCACGCACCCGGTCGGGCTCGGCGGAAGGCAGGTCGATCTTGTTGATGGCCGGAACGATGTCGAGGTTTGCGTTCATCGCCAGCAGCGCGTTAGAGACGGTCTGTGCCTCCACGCCCTGCGTGGCATCAACGACGAGCACCGCGCCTTCGCAGGCGGCAAGGCTGCGCGAGACCTCGTAGGTAAAGTCCACGTGCCCCGGCGTGTCGATAAGGTTGAACTGGTAGGTGTTCCCATCGTCGGCATCGTAGTCAACGCGCACGGCGTTGCTCTTGATGGTGATGCCACGCTCGCGCTCGATGTCCATGCTGTCGAGCATCTGCGACTCAAGGTCGCGCTCCTCAACAGTATGGGTGAGCTCGAGAATGCGATCGCTGATGGTGGACTTACCGTGATCGATGTGCGCAACGATAGAGAAGTTGCGAATATGTGAGGTGTCTTTTTTCATGATGGAAATGATAGCGCAAGCGCGGCGAGCGTGCTATAGTTGCGAGGTTGACCTCACCGTGTCTCAACGCTTAGAGGCCTCACTCGTTTTAAGTTCGAAAGGGAACATAAAGTGGCAAACATCAAGTCTCAGAAGAAGCGCATCATCACCGCCGAGAAGGCTCGCAAGCGCAACAAGGCAGTCCGCTCCGAGCTCAAGACCTACGTCAAGAAGGTCCGTGCAGCTGTGGAGGCCGGCGACGCCGAGGCCGCACAGGCCGCTGCCAACGCTGCCAACCGCAAGCTCGACAAGGCTGCTTCCAAGGGCATCATCCACAAGAACCAGGCCGCAAAGCGCAAGAGCGGCGTCCAGAAGCTCGTTAACACCATCAAGTAGCTTCTGCTTCACAGCGAGTGAACAAGAGGGGTCCCGGGGTGCTGCTCGGGACCCCTCTTGGTATGTGTATGCCCTCTCCCCCAAACCACAGCGCCTACACAAGGGCGATGCAAAACGCAGAGACGCTTGCGTACCAGACACCCTAAAAGAACGGGCGGCCCAAGGAACATGATCCTTGGGCCGCCCGTTTATCTGCGAGTCATATGTCTTGCAGCTTTGCCGCTACTCGCTTTCGCCCTCGTCGTCCTCAGAAACGGTGACCGGACGGAAGCTGGCGGTGTGGCCGCCAATCACGTCCTCCTCGACCATTGCCGCCTCCCAGGCAGAGGCATCGCGCATCTTCTCGGAGAACACGTCGTCATTCTCGGGCACGGAGCGCTCGTTGAGAGCCGCAACGTTCTCGGGGATCTCAACATAGGCAAGCTTGTGCTGGCGCTTGCTCTTGGCAAAGAGCGGCACGTACTCAAAGATGAGCGAAGAGTTCTCGAGGCCGTACCACTCAGCCGGCGAACCACAGAAGTGGCGAATGGCGTACTTGGCGGTGATAGCATTGCGGTCACCGGAGCTGATGTCACTCGATGCCGAGGGAACCTTTCGAATCAGGCAGAACCTAAAGTCGCCAACGTCGCTGTTCTTGCGATAAATCGAGTACTTGTGGTGCTGCGGGGCAAGCCTGCCCTGCTCCATCATGGTCGAAACGATCTGGTACAGGTACTCGTTGACGCGCTGGTTGACCCTAAAGCCCAGACGCAGCTGCACCTTAAACACAAAGTTGGTGCCAAAGTCGTTGACCGAAAACTCGTGCGTGTAGGGCTCGTCGGTAACCTGAACATTGAGGAACCAGTAGGCACGGGCTCGCTTGGGTCGCTTGTTGAGAATCGAGTAGAGGATGTCTCGGTCAAGACGCTCGAGCGAGGAGTCGTTGGTAAGGAACACGAGGTTGTCGGCCTTATAGGGCAGCTCGTTGTCCTTGGAGAGGGCCTCAAGCTGGTCAATGTACTCGTAGACAGAGAGATACACGCTTTGCGTACGCTCGATGGCCGTGCCGCGACGCCACACGTACATGACCATGAAGATCGAGAAGGCCATGAGAACGGTCACGTAGCCGCCGTGGAAGAACTTGGTGAGACTCGAGATGAAGAACATCGCCTCAATTGCCACAAACAGCACCAGGAAGACCACCGCAAATGGTCCGCGATGCTTGACGCGCGAGAGGTAGGTAAACAGCAGCAGCGTCGTCATGAGCATCGTCACGGTAATGGCGAGGCCGTACGCTGCCTCCATGTGCTCGGAGCTGCGGAACAGCAGCACAACGCCAATGCAGCCAGCCCAAAGGATGTTGTTCACCAGCGGGATGTAGAGCTGCCCCTTGTTCTCGGACGGGTACTGGATCTTCATGTGAGGCATGAGGTCAAGGCGAATTGCCTCAGAGATAATCGAGAACGAGCCGGTGATGAGCGCCTGACTTGCAATGATTGCAGCAAAGGCCGAAAGAACAACGGCAAAGATGCGAATACCCTCGGGCAGCATCTGGAAAAACGGGTTGAGGTCAGGAATCGCGGCAAGCTCCGCGTTGGCATTGTGAGCCACGATCCAGGCACCCTGGCCAAGGTAGTTGATAATGAGCGCTGCCTTCACAAACGGCCAGCTCACATAGATGTTGGCCTTGCCCACGTGACCCATGTCGGAGTAGAGGGCCTCGGCGCCGGTCGTGCAGAGGAACACGTTGCCGAGCACCATGATGCCGGCATTGTTGAGGTCGCTGCTAAAGAGGAAGCCGATGCCACGAAGCGGGTTAAGGGCCAAGAGCACGCCAGGATAGAGCGCAATGCTGATGGCGCCGGTCACGGCAAGGAAGCTAAACCAGAGCGTCATGATGGGGCCAAAGCCCTTGCCGATGGTCGAGGTTCCCGCACGTTGGACCACGAACAGCCCGCACAGGATGGCAATGACAATGAGGACGACGATGGACTGGCGGTCACCAATCACCCGATGCACCGCCTCAATCGTGCGAAGGCCCTCGATTGCAGAGGTAACCGTGACGGCAGGTGTAAGAATGCCGTCAGCCAAAAGGGCGGCGCCGCCCACCATGGCGGGCACAATGAGCCAGCGTCCACAATGCTTCACGAGGCTGTAGAGTGCAAAGATGCCGCCTTCGTTATGGTTGTCGGCCTTCATAGCAATGAGGACGTACTTGACCGTAGTGATGAGCGTCATCGTCCAGATAATGAGCGAGAGGGCGCCTGTGACCACGTCAGCTGACATGGTAAGGAGCCCGCCGTTACCGCTCATGATTGCCTTGAGCGTGTACATCGGCGAGGTGCCAATGTCCCCGTAAACAACGCCCAAAGTTACAAGAATCATACCCGCACTAAGCGGAATACCTGCGCTTTTGCGGGCCCGTTTGGCTCGCGCGCCTCTAGATGTATCTTCCATCTTGCTCCAATCCGCGGAGATGCATCGCGCTTGTAGCGGATGCCGCAAGGAGAGAACCTATCACATAAATGTTGCCATCTGCAGCAAGTGCACAATTTGAGCACCTGTCTTTATGTCATCTTTATGCTACCTTTAAGCCGCCTTTAGGCGCGCGAGCGAGGTTGGCAAGGTCTGGAACTGCTACGTTTATCTCATCTTTAACTGCGACAAGCAATCTTTATGCCGTCTTTATACGTCTTGGTGTCTACTTTCAAAAACGACTTGTCTGCGCAGGTAAAGAGGTATTCATGGAAGACTTTGGCAAGCCGAGCGAAACGCATGTCACACGCGTTGGCACCTTTGACAAAGACGATGACACCGACCTCATGTTTGTCTCTCCCAGCCTTGGCATTGCCGCGACCTGCGCCGGTGGATGTCTGTTTGCAGCGTTGGTTTGTGCGATACTCTGCATCGTTTGATGTGACCTGGGCGGCCAAACGCCTTGTCCGCGCACGTGGAGGATGCTGTGTCAGATGGTCCCAGTAGTGGGCACTCGTTAGTCCCAGCATATTTGAGCAAGCTCGTTAGTCGCCCGCAGGGCGAGGGCGTTGCCATCAACCTTGTGATAACGGCAATAACACAGGTCGTGTCCACGCTCATTGCCGTTGGCCTTGGCTATTCGGGCTTCTCCGACGCAACGGTCGTCATCATCTATGTCCTCGGCGTGCTCTTCTGCGTCATCCTTACCGTGCGACCAGTCTATGGCCTTGTGGCCTCGTTTGTCTCGATCCTCAGCTATAACTACTTTCTCATTGCCCCACGCTTCTCGCTGAGGATCGACGCCCCAGACTACGCGGCAACCATCACCGCAATGGCTCTCTTTGCGCTGGTTACGAGCTACCTCGTAAGCGTGTTGCGCACGAGCTCGAGGCAATCGACCGAGGCTCAGCTCGTTGCCCAGCGCGAGCAGCTGCGCGCAAACCTGCTTCGCTCGGTATCACACGACCTGCGGACCCCCCTCACATCAATTTGTGGCAACGCTGACATCCTGCTCGACGACGAGGTGTCCCTCACGCCGCAGGCGCGAAAGAAGCTCCTTGGAAACATCTACGACGATGCAACTTGGCTGTGCACGGTCGTCGAGAACCTCTTGGCAGTAACGCGCCTAGAGGACGGCGACGTCATGCTGCATGTTGAGGTCGAGCTTGTGGACGACGTCATTGAGGAGGCAATGCGCCATATTAGCCGCAATGCCAAAGAGCACAGGATCGTGGTTGTGCCGTCGGGAGAGCTCCTGTTGGCCCGTATGGATCCTCAGGTCATCGTGCAGGTCATAGTCAACCTGGTCAACAATGCCATCGATCACACGCAAAAGGGCTCCACCATTGTGATTGAGTCTGGCCTCGTGGACAATGAAGTCTTTGTGTCGGTATCAGACAACGGCCCTGGCGTAGGCAACGAGGATAAGGACCAGGTGTTTGACCTCTTCTATACTGGTCGGAGCAGCTCGGCAGACTCGGGTCGAAGCATGGGCCTGGGGCTTTCCCTCTGCCGCTCGATTGTGCTCGCACACGGAGGTCGCATCTACGTTGAGGACGTTGAGCCGCATGGCGCTCGATTCGTGTTTACCCTACCCGCCGAGGAGGTCATAACGAATGGCTGAGAAGAGCTACTCCGTACTCATTGTTGAGGACGACCCTGCCGTCCGCAACCTCGTCTCCACGGCACTCGAGTCGAGGGGCTACCAGCACACGGCCGCGACCACTGGCAAGGCAGCCATTGCGTGCGCTGCCACCACAACGCCTGACATCATGCTGCTTGACCTTGGTCTTCCCGATATTGACGGCGTGGAGGTAATCAAGCGTGTGCGCACGTGGTCAAACATGCCCATCATCGTTCTGAGCGCACGCAGCGACGACTCCGACAAGATCGAGGCCCTCGATGCGGGGGCAGACGACTACATCACAAAGCCCTTCTCCGTTGGCGAGCTGCTGGCACGGCTCCGCACGACCGAACGTCATCTGAGCTACCGCTCGGAGAACACGGCCCCGCAGGAGTCTCAATTTGTTAACGACAGCCTCATCATTGACTACGCCGCGGCAACGGTCACGCTCGACGGCAAGGAGCTGCACCTGACTCCCATGGAGTACAAACTGCTGTGCCTGCTTGCCCAAAACGTGGACCGCGTGCTGACCCACCAGTACATCCTGCGCGAGGTTTGGGGAACCTCTCAGGACGGCGACCTCGCCTCGCTGCGCGTCTTCATGGGAACCCTGCGCAAAAAGATCGAGACAAATCCGTCTCGTCCGCGCTATATCCAAACTCATGTTGGCGTGGGCTATCGCATGGTGCGCGTGTAGACAGCAGAGACGCTATCTCACCGCACCGCATACATGCAGCACGAGGTCGGTGAACTCGGTCCTTGGGTCACCGCCCGACTTTAGGGACATGTCACACTTTTCGCACGCCGTAAGGGCCCGTGCTAGCTCTCCCCTGCCAAAGCCCGATGCCCAGCGCGCGTGTCCCTTTACCTGCCATTGCTGCTTGCCGAGCGTCTCCGCCAAGAGCGACCCCTGGCCACGGGCGGCAAGCGACTGTGCGCAGATGAGCTCTCGTATGCGTCCCACAAGCATGGAGACGAGCGCGATCTCGGAAGGATCTGTCATGAGCTGGTACAGCTCTATGGCACGCGCGGCATCGCGAGCACAGACCGCATCCAAGAAGTCCCAGGGCTTGACCTCTGCGATTCGCGTGACGTAGCGCTCAACGTCCTGCCTTGTGATTGCACCGGCATTGCGGCAGAGCTCTGCCAACGTGCCAACCTGACGGTCAAGCATGGTAGTTGACTCGCCAACGCGAGCAACCAGCTCGTTTGCGGCTGCCTCGTTCATGCGTATGCCGCGCACCTCGGCCATTCTAATGACGCGCTTTGGAAGGTCCCACCGCTTGGCGGGAGAGCAGTCGATGACAGACCCCTTGCCAAGCTTGCCAATGGCCTTGTAGAGCCTTGTAGTCTTGGCAAGCTTCTCGGCAACAAGGCATAGTACGCAGTCCCTGTTGGGGTCACCCAGGTACGTTATGAGCGCCTCTGAGACCGGCTTGAGAAGATGGTCGGCAGATGAGACAATGACCAGGCGAAAACCCGAGCCAAAGGGTAGCGTGTTGAGTGATGAGAGCAGCTCCTGCGCGTCCATGTCAGAGTTTGCGACGCGCTCGTCCAGGTTGAATGCCTCAAACCCGGGCTCGAGGCGACCCTTGAGCCGTCGCACAAGCTCCTTGGCCTTAAGCTCGTCGGTCCCCACTATGAGATATGCCGGCAAAAGCCCGCTACCCGCTGCTGCCATCTGCGCTCCCTTCCGCACGAACAAACTATGACACAAGACGCCCACAAAAGCAGCGACGTTAGCCTTTGGTCTTTGGGCGAGCGCAGCTTACGGCTGGTCCCTTTATGCCTGGCCGCACCTCCACATCCCCAACGTCCTTTGTGCAGAGAAAGACAGACCCCGCACGCTCGAGCATCTCCACGCATTCCATGCACGGATGCCCGTACTCATTATGCTCTCCCGCACTCGCCACGGACACCTCGGGCCTCAGCTCTAGCGCCTGCTCCTGCGTGAGAGAGACTTCTGAGCCATGGTGCCCCACTTTGAGCAAGTCTATGTCGCCTACGTCGCCGGCATCGAGGCACGCTCCCGTCTCGTCACGTTCGGCATCGCCGGTCAAGAGCGCAACAAGCGACTTGCCGTACTCGTCATAGGTCACCAAAAGCTCTATTGAATGCGGGTTCACGCTGCCGTCGACCTCTTCGCGCGGCCAGATCATCTCTAGCACAAAGTGGCCAACATGCAGCTTGTCCCCATAGGCAATCTCAACCGGCTCTTTCCCAGTGAGACCTTGGCAGTTCTCTCTAATCTCTGGACTCATGGCCCCGGCCACGCCCTTAGCCACGATCATGCGCTCGCAGCGGACGCCACCCTTGAGCGAGCTCATGCCCCCGTAGTGATCGTCGTGCAGATGCGTCACGAGAAGCGCGTCCAGGTGCAGCACATGGTTTCGAAAGAGCGCGTGCGCGACCGCATCATCTGGACCGGCGTCAACCAAGATGGCGTGGGGACCGTCCTGCACAAGTATTGCGTCCCCTTGCCCCACGTCGAGCACGACGATGCGTGCAGGCTGCAGGTAGCGCCATCGTATAAGGGTTGCCGCAGCCACGACCCCAATGCAGGCAAGCACGCGAGCAAGCTTGTCGCGCCTAATGCTTGGCCACCACACCAGCAGCCCAAGCATGGCGGCCAGCCAGCATATGCATAGCCATGCGGGAAAGGATGGCACGGCAACACTGGCAAACGGCAGCTCCTCCAGTACGCGCGTCAAGACAAGCACAGCCCTTCCAACAAGATCTGCCGGCGCAAGCAAGATCGCGCAAGAGGCGCTAGCAAAGCTGGCAAGGCAGCCACATCCGCCCAGCAACATCAGCGGTAAAAAGAGAGGGCCTACGGCAACGTTTGATATGGGTCCGATGAGCGACACCCTTCCAAAGGACTGGGCCACAAGGGGCAGCGTGGCCACTTGGCAAACGACTGAAGCGGCTAGTGACCCAACAACCGAACGATAGGCCTTAAGAGCTGTGCGGCGCGCCTTGGCAAGCCATCGCGGCAACGTGGGCATGGGAAGCATCACCTCAATGGCATATGTAAGGTATCGCGCAAAGAGGCAGAGTGACACGACCGAGAGCACCGACAGGAGAAAGCCCGGCTGTCCGCACAGATGTGGTTCGAGGAGCGCCATGGCCAGCCCCATGACGCCCACTGCCGACAGGGCATGGCTGCGTCTTGAGACCAAGATCGAACCATACGCTGCAAGGCTCATAAGCCAAGCTCGAATCGCAGAAACAGGAGCTCCGCAGAGCAACACATAGAGCCCGCTCACCACGACAATAATCACAATGCGAGGCCTCACACCGAGGTCAAACGCCTCTAGTGCCTGCGCAACCATATACGTGAGCAACGTAAGGTGCATGCCAGACACAGCTATGAGATGGGCCATGCCACATGCAGCAAACTCATCCGTCACCCCAAGGGAGTCAAGAGCACTGCGGTACCCAAAGACACAACCGGCCAGAAGGGCTCTCGTCTCACTCCCGTTGGCCCCTATGTTGGACACCGCTTGTTCGCGGAGCCCCAAAAGCCCGGCTCGTAGGCCATGCGGCCCCTCGCGGCTCATCATACGCACGGCACGCACGCTCCCACAAGACCCCTGCAGCCAGCTCGAAACCCCGTACTCATCGCATTCAAGCTGGTCGAAGCGCCCCACACACCTAAGGCGGCTCCCCTGCGGCACCAGCTCGGAAACACTCAGCCATACGTTGCCGATATGAGCATTGCCGTTGCTGCTGCATACATGGGCAAGACAGCGATACCCAAAGCTCGACTCCGTGCAGTCGGATGCCGTAACCAGCTCCCATTGCGACACAGCGCTTGTAGAGAGTGTCAATGCGGCCCTAGACTGCGCAAGGCCCGCAAGGCTGGCAACTACAACGGCAAGCGCCGCCACGATGACAGTCACCAGAACCGTTGCCACACGCTTCTTGTGACGCTTATGAGCCACCGTAGAGCCACCCACTGCAAACATCGCAATCGTGGCAGCGCACCATCTCGTTGTTGTCCGAATAGCCCACGTGCCCTCAAAGGCGCTCAGGAGAGTCACGCGCTCAATCACAAGAACAAGAAAGAGCATCCAGAGCACCAATGGGACAGACGGTCGGGTGGGCTTCTCAACACCTTCCCTAGACACAGATGCCCGACCTAAGCTTTGCGAACTTCTTCTCCCCTATGCCCGAGACCCTCATGAGGTCCTCTATGGTGGCAAATGGGCCGTTTGCGGTCCGCTCTTCGATAATTGCCTCAGCCGTTGCCTCGCCGACACCTGGAAGGCCCTGCAGCTCCTCGCTCGTAGCGGTGTTTATGTTTACGAGCATAGTGGCTGCGCCATCGCCCGTAGCGCCGCTGGTCATCGTCTGGCCAGCAGGAATGTCCTGTTCTCCCACAGCCTGCTCGCCCTCATAGGGAATATGGATCTTTGAGCCGTCAGTCAGAGGCTCTGCAAGATTTACGCCCGCAGTGTCAGCGCCTTCCTTCAGCCCTCCAGCGGCTTCAATGGCATCACAGACCCTAAGGTCATCTCCCTCGAGCCTCACCACGCCAGGAGAGCCAACCGCGCCATCGACGTGCACGCAGAAAGAGGGAGTGTCTTCTTGTGCGACCTCAGCCTCGTCTTTTGTATTTGTGGCATCGTCCGCTTGCTCGACAACAGTTGCCTCTTCTTGCCGCTCCACCACAAAGTCTTCTCCCTTTGCCTGCTGCCATACGCCAAGCCCTCCAAGCACGCAGGCGAGCGCTACGAGCGCCCCCAAGCCCGCGCTTCCCCCTGACAGGCCAAGACGCCTGGCAACACTCTGCCCGCGGCGGCTCCTGTATCTCCTTTGTGCCATACAACATCACCCCCATACCATGATGGGGGTGATGAGTTACGGAAGATCTGGGTTTCTCAATTTGCGTCGCAGGCAGCTCGCACGCAGCTTGCACCAGGCTTACACGCAGCGCATTAGGGCGTTTACCTGCGCCTATTCCTGCTCCCAATCTGCCGGTGCAAGCTCGCGATGCCAGCTGCGAATCTGCCTTGGCGGCTTGTAGCTTGGGCAGAAGTCATAGTCCACGTACTCGACATGGTCCACGAGCTGCTCAATCATCGCATCGTGATCAAAGGAGTCCCAAGCCTCGTGCACCGCATCCATGCGGGCATGGGTCTCGGGACGGCGCGGCATGAAGAGCGTGCAGCAATCCTCAACAGACTGCGAGCTCAGCTCATGCGTGCCAATTTGCTCGGCACGGCGCATGATCTCCATCTTGTCCGAGCCGATCAGCGGACGCAGGATGGGCATCGTGGCCATCTCGTTGACGGCGGCAATGTTCTCGAGCGTCTGCGAGGCAACCTGTCCAAGCGACTCGCCCGTGACCAGCGCCTTTGCTCCTTCGAGCCTTGCGATGCGCTCCGACACGGCAATCATCATCCTGCGATAGGTAATGATTCTCAGGCTCTGTGGAACGGCAAGCGATATGTCTCTTTGGCACTCGCCAAAGGGCACCACATACAGCCTGCCAATGATTCCCGCCGGGGCAAGTGCCTCAACGATGTCCTGGCAAAGCCACTCGCTCGAGTCGGACGTCATGGGACGGCCTGAGAAGTGCACGGGGACGCATGTGGCACCGCGCCTGCCGACCATCCATGTTGCCACCGGCGAGTCAAAGCCGCTGGATAGCAGGGTCACAACCTTGCCTGCAGTGCCAACGGGAAGACCGCCCACGCCAACGCGAGAAGCCGCGTACACGTAGACGCTCCCCTGCACCACAAGGACATACACCGTCACGTCGGGGTCGTGCATCTGCACCTTCTTTGTTGGGAAGGCCTCGCAAAGCACCCCACCCACCAAACGGTGGATGTCAAGCGTATGAAGCTCGTAGGCAGTCGAGCTGCGGCGGGCATGCACCTTGAAGGTCTCAAAGCTGCCGGCCTCGCCAAGGGCCCTTACTGCGGCATCGCAGTACTGGCGCTCGTCAAGACCGCAGAGATAGGCCAGCGACACGCGCGCAACGCCAGGCACCTGCGCAATGAGGTTTGCCTGCTCATCGGTTGCCTGCCCATCCTCAAACGAGACAAGAATGTGTCCGGAGACACGCTTAATGGCGCTCACGCGTTGCCCGCGGAGCGCCCTTTTCAAATTAGTGACCAGCTGGTTCTCAAAGGTCGCGCGATTTTTGCCCTTAAGGCCAATCTCGTGATAGTGAACCAGACAAACTCGATTTGTCATAGGTTAGAGATTCTGCTGGACTTTTTTGTTGGAACCCTTGATGTCCTCATCGAAGGCGTCCTGCACAAAACCGAGGGTGCCAGACTCAATCTCCTCCATGGCAATGGAGACTGGGTCCTCACCAGAGATGACGGTCGTGATGTCGTCAAACTCCTGGACAGCGGTGACGCGCAGGTGCTGGCCGCGAATCATGTTGTTGATGTCGCAGGCGCGCTTGGAGGCGATGGAGCACAGAAGGAAGGGGTTGTGCTCGGTCTTCTCAAGCAGGTTATCAATCTCGGGCTTAGTCACAGACATCGTCAGTGGCACCTCCATCGTTCTCATATTGGTCGATGAGCGCCTCGGTGCGCTCAACCGCCTCGTCCAGGCTGTCGTTCACAATCCGGACGTCGTAATTCTTGGCAAGCTCAATCTCGCGGCGCGCGTTTTCGAGACGAAGAAGAATGGTCTGTTCGTCCTCGGTGGCACGATCGCGGAGCCTGCGCTCAAGCTCTTGCATTGAGGGCGGATCCACAAACACCAAGACCGCGTCGGGACGGCTCTTGCGAATGTTAAAGCCACCCTGCACGTCGATCTCTAGAATGACCGAGTTGCCCTGCTCGAGATATGGATCCACCTCGGTAAGCAACGTACCGTAGCGATGCCCGTGAACATCTGCCCACTCAAGGAAAGCGTCCTTGGCAAGCAGCTCTGTGAAGGCATCTTCGCTTAGATAGTGGTAATCAACGTCTGCAACCTCGCCAGGACGCGGCTCCCGCGTGGTAGCCGAAACCGTCAGATGCAGCTCGGACCGGTTCTTCAAGACTTGCTTGAGAATCGTGCCCTTACCAACACCTGACGGCCCCGAAAAGACGAAGAGTCTAGGTGAGCGCCCCACTACTTGGCGAGCGCCTCGAGCAGCTGCTCGCGCTGGCGAGCGCCGAGGCCCTTGACGCGACGGGTCGGCGAGATGCCGAGCTCGTTCATAATCTTGGCAGCCTTAGCCTTGCCATAGCCAGGAAGCGACTCGATAAGGGCGGAAACCTTCATGCGCGCAGCGATGGGATCCTCGGAGTCGAGAACCTCCTCGAGCGTGATCTCGCCCTTCTTGATCTTGTCGCGAAGCTCGGCGCGAGCGTGGCGTGCGGCAGCGGCCTTCTCGAGTGCAGCCTTGCGCTGCTCGTCGGTGAGCTGAGGTAGTGGCATGGTTCCTCCAAACATTGAAGCTAATCGTGCAGAGCAATTGTCAGCTCTGTCATACTAGCAGGTCAAATAGGCACGGGACCTAATATTGACCTTCTGCGCCAAATGAATCAAGACCTTTTCAACTAACGCGCATATATTCTACGGTGTTACGGGAAATGTGGGTCTTTATAGGCGATTTCGTGGTGTTTTGTTATGCTACCAACTCTGCAACAATTGCGTCAAAGGCTGCAGCGGGGTCCTCGGCCGCGGTTATGGGGCGGCCAATGACAAGCTTGCTAGCACCTGCGGCAATAGCGGCTGCAGGCGTGGCAATGCGTTTTTGGTCACCCACGTCGGCACCCGCCGGTCGCACGCCAGGCGTCACGATCAGGGCGTCGGGACCAAGCAGGGCACGCATCTCGGCGGCTTCCTGCGGAGAGCACACGATGCCATCGGAGCCCGCACCCACAGCCAGGCTTGCAAGGCGTGCGACCTCGTCTGCCACGGGCGACTCAACACCAATGGAGGCAAGTGCGTCCTGATCCATGCTGGTAAGGACCGAGATGGCCACCAGCTTGGTGCGCTCACCCTCGCGCTCCTCGGCAGCCTCCTCAACGCCCTTGCGGCCCTCGGCAATCATCGCAGCACCACCAAGGCCATGGATGGAGAGGATGTCAGCGCCGGTAAGCGACGCGGAGTAGGCGGCGCCACGAATCTGGAAGGGAATGTCGTGAAGCTTGAGGTCAAGGAAGACCCTCAGGCCACGAGCGCGCATCTCGTCGACGATGGCCGGCCCATAGCGATAGAAGAGCGTCATGCCCACCTTGACCCACACGGCCTTGCCAGACAGCTTGTCGGCCAGGTCGAGCGCGGTCTCGCGGTCGCAGTCCAGTGCAATGATGATGGCATCGCGTGCCTGTGCATCGGTTAGCATTCAAAGGCTCCAATCAACTCGTTGATGTCTGTGACTCCCTGGTCCTCTGCCCACTCCTCAAGCTCGGCAAGAATGCGCGGAGCGCAGGTTGGGTCATAGAGGTTAGCCGTTCCAATGGACACGGCCGTGGCACCAGCAAGGATCATCTCTGCGGCATCGGCACCGCTGGCAACGCCGCCAATGCCACACAAGGGAATGCTTACCGCCTGGGCGCACTCCCACACCATGCGCACCGCGATGGCATGAATGGCAGGTCCCGACACGCCCGCCGTTGCGCGTGCTAGACGGCTCTTGCGGGTGTTGATGTCAATGGCCATGCCCGGGATGGTGTTGATGAGGCTCAGCGCGTCGGCTCCCTCGGACTCCAGCGCACGGCCAATCTCGGCCACGTCGTGGGGTGCCATCTTTACCACAACAGGCCTTGAGGTGTGCGGACGAACCGCCGCCATGACCTGTGCCGCCGCCCTTGGCGTGGCACCCATGGCAGCACCGCCTGCGGCGATGTTGGGGCACGAGATGTTGACCTCAAAGCCCGAGGCAAAGGGTGCCAGCTCCTCAAACAGCTCGGTTGCCCGCACATACTCGTCTATGGAGTGGCCGGCAATCTGACAAATGACCTGACAGCCCTTTTCGCGAAGGCCAGCAAGATAGGCACCGTAGCGCCCCACAAAGCCGTGCACACCGGGGTTTTGCAGGCCAACAGAGTTCATGATTGCCGAGGGCAGCTCGGCAAGTCGCGGGGCGGGGTTTCCGTCCCAGGGCTCGGCAGCCACGCCCTTGCAGGTGATGGCGCCAAGCGTTGCCCCCACGTCGTAGAAGCCCTCAAACTGCACGCCGTTGCCAAAGGTTCCCGACGCGGTGTTGAGCGGGTTTCTCATCTTGATTCCGCCGAGGTCGACGGTCATGCTCAAACTGCTCACCATGCCACCTCCTGCGCGTCAAATACGGGGCCATCCTGGCAGCAGAGGGCATAGCCACCCTTTGCGAGGGCAACGTTGCAGCAGCTACATGCTCCAAAGCCGCAGCCCATCATACGCTCGAGCGACACCTGGCAGGCCACACCGTGCTCCATGGCCATCTTTGCCACGCCGGCCATCATGACGTTTGGACCACAGGTGTAGACCTGGGCATATGCACGAGTCTCAATGAGCTCCTTCATGCCGTCGGTCGTAAAGCCGTTGAGGCCGAGCGTGCCGTCGTCGGTGCACACCACAACTCGGCGCTCACAGTCGCATACCTCGCCAGCTGTCATGGAACGCAGCTCGTCGATCTCCTTAACGAGGTGACGCTCTGCCGTATGGTTGCCAACGACCACGTCAAAGCCAATGCCAGCATCAGCGAGCTGCTGTGCGGCCGCAAAGATGGGCGGAAGTCCAACGCCACCGGCGACGAGCAGCGCTCGTCCCTCGGTCTTGGGGAGCCACCAGCCGCGGCCGCAGGGGCCAACGAGCGTTGAGACGCCACCCACACGCATTTGCGAGAGTCGCTTTGTGCCCTCCCCCACCACGGCATACAAAAGCTCGATGGTATTTGCCTTGGCATCCGCGTGCTTAAAGGACAGGGGGATGCGAAGGATATGCGAGCCGTCACCAGGAACACGCAGATTCATGAACTGACCTGAGGCAATGCTTGCTGCCACGGGCGTGGCAATCTTTGCGCGCCAGATGCCCTCGGCCGCCTGCTCGTTGAGCAAGACGCTAAACTCCTGCTCCGCAACGGAAGCGGTTCCCATTGGCCCTCCTCTCACGATACTGAACAAAACCAAACGCGTGCCACACGGCATCAAGCCGAGCGGCACGCGCCCCTTGAGTCTTTAGGCAACGACTCCGTCGGTCAGCGTACGCTTGCCAGCCATGAGCACGTCGGTGGCAACACCGGTGAGGTGGCTGCCCAGGAACGCGGAGTTCTTGGACTTGCCCACGAAGTACTCCTTTGTCACATCGATCTCGCGCTTGGGGTCGATGAGGGTGAGGTCGGCCTGCGAGCCGGCCTCGATCTTGACGGGCTTGCAGCGCAGCAGGTTGCGCGGGTTGATGGCCATGACCTCAACGAGCCTGTTCCAGCTCATCTTGCCGGTGCTCACAAGGTTGGTGAGCATGAGGGGCAGCGAGGTCTCAAGACCAATGGTGCCAAAGAAGGCAATCTCCCACTCGCAGTCCTTCTCATGGGCGGCGTGAGGAGCGTGGTCGGTCACGAGGCAGTCGATGGAGCCGTCGAGGATGCCCTCAACGAGCGCCTCCATGTCGGAGCGCTTGCGCAGCGGCGGGTTCATCTTGAGGTTGGTGTTGTACGTGTCGTCGATGTCCTCGTCGCAGAGGAAGAGGTGGTGCGGGGTGACCTCGCAGGTAACGGGCAGGCCCTCGGCCTTTGCGGCCCTGACCATCTCGAGGCCCTTGGCCGTGGAGATATGGCAGATGTGCAGCGCGCAACCAGTGGAGCGGCAGAGCTCGATGTCACGCCAGATCTCGAGCTCCTCGCCAAGCGGTGGCCAGCCAAACATGCCGAGGCGCGTGGCCGCGTTGCCGGAGTTGATGACGCCGTTCTTGGAGAGGCTCTCCACCTCGCAGTGCGCGCACACCACACGGTCAAACTGGCTCACGTAGGCCATGCAGGTCTTCATCATGCCAGCGCTCTGCACGCCATGGCCGTCATCGGAGAAGGCTGAGGCGCCTTCCATGACCATGTCGCCAATCTCGGCGAGCGACTCGCCCTTCTCACCACGCGTGAGGGCGCCCATGGGGCGCACGTGCACCAGACCTGCACGACGTGCGGTGTCAATCTGGTAGCGGATCTCGGCGCCGGTGTCGGTCACGGGGTCGGTGTTGGGCATGGTTGCAACGTCGGTGAAGCCGCCGTGGGCCGCAGCACGCGAGCCAGAGGCGATGGTCTCCTTGTACTCAAAGCCAGGATCGCGGAAGTGCACGTGCATGTCCACAAGGCCAGGAACGAGATACTTGCCAGCGCCGTCGATGACCTCGGCATCCGGTGCGTCGATGCACTCTGCGACCTCAACGATGCTCTTGTCCTCAACCAGCACGTCGCGAACGTCGTCAAGCCCCACCTGCGGGTCTACGACGTGGGCGCCCTTGATAAGATAGGCCATTACTCTTCTCCTCCCAGCAGCAGATACATCTCGGCCATACGGGTAAGCACGCCCGCGTTGACCTGGTCCAAGATCCTTGAACGAGCACAGTCCGCAACCTCTGCGTCAATCTCCATGCCACGGTTCATGGGACCGGGGTGGCAGATGATGGCGTTGGGCTTCATGCGGGCCTCGCGCTCGAGCGAGAGGCCGTAGAGGCGGTTGTACTCGCGGCGGCTCGGAATTGCCGCGCCTTCCATGCGCTCGAGCTGCACACGAAGCATGTAGACGACGTCCATGTCCTCAATGACGTCATCGAGGTGGTTGGTCTGCGTGCAGCCAAACCAGGCCGGATCGCCCACCTGGAAGGTGGGAGGCGCCACGAGCGTGACGTCGGCACCCATGGTCTTGAGAGCAGGTGCGAGCGAGCCGCACACACGGCTGTGGGCAAGGTCGCCCACGATGGCAACCTTGAGACCATCGAGATGGCCAAAGTGCTCGCGGATGGTGTAGAGGTCGAGCATTGCCTGGGTGGGATGCTGATGCTTGCCGTCACCGCCGTTGATGACGATGGCGTCGGTGTTCTCGGTGATCTTTTGCGGGGTGCCGGCCAGGCGGGCGCGCACCACAAACATGTCGACCTTCATGGCGTCGATGGTCTGGATGGTGTCAGCGAGGCTCTCGCCCTTCACAACCGAGGAGGTGGCGCCACCCATGGAGATGGAGTCGGCAGAGAGGCGCTTCTCGGCAAGCTCAAAGCTCTTGAGCGTGCGGGTGGAAGGCTCAAGGAACAGGTTGACGATCGTGCGGCCACGCAGCGCGGGCACCTTCTTGATGGTGCGACCGTTGACGATGGGGTCAAAGGACTTGGCAGTGTCAAGAATCTGGGTGATGTCATCGGCCGTCAGGCTCGGCGTGTCGATGAGATGTCGGACAGAAAGCATGTTTACTTAGCACCTCCAGCGGACTTGGAGCGCTCCCAGATCTCGACGGAGTCCTTCTCGTCGAGGGGCTTGACGCTCACGCGCACGTCCTCCTCATGCGAGGAAGGTACGTTCTTACCTACGTAATCGGCACGAATGGGCAGCTCACGATGGCCACGGTCGACCATCACGGCAAGCTGCACGCTCTTTGCGCGGCCAAAGTCCATAAGCGCGTCGAGTGCGGCGCGAATGGTGCGGCCGGTGTAGAGAACGTCGTCTACGAGCACGACGTCAACGCCGTCAATGGGGAACATGATCTTGGTCGCATGCAGCACCGGGGCAATGTGGCTCGAGTAGTCATCGCGATAGAAGCTGATGTCGAGCTCGCCAATCTGCGGCTTCTTGCCCTCGATTGCATAGATCTTCTCGGCAAGGCGCTCAGCCAGCGGCACGCCCCTGCGAAGCACGCCAACAAGCGCGATGCCATCGGCACCTTCGTTGTGCTCAATGATCTCGTGGGCAACACGGGTGAGCGCGCGGTCCATCGCCTGCTCGTCCATGATGACCGCCTTGGGTGTGGCCTGTTCCATGGAACTCCTTCCCTACAAAAAAAAGATGCCTATGTGCCTGAGCGGCATGGGCATCCCGGAAGGTAGGCTCTAGAGCAAGTGCGTTTATGTGAGTACCTTGCCGGCATCCCGTACCGCGCTTAAAGGTCACAATCCAATATAGCGACCACATAATGCATTTGCAACTTGCCACACAAGTCACAAGACTCGGGGCAGCGGATGCTTGGTTGGACCTGGGTGCAGCCGAGCCACCATGTTCCCTCTCGGCTCAGCCATCCGCCGCTAGGGCATGCGGGTCGGTACGCATTTCGGCTACTGAAATCGCCGAG
>CADCHF010000022.1 GCA_902801175.1 uncultured Coriobacteriaceae bacterium | reverse complement strand
GGGGACGTATAATTAGACACACTCGGAAACTCGTCCGACCTGGTATCGGCCGCTCTCGAAGGTCCATCTATCTTTGCGACTTGATTGAGTGTGTCAAATTATACGTCTCCATGACACGCCGCCTCGCGGGTCGCATCCACGACGCCCGCCGGGTCACTCCCGCCCCTTACTTCCCGGTCTGCAGGAACTCCTCTAGGCGGTCGTTGAAGCGCTCGGGGTACTGGGCGGCCATTAGGTGCCCGCCCATGACGTAGGTGGGCGTCTCGGGGCAGAGCTTGTTGTACCACGGCTCGGCGATGGGCGCCCAGTGCTCGGCAATGAACATCAGCGTTGGAATCTTCCTGGCCGCCTCCTGCGCTATGGCTCGGTAGTCAGAGAGGATGGCGTCGCCAAACAGCTCGTGGCACACCCAAGTGGGGCAACCGGCACCAAGACCCAGGTAGTACTCGATCTGCGCCTCGCTCAGCTCGCCCTGCCACATGACATCGGTGAGGTACTCGCGCCAAAAGGCTTGCGCCGCCTCGTCGTTCACGAGCACGCGCGTCATGACCTCCGAGAGCTCCTCGGGCGAGCCTTCTGTCCAGGCGGCGGGGTCCTCGTTGTGGGGCAGGGGACTCATGTCAATGGTGACGGCACCAGCCACGCTCTCAACGCCCGCCTGCTCCAGATAGCTCCACACCTCAAGGTTGCCGCAGCTCCAGCCCACCAGCGTGGGCTTCTCGATGCCCTCGCCCTCAACGAGCTTGATGAGGTCGGCGCCGTGGGTCTGGTAGTCGTTGCCCCAGGGGCTCTTGGTCGAGAGACCCTGTCCTCGCGGGTCAACAAGAATCACGCGATGGGTGCTCTTAAAGTGCTCAAGCTGATGGCGAAAGATCTTGCCGGAAAAGGTCAGGCCGGGCACAAACACGAGCGCAGGCGCGTCCTTCCTGCCGGCATCCCAGTAGTGGATCTTGACGTTGTTCTCGACGGAAAAGAACTTGCTCTCGGTGCGCTCGGCAGACATGGCGGCTCCCCTCTGGCGAAGTGTGTCTCACATGAGCCTATGGTAGAGCCTGGTGGCGCCTCGTTGGGCATGACGTAATGCAATTGACGCAGGTAGAGCTGCAAGCGGGAGCCTTTTGTCCTCAATGGGCGTTCGGCAGGGGAGTGTCGCAGCAAGGGCTTTCCTCCGGCGCAATCGCCCAGCCGCAGACGCGGCCTCCGTATCTCCCCGCTGTAAAGCCAATTGCCGACTCGGGCATTGCGGCGCGCTTGGTTTTTGCCCGCCATGTCGTATCGTCTATATAAAGAGGCACACCACGAGCAGCGAAGGAGGCGGAATCGCATGGGAAGAAAACTTGGATGGCACTGTGACAATTGCGAGACTGGTGAGGTATTTCACCTAGGCTACGGAGCCAACGCGCTCAACCCTCCCGAGTTTTTGGAGCAGGCTGCGGCTGGCGAGCATGGGAGCCTCCTCAAGATGCTCTTTGGGGAGAATCCGCCCGTCAAGGTGGACGTTCGCATGCGCGGTGCCCACTTCATGTGCCCCTACTGCCAGCATATCTACAGCGGCAAGGTCGCATACGTGCAGGACGACTCCGGCGCAATCTTTAGGCACACCATTGCTCCAGACCGTTGCCCCACTTGCAACACCGTCGTGGACAACGAGGCGTCGGGCGTGCGCGTGCGCTCAAAGCAGATCCAGCGTTACGTTGACAGGATCTGGGAGAGCGGCTGCCCCAACTGCGGTGCGGAGGTCGAGCGCATCGACATGAGCTGGAGCTAGCCTTTGCCAGTGCGGCACTTTGGCCTGGTGCCGCAACAAGGGGCGGCTTGGCCCGCATACGTTGCCAACCAAATTGAACGCCACGCCAGCCACCGGGACACCTGCTGGCTGGCGTCCTTTTGCATGTCATGCGTCGTGCCCATCTGTCAAGCATATGCTCTTTGCTGTCTGAGCATGTGGGCGACAAGCGGAGTCCTTGCCCTCTTTTGACGGAGCGCACGGTACCGCTGGGCGCTTTTGGGGTGCCGTCTATACCACTTGGCTTACCCATGCCGTCGCTCACTAGGTTTTCGTCGATTGGTGTCGCTACCATGCCGCATAATGAGTGTCACTGGAGCGCTGGAAGGAGCTTACGTTGATTTATACCGTGACTTTGAACCCGGCCATCGACTACGTTATGCATCCGTTGACGCTGGACATGGGCTTCACCAACAGATCTTCAAGCGAAGAGATTCACTGCGGCGGAAACGGCATTAACGTTTCCACCCTCCTCAACGAGCTGGGCGTGATTAACGTCGCGTTTGGCATCGTTGCGGGATTCACGGGCGAGTACCTCGTGAATCGCCTGCAGGAGAAGGGCATCTCCTGCAACTTCGTCAAGCTTGACCGCGGCTACACCCGCATTAACGTAAAGATGAACGGCATCGTAATGACCATCGTCAACGGCATGGGTCCCAAGATCCCGCTGAAGAAGGTCGACGAGCTGCTCGGCCGCATTGATGGCCTTGCCCCTGGTGACACGCTGGTTCTTACCGGCTCCATCCCCAAGTCGCTGCCCGAGGACATGTACAACATCATCATGAAGACCCTCGAGGGTCGCGGCATTCGCTTCGTCGTCGACGCCCCGGGTTCGCTGCTGATGGAGTCGCTCGACCGCGAGCCGTTCCTGATCAAGCCGAACAACCACGAGGTCGGCCGCATCTTTGGCGCCAACCCCGAGACGCCCGAGGAGTGCATCCCGTTTGCCAAGGAGCTGCACGAGCGCGGCGCCAAGAACGTCATCGTCTCCTGCGGCGGCCACGGCGCCCTGCTCTACGATGAGTTCGGCAAGATTCACACCGTCCCCACCGCCAAGATTCGCCTTGTCAATGCCACTGGCGCAGGCGACTCCATGGTCGCAGGCTTTGTTGCCAAGACCGACGCCGGCGAGGACTACGACACGGCTCTTCGCTTTGCTTCGGCTTGCGGTTCTGCAACCGCCGCTTCTAAGGGCATCGCCAAGCGCAGCACCATCATGCGAGTGCTTGAGGCCCTCGATGAGGTCATTGCCAAGCAGGAAGCATAAGCAACATATCGGCACCAAGCGGGGCTTCGGCCCCGCTTCGTATTGCTGCAAACATGCAGGTCATGTAAGTTTTTGTAACAGGGAGGTTCCACATGTTCCAGGGCGTCAACGCATCTGACGGTATTGGTATCGGCGTCGCGCGCGTCGCAGTCGAGCCCGATCTTTCCTTCGAGCCCAAGGCCGTTGAGGATACCGCTGCTGAGCAGGCACGTTACGAGGCCGCTCGCGACAGGTTCATTGAGATGACCGACAAGCAGATCGAGTCCATGACCGCTCGTGGTCTCGTTGCTGAGGCTGGCATCATGGGCGCCCACAAGGAGTTCGCCGAGGACGATGGCCTGATCGAGCAGATCAATGGCGAGATCGCCGGTGGCACCTGCGCCGAGGCTGCCGTCAAGGCCGCTTATGACATGTATTACGACATGTTCTCCGCCATGGAGGACGAGCTCTTCCGTGAGCGCGCCGCCGACATCGCCGACGTCCGCACCGGCCTGCTTGCCTTCCTGCTTGGCCAGGAGCTTGTTGACCTCTCCTCGCTGCCCGAGAACTCGATTGTTGTCGTCTCCGAGCTCACCCCCTCGATGACCGCCGACATCGACAAGGAGCATGTCGCCGCTATCGTGACCGAGACCGGTGGCCGCACCTCTCACGCCGCCATCATATGCCGCGCTCTCGAGATTCCTGCCGTCCTGTCCGTCGATGGCGCTACCACCTCCATTCCGGCTGGCGCAAACGTCATCGTTGACGGCGCGAAGGGCATCGTCCTCGTCGATCCGTCCAGCCAGGATCTCGCCGACTACAAGGCGAAGGTCATGAAGCTCGCTGCCGACAAGGCCGCCCTTGAGGCCTTCCGCGGCGTTGCCACCAAGACCGCTGACGGCATCGAGAAGCTGCTCGTTGCCAACATCGGCAGCCCCAAGGATGCCGAGGGCGCCCTCGATAACGACTGCGAAGGCGTCGGCCTGTTCCGCTCCGAGTTCCTGTTCATGGATGCCCAGGAGCTTCCCTCCGAGGAGGAGCAGTTCCAGGCGTACAAGAAGGTCGCCGAGATGATGAATGGCAAGCCGGTCATCATCCGCACGCTCGACGTGGGCGGCGACAAGGAGATTCCGTACATGGATCTTCCGAAGGAAGAGAACCCCTTCCTGGGCTATCGCGCCATTCGTTACTGCCTCGACAACCCCGAGGAGTACAAGGTCCAGCTGCGTGCCCTCCTGCGTGCCTCCGCTTTCGGTGACGTCAAGATCATGGTCCCGCTGGTGACCTGCATCGACGAGATTCGCAACGTGAAGGCCCTCGTTGAGGAGTGCAAGGCTGAGCTTGACGAGCGCGGCGTCAAGTACAACCCCGACATCGAGGTTGGCACCATGGTCGAGACGCCCGCCGCGTCGCTGATCGCCGACGTCCTCGCTGCCGAGTGCGACTTCTTCTCCATCGGCACCAACGACCTCATCGGCTACACTATGTGCGCCGACCGTGGTCAGGATAAGGTTGCTTACCTCTACAATCCGTATCAGCCGGCCGTCCTGCGCTCCCTGCAGCGCATCATCGGCGAGGCCAACAAGGCCGGCATCCTCGCTGGTATGTGCGGCGAGGCTGCTGCCGATCCTCTGTTCATCCCCGTGCTCATCGGCTTCGGCCTGGACGAGTTCTCCGTCTCCGCTCCGTCCATCCTCAAGGCCCGTCGCATCATCTCCCAGTGGACCAAGGCTGAGGCCGACGCCCTCATCGAGAAGATTATGTGCCTGAAGACCGACGAAGAGGTCAAGGAAGTCCTGGTGGCGTCTGCCAAGTAAGCATCGCTTTCACAGCGCCTTATGGGAGGGGTTCCTTCGGGAGCCCCTCCTTTTGTGGCGTGGGTGTTGGAGCGGAGTGGTACAGCGGCCGTTGGAGACGACACCGTACGCAGAACGTGCGAAATCGGGCATCTGTACGCCAGATTGTGCAAAGAACAGCGCAATAGAGCCTCTGTTCTCGCCAATCGTGCGGACGGTCACCCGGAAATCGCGCATCCTGCGTATTGTTCGCCAGCTTGATGCGTTCGTCGTTTCTTTGCTTTCTGCCCTCGGGACATGATGCCGAATGAGCGAAAAGCGAGCGACTGTACGTCAGATGTGCGAAAAGCGGCCTGCTGGGGCATCGGATCTCGTTAGTCGTGCGTACCGTCAGCTGGAAATCGCATGCTCTGCGTACAATCGCCTGCGTCTCGTCGCTTCCAGCGTGCCCTTGTCTGCGCGCTCTGCCACCTGCGCCAACTGAAAAGGCGAGCCAACCGGGGATGGTTGGCTCGCCTGATAAGCGCTCTTTTGCCTGGCGCAGCTGCTTTGCGCAGCAAATCCGCCTAGCGGTCCTCGCGGAAGTAGGGGAGACCCAAACTCTCGGGCGGTTGGTTCTCACGCTTGTTGCGTAGGCTCGAGAACACAAGCACGATGATGGTCACCACGTAGGGCAGCATCTTGTAGAGCTCCTTGATGGCCAGGTTCTCGCCCGTGGGAATAAACAGGTACAGAATGTACAGGCCGCCAAATAGGATGGAAGCCGGAATGGCCACGCTCGGGCGCCAGATGGTAAAGATGACCAGCGCAATGGCGAGCCAGCCGCGGTCACCAAAGGCGTCGTTGCTCCAGATGCCGTTGGCGTAGTCCATGACGTAATACAGGCCGCCAAGACCGGCGATCATGCAGCCAAGGCAGGTTGCCACGTACTTGTAGCGTGTGATGTTGATGCCCGCGGCATCGGCGGTTGCGGGGTCCTCGCCAACAGCGCGCAGCTGCAGGCCCACGCGGGTGCGGTTGAGCACGTAGGAGGATGCCAGCGCAATGGCAATGGCCACATAGGCCAAGAACCCGTACGAGAAGAAGATCTTGCCAAAGGCGCCCATGCTGCCCGCAAAGGGCAGGGTCGTCCTAAAGACCTTACTCGTGGCACCCAGGCTGATGGTGGGGATGTTGGCGCCGGTCAGCTTGATGAGCGAGCCACCAAAGAAGTTGCCAAAGCCCACGCCAAAGGTCGTCATGGCAAGGCCGGTGACATTCTGGTTGGCGCGCAGGTTAACAGTCAGGAAGCAGTACAGCAGGCCCATCAGCAGCGAGCCAATGAGGCAGCACGCCACGGGAATGAGAACGGCCAGGAACTTGTTCATCTGCGATGGGTCGGCAAGGCTCGACTCGTACAGGAACGAGCCGATGACGCCGCAGATTCCGCCCACGTACATGACACCAGGGATGCCCAGGTTGAGGTTGCCGGACTTCTCGGTGATGATCTCGCCCGTGCTACCAAACAGAAGAGGAATGCTCTGCGCTACCGCGCGAGGAATGAATGCGACGAGGTCAATCATTGG
The DNA here is from genome assembly GCA_902801175.1 of uncultured Coriobacteriaceae bacterium. GTDB lineage: Bacteria > Actinomycetota > Coriobacteriia > Coriobacteriales > Atopobiaceae > UBA1367. Next base: position 31,170 of record CADCHF010000022.1, on the reverse strand, counting down.
TGGCCTCCTTCTCCTTCTTCTCAAACCTCACCCGATAGGTGATGAAGAACTCAACGCCAATGATGAAGAACAGGATGATGCCGGTAAGAATGTCGCCAAAGCTCTGGTTGAGGCCATAGGTGGTGCTGATCTCGCCCGCGCCGCGACCCATGAACACCAGCAGCAGACTACTGGCGGTCATGACGGCGGGGTTAAACTTGGCGAGCCAGGCAACCATGACGGCGGTAAAGCCGCGGCCACCCGAGATGGTGGTCGTGATGGTGTGGTTGGTGCCGCCAACAAGCAGGAGGCCGGCAAAGCCGCAGATGGCGCCGGAAAGCAGCAGCGTGCGCATGATGACGCGGTCCACCTTGATGCCGGCGTAGCGAGCGGTGTTGGCACTCTCGCCCACGACCGAGATCTCGTAGCCGTGCTTGCTGTAGTTGAGGTAGGTGTACATGAGGACGGTGAGGAGGGCCACAAGCACAATGTTGAGCAGGTACTTGTAGGTGCCAATCTGGGGGAGCCAGCCCACCTCGGTGCTCTGGTTGATGATGCCAATCTGGCCGGAGCCCTTGGGAACCTCCCACACAATGATGAAGTAGGCCACGATCTGGGTGGCGACGTAGTTCATCATGAGGGTGAAGAGTGTCTCGTTGGTGTTCCAGCGCGCCTTGAAGAAGGCGGGGATAAAGGCCCAAATGGCACCGGCGGCAATTGCGCACACAATCTCAAGCAGTATGACCACGCCGTTGGGCAGGGTGTTGCCAAACAGGATCATGCAGGCCGCCGAGGCGAGGCCGCCAATGAGGATCTGTCCCTCGCCGCCGAGGTTCCAGAACTTCATGCGGAAGGCCGGCGTGAGCGCGAGCGAGACGCAAAGCAGAATCGCGGTCTCCTGCAGCAGGATCCAGATCTTGCGCTGCGAGCCAAAGGCGCCGTTGATCATGGCGCCATAGACGCTGATGGGGTTGAGTCCCGTGAAGAGCGTGGTGATGGCACCACAGACAACGAGGGCAAGGACGATGGCGCCAAGTCGAATGGCCAAGGCCTGTCCCAGCGGGAGCTCCTTGCGTTTGGAGATGTGAATCATCCTATTCCTCACCTCCTCCAAGCTTGGTCATCATCAGTCCGACCTCGTTTTTGTTGGTGGTGCGGCCGTCAACGATGCCACTCACCTTGCCACCGCACAGAACGAGGATGCGGTCGCAGAGCTCGAGCAGCACGTCGAGGTCCTCGCCCACGTAGATGACGGCGACGCCGTTGCCCTTCTGGCGGTTGAGGAGGTCGTAGATGAGGTAGGACGAGTTGACGTCGAGGCCGCGCACGGCATAGGCCGAGAGCAGCACGGTGGGTGCGGCTGCGATCTCGCGACCAACGAGCACCTTTTGCACGTTGCCGCCAGAGAGCCTGCGCACAGGAGTGGAGACGCTTGGGGTGTTGACCTCGAGCTCGTCGACCACAAGCTCGGCGAGGTGCTTGGGTGCCTTGCGGTCGGTGAAGGGGCTCATGCCGTCGCGGAACGAGCGCAGCATCATGTTGTCGGTGAGGTCCATGCTTCCCACCAGGCCCATGCCCAGGCGGTCCTCAGGCACGAACGAGAGCACGACGCCCATCTGCGCAATCTTGATGGGGTCCATGCCAATGAGCTGCTCGACCTCCTCGGGGGTGCTGTTGGCGTCGACCACGTACTCAACGCTGCCGCTCTCCACCGGCTGAAGTCCGGCAATGGCCTCGAGCAGCTCCTTCTGGCCGGAGCCCGAAATGCCGGCGATGCCAAGGATCTCTCCGGTGTAGGCCGTGAACGACACGTCGTCCAGCTTGACGACGCCCTCGTTGTTGCGGACGGTAAGGTTCTTGACGCGGATACGCTCCATGCGGTAGTCCATCTCCACGTCGGGACGCTCGATGTTGAGCGAGACCTGATGGCCAACCATCATGTTGGTCATCTCCTGAGCCGTAGTCTCGGTGGTGATCATCTCGCCCACGTACTCGCCCTTGCGCAGCACTGCCACGCGGTCGGAGATGTCGAGCACCTCGTGCAGCTTGTGAGTGATGATGACGACCGTCTTGCCGTCATCGCGCATGTTGCGCAGCACCGCAAAGAGCTTGTCGGTCTCCTGCGGGGTAAGAACGGCGGTCGGCTCGTCGAGAATGAGGATCTCGGCACCGCGGTAGAGCTGCTTCACGATCTCGACGGTCTGCTTTTGCGAGACCGACATGTCGTAGATCTTCTGGTTGGGATCCACGTCAAAGCCGTAGGTGTCGCAGACTTGGCGGATGCGCTCACTTGCGGCCTTAAGGTCAAAGCCGCTCGGCTCGTTCATGCCCAGCACGATGTTCTCGGCTGCAGTGAAGACGTTCACGAGCTTGAAGTGCTGGTGGATCATGCCGATGCCAAGGTCGATGGCTTCCTTGGGCGACGAGATGACACGGTGCTTGCCGTTGATCTCAATGGTGCCAGCATCGGGGTAGTAGATGCCCGAGAGCATGTTCATGAGCGTGGTCTTGCCGCTGCCATTCTCGCCGAGCAGGGCCAGAATCTCGCCGCGATAGATGTCGAGGTCAACGTTTTTGTTGGCTACGACCTTCCCGGCGAACTCCTTGGTGATGCCACGCATGCGAACAGCTGGTAGTCTGTCTGCCATGGCTTCCTTTCTTTACTGTCAAACCAGGGGTGCAAAGGGGGTACGTCTCCGTGCACTCAGTAGTGTGTGAGGCTCGTGATATCCCTTTTGAATCAATGGTTTTGCGAAAAGGACGGCCCCTGTTGCCAGGAGCCGTCCCAAGCGAAGCTAGCTAATCCTAGTACTGCTCGTCGAGCAGGTTGATGCCGTCGATGCGCAGGTCGAAGTACGGAGCGCTGCGGAACTCGGACTCATGGAAGTAGCCGTCGATGATGGCCTCGGTGTCGGGCTCGTAGGCAGCGTCGGTGTCGACGTCAGCCATGTAGGAGTCGAGGGCCTTGCCGTCAACGGTGAAGGAGGCGGTGTCAAAGACGTGGACCTCGCCGCTCTCGAGCTGGGCCTTGACCTCTGCGATCTTGTCGGCGGTGCCGGCAGCGGCGGCGTTCTCGTTGACCTCGGTGAGCTCGACGGAGCTGGTGGCCAGGGTGCCGGTCCAGTCGGCGTCGATGGCGGTGCCGTCCTTGGTGGCGGTGATGGCGTACTCATAGTACGGAGCCCAGTTGATGCGGCTGGAGACGATGAAGGTGTTGGGGCAGGCGTCAACGGTGCTGCCGTTGTAGGAGACGTTGGGGATGCCAGCGTTCTCGCAGGCGGTCGGGGCGCCCATGGAGTCGGCGTGCTGGGAGATGAGGTCGGCGCCCTTGTTGATCAGGTTGGTTGCGCCTTCCTTCTCGGCGGTCTCGTCGTACCAAGAACCGGTGAAGGTGACGTCCATGGTCACGTCGGGCACGATGGACTTGGCGCCCAGGAAGAACGAGGTGTAACCAGAGATGACCTCGGCGTAGGTGAAGGCGCCCACGTAGCCCATCTTGGGGGTGTCGGCCTTGAGCTTGCCGGCGTCCTTGAGCTCCTGGAGCTTGAGGCCAGCGGCGACACCAGCGAGGAAGCGGCCCTCGTAGATGGAGGCAAAGGCGTTGTGGTAGTTCTCGAGGTTCTCGGTGTGAGCCTTGGTGCCGGTGGCGTGGCAGAACTGGACCTCGGGGAACTCCTTGGCGGCCTGGATCATGAAGTCCTCATGGCCAAAGGAGTCGGCGAAGATGACCTTGCAGCCAGCATCGGCGAGCTCGGCGGCGGCGTCATAGCACTCCTGGCCCTCGGGGATGTTGGTCTTGATCATGTAGTTCTCCTCAGCGATGCCCAGGCTGGAGCAGGCCTCCTTGAAGGCGTTGAGGAAGTTGAGGTCGTAGGTGGAGTTCTCGTCATGCAGGCAGATGAGGCCGACCTTGATGTCGCCAGCGTCGCCAGCGTCGCCAGCGGCGGCGTCGTTGCCACCCTCAGCGGCGGAGTTGGAGCCACAGGCGGCCAGTGCGAGCGCGGCAGCGCTGCTCATGCCAGCTGCGACAAAGTTGCGACGGGTAAGGTTGCTCTCGGTGATGCTCTTCATACTCTCCCTTTCGTTTGGGCGTGCGGTTTGCACGGCCATTACAGAGCCAAAACTGGTAAAGCTATCTCCTATGAACGGAAGACGATTGCGTCATCCGACATGGACTCGATTGCGGCGAGCGACTCAAGGCGCACGCCCTCGGCGCGAAGCTGGTCGCCAGCACCGGTGAAGCACTTCTCGATGGCAATGGCGACACCCACGAGCGTGGCGCCGGCCTGGTCGCAGAGGTCAATGAGGCCCCGCAGCGCCTTGCCGTTTGCCAGGAAGTCGTCCACGAGCAGCACGTGGTCGTCTGCACTGAGGTAGTCCTTGCTCACGACCACGTTGTAGTCCTCGTTGTGCGTGAAGGAGTGGACGATGGTGGAGTACACGCTGCCGTCGACGTTGCTGCTCTTGTGCTTTTTGGCAAAAAGAACGGGCACGCCCATGGCGATGCCCGCAGCGGCAGCAATAGCGATTCCACTTGCCTCAATGGTAAGAATCTTGGTGGTTCCACAGCCTTCGTAGAGGTGCGCAATCTCCTGGCCCATCTCGGCGAGAAGCTGCGTATCTATGTTCTGATTGAGAAAGCTGCCGACCTTGAGAATATCACCAGGCAGAACGACGCCCTCGCGAAGGATCTTCTCTTCCATCTGCTTCATATACGGGACTCCCCACGCAGTGTTGGAACAAGGACCTAAAACAACTATGGGCTAATAGCATATAGGTTTGATGTGTCCATTCTGAAAACCAAAGCATACCTTCACAAAGTATTTTCTTTGTCAAGCGTAAGGCCACCAGATGGATTTTGATATTTGGTCAGCGGTTGGGTGTGTGTGGCGTTGGGGTCGTGCCCGTCCATTGGGAGAGAGGTGTGTCATGGGGGCGGGCGTGTCAAGGGGACGTACACTTTGACACACGCAGTGCAACGGACAGAACGCATTTGCTTTCAACTGCGATACACCTTCAAGATGAACGTCTTTCGCGTGTGTCAAAGTGTACGTCCCCTTGACACGCCCGCATCGGGAGACTTTCCGATACACCCTCCTCACGTCCCCACGACACACATCCGTCCAAAAAGGAACCGTCCCCAATGGACGGGACAGGGTCTTTTCATAAGAAAACAGGCCAGTGGACCACACCACTGACCTGCGAAAGTTCTGGTCGGGGCGACTGGATTCGAACCAGCGACCCTCTGCTCCCAAAGCAGATGCGCTACCAAACTGCGCCACGCCCCGATTGCGAATTGTAAGTATACGGCAATCTGCCGCCCATGTTCCCGACAATCCCTCGTTCACCAAACCGACGGGAACGGCTGACAGCCTGCCGGCTTTGGGCGTCTGGCCTACGCAAGCCCGTAGTGGGCAAGGGCCTTGGCCACTCCGTCATCGTCAATGTCGGCGGTCACGTACTCGGCAGCCTCCTTGAGCTCGTCCATGGCGTTGCCCATTGCAATGCCATGTCCGGCAGCCACGATCATCGAGAGGTCGTTGATGCCATCGCCAAATGCATAGGTGTCCTCGATTGCCACGCCAAGCGCTGCAGCCACGCCCCTCACTGCGTCGCCCTTGTCGGCACCAATCACCGTCACGTCGGCCGAGGGGTGCGGGCCGTGCGGGTTCACCAGGCACGCGTCGCCCAAGGCCCTGGTTGCCGCCAGGCGATGGTCCACGTCGTCAAAGTAGATGTCAAAGTTGTAGGCATGGATGGCTGCCGGGTCCTCGATGCGGGGGAGATGGCCCAGCTTGAGCACAGGCTCTGCAATCTCGCGATACTTCTCGCTGCCGCCGTACCAGGTGTCGCGCTCGCCAAAGAACGCATAGCCAGCACCAACCTCGTCGAGCGCCTCGGTAAAGGTCTTCACCTGCTCGGGCGTGAGCTGTGCGTCAACAAGGTTGCGGTCGCCCATAAAGGCAATGCGTCCGTTGGAGCACACAAAGCCGTCGGCGTAGTCGCCAAAGTGAGTCTCAACGTACGCGCGAGCACGGCCGGTGCAGATAAAGACCAGGTCGCCGTTGGCACGCATGCGCTTGAGCGCCTCGGCCGCGCTCTGCGGGACATTGGTCCCGGTGGCAAGCGTCCCGTCGATGTCAAAAAATGCAATGTGCATGAGTGCCCCTCTCCTCGTGTGTCAACACTCCTATTATGCGCTATGCGTTCCCGCGTTGGCCGCAGACGCGCCCGTTGGCGTATGATGTCCCCATGCCAATTATCACCGTGAGCGACATACACGATCCGCAACTGCGCATGTACTCGCACCAGCGAGATGCGCTCCTGCTCAGCTGGCCCGGGTACGAGCATGGGCTGTTCATTGGCGAGTCGTACAACGTCATCGACCGCGCAATGGACTCCGGCCTTACGCCCCTCTCTTTCTTGCTAGAGGAGAAGTGGCTGGACAAGACGATGCCTCTCATTGAGAAGGCCTGGGAGAGGGACCCCCAGATCCCGGCGTTTGTGGCCACGCACGAGCGCTACCAGGCCATCACGTCGTTTGAGGTCACGCGCGGTGGCTTGGCGGCCTTTGCCCGGCCGGCGCTGCCCGGCCTTGAAAGCCTCCTGCATGACGCGCATCGCATAGCGATTCTTGAGGACATCACCAACTACTCCAACGTCGGTGCGATCTTTAGGAGCGCCGCGGCGCTGGGGATCGACGCCGTACTCGTTACGCCGGGCTGCCACGACCCGTACTACCGCCGGGCGGCGCGCGTGTCGATGGGCACGGTGTTCCAAGTTCCCTGGACGCGCATCGGCACCACGTCTAGCTGGGCAAAAGAGGGGATAGGCCAGCTTCACGAGCTGGGCTTTGAGGTGGCCGCACTGGCGCTCACGCCCAGTGCGATTCCGCTCGACGAGCCACGGCTCGCAAGCTGCGAGTGCCTTGCCCTGGTGCTTGGCACCGAGGGGGAGGGCCTGTCGCACGAGACCATCGAGGCCTGCGACCATACGGTGATCATTCCCATGGACCATGGCGTCGACTCGCTCAACGTAGCCGTTGCCAGTGGCATTGCCTTTTGGGAGCTGCGGTACCGGCGGGCCTAGGCGTCGCCTTCCTGCGCTCCAGTTCCACATCCCTCGATTCTCTTTGTGAGATATTGACCTCTACAATTCTCTTGCATATAATTAATTTGTACGCAAACTAATTCGAAAGGATCAGATCATGGCAGTTTATGACCACACCGCCGTTAAGCCCGATGGCACCGAGGTGCCCCTCTCCGACTACGCGGGCAAGGTCCTGCTCATTGTCAACACCGCCACCGGCTGCGGCTTCACGCCCCAGTACGAGGAGCTCGAGGCCATTTATGCCAAGTACCGTGACCAGGGCTTTGAGATCTTGGACTTCCCGTGCAACCAGTTTGCCAACCAGGCTCCCGAGAGCGACGAGGAGATTCACCAGTTCTGCACCCTCAAGTTTGGCACCGAGTTCCCGCAGTTCAAGAAGGGCGACGTCAACGGCGACAACGCCAACCCGCTGTTCGTCGAGCTCGCTACCACCAAGCCGTTCCAGGGCTTCAACGGCCTCAAGAAGATCGTCATGAACAAGGTTGCCAAGAGCGTCGACAAGGAGTTTGGCGACAAGGCCTACATCAAGTGGAACTTCACCAAGTTCCTCGTTGCTCGTGACGGCACCATCCTCGAGCGCTTTGAGCCCACGGTCAGCATGGGCGACGTCGAGAAGGCAGTTGCAGCTCAGCTGTAGCGTTTTGCGTTCAGCTGCGATGCCAGCTGGCATGCGCATGTATAAGTAGGGGCCAGTCGGGCATCCAGCCAATTGGGCGGATGTCCGACTGTGGTTTTCGCGCTATCATTCTGGTCTGTTGGGTGAACCGCGGGCAAACAAGGGGGCTTCATGAACACGCCGCTCATCTCGTTTTTGCTGCAGCCAGAGACTGCGCTGATGCTTGACATAGACGGTGTGCTCGCGCCTTACGAGTTTGGCGAGCTCTGTCACAGTGCCTGCCCAGACGAGGAGTGGGAGCGCTTCGTGCGGGAGCAGGACCCCTATGGGCACATGCGTCCCGTGGGGCTCATCCAACGGATGATTGCCCAGAAGGGCGCCGAGCGCGTGTACGCCTGCTCGGTGGCAGCCGACTACGAGGCAGCGGGCAAGCGCGACTTCGTGCTGCGCCACTATGGGCTGCCCGCGAGCCACGTGCGCATTGTGGCCACTAAGGCCGACAAGCTGGCATTTTTGGAGGAGGTCCGGGCGGCGCTCGGGCTGCCGGAGGAGCGGGTGGCCCTCATCGAGGACACGATGGGCACGCTCAACCTGGTTTATGAGCGCACGGGATTTACCACCGTGCGCGTGTCGTCGCTTTTTGCCTTTGACGAGTAGGGGCACGAGGCCCCAAGCCCCCGTGTCGCGCATATGGTATGCGACCGAGGGCAGCTAGGAGCTAGGCGCTGTCGCCTGCCTAAGGCGGCTGGCGTTCTGAGGAGGAAATGATGGGTCAGCGCGAAGAAATGCAAGACAGAGACCGCGGAATCGTCCGCACCAGCATCATTGGCATCGTGGCAAACATGTTGCTTGCCGGCTTTAAGGCCGTGGTTGGCGTGCTCTCTAACTCCATCGCCATCGTGCTTGACGCCGTCAACAACCTGTCGGACGCGCTCTCGTCGGTCATCACCATCGTGGGCACCAAGCTCGCGAACAAGCCGGCCGACCGCAAGCATCCCTATGGTCATGGTCGCACCGAGTACATCACCACCATCGTCATCGCCGCCATCGTCACCTGGGCGGGCGTGACCTCGCTCACGGAGTCGGTGGAGCGCATCCTGCACCCCGAGCCCGCCAGCTACGAGGCCCTCACGCTGGCGATCGTGGCCGTGGCCGTGGCTGCCAAGATTGGCCTGGGGCTCTTCACCAAGTCGCAGGGCGAGCGTCTCCACTCCGACTCGCTGGTTGCCAGCGGCACCGACGCACTCATGGACGCCATCATCTCCACCTCCACGCTGGTAGCTGCTCTCATCTACCTGTTCGCGGGCGTGAGCGTCGAGGCTTGGCTCGGCGCGGTCATCTCGGTCATCATCATCAAGAGCGGCGTGGACATCCTCCGCGAGGCCATCAGCCACATCTTGGGTGAGCGTGTCGACTCCGATCTTTCGCAGGGCATCAGGCATACGGTGGAGCATGTGCCGGGCGTGCAGGGCGCCTACGACCTGCTGCTCAACGACTATGGCCCCGACCGGCTCTCGGGCAGCGTGCATGTTGAGGTGGACGAGGGCATGACAGCTCGCGAGATCGACACGCTCACGCGCGCGGTGCAGCTTGCCGTCATGCAGGAGCACGGCATCATCCTGCATACCATCGGCATCTACTCCGCCAACGCCAGCGACGGAGGAGACATCGGTGCGATTCGCTCGTCGCTGCTCACGTGGGCCGACGAGGACGAATACGTCCTGCAGGTGCATGGCTTCTATGCCGATGTCGAGGCAAAGCAGGTGACCTTTGACCTGGTGGTGAGCTGGGACGCCCCGAACAGGCGCGACGTTCTCAATGGCTACCTTGAGCGGCTGCGCCAGCTCAATCCCGACTACACCTTTGTAGCCAACCTCGACTCCGACATGAGCGACTGATCCTAGGCGTGGTAGGGGGACGCCCCCTGACTCACCTTGGGGTCAGGAGACGATCCCTTCCTCTCGCACGAGGGCGTGGTGGCGCGCACCATCATGTTCGCCGACGTCCTGCGTGGGCTCATCGCGCGCTATCCCGATGCCCTCTGCGTAAACTTGGGCTGTGGCTTCGACGACAAATTCAGCCGGGTAGACAACGGGCAGATCGAGTGGTTCGATGTGGACCTGCCTGGCCAAGATGCGCGCCGGTCACACGCATTCTCCGTAGATCCGCTCGTGTAGTGCTTAACGAGCATGCCCTGCTAGCAGCCTTGGGCACGGTACTAGCTTAGGACGCAATTTGGCAAATGCCATGAACAATTATTCGATTGATTCTTGTGACGAGGGCCTCGTAAACCTCTGATTTCGCAGTCCTGAGTTCTGTGTCTTCGAACGTCGTTGTCGCATAAGCTACTTCGCACGTGAGAGGAGCGCGGGGCGGAAGGTGTCCAATGACGGTGACGCGCGAAGACATGCGCCAGGCACTGCTGCTGGCGGCGCCGGTCATGATGGCGTATGTCTCCATCGGCATCCCCTGCGGGGTGATGGAGGCACAGGTCGGCTTTACGCCGCTTATGGCCTTCCTGTTTTCTGCCTCGTACTTATTCTGGCGCTGGGCAGTTCATGGTTCCCAACCTCTGGCTCGCGGGATCGCCGCTGGCATCCATCTTTCTCAGCGTCTCGTTCGTGACCTCGCGGCAGCTCCTGTATTCGGCCGCCTTCTCGCCGCATCTGCGCGGCGAGCGCGCGGCGACCAAGCTGGCCTTTGCCTCGCTGGTGACCGACGAGACCTTTGGCGTCAATCTGGGGCAGTACGCAGCCGGAGCATGGGATGCGCGCCGCGCCATACTGGTCAACATATTCTGCGCGCTTTCCTGGTCGGCTGCCAATGCACTGGGAGCGGCCCTTGGCGCGGTGATCGACCTGCCCATTGACGTGATGTCCTTTGGCATGACGGCCATTTTCATCTGCCTCCTGGCCGGCCAGCGCTGGGACCGCACGAACACGCTGGTTGCGGCGGTCACGGCGGCGGTGCTGGTAGTCGGCAAGCTTTTGGGGCTGGGCGGCATGGCCATCTTTGCGAGCGCGGTCGTGGGCGTGGCGACCGGCGTGGCGTTTGATGGGGGAGACGGGGCGGAGAAGTGATGGATACCAGACAGATCCTCATGCTCTGGGCAGCGCTTTTGGTGGTCATGCTGGCCTGTCGCTGCCTCCCGCTGTTGCTCTTGGGTGAGCGGCGTCTCCCACAGCGCGTTGAACGGGCAATCGGGCTCATTCCAGTTGCAGCCTTTTCTGCGCTGGTGGCCAACGACCTCGTGAGACCAGATTCCTTCGCCTCAGACCCGCGTGGCACTCTTGCGCTACTTGCTTCGTCTGCCGTGGTGCTTGCGGTTGCGCACAAGACTGGGTCGCTCGTGTGGTGCGCCGTCGTGGGCATGGGGGTCTATGCCACTCTGGGTGTTCTGGCAGGGTAGAGCGAGACAAGACGCGGACTCGATGCGACTGGAGGCTCAGACCTCAGACCTCAGACGAAACCCTGGTCTTTGGGACCCTGGGCCCCCGCTAGAAGGGGCACTAGCTGGCTCAGCGGATGCAACATGCGCGTTTAGCGACTGATTTGCGCTGTTGTCAGCCAGTCAACAAATCGCACTTCAAACCGCCTTTGCGCCTCTGTAGGTTGCAGCTAGGTACCGCTTTTATGCGAGGGGGGTCGCATGGAGAGACGGACGTTTGTGCAGGGGGCGTTTGGCCTCGTGGCTCTTGTTTTGGCAGGTGGCGTCACGGCTCTGAAGAGGGGAGACGTTTCAAGCGTCCCAGTGACCTTCGTTACGCCCAGTGTGGTCGATCTCGAGTGCGCCGTGGGGCCAGTGATGGAGGCGGGCATATGCCTTAGGCTACAAGGTGACGGTGTGATTGGAGGCTTCTACGGTGACACGGAGCTGTTCTCCGTGGACGAACGCGGCGCTGAGCTCATACGCCTGGCGGACGGCAGCCTCGCTCTCGACGAGCTTGCTGCGGCGTTGGGCGGTTCGGTGCGCGTGGCCGACGTGGCTTCGTTCTTCGTGACGCTGGGTCAGGCGGGCTACTTGGCAAACACCGTGCTCGTCAACTTCGTGGAGATGCCCGCATGAGCGCGCGTATGCCAGTTGGGGCCGGCGAGCTCGCCCCTCCCGAGCTTTTCGCGCTGCGTGACGAGCAGGGTCCCATCCTCTATGCGCCATTGGGGAACCTCATCGCGCGTGCCAACGAGCCTGCCGTGGCGGCTGCGCTCGCCTACGCACGGGACCCCAACACGCTGGAGGACATGTCCGATGACGAACGTGCGGTGGTGGAGACGCTTGGAGAGCGGGGCTTCTTCAGGCATCGTGCTTACCCGCGTCACACGGTGGGTTTCCGTCCGGTTCAGGTGACGCTCTTTCCCACTAACAACTGCAACCTTCGCTGCAGCTATTGCTATGCGTTTGGCGGCGAAGGCGGTGGCAGCGGTGAGCCCCTCACGCGCATGGACCTGCGTGTTGCTCAGCGTGCCATCGATCTCATTGCGCGCAATGCCCTCGAGCGCAGGGCCGAGGGCGAACCCATCCGCAACTTTCTGGTATCAATCCATGGAAACGGCGAGCCCTTCTGTGCCTACGACCTCATCCGCGAGATTGTGTGGTATGGGCAGGATGTGGCCGAGGAGCTGGACATTCCCGCCGTCTTCAACGCAGCCACCAATGGCGTGCTCACCGACGAGCAGCTCGACTTTGTGATCGCCAACTTCCACTCGGTCAACGTGTCCTTCGACGGTCTGCCCCGCTTCCAGGACGCAAACCGTCCCATGGCGGGCGGACGGGGCTCGTTTGCGCAGGTAGACCACACCATGCGTCGCCTGGCCGAGGCGGGGGTGGGCTTTGGCATCCGTACCACGGTGACCGCGGCCATGGTGGATGCCATGCCCGAGATAGTGGCGTTCGTGGCCGAGAGCTATCCCGGCATCGAGCAGTTGCACCTCGAGCCGGTGTGGGAGTGCGGCCGGTGCGTGACCTCGGACAACTCCATGCCAAGCGCGGAGGCATTCACTCGCCGCTACCTGGAGTCGCTCGAGGTGGCACAGGAGCGAGGCCTGCGCCTCGTCTTCTCGGGCGCGCGGCAGGACATGCTGGTGGACACCTTCTGCAAGGTGAGCAGCGGCAGCTTTACCGTGACGCCCACCGGCGACGTGACCGCCTGCTACGAGGTGAGCTACCGGAGCGACCCCCGCTCGGAGCGGTTCTTCTTTGGGCACTTCGACCACGAGCTTGGCGACTTCGTCTTTGACCAGGACAAGCTCGACGAGCTCTCGCGGCTCAACGTGCGCAACATCCACTTTTGCGACGACTGCTTCTGCCGCTGGCACTGTGCCGGAGACTGCGCGGCCAAGGTGCTCGACGGCATACCTCTCGAGGAGCACCACGGCAGCGTGCGCTGCCGCATAAGCCGTGCGCTCACCCTCAACCAGATTCAGCGCAAGCTCGATTGGAGGCCCACCGATGGCTGACGAGACTTATGGCTTCAACGACCGCACGCTTGCGAGTGCCAGCGAGGAGGTGCTGCCCAAGCCGCAGATAGAGATCATCGTGGATGGCAACAGCGTCTTCAAACCGGGCATGAAGACCTTCTTCGTGGACTCATACAGCACGACGTCGGAGGAGTACACCACCAAGGTTGTGGGGGAGTACTGCAGCTGCGACACGGTGCTTACCGAGTACACCGTGTGCACCTGCGAGCACGTGTGCACCTGCAACGCGGTCTGCACCTGCGAGGCGCATACGGAGTGCAGCTGCGACACCGTGTGCACCTGCGAGAACGTGTGCAGCTGCGACGGTTACCAGAGCTGTTCTTGCGAGAGCTACAGCAGCGGCGGCGGTCAGTGGGTGAGCTGCGGCAGCCCTTGCGCCTGCGTGCCGGTGCACTAAGGGGGGGACGATGGCTATCAAACGACGGGCGGTTGCCCTTGTGTTTGCCGTGCTGCTTGCTGCCGGGCTCGTGTCCTGTGGCGATGCGGGAAGCGCCTCGAGCGAGCCTCTCGAGGAGGCCGTCTATATGGTGGACGTCCAGCAGCCCTTTACGGGGTACCTCGCGCGCGACGCTGCAGAGCTGGAGGACATCGCAGCAGATGCCGTCAAGCTGGCTAAGGATCGAAAGGCAGGGATAGCCAAGGATGCCGAGGAGACCGACCTTGCAGCAGAGGTGAACCCTGAGTTCAACTTGGCAAACGAGTGCTATGCCGATGGCAGCTACGAGAAGGCCGAGAAGCTCTACCGCTCCATCATCGACACGTATCCGCAGCACTACGGTGCCAACGTGAACCTCACGCTTGCCCTGCTGCACCAGGAGAAGAACGAGGAGGCTCTGGTGCAGGCGCTTTCATGCATAGAGCTTGCGCCCGGTGAGGAGGGCATATTCCTCAACATCCAGACGGCAGGCGTGGCCTGCGGCTTTGCGGCCGAGGACCTGGAGGTTGCCATGGACGCCACGCTCGACGGGCTGGGCCGTGGCACGTACGGGGCGGGCTCGGGCTATGACGAGGAGTATGGCCCGCTCTACCGGTACAACAAGCTCTGGAGCAGGATCGAGACCGAGCTTGCGGTGGCGGGCGATGGCGAGGATGCGGAGGCCGCGTCGACAGACGAGCTGGTGGAAGGCTCCTTTGCCTATGACGCGCTCGAGAGCGAGCTGGACGGCCTTGCGGGAGAGCTCTCCGGAGACAGTGATGCAGCGGCGCTGCGCACGTACCTCTATGCCGTGGGGCTCCAGCTGGGCTACCGGGCCGACCCCACGCTGGTGGGTCCCATGCACACCATGCCCTACGTTGCGGTGGACAGCGACATTTGTACCATTGAGGTCAAGAAGCTCGAAAAGGATGATGACGGCTGGGCGCTCGAGTTTGCCCTCACCAACAAGACCGAGGACCAGATGACCATCGGCCGCGGCGCACTCTGGTTGGTCAATGGGGAGGAGGTTAGGCCGTACCTGAGCGAGGTGGTGTTGGAACCAGCGGACACGCGTGACCTCAAACTTGAGCTCACGGCATATGGTGATGCGTCGGGGCAGGATGCGGCCTCTCTCATGGGGACGTTCTACATCACCTCGCGGAGCAAGAACAGCGTGCTGGCGGCGTACCCCATCTCGTGGGAGGGCGCTGCGTAGGGGCCGGGCGATGGAAGCGCGCGTGCTGCTGATACGCCCCCTGTGCGAGGGCGACGAGCCCGAGTTTGCCGAGCCGCTGGGCATCGAGCGGCTGGCGGGCTATCTGCGCGCACATGGCGTGCCGGAGGTGGGTGTCTTCGACCGTCGGTTGTACCAGCGTGAGCGTCGCGCCGGCCTGGGTGTGGGCTCCTTCTGGGACGACGTGCGCGACTGGGCTGCGAGCGGGGCGCCCGACGTCGTGGGGATATCGCTCATGACGGAGTCCGACGTGCCCGACGCGCTGCGCGTGCTGAGCCGCGCGCACGCCTGGTGGCCGCAGGCACGTTTGGCGGCGGGAGGGCTGTTCGTGACCACGGCGGCTGCCGGGGCGGCGCGGAGGCTGCCCGCGGGCGTGACGTTGCTTGCGGGCGAGGGTGAGGCGACCCTGCTGGCCCTGGTGGCTGGCGGCACGACGGGCGAGGGGGCCGTCCTCACGCCCGACGACTGGGCGCCGGCATACCGTCCCATTGTGGAACGCTACGCGGCGCTGGGCTGTGCTGTCAACATCCAGACATCGCGCGGCTGCCCAGGGGCGTGCGCCTTCTGTGCGACGCCCAGGCTTCCCGCGGGACTGCGGCGCTGGCAGCCGCGCAGCCTGTCGCTGGTGGCAAATGAGATCGCGCGCGAGGCCAGGCGCCTGGAGACCGCCGACCTGCCGCCCGTGTTCAACTTCGTGGACGATGACTTTGGCCCGCTCGAGCGGGCAGAGGCGCTGGCCGACGAGCTGGCGCGCCGGCGGTTGCGCGTGGCCTTTGCGCTGGAGATGCGGCTGGCGTCGCTCGTGGGTCAGCCAGATCTGGCAACGCGTCTCGCGCGCCTGCATGCGGCAGGCCTCACGCGGGTGTTCGTTGGGGTGGAGTCATTCGATTTGCAGACCCTGCGCCGCTGGCACAAGCCCCATGACGTGACGGCACTGCCAGGGGTGCTTGTGGCCTTCGCTACGGCGGGTGTGAGCCTTCAGTGCGGCTATATCCTCTGGCATGGTCACCAGACCGTGGCCGGCGCGCGTAGTGAGGCAGCGCGCCTGCGCGAGCTGGGAATCTACAGCCATCGTGCGGCGCTCAGCCGCCTCATCGTCTTTGAGGGGTGCGCCTTGGCACGCGAGTGCGACGAGCGGGGCCTCCAGCGCATGGACCCTGCCGCCGAGTCCTTCTACCAGCGCCTCTCCCGGGCGACGGAGGAGCTTACGCGCACCTGGACGCAGGCCGCCATCAACGAGCCCTATGCCGCGGCGAAGGCTTACCTTTCGGGTGACGACACGCGTCTTGTGGCGCTTCGCGCCACGCTGCATGAGGTGAACGAGCAGTCCTTTGAGCGGTTTATGCGGGAGGCTGAGGCCCTATGAGGTATGCCGTGCCGGTCAACGCGCCCGACGAGGTGGCCGCGCTTGCGGCAGCCGGCGCAGGCGAGCTGTATTGTGGTTATCAGGACTCCTGGTGGACGCAGCGCTACGGCGACCACGACAGTGCAAGCCGTCGCCAGGGCGTAGCCAACCTTGTCACTCCTGACGATCTTGCGCACTGCGCTGAGCAGGCGCGGACACACGGGCTGCCGCTGTGGCTTGCCCTCAACTCCCGCTACACCGAACCGCAGCTGGACCGCCTGGTGGAGCTCTGCCGGCAGTTTGAGGCCGCGGGCGGCACGGGGGTTATCGCCAGCGACCTGGGCCTGCTGTGGCGGCTGCGTACGGCCACGGACCTCAGGCGCTGCCTGTCGCTTCTTGCGGTTGCGCAGAACCGCACGACGATTGCCGCCTACCTGCGACTGGACGTCTCGCGGGTGGTGTTCCCCCGCTTCGTGAGACCGAGCGAGGCGAGACGGCTGCTGTCCGTCGTGCCAGCCACGGAGGCCGAGGTCATGGCCTTCTTTGACAAGTGCCCCTGGGTGGATGGCTACTGCCGGCACCGCCATGGGGTTACCTATCCGCCGCGCGAGGTGCCAGGAGACATGGACGACGCGCCGCCCCTCTACACCTTCGATACCACCTATCGCACGCATGCCTGCTTGGGGAAGGCCTGTGCCTATCTTGAGCCCTATCCCTGCGCAGCCTGCCACCTGGCCGCATTTGCGCAGGCAGGGGTGGGTGTGGCCAAGCTGGGCGGACGCGGGCGCCCGCTGGACGAGCGGCTGCTCGCCCTGCGCTTCCTGGTGGCGGCGGAGGCCTGCGCCACCGACGACGAGCGCGTGGCACTCTACCGCAAGACCTTCGCCCAGCCTTGCGCCTGCTACTATGGCGCAGCCACGCAGCGCCGCGACGCCATCGAGCCGGTGGCCGATCCGCCCGAGACGGCCGGAATGCGCGTGCTGGGGAGCCAGACCAGCCTCGACGTCTTCCGGGAGGCCCTGTCCTCCGTGGTTGAGGCAGCGACATCCGTGCAGGACCCGCCCGTCCTTTTGGTACCGCCGCTGGACGATCGCAACCTCATTCGGCTCATTCAGGCCCTGCTTGCGCTTCGCGGCAGGCGCGACTGCCGCCTTGTGGCGTATGTCAACGACCTCGGAACCCTCATCTCGCTGGCAAGGCTGGCAAACGACACTCACATCCCGCTTTCGGTGGGGGCGGGCACCCTCCTCCTGCGGCAGGACGACCCCGTCGAGGTCGCCCGTGCCCTGGATCCCGCGGCCAACCCACCCCGGGCCGTGTGGGGCCCGGATGGCGAGCCACGCGTGCTCACCTATCGCCGCCCGCCCCATGCCCTCGTCGACCACTGGAAGCGCCCCTCTCTGCTTGAGCCCTCAACGCAGGAGGCGCTTCGCTTCCTGCTGTCACAGTGAACCGTCCCCGATGTCCGGCTGATGCAGACCGCGACCCTGATCGTGCGCAATTTGGCTGTTCTGCGGCCGCGATGGCCATGGCACGCCGCCAGGACCTCAGGATCACTCTCTGGCTATCTTGTCGGTATTGGCAAGATAACGACCGCGAACAAAATTTGTGGAAAATGGTGCTTGCAGCAAGGATCGTCTGGCTTGTTGATGAGGGCAGGCTAGGCGGCAACGCGAAGCACGGGGGCTCACGATGGACATCACGAGACAGGGGATGCACGAGACCAGGTGGGGAGTCATCCGCTACTGGGTCGACGCGGCGGCAGGCCCTGGCGCTCCGTGGTTGGTGCTCCTGCCTGGACTCACGGCGGACCACCGACTCTTTGAGGACCAGTTGGCCCACTTTTCGGGGCGTGCGAACTGCCTGGTGTGGGACCCGCCGGCGCATGGTGCCTCGCGGCCCTTTGCGCTCGACTTCACGATGGACGACATGGCGCGCATGCTTGCGGGCATCCTAGACGCCGAGGGCGTGGCACATCCGGTGCTGGTAGGGCAGTCGATGGGCGGCTATGTGTCCCAGGCGTTCTGCGACCTCTTTCCCGGCCGTGCGGTGGGCTTTGCCTCCATCGACTCGGCTCCGCTCAGGCGCCGCTACTATCCCACGTGGGAGATCAAGGCCCTGCGCCACACCAAGTGGATGTACCAGATGATTCCCTGGTCGTGGCTCGCGTCGTGGGGTGCCTGGGGCACGGCGGTGACGCCGCCGGCCCGCACGCAGATGCGTCAGTTCATGGAGGGCTACACCAAGAAGGAGTACGTGGAGCTGGCCGCCTTTGGGTACCGATTGCTCGCCGACGCCGTGGAGGCCAATCGCGCCTACGAGCTTGGCTGTCCCGCGCTGCTGCTGTGCGGCGAGCACGACCGGGCTGGCGATGTCAAGCCCTTCAACCGCCGTTGGGCCAAGGGTGAGGGACTGCCGCTGGTGTGGGTGCCCGATGCCGGCCACAACTCTAACGTCGACAACCCCTCCTTCGTGAACGCGCAGATAGAGGGGCTTCTGGAGCGTGTTGTCTCAGGGGCGTGAACGTAAAGCTGCCCGGGACTTAGGCGTTCACCCGCGCTTGGTCCAGCTGAGGAGGTAGCGGTAGTACAGGCCCGGTCGCAGGTGTGCACCGGGGAGCTCCTCGGCTGCCATCCGGCGGACCTCTGCCATTGTGGACAGCTCGTAGGAGGTGGGGATGCCAAGCTCCTCGGAGCCCTGCATATGATGCAGCGCCGAGCCTATGCGCGCGGGTACAACGCGCAGGGCCTCGATGGCCCAGTCGAGCATATTTGCCCAGCTCAACAGCCCTGTCAAACCCTTTTTGCATCCTAATATGTGCCAGTTTGGCGCTATGTCAAAGCCATTGGGTGGTAAGGTCTAGTGCGTCATGGCAGTCTCGTCCTCAAGGGACACGCAAGAGAGAGGACCACCCATGGAAGTTGGCAATCGCATCAGGGAAGAGCGCGAACACAAGGGCATTTCGCAGGAAGAGCTTGCCCGGCAGATCTTTGTCTCGCGCCAGACGGTCAGCAACTGGGAGACCGGCAAGACCTGTCCCGACGTGCAGAGCCTGCTGCTCATGAGCAACCTCTTCGACGTGTCCGTGGACTCACTCGTCAAAGGAGACGTGGAAACCATGGCAAAGGAAATCGAGAACTATGAGCTTGAGCGCTTCAAGATCAAGGCGAGCATGGGGCTGTCGGTAGCGCTCATCGTGCTTGGTGCGGTGATGCTCTCCATCCAGGTGGCGCAGGGCCAGGGCCTCACCTCGCCGCTTTCCATTGTTGCGCTGGTGGTCTTGGTGGTCGCCGTGGCGGTGTCGTTTGTGGCCGAGCGCATCGAGAAGCGCTACGACATCGAGACCATGCGCGAAGTGCAGGCCTTCATGGCAGGGGAGGACCCCGAGCAGATCGTGCGGGAGCGCAGGTTGCCCAAGGCGCTGAGCATCGCGCTCAAGATGGCTGCCGGCGCGGCAGCGGCCGTGGTTCTCATGCTGCTGCTCTCCAGCATCACGGCGCTGACCATGTTCGACTGACACGCTCGCAGAAGCATCGCACTGCCGGCGCCATGCGGAGAGGCTATCCCCGCCTGGCGCCGCTCCTTTGCCTCACGCCCTTGGGACACCGGTCCGTGAGGCCGGGGCCCGCCTCTTACTCCGCCGTTTCGTACACCTTGCGTACGTCATCGCGGCGATGCCACACAAAGAAGAGGCACGCGACGATGCCCGTCACTCCACAGATGGTGACGCAGACGCGGTAGTCCAGCAGCTCGCCCAGCGCTCCCACCAAAAGCGAAAACACAAAGCACGCGGCCGCAATGTAGATTCCTGAGAACGCGTTGACCCTCGACCTCATGCGCTCGGGGATATAGCGCTGCATGGCCGATTCGCGCAGTACCAGACTGTTGGAGCCAAGCAGACCAACAATGGCGCGGTTGACCAGCATGAGCGGGTAGGGCAGCCACAGCAGGCAGGCGTCCATGATGTCGTAGATGAGGTAGACCGCAAGGCAGACGCCATAGCGCCTTTCGCGCGGCACCTTCACCTTGTACTGAATGGTGCTCCCTATGGTGCGGCCCACAAACTCCGCGACCGAGTAGAAGGCGTACATGGCTGCCGAGAGGCCGGGCGTGGTGCGGAAGAACGCAATGAGGATGGGGGAGAAGCCCGTGTAGAGGCCGTTGGACACGGCCATGTAGCCAAAGATGCCGCGCATGCCTCGTTCGTTTTTGAGCCACGTGACGGTCTCGCGGACGTCGGCCAACCAGCGGGCAAAGCCCTCCTGCTCGCTGTCCTCGCGCTCGTGCTCCTCAACGTTCACGAGGTTCTCGACAATCGCCGCAGCGATGGCAAGCGCCCCTTGTGCCATGAGCAGCCGCGGGACGCCTATGGTGTCGAGCAGCACGGCGGCAAAGGGGGTCATCACGATGGCGAGCGTGGTGTAGAGCATGCCCGAGACCGCATAGCCCTTCTGCTCGGCCCCCAGCGGAATGACCTCGGGATAGATGCTGGTCCATGCGAGCTCGTCGATGGCCCCAAGACAGGCGAGCACGAGCGAGATGGCAAGGTAGCCGACGTAGGAGAAGCCGGCAAAGGCAAGCCAAACGCCAAGCGCTGCGTAGGCCGCTCCGCAGGCGATATCTCCGGCGACCAAGAACGTCTTGCGTGGCAGGCGATCCATGAATGGCGAGACCGCGAGCGGCACAAAGACGTGTGGCACGAGCTGAATGGCTATGACGAGGGCGGAGGCCAGCGTAGAACCCGTCTCGTCGAACACGTAAAACGAGAGCGCAAACTCACCGGCGATGGCGCCGGCGGCGCCAAGGACGGTCGCGAGCGTGATAAGGGTGAAGTCGCGCGTCCAGAGGCTTGGTTGGGAGTTTGGGGATGGGCTGCCGTCCATCTCGAGAGGTTCGGATGTCATGGGTTGCTCCTCAGCGTAGGTCTTGTCTGCGTGTGGATGTGTGCCTAGCTGCGAAGCCTGCTCATGAACCTAATGCCTCCTTGGACGGTGCAATGTGTGGAGACCTTACCACATTATGGCGTCTATCGCACCTGCTCCTCAATCCACGCTAGCAGCGCCTCGCAGCTCTCGCGGACGTCGGCGTAGGTGGTCTCGAAGTCGCCAGTGTACCACGGGTCGGCAATGGCCCGCGGGTGGTCGGTCCAGTCGAGGAGCGTGCGGACCTTGTGGTTGCGGTCGTGTCCCACAATGCGCAGGATGTCGCTGCGGTTCTCGTCGTCCATGCCAATGATGAGGTCGTAGTGGTCGTAGTCGGCGCGCGTCATCTGTCGTGAGCGGTGCTCGCCGCAGGGGATGCCATGCGCCGCCAGCACACGACGGGTCCCGCGGTGCGGTGTGTCGCCAATCTGGTAACGGCTCGTTGCGGCTGAGTCCACCTGTACATCGCTCGCCGTCCCGGCCTCTCTTGCCAGGTTACGCAGTACGTACTCCGCCATGGGGGAGCGACAGATGTTGCCAAGGCAGACCATGAGTATGCGCACGACGGTTCCTCTCTGTTGAATCCAGCGCCTCCCATTGTAGGGGAGTGTCGCCTGTCAACGCAGCCAGCGAGAATCGCGACCCAGCCGTCAACATCGGGGATGCTGGACTGTCAAAAGGGGCTACCCCTTCTGGCATGCCAACGGTGACCTGACAGAAGAATGTTAGAATTGGCTTACTTTAGAGGAGGACTCGTATGCACAAACTCACAACCATGCGTCTTTGCGGCTGCGCGCTGCAGGCGTCTCTTGACGTTCGCACCCGCCTAGCGGGGCTTGTATGCTAACGGCAG
Organism: uncultured Coriobacteriaceae bacterium; assembly: GCA_902801175.1. Classification (GTDB taxonomy): domain Bacteria; phylum Actinomycetota; class Coriobacteriia; order Coriobacteriales; family Atopobiaceae; genus UBA1367. The sequence goes on along the minus strand of CADCHF010000022.1, from coordinate 9,221 downwards.
CGGTCATTGTGGGGGTGCTCGTCCCCCTTGTGGGCACGTCACTTGGCTCGGCCTGCGTGTTTGCCCTGCGTCGCGAACTGAGCGGCAAGGTGCAGCGAGCCCTCACTGGCTTTGCCTCGGGCGTCATGGTGGCCGCCTCAATCTGGAGCCTACTGGTGCCTGCGATGGACCAGTCGGCACGCATGGGACGCCTTGCCTTTGTGCCGGCAGTTGGCGGCTTTTGGCTGGGCGTCCTCTTCTTACTGCTGCTCGACACCGTGGTCCCTCATCTGCACATGTTTGCTGAGCAGGCGGAGGGTCCCAAGGTCCACCTTGCACGTACGACCATGATGGTGCTGGCCGTCACGCTGCACAACATTCCCGAGGGGATGGCTGTGGGCGTGGTGTATGCCGGCTATCTCGCCCGGGCGGCCAACATCACGGTGGGGGCTGCCTTTGCACTCTCGCTGGGTATCGCCATCCAGAACTTTCCCGAGGGGGCCATCATCTCGCTGCCGCTCAGGGCGGAGGGGGCCAGCCGGGGACGGGCCTTTGCCGACGGCGTGCTCTCTGGCGTGGTGGAGCCCGTTGCGGCGCTCCTGACTATCGCCTTTGCACGTGCGCTCGTGCCCGCCATGCCCTACCTGCTGAGCTTTGCGGCGGGGGCGATGATGTACGTGGTGGTTGAGGAGCTCATCCCCGAGATGAGCTCGGGCGAGCACAGCAACGTTGGCGTGCTCATGTTCTCGCTGGGATTCACGCTCATGATGGCGCTCGACGTGGCGCTGGGATAGGCAAGACGACAGGATCAAAAGCATTTGCGCACGTAGATGCGCACGTTGGAGGAAGGTCTGCTCATGGTAACGCAACAAGCTGGCACGGCAAAGATCGCCATTGAGCCGGGGTCGGTGCAGGAGACACTCATCATCCCGCTCTATGGCCGCAAGCTCTGCGCGGAGGTGTTCCCGCGCCTCTACAACGACACGAGCGCCGCCGAGCTCTGCGCGCGGCTCGACTACGACTTCTCGGGCCTCGACCGGCAGGCCAAGAGCACCTTCTGGCGCTTTGGCGCGCTCGAGGCTGCCATGCGCCAGCTCGACATGGAGTGGGAGATCCGTGACTACCTGGCAGCGCATCCCCAGGCGGCAGTGGTCAACATGGGTTGCGGGCTCGACCAGACGCCGCGTCGCTGCGACAACGGCACGTGCCTCATGTACAACGTCGACATGCCCAACATCATCGATGCCCGCGCGGAGCTCTTGCCCGAGGTGGCGCGCGAGCACAACATTGCCTGCGACCTCAACGACGCGCGCTGGATGGACGAGGTCGACGGCTCTGGCGGCGCCATCTTCTTTGCGGCAGGCGTCTTTCACTACTTCACGTTTGCGCAGGCACAGGCGCTGGTGAGCGGTCTTGCCGAGCGCTTTGGTGGCTGCCGCATCGTGTTTGACACCATCGGAAAGCTGGGGCGTCGCCTCATGCGCAGCACCTTCAAGAGCTTTGGCATGGAGAACTACGACGAGTGCCTGTGCGTGGAGGACGTCTCTGAGCTGCGCGACTGGGTACCAGGCGCACGCGTCACGTCGCGCGGCTACATGCTGGGCTACTATCCCATGGACGACCCTGCTGTCACCGGGCTGCACCGCTTTCTGGCGCGCCTCTGCGACCGCAGGGTAAAGATGCAGATCGTGCGCATCGACACGGTGGGATAGGATGGCTGACGCGGCTGCTCTTGGGGCGGACGGCCATCTATCTGGTCGCGTGCGCCGTCGTGTGCGTCTTCTACGAGATCGCGCTCAGGGACACGCTGGCCAACACGGTTATGGAATACACCTTCAACTCCTTCACCATGCAGGAGAGCGAGGTCGAGGACTACCTGCTCGCAACGGGCACGATGGCTTGGGACCTCGAGATCGGCCAGCCCGACGAGAATGGTGCGGTCCAGGTCCGTGACCTTACCGCCTACCATCGCATACGGTCCCTCAAGTGGCCCATCGCCCTTACGCTGTTCTTTTTGGGGTACATGGTGCTCGTGCGGAGTGTTCTCGCGTGGTCCGTGAGGTACTTCGAGGAGCTCTCGGGCGCGGTGTCGGGACTCATGACCGACCGCGAGACGCCAGTGCGCCTCTCTCGCCCCCTCGCTCTCACGCAGGGCGAGCTCAACGAGCTGCGCGAGCAGTCCCTTGCCAACGAGCGCGCGGCAGCCGAGGCGGAGCGGCGAAAGAACGAGCTGGTAGCCTACCTTGCCCACGACATCCGCACACCCCTCACCTCGGTGGTGGGCTATCTGTCGCTCCTGGACGAGGCGCCGGACCTGCCCGAGGCGCAGCGCCAGAAGTACGTGTCAACGGCCCTTGCGAAGGCAGAGACGCTCGACTCCCTCACGACGGAGTTCTTTGAGATCACCCGCTACAACCTCTCGTCGATTCCCATCGAGCGCGACGAGGTTGAGGTCCAGCTCTTCCTGGAGCAGCTGGCGAGCGACTTCCTTCCCGAGCTGCAGGGCCGTGGCCTCGCGGTGCGCGTGGACGCGCCCCCATGCAAGACGATGTTTGCCGACGGGGGCAAGATGGCGCGTGCGGTGGGCAACGTCATACGAAACGCCATCGCCTATGCGAGCGCCGGGACCGAGATTGTGCTGGAAGCGCGCGAGCAGCAGGGCGGCGGATGGCAGATCTGCGTGCGCGACCAGGGTCGCGAGATTGCGCCGGAGCACCTCAAGAGCATCTTTGAGCGATTCTTCCGTGCCGACGACGCCCGCGCCTCAACCGGGAGCGCCGGGCTGGGCCTTGCCATCGCACGCGAGATCGTTCAGGCGCATGGCGGCACGATCCGCGCCGAAAGCAAGGATGGGCTGACCACCTTCATCATCGAGCTGCCATAGACGGTCACCGCTTGGGTTGTGGGTGCTTGAACACCCTTGCCCGCCCTCCGTGGCCACCACCGCAAATCTTCATACATGAACGTAAGGTACTTGACGGGCGCCACTGACTGTAGTAACTGTATTAAGTGAATTAGTACAGTAGATGCACAGGAGGTGAACGGATGATCAGCATCGACGGACGCGACCCGCGCCCGCTGTACGAGCAGGTGGTCGATGGGTTCAGGCAGCTCATTGTGGCTGGTGCCCTGCAGCCCGATGACAAGCTCCCCTCGGTCCGCAGCTTGGCCACGCAGCTTGCCATCAACCCAAACACTATTCAGCGCGCCTATCGCGAGCTCGAGTCGCTTGGCTACGTGTACTCGTCGGCGGGGCGTGGCAGTTTTGTGGCTGACTCCACCGAGACTCGCCAGCTACATGTAGACGAGCTCCTCGAGCAGTTTGACGAGGTGGTTTGCGGGCTCGAGGCAGCTGGATTCAGCCGTACCCAAATGATCCAACGTATAGAAGAAGGTGATGGACGATGATCGAGATCAAGGGCCTGGTCAAGGCATTTGGTCCCGTTCGTGCGCTCGATGGCCTATTCATGCACGTGGAGCGCGGGTCCATTTACGGACTCGTGGGGCCAAACGGTGCTGGCAAGACAACGGTGCTGCAGCACGTTGCGGGCGTCATGCGGCCCGACGAGGGCGAGGTGCTCGTGGACGGCGAGGCGGTCTTTGAGCAGCCAGAGGTCAAGGAGCGCATTGCCTACGTACCGAGCGACTTTTGGTTCTTTAGGCAAGCCCGAGTGGGCGACATGAAGGAGCTGCACGCCTCGGTTCTTCCGCGCTTCGACGGTGCGTACTTTGACTCGCTTGCTGACGAGTTCTCTCTCGACCAGCAGCGCGGAGTGCGCACGCTCTCAAAGGGTATGCAAAAGCAGCTCGCCATTTGCCTGGCGCTTGCGGCGCGGCCCGACCTGCTCCTGCTCGACGAGCCACTCGACGGTCTTGATCCGGCGGTGCGCCGCTCGGTGCTGCGCCATGTGATGGACGAGGTCGCAAGTCGGGAGATGAGCGTGCTGGTGAGCTCGCACAACCTTCGCGAGCTGGCCGACGTGTGCGATCACGTGGGCATCATGGACGCCGGCCGCATGGTGCTCGAGCGCAGCCTCGAGGACCTGCAAGGTGGCTTTGTTAAGGCGCAGGTCTCGTTTGCCGATGGAGCAAATACCGTTCCCACGGGACTTGACGTGCTGCACGAAGAGGTCCAGGGGCGCCTGCGCACGATGGTCGTGCGTGGTGACGCCGCGTCTGTGGAGCAGGCGCTCGAGCAGCAGGGGGCAACCTTTGTCAACGTGCTTCCGCTGTCGCTCGAGGAGATCTTCATCTATGAGCTGGGAGGTGCCCATCATGAAGGCCGCTAGCATTTTGAGCCCCGGCCTGCTCAAGAGCAGCCTCAAGCGCTTTTGGCCCCTGTGGCTCGCTGGGCTCGTGGGGCTGGTGCTGCTCTTTGACGTGCCAATGTATAGCACCGCAGCAATGATTTCAAAGACGGCCTCAACGTTTGCCGAGAAGCAGGCCGGCATGGATAGTGCGTGGGGCGCCATGGGCCTTTTGGCCTGGGCGTATGCGATGGTTGGCGCGCCTGTGGTGGCCATCGCCCTCAACGAGCACCTCTTTGACATACGCTCGGCAACCTTTATAGGGTCGTTGCCCATCCGCCGCAAGTCGGTGTATGTAACGATGTCCGTCTTGGGTCTGCTAGTGCTGCTGGCCATTCCGGCAGTTGCAGTGGCGCTTCTGCTGCCGTTGCGCGTCTCCCTGGGAGCGCTCCTGTCGCTGGGGACCGCTGCGGAATGGTACGCATCCGTCGCTCTCTCGGTGCTTGTGCTCTACGCCGTGGCAACGGTGAGCTGCCAGCTCTCGGGCACGCGACCCGTGGCCCTGCTGCTCTACCTGGTGATCGGGTTCTTGGCGAGCTGCCTTGAGGCTGCGGTGCGGCTGGTGGTGTCGTCGCTCATGTATGGCATGAGTGAGTCTGGATACATGCTGGAGTTCCTGTCGCCTGCCGTATGGCTTGGCGAGGTCGCACTCACGTGGGTCGGCAACATCCCCACGATCAATGCGACAAGCATAGCTTGCTACGTGGTCGCGTCGTTGCTGGCCATGGCGTTTGCGGGGTGGCTCTTCTGCCGTCGCGACCTTGAGGCCGCAAGTAGCAGCGTGGCCGTTGCCTCGCTGCGCCCCGTGCTCAAGTACCTCGCCGGCTTCTCCTCGGCACTGCTCTTTAGCTCGGTGTATCGCCTTACTCATGTCTCGGATGCCTTCTCGGGTCTTCCCATGAAGCCGGGCGAAGTTGCGACCATGGCTGTCTTCATGGTGATCGGGGGCTTCATTGGAACGCTCTTTGCCGAGAACGTCATGCGACGTAGCACCCACGGCCTGGCGCATTCGTGGCGTGCGGCAGTTGTCGTGGGCGCGGTTTCGGTCGCGTTTGTGGGGGCGTGCTGGTTTGACGTGTTTGGCGTGGCGCACTACGTGCCGGAGCCAGGCTCGGTTGAGCGCGTCATGCTCGAGGGCGGCGACGGCAGGTCGTTTGAGCTCAGCTCTCCCGAGGGCATTGCCGCAGCGTGCGAGCTCCAGCGCGACGTCATTGCCAATGGTGGCGAGGGCAACAGTGACGACACTACCTTTAACATGACCTTTGCCTATCACCTTGCCGACGGTCGCGAGATGTGGCGCTACTATCCCATCCCCACGAGCTGGTTTGAGGTCGACGGTCAAAGCGCAGATCCCAAGGATGCGAGCATCCAGCTCATTAACCGGTTTGCGGAGCTGGCCAACAGTCCCGAGGGACGTGCGTCTCGCTTTGCGAGCGTGCTAGAGGCCGATCCGGCAAAGCTCGACGTGGTGTTTGAGTACCTGGTGGAAGATGACGGCAGCTACTATGCCACCGTCACGATTCCGGCAGATGAGCGAGAGGACCTGCTTGAGGCCCTGCGTATCGACCTCATGGAAGAGGATGCGGGTTTGTTCAGCAACGAGAATCTTTGGGATGACAAGGGGTATGACGGGGACTTTGCCGTCAATAAGCAGAGCGAAGACGGTTTGGGTTCAGATTACCTGTTTGGCATGCAGCTCAACGATGCGAGCTGCCCGCACACAGTGGAGTGGCTCAAGAAGAACCATCCCGAGATTAAGCTGCTAAGGCTCAAGTCGAATGGCTAGGCAGTGCCCGTGGGCTGGTCGGACGGCAGCTAGGCTTGCTTGATGATGTAGGCCAGTCTTGCGAGATTCTCCTGAGGCCTACGACGGCAAGGCGACTCCCTCGAGGGCGCCGGGGACATGCTTGCGCGCCAGTGCGCTTGTGTCCGCGACGTCCTCGAATGCGTCATGCCGTTCTGATTCTCTTCCTCTGCTATCCGGCGGCACTTTTGCTGGCCGATTGCAGCAACATAAGCACTTGCAAGCGTGGTGCGTTTTTAGAGAGCCGTATAGCGTCGCGCTGCCCCTGAAGCCTTGTGGCCTATTGCAGAAAACCGCTCGCAGTATCAAGAGACGCATGCGGCCCAAACAGGCCTAATCTAGAACCCACGCAGTGGGAAGCGTGGGACTACTCCGCAGAATCGGAGCCGCTGTGGGCATGACGGGCGCCAAGATTATGTTCATCGACTCGCTTGGCGAGACATACGGAGAGCTGCCTGTGGCCATACTAATAGTCTCGCTTACGGTTTGTGCCGCGCTCGTTTTGAGTCATGTTATCAATCGCGTCCTGCACAAGCAGCTGGCTGGGTCCGAGATGGGCGAGGTCTCGCTGCTGATCAACGCCGCGCGTGTTGTCATCGCGCTGATCGCTGTCTACTTCCTGAGCGAGAACGTGTTTCACGTTGAGATGAGTGGCGTGATGCAGGCGCTTGGCGTAACGACGCTGGTTGTCTCGCTTGGTCTGCAGAACCTCATCAAGAGCGTCGTGGCCGGGCTGCTTATTGTGGCGGGAAACATCGTCGCGATAGGCGACCAGGTCATCATGGGCGAGCATCGCGGCGAGGTTATGGACATCAACTGGCACCAGATAACGATTCGCGACCGCGACGGCATTCCGCACATCATTCCCAACTCAAAGCTCATCGGTGACACCTTCATGCGCCTAAATGGCAGGATGGCGTACCGCCACATGTTTGACTGCCAGATTCGGCCGGGCGTCAACTTGGCGCTGGTCAAGACTGACATCGAGACCCTGGCGGCAAACGTGCTAACGAAGAACGGCTGGATTGCGCCTGGTCAGGTGGCGCAGGTGCTCTTCTTGAGCTCGGACGCCTTTGGCACCAACGCCTCGATCCGCATCTTCATCAGCGATATTGAATACGCGGCACGGTCCATGGACGCGGTGATTTGCGCTATATCCGAGCGGGGATATCTTGCGGACCACGCCGATGCGGGTGGGGGAGAGTCGGCCTGGAAGTCGGACCGCTTGGGCTAGAAAAAGCGGGCCGACTGTCGCAGCCGGCCCGGTTCCTTGCAGGACGTCAAAGGTCGCACCCGCAAAACTAGGATGTCGTATTCTCAAACAAATGGTTTAGTGCGCGAGCGCCCATCGACGGATTCTCGATGTAGGTGTATTCGTACTCATATGTGGTTACATATGGGCTCTCCTCGCCATCGGTGTTGATGGCTCGCACCTCACGGCCAATTACGTTGCCGTTATCGTCGCAGGTGTATGTGTTTGTAAATGTGTACCCGTTGTCATAGGTTGCGATGCAGCTTGCCAGGTTGCCCGCTTCGTCACGCTCGTAGGCAAACGTGATGGTGGTCGGCTCTGAATCGCTGCCATCAATTGGCTTTGTGATTCGCTCTGTCATGAGGCCGTCCTCATCGTAGTGGATCGTGATTGTGCTGTCATGCCATAGCAAATCCACCGCTGAGATGTTGCCCGCCTCGTCGTACGAGTACTTGTTGGTATAGGTAGCCGGCTCGCCCATGGAGGTGTCTTCCCAGCTCGTCGACACAAGGCGTCCCTGATCGTCATACTCGTTCTGGAACTCGGTTTCTGTGACGATGGGCTTAGCCTCTGGATCCATATCAGAGGCCGGCATGGTCGAAATCATCTTGGTACGCCAGCCATTTTCGTTGTATTCGTACTCAGCGCCTGCGCGGATGAATGGTGTGGTAACCATGGGCGTGCTGATGAGGTTGCCTTGTTCGTCCAGCTCGTACTCGGTTGTTACGACCTCTTCTTTGTCTCCGTCGGTGCTTGTCTGCACTTCTTTGGAGACAACCCAAATGCCGGGGTCTGGCTCCGGCACGGTCTCGGTGGTCTCAGGCGCTGCTTCCTCTTCGCTTGCGGTTTCAGCGGGAGTCGCATCGCCGCTGTTTTGGCTGCAGCCGTACAGGCCAAGACCAACTAGGGCAAACGTTGCCGACTGTAAAAACTCTGCTCTGCTGATGTCCCTCATATGCGTGCTCCCTTGGTCCTTGTATGTGCTGATTTGCTTACGAAAACAATCTCAGATATACGTGACAGGTATGGCAGTGGTTACTATAAGGCGTTACAGATTAACTGTGAGTTGAAAAGTGAGGGAGTCTGGCGTGCGGTGCGATTTCAGCTATATGCGAGATGGATTCTCACAATAGCCGTGCCGGATGTCCTCACGAGTGGATGCATGCCACTCGTGTAAAGTCTGAGCGCGCATGCTGTTGTTATTGCTGCGACGGTTATTTCTGTGCTAACATCACTACCTGCGTTTGCGCACGCGGGTGTAGTTCAATGGCAGAACTTCAGCCTTCCAAGCTGACCACGCGGGTTCGATTCCCGTCACCCGCTCCATAAAAACGAAGGGCCCCAGCAAGGGGCCCTTTTCTTTTCGGCGGACTTCCAGGGAATCGAACCCGAGAGGGCGGAAGTGCCCAGTGGGCACTTCCGGGCGTAGCGGCGCACCGCGCCGCGGAGCCATGGAGCGTTGCCGCCAGGCAACGCGGCGATTCCCGTCACCCGCTCCATAAAAACGAAGGGTCCCAGCAAGGGGCCTTATTTCTTTACATGTGGCTGTATTTGGGGGGTGTGTCAGGGGGACGTACACTTTGACACCCCGGTTGACCTGCGATGGGGTGTGTCAGTGGGGACGTACACTTTGACACACGCAGTCTAACTGACAGGATGAGTAATCCTTCGAATGCGACGCGCACTCAAGATGCGCGTTTTTCGCGTGTGTCAAAGTGTCCACGTCCCCACTGACACGCCCCATTCCAAGGACGAGTGCTTTTTACTCAAATTATACGTTCCCTTGACACGCTCTCTCGTGAGTCGACTGAGGCGCTTCGGTGGGTTAGAACGTCACCTCGTTCATTAGAATCTCGTCGTAGACGCTGCCGTCGGGATA
>CADCHF010000021.1 GCA_902801175.1 uncultured Coriobacteriaceae bacterium | reverse complement strand
CTGTCAGTTGTGCTTGCGGCCATCTGCATACTGTGGGTGCTGCCCGTGGTGGCCGTGGTCATCAATTCGTTCAAGCTCAACACCTTCGTCAAGACGGACACGTTCGCGTTGCCCACCAGCGAGAGCTGGGCAGGGATGGCCAACTTCGTCAAGGGCATGACCTTTGGCAACTATCCCTTCAAAAGCTCGGTCCTCTATAGCGTGGTCATCACGGTGCTCTCGACCGGGCTCATCCTGGTGTTCTGCTCTATGGCCGCCTGGTACATCGCTCGCGTGGATTCGCTGTTCTGCAAGGCCATCTACTTTCTCTGCGTGTTCTCCATGGTGGTGCCCTTCCAAATGGTCATGTTCACGCTCTCCAAGACCGCTGATGTCCTGAAGCTCAACACACCCTGGACCATTCCGATCGTGTACCTGGGCTTTGGTGCGGGACTGGCCATCTTCATGTTTGTGGGCTTTGTCAAGTCCATCCCTCTTGAGATCGAGGAGGCGGCCGCCATCGATGGATGCGGACCCGTGCGCACCTTCTTCAGCGTCGTGCTTCCCATGCTCAAGCCCACCCTCATCAGCGTGGGCATCCTCGAGATCATGTGGGTGTGGAACGACTACCTGCTGCCGGTACTCGTGCTTGACATCAACAAGTATCGGACCATCCCCATCCACATCCAGTACCTCAAGGGCAGCTATGGCACGGTGGATCTTGGTGCCACGATGGCGCTAATCCTGCTGTCCATCATTCCGGTCATCATCTTCTACCTGGCGTGCCAGAAGCACATCATCAAGGGCGTCGCAGCGGGCGCGGTCAAGGGCTAGGAAGGAACGCAAGAACAATGGCAGAAGTTAGCCTCAGACACATAAAGAAGGTCTATCCCAACACCGAGCGTAAGTCAAAAAAGGGTCTCTTCGGCCGCAAGAAGAAGGGCCAGGAGCCCGCGCACCGCACCTCGCACCTGCGCATCACCGACGAGGGCGTCCTTGCCGTGCCCGACTTCAACCTCGAGATCGCCGACCGCGAGTTTGTGGTGTTCGTCGGCCCCTCCGGCTGCGGCAAGTCCACCACGCTGCGCATGGTCGCCGGCCTCGAGGAGATCACCGACGGCGAGCTCTACATCGACGGCCAGCTCATGAACGACGTCGCCCCGAAGGACCGCGACATCGCCATGGTCTTCCAGAGCTATGCCCTGTACCCGCACATGTCGGTTCGCGACAACCTCGCCTTCCCGCTCAAACTGCGCAAGATGGACAAGCAGACGATTGATGCCAAGGTCAACGAGGCTGCCGAGACGCTTGGAATCACAGAGTTCCTCGACCGCAAGCCCAAGGCGCTCTCCGGCGGCCAGCGCCAGCGCGTGGCCATCGGCCGCGCTATCGTGCGCGAGCCGAAGGTCCTGCTCATGGACGAGCCGCTGTCCAACCTCGACGCCAAGCTGCGCAACCAGATGCGCGCCGAGATCATCAAGCTGCGCAAGCGCATCGACTCCACGTTCATCTACGTCACGCACGACCAGACCGAGGCCATGACGCTCGGCGACCGCATCGTCATCATGAAGGACGGCGAAGTCCAGCAGGTCGGTACGCCGCAGGAGGTCTTCGAGCATCCGTCCAACCTCTTTGTGGCGGGCTTCATAGGCGTGCCCCAAATGAACTTCTTCGATGCCGAGCTGGTGCGCGACGGCAATGTCTACAGCGTACACGTGGGAGATGCCATTGTGGTACCCAGCGCCGAGAAGCAGGCGCGACTGGCTGCCCAAGACGTGGCCTCGCAGTCCATCACGCTCGGCATCCGTCCCGAGCACATCTCCCTGGCTTCGGGCGACGCTGCCACGCTGGTCGGTACGGTCGACGTGTCCGAGATGATGGGCTCCTCGGTTCACGTGCATCTTGACTCGCTCGGGCAGGACGTCATCGTCATCGTGCCCACGACCGAGATCGAGGGTCCCTATCAGGACCACTTCTTCGCAGGCGCCAAAGTGGAGTACGCCTTCGGCGGCAACGTCATCCATATGTTCTCAAAGAACGAGCAGGGCACCAATTTGGAGTTCTGAGCGTTGCGAGACGGTAGAGGGGCTTGCGGTTTGGATTGCAAGCTTCTGAGCCGCCATATTGAGGGTATGTGACTGTGCCAACGCCCCGCGCGGAGTTTGCTGCTTTTGCCAGCAGACCTGTGTGGGGTGTTGGCTTTTTACGGAGCCTCGAAAGTGTCCTTCTTGGCACAAATGCTTGCTAAGATGGATATATTGCAGCCGCAACATAAGGAAGAATGCCATGCCCAAGAAGCTCCTGTATGCCATGCGCCATTGCGAGACCCTCTTCAACGTTCAGCACAAGTCACAAGGCTGGTGCGACTCTCCCGTCACGCCTCGCGGCATCGAGCAGTGCCGGATTGCGGGCGAGGACCTGGCACGCAGGGGCGTGGAGTTCGACCACTTCTACACGAGCACCTCAGAGCGCTGCTGCGACACCATGGAGATGGTTTGCCAGGCGGCGTTTGGCGAGGTCAAGCCCTACGTGCGCAAGAAGGGCCTGCGCGAGTGCGGCTTTGGGATCTTCGAGGCTAAGGACGACTTCTGCGAGCCCGACTTTGTCGGTGGCGGCAAGGTGCGCTCGGCCATCATGAGTGCCGGCGGCGGCGAGACGGATCAAGAGGTCAATGAGCGCATCGGCGGGTGCCTGTCCGAGATCATGGCAGACCCAGACACGACGAACGTGCTCGTCGTCAGCTCGGGAGGGTCGCTGCGCCACTTCTTCATGGAGGTTGAGCCCGAGAACAGGGCTGCCCCGATCCGCAACTCCAACTGTATGGTCTATGTCTTCGAGTGGGAGGACGGCCAGTTCCGCTGCGCCGAGATCTACCAGCAGGACTTCTCCGGCCTCGACCTGGGCGGGCTGGACGGCTCGGGCGTGCCCAACCGCTTCCAAGTCGATCTTGCCGCGCTGGCTGAGGCGGATTGAAGCTGACAGACATTTGGTGATGGACCATAAGAGGTGGGACGGGGCAAAAGACACTGCGATTGGAAGGCATTGCGTGACGAGCAAGCTCTTTTCCAACAAAGACCTGGTGCGCATGATCGTACCGCTCTTCTTCGAGCAGTTCCTGCTCATGCTGGTAGGCCTGGCGGACACGTTCTTCATCAGTCAGGCTGGCGAGGCGGCCGTGGCGGGCGTCTCGCTCACCAACCAGTTCAACACCGTGTTTATCTTCCTGTTCACGGCGTTGGCTGCAGGAGGCGCCGTGGTGGTCTCCCAATATGTGGGAACAGGTGACGCAGACCGCGCCAGCGAGGCGGCAAGCCAGCTGCTTATGTTCTCCATCGTCTTTTCTGTGGCCATGAGCGTCGTGGTGCTGTTGCTGCGCCGACAGCTGTTGGGTCTGATGTTCGGGCGCGTCGAGCCCGCGGTGATGGATGCCTGTGTCATCTACCTGGGCATCTCGGCGCTGTCTTACCCAGCGCTGGCGGTGTACAACGCCGGTGCTGCCACCTTCCGCAGCATCGGCAAGACCAGCGTGACTATGGTTGTCTCCATCATCTCCAATGCCGTCAACGTGGTGGGCAACTACATCGGCATCTTCGTGCTGCATGCGGGCGTGGCCGGCGTAGCGTGGCCCTCGCTTTTGGCGCGCATGGTGTCAGCCGTGCTGATCACGTGGCTGGTCTTCCGCGAGGAGCGCATCACCTACCGGCTGCCGCAGATCATGCGCTGGAATGGGCCGCTTCTGGCCAAGATCGCAGGCATCGCCGTGCCCAACGGCGCCGAGAACGCCGTCTTCCAGCTGGTCAAGGTGGCGCTCTCGTCCATTGTGGCGCTCTTCGGCACCTACCAGATTGCCGCCAACGGTGTGGCACAGAGCATCTGGAGCCTGGCTGCGCTGTCGGGCGCGGCCATCGGCCCGGTCTACATCACGGTCATCGGCCAGTGCATGGGCGCCGGTGACGTTGAGGCCGCCGATTATTACTTTGGCAAGCTGACCCGGTGGTCATTGGTCTTCTCGGTGGCATGGAACGTCCTCGTGTTCGCAGCCACCCCACTCATCCTGCGCTTCTATGCGCTAGAAAGCGAGACGGTGGCACTGGTGATCCGTCTGGTCGCCCTGCACAACGTGTTTAACGCCCTGGTGTTCCCGTTTGCCTCGAACGTGGGCAATGGCCTGCGTGCGGCGGGTGACGTGGCATATACCATGTGGGTGTCCATCGCCTCCACCCTTGCCGTGCGCCTGGTGCTGTCATACGTTCTGGGTGTGGGGCTGGGCATGGGCGTCATAGGCATTGCATGGGCGATGGTGGCAGACTGGTCTGCCCGTGCCGCGCTTATCGTGTGGCGGCAGCGCCGTGGGGTTTGGAAGAATTTGTCTGTACGTTTTGGCGATCGAAGGAGTTGACATGGCATTTCCGGAAGGGTTTCTTTGGGGCGGCGCAGTAGCAGCTAACCAGTACGAGGGCGGCTGGAACGAGGGTGGCCGCGGCATGGCCATGACCGACGTCACCACTGGCGGCACGGTCTTTGAGCCTCGCTACGTGACCTACATCGACAAGGACGGCAACCACTGCAAGATGAAGAACGGCGACCCGCTGCCCGAGGGTGCTCACTATGCCGTGCTTCCCGAGTATCACTATCCCAACCACAACGCGGTTGACGGCTACCATCACTACAAGGAGGACATCGCCCTCTTTGGTGAGATGGGCTTCAAGCAGTTCCGCATGTCCATCAGCTGGTCGCGCCTGTTCCCCACGGGCCTGGAGAAGGAGCCCAATCCCGAGGGCGTGGCCTTCTACAAGAGCATGTTTGAGGAGATGCACAAGAACGGCATCGAGCCGCTCGTGACCATCTGGCACTTTGACACGCCGCTCTACCTCGAGGAGCACTGCGGCGGCTGGGAGAACCGCGAGACCATCGACCACTTTGTGCGCTATGCCACCGCGTGCTTCACCGAGTTCAAGGGTCTCGTGCACCACTGGCTCACCTTCAACGAGATCAACAACACCATCATGTTCCTGCCGTTCTCCGGTCACACCACCGACGAGGACTACCAGCGTGCCTACCAGCACCTGCATCACAAGTTTGTGGCAAGCGCCAAGGCCGTCCAGATTGGCCACGCCATCGACCAGGACAACATGATTGGTTGCATGATCTGCGGCATCGCCTGGTACCCCGCTACCTGCGACCCGGCAGACATCCTCTTGGCCCAGCACCAGATGGAGGAGGGCATTTGGTACTGCGGCGACGTTCAGTGCCTGGGCGACTACGGCACCTATGCCACGCGCCTGTGGAAGGAGCACAACGTCAAGCTCGACATCAAGGACACCGACTGGGTCGATCTTGCCGAGGGCACGGTGGACTTCTATACCTTTAGCTACTACATGTCCAACGTGGTCACCACCCACGAGGTCAAGGACATGGTCAAGGGCAACTTCAGCGCTGGCGCCCGCAACGAGTACCTCAAGTACTCCGACTGGGGCTGGGCTACCGACGCCACGGGCCTGCAGTGGTACCTCGAGTGGGCCTACGCTCGCTATCAGATGCCGCTGATGGTCGTTGAGAATGGCCTTGGCGCTTATGACACCGTGGAGGAAGACGGCTCCATCCACGACCCGTTCCGCATTGAGTACTACCGCGAGCACATCCAGGCCATGGACCGCGCCATCGAAAACGGTGTGGACCTTTGGGGCTACACCACCTGGGGCTGCATCGACGTGGTCTCCGCCGGCACCGGCGAGATGCGCAAGCGCTACGGCTTCATCTACGTTGACATGGACGACGAGGGCAAGGGCTCCATGGCCCGCAGCCGCAAGGACTCCTTCTACTGGTACAAGCAGGTAATCGCCAGCAACGGCGAGAACCTCGCTGACCTGGCGTAGAGCCCTGCCGTTGCTGGCGCCGCGTGGCGCTTTCCTGCCACGTGGCTCCTAATGCAACGGCGAGAACCTTGCCGACCTGGCGTAGGGCGTACCCGTATGGCCCTTGGGCCGATGGCTTAATTCTTAAGAGTGTGGCGTGAAGCAAGTGGCTTGGCTTTGCGCCGCGCTCTTTTCTATGCCGCGAATGTGATCAAACGAGCATCATTATTCTGGATACTCCAAAGTGGGAAAATGGAGGCAATAGTTCCCAGTTAGAAAGGGATATCTACCATGGAGTTCTTTGTAGATACAGCTGACACTCAAGCTATTCGCGAGCTTTGCGAGTATCTGCCCATTGATGGTGTGACCACCAACCCGACCATCATCACCAAGAGCGGCAAAGAGCCCGAGCAGGTGTTTGCTGAGCTCTGCGAGGTGCTGACCGAGGACCAAAAGATCATCGCCCAGGTCGTTGCGACCGACTACGAGGGCATCTTGGCCGAAGCCCAGAAGATCGCTGTCATCCGCGACGGCAAGAACATCGTCGTCAAGATCCCGGTGACGCGCGAGGGCCTGCGTGCAATCCCCGCCGTCAAGGCCATGGGCATCTCTGTGCTGGCTACGGGCATCTACTCGCCTGACCAGGCGTTTTGGGCAGCAAAGGCAGACGCCGACTATCTGGCGCCTTACGTCAACCGCATGTGCAACTACGGTGACGGCGTGGCTCAGGTCGTGGAGCTCGTGAACACGCTCGCCCAATACGGCTTTGAGGCCAAGGTCTGCGCGGCTAGCTTCAAGAACGTCGACCAGGTACACAAGCTGCTGGCTGCTGGCGTGCCCTCCATCACGGTGGCTCCCGATATCATTCGCAGCATGGTCGGCCATCCCGGTACCGCCATTGCGGTCGAGGAGTTCACGGCCAACTGGGAGAAGGCCTACGGGAGGACCTGCCTGTAACTCCCCGATGCAAGAAGGGGTGCCAGAAGGGGTAGCCAACTTGCCAAAGGGGTTACCCCTTCTGGTATCTAAAGGCGTATGTGTTCTCCGGTGCGTAGGGGGTAGACGCGGCCCGTCAGGCACTCGTCAAGTAGGCCCATAGCCTTGTTGCCTGTGCAGTGTCCGGTGTAGAGCCGCTCGATGTCATACTCCAAAACGGCATCGGCTACCTGTTTGACCTCGGCATCTGTGGCGTGCACAAGATGCAGTCCGCCGACAAACGCGGCAATGTGACTGCTGGGAAACGCGGCAAGTACCTCGTGGGCAATGACAGGCAGCCCCGCGTGCGAGCAGCTGCAGAACACCGCCAGGTCGCAAGCGCCCTCATCGAGCTCGGCAACCAGGCTCATTTCGTGCGCAAATCCGTCGGGCACGAGCGCATTCCCCTTGCGCAGGAGCATGCCCGCGCGCTGCCCCAGCGCTTCAAGACCTGGTGTGGTGTGAGGAACTAGATGTACGCCAGGAGCGACGGTGGTCACGCGGGTCGTGCTCGCAGTAACAAGGCGACTGCGGTAGCGCTCCAGCAGCCCTTCTCCAATACCAATGTAGTGCGCATCCGCAGTCCTACCCTTGGTTGACCAACAGCTCTGATCACACGCCTCGCTCAGATAGAGCGGGGCGTGCTCGTTGCGGTCAAAGAAGAATCCCATGCCATCGGCGTGGTCGTAGTGGGCATGAGAGAGCACGGCAAGGTCCACGCGGGAGAGGTCAATCCCCAGCGCATTGGCGTTGCGGGCAAAGGCATCGGACTGCCCAAAGTCCAGCAGGATGCTCGTGCTTCCGTAGCAAAGGTGCAGCGAGAGGCCGTGTTCGGTGCAAAGGCCGGCAACCGGTTCGTTCTCCACCAGCACGTTCATGCCCAGCCCAATGGCCATGAGCTACTCCTCGTTGTCAAACTTGCCTGCAAGCTCGCGCGCAAGGTCGTGATAGTTGGACGGACGCATTCCGGGAAACGCGTTGAGCATGCGACGCTCCTGCGCGCCAAGCTTCTCACGGAAGTGCTGTGCGGCCACATCGATGGCGGGCAGCTGCGGGAGATCGGGCATATGCGAGCGGACCTTGTCCTCGGTCAGACGGAGGCGCTCGCCAAGCTGCCAGTCAAGCGCGTGCTCCCAAGAGTCTCGGGTAGAGAGCTTGGCCATCCTCGCACGAAGGGCGGCAAGACGCTCGTCGGTCTGCTGCTTCTTCTCGGCGGCAAAGGCTGCTGCCCTCTCTTGCTCGGTTGCCGTGCGTTCGCGGACGTTCTCCATATGCTCGGCAACCATGGTCTGTGCCTGCTCGCGCTGCTGGTTAACAAGCTCCTGTGCGTGCTCACGCGCCTGCGCGGCATGCTCCTTGGCCTGTGCGTTGAGTGCGCTCGCGCGGTCGTGCGCCTCGGTAGCAAGGGCATTGGCACGTTCGCGGGTCTCGGCCATGAGCTGGTCCATCTTGTCGCGCATCTTGCTGGCGCCATTGTGAGAGACAACGAGGTCGCATGCCATAACGACAAAGGTGATTGCTGCAAATGCCATGGCGGTGGTGGCGGGCAGCCGCTTGAGCTGCTCCTCGAGCCAAGGTGTAATCACGAGGATCACGAGGTCGATGCCCACGCCAAACTCAACAAAGCCGCCAATCCAAAAGCGCCCCTGGCAGTTGAGGGGCAAATGCGAGTAGTCCCACCAGCGGGCATGGTAAAGCTTCTCCATGGTGTACGAGGTGATCCACTCAAGCGCGCAGCAGAGGGTGCCGCCCAAGAGGAAGATTTCTACGGGGTTGGTCAGGTTCCCAAAGAGCAAAGAGCAAAAAACGGCTCCACTGCCATAGATGGGCAGGTAGGGACCATTGAGAAAGCCACGGTTGGTAAAGTGGCCGTCAATGATTGCGCAGTAGGTGCACTCGACCACATAGCCAATCACGCAGTAAACGAAGAAGAGCAACCACGTGAGATATATGCCAGACGGGATGATCATGGCCGTTTGTCCTTTACTTTGCGATACGTTGCCTGAATCCGTCGATGGTCTCTTTGGTGGCGACGATCTTGTCGACCAGGCAGAGCAGTGCCGCCTCGCGCGAGGCGGGTGGAATCGGTACCAGGGGAAACATGTGCGTGCGAATCATTGCCTGCTCGTGGGGTGTCACGCCAAAGTCGCGGACGGCGTTCTTGCAGGCAATGAAGGGATGACGAAACCCGTGTACCTTGTGCCAAGGGTCGGGGTTATGCCAATCATAGAGGAAATAGTCGTGCAGGAGAGCGCCACGCGCAAGAACGCGCTGGTCAACGGGGATGCGAAGCTTGGTTGCCACTGTGAGCGTGAGGGCTGTGACCGATATTGAATGCTCCAGCACCGACGTGGTGCCATGCTGGATGCATTGTGACTCGACCACCATGCCGGGGGACGAAAGAATGTCTTTGCAATGCAGCTCTATGAGCTGACGCGGGGTGAGGGTCGGGTCAATGGGCGCGCGGGCAGGGGACATGAAACTCCAAACGAAGAATGTACCCGTCTATTATGCCGCACTTCACAGTGCGAGACTTGGGGTGTGTGGGGGCATCACAGCAAGAAGACCTGCGCTGGCAGGCCTTCTGATGCCTTCGTTGATAGGCGGGGTGCTGTTGCGGACTCACTGCTTTGCCGGGAGATGCACCACAAAGCGAGTCCCCACGCCCTCGTGGCTTATCACCTCGATGGTTCCCTCGTGCGCGTCAACGATCCACTTGGCTATTGAGAGGCCAAGGCCAGAGCCCTCCGACCTGCCATCGCGGGCGCCGTCCGCGCGATAGAAGCGCTCAAAGATGTGGCGCACATCCTGCTCGCTCATGCCAATGCCCTCGTCCTGCACCAGGTAGCACACGTCGTTTCCCATGCGCCGTGCGTCAAGGGTGATGGTTGTGTTCTCGGCCGAGTACTTTTGCGCGTTCTGCACTATGATGCGCAGCGACTGCTTGAGCATGCCAAGGTCGCCCACGGTCACCAGCGTCTGGTCGAGCAACGAGGCCTCGTCGAGCGGGCACTCGTACCTGTGCGTCTCGTCGATCATGCACGACTCTTCCCAGACCTCGTGCACGACCTGGGCCATGTTGACATCTACGTGGTTGAGGGTGTTGCGTCCCGAGTCGCCGCGCGCCAAGAAGAGCAGTGCCTCAACCAGTTCCTGCATGTGGTCGGACTCGGCCTTGAGTGCCTCGATGGACTCGTCGAGCACGCTCTCGTCGGTCTTGCCCCAGCGGTCAAGCATGTTCACGTAGCCTTGGATGACCGCGATGGGCGTGCGCAGCTCGTGGCTGGCGTCCGACACAAAGCGCATCTGCTGCAGCTTTGCCTCCTGCATCTGGCGAAGGAGCCCATTGAGGGCGACCTCGATGCTGCGCAGATCCTTGTCACCCGTGGCAACGGTGGGGGAGTCGACGGTCGCACGCTCGATGGCCTCTTCGAGGGTCGCCATCTTGTCGGCGCCCATGGGATCGGTTGCGGCTGTCACCTGACCTATGGCCTCGGCAGCCACAGCAAGGTCGTTCAGCGGCTGGAGCGTACGGCGCACGCGCCGGGTGTCGCTGAAAAAGTCGAGCAGGTCGAGCGCTTGGCAAAAGAGCAGAAAGGCTGCTGGCGGGAAGAGAAGCAGCAGGTAGGGTTCCACCATGGTCGTGTACTCTATCCCGTCGCTCCCGTGAATGGTGAACTTCCACGTTGAGATGTTGGTCCCGGTGCCGGTGAACACGCAGTGGGCAGGGTTGACAATGGGCGTTCCGAGCACGTTGTCGGTGATGCCGTCTGCCGCCGCGGCGGGCAGCGTTGCCGTGCAGTGCCACACAAAGGCGCAGATCAGAAGCGACAGCACCAGAACGTCCTCCAAGAGCCAGTGCACAAACTTGCGCCAGGTGAAGCCCCAGCTGATGGAGCGGGCAATGGAGGCCGTGGGGCGGTTGCCCACTGAGAGCGTGATGGTGCGGGCGCTCGGTGGCGTGTCGCTAGTCCTTTCGGATGACATAGCCCACTCCTCGTACGGTGGTGATGAATTTGAAGTTGTAGGCATCGTCAATCTTTGAGCGCAGATGGCGAATGTAGACGTCGATGATGTTCGTCTCTCCCACAAAGTCGTAGCCGCAGGCCAGCTGCACGAGCTTGTCGCGCGTCATGACCACGTTGCGGTTTTCCATGAGGGCCTTGAGCACCTCAAACTCGCGGTTGGTGAGCTCGATGGGGTCCTGATCGACCTTGACCTCGTGACGCTCGACATCGAGCGAGACGCGGTCGATGGTGAGCACGTGGTGGTCTGGCTCGGGCTGCGCGTGCTCCTCGTGCATGTCCGTTGCCTCGCGACGCTTGAGCGCCACGCGGATGCGCGCCAGCAGCTCCTCTATGGCAAAGGGCTTGGTGATGTAGTCGTCGGCTCCGGCGTCGAGACCAGCCACCTTGTCCATTACCGCATCGCGAGCAGTGAGCATGATGACCGGAACGTCGCTCTCGCGGCGCACGCGCCGCAGCACCTCCATGCCATTGAGCTGGGGCAGCAGCACGTCAAGCAAAATGAGGTCATAGGCGTTGCCGAGCGCCATCTCTACGCCTGTGCGACCATCTTCGGCCTTGTCGACCTCATAGCCCTCATGAGTGAGCTCGAGCTCAACGAAGCGGGCGATCTTTGCCTCGTCCTCAACGATCAATATGCGGGCCATGGTTTCCCCTAACGTTGGTGGATGCGCTGGACTGGCGCACGACTACAGCACCATTTTGCCATGCCTCTACCGGATGGTCATGCAGTGACGGCAATTGCGGGCGCAAGCGCGTGCCCGCGGTATCCCTTGCCGCGAACGGTCGTGATGATGCTCGGGTGCGCGGGGTCGTCCTCGATCTTCTCGCGCAACCGCCGCATATACACGTAGAGCGTGTTTTCCTCAATGAAGGCATCGGCCTTGTCCCACAGGGCCTCGCACATCATCGGCCGGGTTACGATGCGGTTCTGATTGGTTGCAAACAAGAGCAGAAGTCGGTACTCGACCGATGAGAGAGGGACCTCTGCGCCTCTCTTGGTGACTCGAGCGGCGCAGAGGTCAATGGTGAGCGGGCCAAATGCGAGGAGCAGTGGCTGAGCTGGCATGGCGTTACTCGTCCTTGGTGAAGTCGTCTTTGATGCTCTCGGCTGCGTCGGCGACCTTGTTCATGGCGTCGTTGACATCGATGGTCAGCGGGCTGGCGCCCTCAACGCGGTAGCGGAAGCCAAAGAACAGGCCAAGGATGAGCAGCCAGAGGGCAGCGCCCCAGCACAGGATGCCAATGACCACAAAGAGCAGTGGGATTGCCAGTACGCGCTCGCCCTTGCGCTCGGCGATGAAGGTCATGTCCAGGCCGGCGCGGAAGATGCGCTTGACCTCCTGGCAAAAGTTTGACCAGATCTCGCCAAACTTGGTGCGCTTGCTGGACTTGTGGTACTCCTGCTGCGCCTCGACCATCTCGGGGGAGCTCATCTTGGTGGTCGTGGTGCTTCCGGTCTCGTAGCTGGCGGTGCGGGTCTCGGTCTTGCCTTGGCCCTCCAGCCAAATGATTGCGTCGAGGACGTCGTTGTTGTTGGCCTCGAGTGCGTCGCGTGCGTCCTGATAGCTAACGCCGGTCTTCTCGCGAACCAGTTCAACCTTCTCGAGCATGTCCATGATCAACACTCCTTTCGGGCTGTGCTTTGCCCGTCGCTTTTCGTTGACCAGTATGATGCGCGACAAAGATTAAGCCGAGCTTGGGCAAAGATTAATCTTGGATGAGACGTTGCGAGGACTCGCCTTCATGCAGCCGTTTGAAATGTGCCAGGAATGGGTGCCTTACGCGCGCTAAACAAGAAGGTAGCCCCGGCAATGCGAGGCTACCTTGGCTGCTATGTGGCCATCTTTGTCGTGGTGGGTGACCAGTGCGCCCTTGTTGCTCGGCCTATACGAGGTCGGCGAGCGAGTCAAAGCGCACGTGGCAGTAGCCACCGGGATTCTTCTTGAGATAGTCCTGGTGGTATTCCTCGGCTGCAAAGAAGCAGGTCAAAGGCTCAAGTTCAACGAGCATTGGCTCGTGGTAACGAAGCTGCTCGGCGGCAAAGACCTCGCGGGCCACCTCGTGGGAGTCCTCGTCCACGTAATAGACGCCCGTGCGGTATTGAGTGCCGCGGTCGTTGCCCTGCTTGTTGAGGGAGAGCGGGTCAATGATCATGAAGTAGTGCTCGAGGATGGTCTGCAGGCTCACCTTGGCTGGGTCAAAGTCCACGCGCACCGTCTCGGCATGACCTGTGGTATCGGTGCACACGTCTTGGTAGCTTGGGTCGCTTGTGTGTCCGTTTGCGTATCCTACCTGCGTGTTTGTTACACCTGGAATGCGCGAGAAGTACTCCTCGACTCCCCAAAAGCATCCGCCGGCAAGGTAGATGGTCTTCATGATTGCTCCTGTTCTCGTATTGTCATGAGAGCCATTCTACCCTGTCTCCAATGGGCAGGCAGTGCTGTCTTTTGTGTGCCGCGGCAGGAAGTAAACCGTGGCTAAGCTATAGTGCAATATTGCATAAACACTATCGCAATTACTCATATCCAAAAGGAGCGCCCATGCCCTGCACAACCATTCTTGTTGGCAAAAAGGCCAGCTACGATGGCTCGACCATCATTGCGCGTAACGAGGACTCGGCAAACGGGGAGTTTACTCCCAAGCGTCTGCAGCAGGTGCTCCCACAAGACCAGCCGCGCAGCTACACGAGCGTAATCTCGCACCTGACCATTGACCTCTCCGACCTTGAGCCGCAGCGCTACAGCTCGGTGCCCAACGCGCTCGACAACGAGGGCATCTGGGCCTCGGCGGGTGTCAACGAGAGCGACGTTGCCATGTCGGCAACCGAGACCCTCACCTCAAATGAGCGCGTGCTTGGGGCAGACCCCCTTGTTGACCTGCAGAAGGCCGTGGGCAAGCCGGGGGAGGAGGGCTACGCCCCCGAGGTTCCCGGTGGCATTGGCGAGGAGGACATGGTCACGCTCGTGCTGCCCTACATCAGCTCTGCCCGCGAGGGCGTGCTGCGCCTGGGCGGGCTGCTGCAGCGTTACGGCACCTACGAGATGAACGGCATCGCTTTCTCTGACCTCGACGAGATCTGGTGGCTCGAGACCATTGGCGGCCATCACTGGATTGCTCGCAGGGTGCCTGACGACAGCTATGTGACCATGCCCAACCAGCTCGGGATCGACTCGTTTGACCTCGACGACGCCGAGGGGGAGGGACTCGAGCATCTTTGCAGCCCTGACCTGCGCGAATGGATGGCCGAGAACCATCTTGACCTCACCATCAAGCGCGGTGAGTGCGCATCCATCTTCAATCCTCGCGAGGCCTTTGGCAGTGCGAGCGATGCCGACCATGTGTACAACACGCCTCGCTCGTGGTCGATTCAGCGCTACCTCAACCCGCGCACCTTTGTGTGGGAGGGTCCGGAGGCAGACTTTGGCCCCGAGAGCGACGACATCCCCTGGTCGCAGCGCCCCGAGCGCCTTGTGACCATCGAGGACGTGAAGCATGTGCTCTCCCTCCACTATCAGGGCACGCCCTACGACTGCTATGGCGGCAAGGGTACCGCTGAGTCGCGCAAGCGCTACAGGCCCATTGGCATCAATCGCAACAGCCAGCTTGCGGTGCTTCAGCTGCGGCCGTATGCTCCGTCAGGTTGTCGAGCGGTGCAGTGGATGGCCTTTGGCTCCAATGCGTTCAATGCCCTGGTGGCGCTCTATCCCAGCGTGGACGACATGCCGGTCTACTTTACCAGCACGGGCGAGACCGTGTCGACGGAGAACTTCTACTGGGCCAACCGCCTGATTGCGGCCTTGGCCGACGCTCAGTATGGCGCGACGGTCGCCGATGTCGAGCGATATCAGATGAAGGTCGGCGCGCTTGGCCATGCCATGCTCGCAAAGACCGACAAGCTCGCAGCCGAGGCGCCGCTCGACGCTCGCTCTGCGGTGCTTGCCGAGGCAAACGAGCGTATGGCGAGTGACGTGCGCGCCGAGACCGACTCCCTGCTCGCAAAGGTTCTTCATGCCGCAAGCATGGGCATGCGCAACGCCTTTGCCCGCTCTGACGGCTAGGCACCAGTTAGCCCCCACACGCCCCCTTGCGAAGAATTCCGCAGGTGAGCCGTGTGGGCGCCAACCTTACAAACAAGCCAAGATGCCGCCACTCACTGTGCCTTAACTTTCAGCTCATGCGTGGCGTGCTAAGCTAGCTCTGTCTGTCGATGTTTTGGGCGGTGAACAAATGCGCTATCCAAACCGAGAAGAGCTCGTGCGTATGGGCTTGGCTGCGTTTGCGGTCTATCTTGGCATCTATTACTGGAGCACCATCTCGCGAATGCTGGTGGCGCTTGTTACCGCTCTGACGCCGGTCATCTTGGGCTGTGTGATTGCATACATCGTCAACATCCCCATGAGCTTCTTTGAGCAGAAGCTTGCCAAGCTGGGGGACGGCACGCGTATCTGTCGCGCTCGTCGCCCGCTCAGCCTGATTATCAGTATTGCCATCAGCTTCATGCTGGCGGCGTTCTTGCTGCGCTTCATCATGCCCGAGATGATGCAGAGCATGCGCATGATGAGCCAGAAGGTCCCTGTGGCCGTGGAGGCAATCCGTGAGGTCTTCCGCGACTTTGACCTTGAGACCATGGTCGACGAGCAGCTCAATCAGCTGAGCGACTGGGACAAGATTCAGATGCAGATCTCGAGCTACCTCATGAGTGGCGCGGGTGGCGTCATGGGGTCAATGGTCACGGGCATCACCTCTGCGCTTTCGTCGACCTTTGAGGTCATGCTCAGCGCGATTCTGGCCATCTACATTGTTATGAGCAAGGAACGCCTGGGCGAGCAGATTGGGAAGCTCGTCGAGACCTACTTTGGCCACGAGGTGCTCGAGCGGGCGATCTACGTGGGTCGTGTCCTCGACCACTCGTTTAGCAGCTTCATCATTGGCCGTTGCATCTCGTCGATGATCCTTGGCCTTTTGTGCATCGCATGCATGCTGCTCTTTAGGCTTCCTTATGCCATCACCATTGGCACGGTGGTCGGCGTCACAAATATCATTCCTGTTGTTGGCCCCTTTGTGGGAGGAATCATTGGCGCGCTGCTCATCTTTAGCACCTCCACGGTTGACGCGCTGATATTTGTGGCGCTCGTACTTGTGCTGCAGCAGATTGACGCAAACGTTGTCTTCCCGCGCGTGGTGGGCTCGAGCACGGGCCTTCCGGGCATTTGGGTTCTTGCCGCGGTTGCCGTTGGCGGCGAGCTGGGCGGCATTCCCTTCATCCTGCTCTCGGTGCCCATTGCCGCCTCGCTGTATCAGCTGATTGGCGATGACATGCGAAGCCGCGAGGCCAAAGAGGCAACTGTTGCGGGCGATGAGACGCCTGTGACCAGCATTGCCGAGGAGCCGGCCGCCATTGCCGGTGATGTTGACGGCGCGAGTGGGGATGATGGTGCCGCCGGCTAGTGCAGTACGGTCAAGGCCGTCGCAAGGCCTCTTGAATCAACGTGTGAGATAGGCGTCGAGGGCCACCAGCCCCGCCGATATCCTGTGGTCGATGCCTGTGAGGTGTCCTCCGGGATGCAGGACGTAGTCTGTGGCAAGTCCGCGTGCCGACAGCAGCTCGATGCATGCCTCTGTGTTCTCCTGTACCAGCTTGAGCTGCGGCCGCGATGCGCGCCGCTCCTTTTTGCCCAGCGAGAAATAGGCGTAGCGGCCCTGCGTGGGCAGTTGGGTCTCTTGTACATGTTGCATCCAACCCTCGTACCAAAGAGAGCCAGAGAGGCAGCCAGCGGCAGCGAACGACGGCTCGTGCAAGAAGGCATAGAGCGAGAAGAGTCCCGCCAGCGAGTAGCCGGCAATGGCGCGTGCAGACGGGTCTATGCCGGCTGCGCGCTCGGCGGCGGGAAGCGCCTCTTGCAGCAGCCAGCAAAGGGTCTCCTGCGCGTGGCCACCATAGTCTGGCTCACCGCGGTAGAGTGCGGCTGCGGGCCAGGGTGTGAGCGCATCGCCCCAGTCGCTCACCTCCACACGCACCACCGAGCAGGTAAGGCCAGCGGTTGTCTCGTCGAGCGTGGCCGGATGGTCAGGGGAGTCGATGAGGCAGATACAGGGTGCCTTTGGGTCTGTAACGAGGGGAGCTGTCATGATGGCCCTGCCTTGTCTTGGTGTGCCATGCGTGGGGTTTTAACCGGCCCCGCCGAGCAGCCGGCGGCTATCGCGTGCTAATGCTGTAGAACTCGTAGTCCGAGGTGTGCCGGCTGACGGAATACTCAAAGGGCGTTCCGTCGTCGAGGTAGGCAACCTGACGCACCTCGAGCAGCGGCTCGTCCGTGCCAATCTGCAGCCACTCGCGCTCCTCGGGTGTGGGCATGACGGCCCTAATCACGCGATGGGCACTGCCAATCTTGAGCCCAAGGTCCCCCTCGATGTAGGCGTATATCGAGGCATGCAGGGTGCTCTCCCTTAGGTCGGGGATGAGCTTGATGGGCATGTGGGTGTACTCGACCACCATGGGGCGCCCGTCCACCAGTCGCACACGGCAGATGTGGTAGGCAAACTCATCGCTCTCCATAGCCAGCTGCTCGGCGATGGACTCGTTGGGCCTTACCACCGAGAAGTCGTGGACTATGCTCTCGACCTTGCGGTTTTGGGCCTCGTGCTCGGTCGAGAAGCCCGTCATCTGCTGCGAGCTGCTGCCTTGACGAGTGCCGTACGAGCTGGGAACGCTTGTCTCCTTAATGTAGACGCCCGAACCGCGACGCCGCGCGACCAGCCCCTGCAGCTCGAGCTCGTCCATGGCCCGCTTGACGGTGGTGTTGCTCACTCCGTAGATCTGGCAAAGCTGCGGCGTGGTGGGCAGGCGATCGCCCTTGCGATAGGTGCCCTTTGTTATGTCGGCCTTAAGCAGCTCAACAAGCTCTTCGTACTTTGCCATCTTTGTCTCCTGAGCAATTGCATCGCCTGCGGTGAGCCGTGCAATTTGTTTGGCTCTTCGCTTGGGCGACCCTTCTTGGTGCAGTTCCATTTTACCAGCATCAACTAAGATATGGCCGTTTGCTGGAGAAAGGATACCGTTTAAGAAAGATAAAAATAAGTACTTGCAAGAAAAATTAAAAGCGTTTAATTTAATTACCGAAAGCTGATACAAGGATTGGAGCAAGACAATGAGCACGCAGAGCCAGACCGACCTCGCCGTTACCCTCCCCGACGACTTCTTCTTTGGCGCGGCGCTTTCGGGCCCGCAGACCGAGGGCATGTGGCAGGCCCACGGAAAGCTCGAGAACATGTGGGACCTGTGGTCCAATCAGGACATTCGCGCCTTCTACAACCGCGTGGGATCCTATGCCGGCAACGATATGGGCGCCCGCTACGCCGAGGACTTTGCGCTCTTCCACGAGCTGGGGCTCTCTAGCTGCCGTACCTCCATCCAGTGGAGCCGCCTGATGGATGCCGATGGCCAGCTCAACCCCGAGGGCGCCGCTTTTTACCACGAGCTCTTTGCCGCTGCTCGCGAGGCGGGCGTCGAGGTCTTTGTGAACCTCTACCACTTTGATATGCCGGCCTACCTCTTCCGTCGTGGCGGTTGGGAGAACCGCGAGGTCGTTGAGGCCTACGCCTCGTATGCACGTGCAGCTTTTACCGAGTTTGGCCAAGAGATTGAGCACTGGTTCACCTTCAACGAGCCCATTGTTGAGCCCGAGCAGCGCTACGTGCACGGCGCGTGGTATCCCTTCCACCGCGACTTTGCCCAGGCCCGCCGCGTGCAGTATGGCATCAGCCTTGCGCATGCGCTGGCGGTTGATGCCTTCCGTACGCTTCAGGCGGCGGGTACCGTGCGTGCCGACGCCAAGATTGGCCTCATCAACTGCTTTACCCCGCCCTACACGCGCGAGGATCCCACCCCTGCCGACCTCGAGGCAGTGCGCATGACCGACGGCCTGCACAACCGCTGGTGGCTCGACCTGGTGACCAAGGGCACGCTTCCCACCGACGTGGTAAAGACGCTGTCCGAGCGTGGTGTTGAGCTGCCCGTCCGCGCTGGTGACGAGGCCATCCTCGCACGCGGCACCGTTGACTGGCTGGGCTTTAACTACTATCAGCCCACGCGCGTGCAGGCTCCGGCAAGCGATACCGACGAGCTGGGCAATCCCGTCTTTGCCGAGCCCTACGTGTGGCCCGAGGCCGTCATGAACAAGAGCCGTGGCTGGGAGATCTACCCCAAGGGCATCTACGACTTTGCCATGACCATGACGCGCGACTATCCCGAGCTGGAGTGGTTTGTGTCCGAGAACGGCATTGGCATCGAGGAGCATCACGCGGCTCGTACGGCCGACGGCGCCATTGATGACGTGGCCTACCGCGTGCCCTTCGTGCGCGATCACCTGCGCTGGGTCGCACAGGCCATTGCAGAGGGCGCCAGGTGCCGTGGCTACCACTACTGGGGCGTCATCGACTGCTGGAGCTGGAACAACGCCTACAAGAACCGCTACGGCTTTGTGGAGGTTGACCTGCAGGACAACTACAGCCGCCGCTACAAGGCCTCTGCCGAGTGGCTGCGCCAGGTGACCTCCACCCACGTCATTGCCTAACCGTCCATTGCGGACGGTTCCTGTTGGACGGGTCCCGTCCCCACCACGCGACGCTGGCCAAGGTCGCCGTTAGGGCAACACCTCCGGGAGAAGGTCCCGGGGTTGCGATAGAAAGCGTTTTGAAAGAGAGGAAAGGAAGAATCATGGCAGAAGGACAAGGAAAGGGTCATGCGTTCTTGGACAAGTTCGCCGAGATCTCGGGAAGGATCGGTTCGGAGGTGCATCTGCGCAGTCTTCGTGACTCGTTTGCCACCATCATGCCGCTCTACATTCTGGCAGGCATTGCGGTTCTCATCAACAACGTGGTCTTTCCGCTATTCCTGGCGGACCAGGCCCTGGCAAACGCCCAGTACTGGGGCAACGCGCTCACGCAGGGAACGCTCAGCGTCTCGGCAATCCTGCTCTGCGCGGTGGTTGGCTACCGTCACGCCCACAACATGGGCTACGCAGGCGACATTGCCTGCGCGGTCGTTGCCCTGGCGTCGCTCTTTGTGACGCTGCCGCAAAGCGTTGAGGTCGCCATTGAGGAGACTGGTGCCGTGCAGCTCACCGGCGGGCTTTTCTCCACGGGCAATACTGGTACCTCTGGCCTGTTTGCGGCCATCATCATTGGCCTTCTTGCCACCGAGCTCTTCATCAAGCTTGCCAACATCGACAAGCTCAAGATCAATCTGGGCGAGGGTGTGCCGCCTGCGGTTGCCGACTCCTTCAACGTGATGATTCCCATGCTACTCACGCTTGGTGTCTTTGGTCTGGTGGCCACCGTCCTGCACGTGTGCTTTGGCACCGACGTGTCCACGCTGATCAAGACCTTTGTGCAGGCGCCGCTGCAGAGCCTCAACTCCAACATCTGGGGCGTCGTGATCATCTACACCTTTGCCAACCTGCTGTTCTGCCTGGGTATCCATCAGAGCGCCATCTCTGGCGTGCTTGCCGAGCCCATGCTGACCATCCTCATCACCGACAACATGGCAGCCTACGCCTCCGGCGGCTTTGCGGCGATCCAGCCCGACCACTACATGAACATGCAGATCGTGAACACCTTTGGCCTCATTGGCGGCTCGGGCTGCACCCTCTGCCTGCTCATTGCCACGTTCCTCTTCTCCAAGAACAAGACCAGCAAGACCGTTGGCTCGCTCGCCCTTGGCCCTGGCATCTTTAACATCAACGAGCCGGTCATCTACGGCTACCCGATTGTGTACAACCTGCCCCTGATGATCCCGTTTGTGCTCGTGCCCGACCTGTTCATGATCATCACGTACTTTGCCACCGTGGCAGGCCTCGTTAACCCCTGCGTGGTCATGGTCCCGTGGACGACCCCGGTGTTCATCAGTGGCTTCCTTGCAACGGCTGGCGACTTCCGTGCCGTCATCCTGCAGGTCATTCTCGTGGCGCTTGGCGTGGCAATCTACCTGCCCTTTATGAAGGTCCACGAGCGCGTTATGGCCAAGCAGGCCGCAGAGGCTGAGCTCGAGGCTGCTTAAACCTCCGGCTGCCGCACGAACGCGGTCCCCGCTTGGGTAACAGCCCCTGTCTGAGGGTCAGAAAGACAAACCTTCCTTCCTTTCGCGGTGGGCGGGAGGGGACGGCGGCAACCTATGCCCCTCCCGTCCGAGCGAAGGTAATGCGTGTGCAATGCCCCGCTACGTTCCATTAAACACGTAGCGGGGCAATAAAGCAAAGAGCTGCGGAATGTCACCGCTAGTTCCTTTTGATGTCAGCTGTAGCATTTGGTCGGCATTTTCGTTGTCCCCCATACGCTCATTCGCTAAGGTGAGGACGACTGACCAACTTTTGGGGTTAGCAGAAGGAGTTAAGATGAGCGATCGTCCTGGTCTGATCATGTTGAAGCCGGTCCTGCACAACAACATTTGGGGCGGGCGAAGGCTAGCCGAGTTTGGCTACGAGCTGCCGGATGGCCCGGTGGGAGAGTGCTGGGGCATTGCCGCGCACCCGCACGGAGACTGCCAGATCGATGGCGGTCCGTACGACGGCATGACGCTCTCGCAGCTGTGGTACGAGCACCACGAGTTGTTTGAAGGCGCGGTGGGCGACCGGTTCCCGCTGCTCGTTAAGGTGCTCGATGCTCGCGAGAGCCTTTCCATCCAGGTGCATCCCGATGACGACTACGCCTTTACGCATGAGGACGGCTCGCTCGGCAAGTCCGAATGCTGGTACGTCTTGGATGCCAAGAAGGACGGCCAGATCATTGTGGGCCAGCATGCCAAAGACCGTGCCGAGTTTGCCCAGATGGTCGAAGAGGGGCGCTGGGACGACCTCGAGAATCTCGTGCCCATCCAGGCGGGGGACTTCTTTGACATTAGGCCCGGCACCATGCATGCCATCATGGGCGGAACGATGATCCTCGAGACGCAGCAATCGTCCGACGTGACCTATCGCGTATATGACTTCGACCGCCGCCAGGCGGATGGAAGCCTGCGCGAGCTGCACCTGCAGCAGGCCATGGACGTTATTGACTATGGCGCCAAGGCTCCCGTGAGCGGCAAGGTGACCGCCCCCGAGGTAAACGGCATCACCAAGCTCATGAGCTGCGAGTACTTTGAGGTTCTGCGCGTTCGCGTGACGCCCGATGCCCCCGTGAGGCTCGAGCAGCAGCACCCGTTCATGTGCCTGTCGGTCGTTGCTGGAGCGGGTGGACAGGTGACGACGCCCGCGGGTACTTGGACCGTGCGCAAGGGATCGCACTTTGTGGCTCCCTTTGGGTCTGGCGCGCTGTCTTTCTCGGGCGACATGATGCTCATCTGCAGCTACGTGCCGACCATTGCAGCGAGCGGATGGGGCAAGGGAGACTATCCCGAGGCCAGGACTGCCGGCACTGCAACCAAGAACCGCATTGGTATCGACATTGGTGGCACGCAGCTGCGCGTGGCAGCCTACAACGAGGACGGCGAGGAGCTGGCCAAGGAGGTCATGCCCAACGATCACGACCTTGGACCTGCCGAGAACCTGCAGCGCCTGATCGACGTCATTGAGGGCTGGGGCATTGACTACATGGGCATTGGCGTGGGTGCGCCTGGCCCGCTCAACTTCAAGGCTGGCAAGATTCTCAACCCGCCCAACCTGCCTGGCTGGGAGAACTTCAATATCGTGAGCTTCCTCGAGCGCGAGACCAAGCACAGGGTCCGCCTCAACAACGACGCCAACGTTGCTGGTCTGGCTGAGTCGCTGAGTGGTGCGGGCTGGGGCTACGAGTCGCTCTTCTACTTCACCGTGTCCACTGGCGTGGGTGGTGCCTACATCTACCAGAACCAGATCATTGGTGGTGCCAACTCCTGCGCGGCTGAGGTCTTTAACATGGTTGTCAACGAGTTTGATGACGTGCGCCCGGGCATGAACGTTGGCGCGGTCGAGGAGCAGGCGAGCGGCCCGTCGATCGCGCGGATTGCCTCCAAGGGTTTGGGACGCGCGGTTGCCCCGGCTGAGGTCTTTGCCCTGTACGAGCAAGGTGACGAGACCGCGTGTGCGGTCATCGATCGTGCGGCCGACGTGCTGGCCAAGGCCGTGCACAACGTGAGCTGCGTGGTTGACCCCGATGTCTTTGTGTTTGGTGGCTCGGTGGCTCTCAACAACCCGTGGTTCATTGACCTGGTGTGCGAAAAGGCCAAGAAACTGGTGCTCAATCCGTCCACGCTGCGCATCGAGCTGGCAAAGTGTGGCGGCGACGCAGGCCTGATTGGTGCAAGTCTCTTGGTGAGGTAACAGTCCTCGGCGTTTCTCGGAGTTTTGCACGGAGTATCGTTCAACTTACGGGAGTAGTGTACGTCCGCTTTTGCGAGAGTAGTCAGATTGGGGAATGGTGCGATGAAAATGAGCAGCTCAGAGGTCCTCTGAATCGCAACTTTTCCTCGCGACGCCGGAACGGAACGTACACTACCCAGAAAAGCTGAACACTTTTAGCTGTGCTGTCACGAGCCGATTCCTCTTGGTGGGGAATCGGCTCGTTTGGTAGGGCTAGGGGAGAGGGTCAACCAATCTGTTGCTTTGACTCTGATGCCGGCACTTGTTTGGGATACCCAAAACACGCCTTCGGCCTTTCTTAATAGTGCGGTTTTGCTCCGCAAGAGGACGAGTTTCAGGTCGCTTGGTGCCAAAGGGCTTGCCAGCCTTTGACTCGCTATAAGCGCGTGCCGCCGTATTGCACCATCAGTAAAGAGCCGCCCCCGATAATCGAGGACGGCTCCCAAGGGCTCGGCCGTTCTGAGGCTACAGCTCAATCGTGGTGCCACCGATGGTGATGCTCTCCACTTCGTCGAGATCAATGATGCGGTTCCAGAAGATGCTGGTCTCGCAGCTGGCCATATTGCCTTCGCCGATTCTTCCACCACCGCTGTTTGCGACATCGAAGGTGGTTCCGTCTTTCATCGTGACGCTCGCCTCAATCCCTAGCAGGCTGTCCATGAGTGTGCTGTCCTTGTCGGAGAGCTTTCCACTCTCCCGGGTCGTCCATCCCACGCTCTGGTCTACCGTGTAGCTCATGTGTAGCGCGATTGGGGAGATGCTCAGCTGGTCGATGGTCGCAGGCATTCCATTGACCTCAAAGTTCTGGCCGGCTTCCAGCGCACGACTGGTGTCCTCGTAGTTGAGGGGGAAGCTGAGCTTCCAGCTGCCCGGGGCTACAACCACGTTCTCGCTCTCACCGTAGTAGGTAAGGTCGCTGAAATGCACCGTCAGCATGCGGCCAATGAGCGAGATGTCGGAGTCGCCGTCGCTCTCGTAGCTGCGGGTTTCTACCAGCTGAATGGCGTTGTCGCTGGGGTCTTCGTCATAGAAGTACGAGCTGCCCGTTGCGCCATAACCGCCAAAGAGGGGGAGGCTCACCTCAAAGTCCTCAGAGAACGCCATGGGGATAAGCCCGTTCTCCAGGGTCTCAAACTCAAAGGGTGTTCCGTCATCCTTGGAGATAGAGAAGATTACTGCCACATTGGTCTTGTCCCCGATGATGGCGTCGGCACTCACAGTGACGCCACCCGAGCTCTGCGCTACACCCACTGGCCGGCCGATGCTCTCCACGATTTCGACTTTGGCGTCGTCGGTGCCAAACAGGTGGTTCACAAACTGTGGGACGTTCATGAGGCCGCCGGCTGCATAGGCCACGCCGCCAAGCCCGAGAGCGAGTGCGAGTGCTGCCACAGCCGCAGCGAGGGGGAGGTGCCGCTTGCGCCTGCTGGCGGCTGCAACGATTAGCGCAGGTTGCTCTTGTGCCTCGAGGACCGCTTCTGCGAGCCGCTTTGCCATGCGCTCCTTGACCCCAGAAGAAAACTGCAGGTCGTTCATGGTGTCTGTGTACTCCTTCAAGTTGGGAGTGGTGTCGTTTGCGTGAGTCATGGCTATGCTCCTAGTGTGATTCTGAGGGTCTGACGGGCGCGTGAGAGGCGCTTGTTGATTGCCGCCTCGCTGGCTTTGGTGATGCGTGCGATCTGTGCGACAGGGAGTCCCTCAAAGTAGTGCAGATGGATGGCCAGGCGCTGGTCGCGCGGCAAACGGGCGACGGCGTCGCTCACCGTGCCATCGGGCTCTGCAGGAGCCTCGGGCTCTCCTGCGGCCTCGAGTGCGACGGTCGTGCGCCGTGCGGAGCTTCGCAGCAGATCCTTGCAGGCATTGGCAGTGGTGCGAATAATCCAGGCCCGCTCGTGCTCGGGGTCGTTGAACTCTGGCGCCTTGGTCATGACGCGCAGCAGGACCGTTTGGCAAATGTCCTCCGCATCGGCGGTCGACCCAAGGTAAGTGTAGCTCAGCCGCAAGATCATGTCGGAATAGGTTGCTACCAGGCGCTCTGCCTGCGCTTCTAAAGTCGTACGACTTGGTGCTGGCTGTTTTGATCGTCTCATGCGCCCACCTCCTCTCGCGTCTATGGTGGCAGAGAGCGCTCTCTACCCACAACACGAGCGAGCGGTGCAAAACCTGACAAGGTATTCTTAAAATACTTGTCTTACGAGGCGAGCTAAACGCATCTCTCCAGAGTCCATGCACGCTATGTCAGCTGCGCGAAGTAGATTTGGAACTTGACGTGATAGTTACGAACAAAAGTGCAGGTCACGGTGGGCTACTACTCTTGATGACACGAATCTGCTTCGCGCAGCTGACATAGCGTGCGCGGGGTAGCGCTAGCAGGATGAGACACCGACCCCAACGCTCGTAAATGTGCAAGATTTCGGGCCAGTGTCGACTCGTCCGCAGATCTGCGCCTAGAATCCCTGCTCGCGGCGGAGCTTGCGAATCTCGGCTCGACGGCGCGCGGCAATGCACTCTAGGTGCTGCTCGTCGGTCGTGGCCACAAGTCCCCAGGGCACAGGCACAGGATGTCCGTCGGCATCCACGCAGACCTCGGTGAGATAGGCGTGGTTGATCATGGTGCGCTCGCCGGTGGCGGGGTCCTCCACGTAGCTGTCGGCGCGTACCTCCATCGACGTGCGGCCCACGTGCGTGACCCAGGCCTCAATGACCACGATGTCGTTCAGCCAGGCGGCGCTCTTAAACTCAAGCGTATCAATGGCAGCTGTAGTGATATCGATACCTGCATGCCTGCGTGCGGCGATGCCGGCCACGTCATCGATCCACTCCATGAGACGTCCGCCAAACAGGCGGTTGAAGCCGTTGATGTCCTCGTGGCGAATCATATGGGTTGCCACAGAAAGCGACGAGCCAACCTCTTTGATGCCCATCGGGTAGTCGGATGCTGCCATGGAGACTCCTTCATCGAGTGCGGTCGCAACAAATTGTAGCGTGAGCCCATGGGTTATGAACGGCTGGGAAGGCTGCTCCTCCCCAAGCGACGCCGGCTGACTCCTCATCCCTCGCAAAGGAAGCCCCGCTTCTTGCTGACCAAGAAGCGGGGCGTCTCAAGCTTTGGTGAGGAGCTACGCAATACCAAGCGAGCGGTAGTCGGGGTTGCGCAGCTTTTGCAGACACAGGGCCATCTCGCCCAGATAGACTCGCTCGACGTAGTCGTCGACCACAAAGAGCTTCGGAATCAGCTCCTCGGGCAGTCCCAGCAGGGGAGCGCCTTCGGGTGTGAGCATGCACTCGCCATCGGGGCTGGTTGCCGTGCTTGCCAGGGCATTGTGCAGCTCATCCATGTCGTCCACGGTGTCCACGGCAAAGTAGAAGGCTTCGGGCGAAACAAGCGAGATGCCGGTAAGCGCGACGTTCCGAGCAATCTGAAGCATGCCCTTTTCGCTCCACAGCATGTCGGTGTAGCTGGGGCTATACCTGAACATGCTCTCGTAGTATTTGGGCTCGCCGGCAAGGTTGTGGCGTCCCTTTAGCAGCGTGCCGTCAATCACGGTGCCAAGGCCTCCGGCAATGTGACCAAACTCATGGCGGTAGAACATGACGCTCTCAAAGCGGTCTTGTCCCACGTAACAACCAACGGCCGCGGCGTTGCAGTTGTTGTCAACAGACGTCTTGATGTTAAAACGGTCCCAGATGTGAAGTCCAAGGTCATAGGAACCATCGATAATGCCCGGCAACGAGATGGTGCCGTGATAGGCCACCCCAGGCGCGGCAATGCCAATGATGTCAAGGTCGTTGACGTTGATGCCCCTGCCACCAATCGTCTCGAGCAGGTCCTCTATGTCGCGGTAATCGAGCTTGGGCTTGCGCACCGAGCCCTGAATGGTTGGGTGCCCGTGGTCGTAGAGCCGATATCCCAGTCGCGAGTAAGTGCGCATGGTAAAGAGCGTGATGATGAGGATGCGCCAGCTGTTGGAGAGGTCGCGAGCCACGCGCACGCTCTTTGGGGTGCCTGTTGCATGAGTGTCGCGGAACGCGTGCATGAGCAGCCGCATTGCTCCGGCTGCATCGTAACTGCCAAAGATCTTTCCAGGTATCTCAAAAACAAGAGCGTTGGGATAGGCCTCCATCATTTGGGCGCGCACATGGCTTGCCTGCGGAGCGAGAAGAACGGCGGAGTAGTCGCCAGACTCGTCCAGGGCGCGCTGCACTGACTTTGCCGTAAAGTCGTAGTCGAGCGAGAGGGTCTGCGCGACCTCGCTCATCTTTGAGGCAAACAGCGTGGTCGTGAGCGCAGAGGTGCAGCAGAGCAGCACGTGCGTGGTGGTATGGCTCGTCTCGTCTTGCAGGGCCTCGGCCATCTCAAAGAAGAGCTCTTTGGCTCGGTTGAGGTCGTCGAGCAAAACGTGCAGGTAGAAGATGGCCTCGCCATCGGTTGCCCTGACAATCTGGTACTCGGCTATCTCGAGTCCGTCCTGGTAGGGGTAGAGGTTGACCTCTGCCACCGCGGGACCGATATCAATGCGAATGCTGTCCTCGTTTATCTGCACAGGCTCGGTGCCGCCCACTCGCTGGGCCAAAACCCACGCTCTAAATTCTCTGCCAGTGCTGTCCATGGAAGGCTCCTTGTTGGCACAGGGTAGTTTGAGTCTTAGTTACACCTTAGCCGAGTGCACACAGGTTTGGGGCAACTGCCGCAGGTTTGTAACGGGAGCGAGCGTGGACGGACGGGCGCTAATGCGTGGCGCCTGTGTCAACCCAAACGGGCGAGACGCAGGCGCCTTCCAAACTGGCAATCTGTGTTGTGGGTCTAACCCGCGGCGTGCAGGCGTGCGCGAATGTTGTCGGCCGCCTCGGTCTGTCGCTCAAGTGAGGTCTTGTAGGCGCCGTCCTTGGAGTAGATGCCGCGGCCAACCATCACAATCTGCGGGCTGAGCTTGAGCACCTCGTCAAGGTTCTTCTCGTTGATGCCGGTGCCCAGCGCAAGGCCCGCGTGAATGAGGTTGCGCTTGACAGCCACGGCCTTCTCCAGCGGACGCAGCTGGAAGATGGAACCATGGGTGGGCTTCATCAGGTCGTACTCGTGCTCCATGAGGTAGCCGGTGGAGATGTGCACATACTTGACGCCAAGCGCGTCAACCTGCGCCGTGCGCTTGCCGGCGTTGCGCACGCCGTCCATGTCGCACATGATGGCGCCGCCGTATTCGTGGGCATGGTGCACCATCTGTTTGATGACCTGGTCGGGTGCATAGGCGAGCACCGTGACGATGGAGGCGCCGGCCTCAAAGCAGCGGCGCGTGACGCCGGAGCCGCCGTGGAAGACCTTGGCGTCCACGGCAATCTTGAGGTCCGGGTGGGCCTCGTGAATCTCGCT
This sequence comes from uncultured Coriobacteriaceae bacterium, assembly GCA_902801175.1. Taxonomy (GTDB): domain Bacteria; phylum Actinomycetota; class Coriobacteriia; order Coriobacteriales; family Atopobiaceae; genus UBA1367. The sequence goes on along the minus strand of CADCHF010000021.1, from coordinate 13,815 downwards.
CACGAGGTCAAGGCCAAAGGTGACGAGCTCGGGGTAGCCAATCTCAAGGATGTCAATGTGGCCGTCCATGATGTTGGCCATGTTGATGAGCTCGTGTCGCTTGCCGTGGTCGAGCGTGAGTTGCAGTTCTGCCATGATTGATCCTTTCTCGGGCTGCAGTGCGCAAAGCCCCGTGAGTTGCTAGCTAAAGAGCTTCTTGTCGTTGCCCGAAGGAACCTGGAAGAAGACGACACCTGCCAAGCCAACGGCAATCAGGGCAAGCAGGAAGAGGAACATGGCGGGATATCCGGCAACGTCGGCGATGCGGCCTCCAATGTTGTTGGAGATGATGGTACCAAAGCTCTGGCAGGTCTTGACCAGGGCAAGGCCGGCTATCTGCTGGCGCGCGTCAACAATGGTGTTGACCACCTTCATGTTGGTCATGATGTTGATGATTGCGGGCGGATGGCGGCCAAGGAACGTTGCCACGATCACAAGCGGCAGGGGCATGTTGAGGCCGTAGACCACCATCTCAATGACCACGAGCGCAAAGACCGCGAGCAGCAGGGTCTTGTTGGCAATCTTGTCCATGAACTTGGACGAGAAGAGCAGCAGCGGGATCTCGAGAAGCGTGGCCACTGCCAAAATGGTTGACGCCGTGGATGCCTCGAGGCCCTTGGTGGTGAGGAAGGCCGGGCAGAAGGAATAGGCGGCGCCGGTCACGGCGGAGAACAGGATCTGCAGGATCAGGTAGTACAGGAACTTCTTGTTGGTGAGCAGCGTCTTGGTGGAGACGGGCTCGACATCGGCGGATTCGGCGTCCTCGATCTTGGCTGCCTCGGTTTCGGCCAAGCGGGGGTTGGTTCCCCAAAAGCCAAAGATCGCAATGAGCATGGCAATGATGACGCCCACGTAGGGGGCCACGGGAGAAATGCTGTCGTAGATGATGCCGGTGAGCTGCGTGCCAACGGCAAAGCCGATGGAGCCCCACACGCGGATGGACCCATAGTTGTAGGGGCTGGAGGTGGCCATACGCTCGATGGTTGGGTTCACGCCGTTCATGAGCAGGTTCATGGCGGCGTAGGTTCCAACGATGATGAGGAAGTTGGGAGCGATGACAAACAGGGCGGCGGCTACGCAGGTGGCGGCAAACATGACCATGTTGACCGGCCGCATGCCAAACCTGTCGGTGAGCGAGCCAATGATGGGCTGGGTGACCATGTTTGCCAGCGCGGCAACCGAGATGCACATCGACACCTGGCTGGCGGAGTATCCCTTGCCAATGAGGTAGACCGAGATGAGTGCCGAGAAGAAGGCAAAGGCGAGGTCGTAGAAGAAGAACAGGATGACGTAGCTTGCGTAGCTATTTGTATATTTGGCAAGTAATCGTTCCATAGACGCTCCCTCCAAACGACTTAGATAAACAGCTCTTAGCTTACTATGCCGCGGTGCCCTTGTGGCAACTCATGCATATGCGTTGTCGATAGACGTTATCAGCTGCGGTTATGCGGAGAGGGATATGCCGTGCCGCGCGTTGGGGCGACAGGCCTGCCGTTGTGCGTGCCGTTATGCAGCTAACTCCTGGCCGCTACCGCCGAATCATCTCGTTGAGCTGCGCGGCAAAGCTACCAAAGCTCGTGCAGCGAGAGAGCCTCATAACATTGCCGGCATCGCTTAGAACCTCGGTGAGGCTGTCAAACAGCATCCGGAAGGCCTTGCGGTCACTTGGCGAGATGCCCATCAGCAAGATGAGGTTGACCTCGTAAGAGCCCCAGACCATGGGCTGGTCGTTGGTCACGACCGACAGGAACGACCGGTTTGCCGATGCGTTCATGGAATGGGGGAGAGCCAGCCGGTTGCCAAAGGAGGTGGGGGACATCGCCTCGCGCGCCAGCACCTCGTCGACAAAGCCCTCGTTGGCAAAGCCCTTGGCAATACTGTCGGCTGCGAGCTCGCGTATGAGCGTCTCGGCGTCGGGGGCCGTGTGGTTATGCATGAAGAGGTCGGGCGTGAGAAAGCGATTGATGAGCGAGAAGGCCTGCTCGCCACGGTTGCGGGCGGCCTGCGCCTCAATGCTGCGACGAATGTCTTGCAGGTCGCGGTCCTTGAGCAGGGGCGGCACCACCACAAGCTGAGTGGTCCCGCAAACGGGCACCTCAATAGGCGAAAAGACAATGTCGGTGCTTACCTTCTCGGCCCGGTAGTTTGAGATGGGCTCCACTGAGAGAATCTGCAGGCTGGTTCTAAACTCCTCTCGTATCCGGTCGAGCGTGATGCGATAGAGGTCGTGATAGTTCACGTAAAGGAAGGTCGCGCTCACCAGCTCACTGCCCGGGCCGTTCTTCTCGAGATAGGCACCAACGTGAAAGGCCAAAAAGGCAATCTCGCCCTCGCTGAGCGGCACGCCTGCAGCCTGCGATATCGCACGCGCAAAGAAGACGGCCATGTCGTACACCAGCGGGTACGACTCCCTGATCTGCGAGAGCAGGGGATTATGCGCCCCAACGTTTGCCTCCAAGCGTTGCAGCAGGCTGTGAACGTGCACGGCCACGCGCATGACAAACTCGCTGTCAAAGGGCTCGAGGTAGTAGGCGTGCTCAAGGGCGGTGGTCGCCTGCTGGGCAAGCTCTATGTCACGCTCGTCAATCAGGCTCGAGAGGTTGGTCTGCGAGGCAAAGCTGTAGTCTTCGCTGCGGCTGTTTGAGGCAATGACGAGCGAGAGGTAGCTTATCTCGCTGTTGGGAATAACGAGGTCAAAGTCCTTTGCAACAAGGTCGCATATTTCACAGGCTGCCTGGTAGGCGGCTGTGTCCCTCACCCTTCCGGTACTGCTATCCTCGGGCATCTGCATGCCGTGCCGCATGCGGTCGACCATGATGGCAAGATGGATGGCAACGTTGTTGATGCCAAAGTCATCGCTCTGCAGCCCTTGGTTGCCAAGGCACGACCTAATGAGGTGCGACAGCTCAACTGCGTCATAGTCGCCAAGCATGATACCGTTCTCGGCAAACGCGGCAAAGCTGCTGGCACTCTCGGTAGTGATGAGCTGGCCAATGAGCTTGCGCTTGCTGGCCTCGGACCCGTCGAGCATGATGCGGTCGCGGTTGCGTGCCAGAGAGAGGTCGAAGAGGCGAATCGACTCGCGCACGCGCCTAAGGTCGGCCTCGATGGTTGAGTCAGAGACGTACAGCTCGTCGCAAAGGTCATAGATGCTGATGGGCTCGTTGAGCGATATGAGTCGGCGCAGGATAGCGTCGGCGCGACGCTCCTGTGGATGTTGGCTCGACTGGGGGAGCGCGGCCTCGCCGTCGGGTTTGCTGGCCCAGGAAGCCAGACGATACCCGTGATAAGACGATTCGACCAAAGGCTTGTCGCGGCCATCGTTGAGCCGACGCACGTAGTTGCGAACCGTGCGTGTGGTAACGCCAAGGGAGTCGGCAAGCTGGCGGGCATCCACCCAGCCCTCCTGGTCCTTGAGCGCCTCTAGGATACGCGTGGGGTCAACCGCCATCGTTTCCTCTTCCATTGATGCCTGCGAGCCTCATTTACACAATCCACCCAACTTTAGAAGATGCAAACATTTATTGCAGGAACCAGCTTTCCTAAGGTGAGGAAAGTCATGGCACGCAGCACCTTTTCCGCAAGAGAGGAACCAAGTCAATTGGCGCTTGCAATCGCAAGGTGGGATAACGGTTGCGTACAGAAGCGTGCGCATTTCAAAGGCGCAACGCGGCATTTCAAGACAGAAAGGAACCCATCATGCGTCACATCGACATCCTGCTGGTTTGCGGCTCTGGTGCAAGTAGTGGCTTCATGGCGGTCAACATGCGCAAGGCCGCTGCCGCCCACAACATCGACGCCACCATCACCGCGCGTTCCGAGGCCGAGGTCGAGAGCTACATCGACAGCATCGACGCTCTCATGATTGGTCCGCACCTCAAGTATCTCGCCGACGAGCTCACCGAGAAGTATGCAAACAAGCCGGTCAAGATCATCCTCATGCAGCCCGACTACTACTCCACGCTCAATGGCGAGAAGGCCATGAAGCACCTCATCAAGACGCTGCGAGAGGGTTAGACCGCGCCTGCAGTCCGTTCGAACCAACTGTGAAAGGAGGCCTGGCATGAACTCCCTCATTGCCTGGCTGGAGAGCAGCTTCTCTCCCAAGATGAACAAGATCGTCCAGAACGACTGGATCCAGACCATCAAGAACTCCGTCATGCAGGTGCTGCCGCTGATCTTTTTGGGCTCGCTGTTCTGCGTTTTGACCCTCCCCGAGAACTACCTCTCGAGCTGGCCCAACTTCTGGACCCCCTACGGCTGGACCTTTGGTCTGGTGGGTGTGTTTGTGGCCTTCCTCATTCCGTACAACCTGCTTAACTACAAGGATCACAAGCGCTCTGCCGTCAACGGTGGCATCGCTGGTCTGATTCTGTTCCTCATGTCGCTCAACCCGCAGTTCCTGGCCGACGAGGCAGCCATGATCGAGGCGGGCGAGCCTGCCTGGTGGCGCATCTCTTCCATCGGTGGCTTTGGTGCCGGCGGCATGTTCCTCGCCATCATCTGCGGTGTGGTTGCCGCTGCGGTGCTCAACGCCTTTGCTAACTTCACCTTCTTCAAGCCCACGTCGGTCATCCCCGACTTTGTGAAGGACTGGTTCAACTCCATGCTGCCCATCGGCATCATTGTGGTGTGCGGCTGGATCCTCACCGATGCCAACTTCTTGGGGCTCAACCTCTATCAGATCGTTGTGAACCTGTTCATGCCTCTGGCCAACGTTGTCAACTCGCCGTTTGGCTTCATGTTCGTCATGTTCATGTACTGCTTCCTGTACTCCATGGGCATCTCCTCTTGGGTGCTGACCCCGGTTGTGACCCCCATCTTCCTGTCCAACGCCGAGGCCAACATGGCCCTTGCCGAGGCCGGCAACGCCACCAACGCGACCCTGGCCATCGCCACCGATGCCTCCGTCTACTCTGCCTACCTCTGGATCGGCGGCATTGGCTGCACCATGACCCTCGTGCTCATGATGGCCTTCATGGCAAAGTCCGCCCAGCTCAAGACCCTTGGCCGCGCCTGCCTGGTTCCCGCAATCTTCAACATCAACGAGCCCGTCGTCTTTGGTACCGTTGCTTGGAACCCCATCATGATGGTCCCCATGTGGCTCCAGGGCATCGTCCTGCCGCTCTCGACCTTCCTGTTCACCAAGGTCATTCCGCTGGCCCCCGTGCCCTCCATGCTCTTTAACATGTGGTACTGCCCGTTCCCCATCGCCACCTGGCTGACCACTGGCTCTGTTATGGGCATTGCCCTCATGGCCATCAACTTTGCCCTCTCCTGGCTCATCTGGATGCCGTTCTTCCGCACCTACGACAAGCAGCTCGTAGAGAAGGAGGCCGCCGAGGCCGAGGAAGACGATGACGACGACTGGAGCTTCTAAGCCCGTTGTCTCCGGCGGGGCCTAGAGCTTGGGCCCCGCCGGGTTCTCTTTACACAACCGCTTACCGCAAATGCTTGAAAGGAAACGACTATGGGTGACGAAGAGATCAGCAAGACTACGCAGGATGCAATGACCATCCTCATGGCAGCGGGCGAGGCTCGTGCCGAGATCAAGCAGGCATACGAGGCCGTTGCCGCAGGCGACCTCAAGGCAGCCGATGAGCATATTGGTGCTGCCGACGCAAAGATTCTCGAGGCCCATCACGTGCAGACCGATCACATCCAGGGTGCCTTTAGGGGCGAGAAACAGGAGTACGACCTGCTCTTTAGCCACGCCCAGGACACGCTGATGACCATCTACTCCGAGATCATCGTGGCAAAGCAGCTCTACAAGGTCTTCTGCGCGCTCGACGAGCGCATTGCCAAGCTCGAGGCAGCGCGGGCGTAAAGTAGGGATAGGGCTGGCGCGGTGGCGTAAGCGCCACGGCCCGCGACTGCGGCAGGAGCTCTGTGGGCTCTTGCCGGCGGGCGTCAAACGCGAGTGAGGGAAGAGGGCATTATGAACAACTATCGACCGAGTGTGGCAACGAGCTTTCCGGAGGGCTTCCTGTGGGGCGGTGCCTTTGCGGCCAACCAGATGGAAGGCGCCTACGACGAGGGCGGCAAGGGTCTTTCCATTGCCGACTTCAACGAATATATGGCCAACATCCCACCCGAGAAGCGCTATAACGGCGAGATGACCACGACCTACATCAAGGAGGCCATGGCCTCGACCGAGGGGCGCGTGTTTCCCAAGCGCTGGGGAATTGACTTTTATCACAGCTTCCGCGATGACCTCAAGCTGCTGGGCAAGGACGGCTTGGGCCTCAAGACCTACCGCACCTCCATCAGCTGGGCGCGTATCTTCCCTAACGGAGACGACGCTGAGCCCAACGAGGAGGGTCTGGCCTTCTATGATGAGCTCATAGACGAGATCGTTGCCAACGGCATGGAGCCGATGATTACGATGTCGCACTACGAGATGCCCATCGCCCTCGCGCTCAAGTACAGCGGCTGGTACTCGCGCGAGCTCATCGACCTCTTTGAGCGCTACGCCCAGATTCTGCTTGACCGCTATCACGACCGTGTGAAGCTGTGGATTCCGGTCAACCAGATTAACCTTGTGAGCGTGGAGTCGTTCAACCATCTGGGCGTGTGCGAGGACAAGGTGGATAACCTTCTTGAGGCACGCTACCAGGCGGTTCACAACGAGCTGGTGGCCTGCGGGCGCGTGGCTCGCTATGCGCACGAGCACTACCCGGACGTGCAGATTGGCTGCATGAACTGCGGCGGTCCCACCTACCCGGCAACGAGCGACCCCAAGGACAACCTGGGCAACCTCCTTCACACGCAGATGGACTTCTACTGGTATACCGACGTGCTCATGCGTGGCGTCTACCCGGCGTATGCCCTGCGCTACTTTGAGGAGCACGGCTGGGACATCTACTTTGGCGAGAACGACCTTGCCGACATTGCCAACCCCTGCGACTTCATGAGCTTCTCGTACTACTACAGTCGCGTGAGTGACTGGGAGTGCTGGCAGAGCGGCCGCGGCGACCGCGTGAATGAGGCTCTGCCGGCAAACCCCTGGGGGTGGAGCATCGACCCAGATGGCCTGCGCATTGCCCTCAACTCCTACTATGACCGCTACCAGTGCCCCATCTACATCACCGAGTGCGGTGTTGGTGCCTACGACAAGGTCGAGGATGGCAAGATACACGACTCGTATCGCGTGGACTACTTCCGCAGCCATATCGAGGCCATGCGTGCCGCCATCAACGATGGCGTTGACCTGCGCGGATTCTATGCGTGGGGACCGCTCGACATCGTGAGCTGCTCAAGCTCCGAGATGGAGAAGCGCTACGGCTTTATCTACGTTGATCGCGACACGTATGGCAAGGGCTCGGGCGAGCGCCTTAAGAAGGACAGCTTTGCGTGGTACCGACATGTGATTGACACCAACGGCGAGGAGCTTTAGTTGGAACGGTTCTCTTTTGAGGTGCGTGGTGCTGCCGGGCTGCATGCGCGTCCGGCAGCGGACCTCGTTGCGTGTGCCCAGCAGTTTGCGTGCAATATTGAGCTGAGCTTGGGTAGCGAGCACTGCGATGCTAAGCGCATCTTTGGCGTGCTGGGACTCGACGCGGGCCAAGGCGACACGGTAGTGGTTACCTGTGAGGGCTCCGACGAGCACGAGGCACGAATGACCCTCGAGCAGCTCGCCCAGGAGCTCTAGGCCCGGGCGTGTCAGGGGGACGTAGACTTGGACACGCTCCCTTGGAAGTCAGCCATACGGTGGCCCTATAGCAAGACTCCCACGGTCTTGTCTGACCGTGGGAGTCTTTGTCTACTGGAATGTCCGGTTTTGGTACTAGATCAGGCCAAGCTTCTTGAAGGCGTTGAAGAGGCCGTCCTCATCCACGTCGTCGGTGATGTAGTCGGCAGCCTCCTTGATCTCCTTGCCGCCGTTGCCCATGGCAACGTTGTAGGCGCAGAGCTCAAACATCGAAAGGTCGATCTTGGCGTCGCCAAAGGAGATGGTGTCGGCCTGGTCGGCACCAAGGTGCTCGAGCAGCACCTCGATGGCGTGCTTCTTGGTAATGCCCTTGGGGCCCAGGTCACCAAAGAGCGCCTGCTCGTCCTTGCCGCCCCAGGTGTTGGCCTCCATGTCGGGGAACTCGGTGCGGGAGTCAACGTGGTCCTGATAGCTCGAAAGAATGAAGCTCACCTTGTTGACGTCGTCGCGATAGAGGTCGTCGGTGCGGATCATCGAGTTGACGAAGCTCTCGCCAGCGGCCTTTGCGGCCTCCTCGGTGGCACCCTTGCCCATTGCATACTTGTACATGGTGGCCGGCGCCTGCACGGTGAACCAGTGGTTGATGTACATGCCGCTGTTGGCTTCAAGGTAAAAGCCCAGCTCGCGCTCGTTGCACCAGTCAACGATGTGCTTCACCTGGTCAACGGTGAGAGCCTGGTGCATGACCACCTGACCGTCGTCCTCAACATAGCCGCCGTTGGCACCAATCATGCCGTCAAGCTCGGGCAGGTCGCGCTGCTCGATCTCGGCCTTGGAGCAACCGGTGCAGATATAGACCTTGTGCCCGTTGGCGCGCGCCATCTCCACGGCCTTCTTCGCCGACTCGGGGCAAATGGCGTCATAGTTGATCAGCGTGCCGTCCACATCCAGAAAAACGATCTTGCCCATAGGTCTCCCTCTTCCCTCGTTTGCATGCAAGCAGCTATATGCTAACACGAGTTTGCGTGGGGACGAGCTGCACCGCATCGCTTGAAACAGAGGCGCGGACCTGCAAGAGTGTCTGCAGGTCCGCGCCCGTTTGCCGACGTGGCTGGGTGACTAGTTGCCGGGCTTTGCAGGAGGCTCGCCCATCTCTCCAGGAGCGCCGTCCGGCATGCCCGAGGAGCTGGCGACGGTGAACTCAATGGCCTCGCCCGTTGATGCGGTTCCCTCTTGGTAGGCCACGCCATTCACGTAGAGCGTGTGCCCGTTGAGGTTGATTGCGTCGGCGTCGCAGGTGAGCGCGTCCACGTAGGAGTCGCCCGTGAGGGTCCAGGTGGAACCGCTCTCAATCTGCAGGTAGACCGACCCCTCGTTAGCCGTGTTGATGGCACCCTCATAGGAGGTGTCCTCGGTGAGGTACGCGTTGAGCTCCGAGACCTCGTCCACCGCGATATCGCCGCCGACCTGCTCGTCTGCGAGGGTGAGCGTCACGTGGCCTCCGTTTGAGCCCTCGTTGCCCCAACCGGCTGCGGCCGCGCGCAAAAGAACGCCCTCAGCATCTTCGTTGGTGATGTCAACGTCATCCAGGCTGATGTCGGCCACAGTGTTGTTCACAAAGAAGATGTCACCGTTGCTGTTGGTGAGGCTGCCGTCGGTCATGGTAAAGCTCGCCTTGCCCTCGGCTGCGTCGCCCGACATGGACTGATAGATCATCACGGCCTGGTACCACTCGCTCTTGTCGCTGTTCTTTGTGGTGTTGCTCGCGCTCAGATCCACGTCGTTGAGGGTGACGGAGTTCTTTCCCTCAACCACCACGCCTTGCGATGCGGTGGAGGTGAGTGTGGCGTCGCTCACGGTAACGTCGGCGGTGGAGTAGATCACGGGGGAGCCGGTGCCGTCGGTGATGTAGGTTCCGCCGGTCACGTTCTCGGTTCCACCGCCGCGGTCACTGCGGATGGCTGCAGAAGAGTTGCCCGTGGTGTGGATGTACAGGTCGGTGGCGTTGAGTGTGCCGCCGCCGGTGACCATGATGCCGCCCGAGCAGTTGCCCGTGGTCTCAATCAGCGAGTGTGAGATGTTGACCATGGAGCCCTCGCCGTAGCTAAAGACTGCGTTGGCGTGGGTTCCGTTGCTGGTAACAATGAGGTCAGAGAGGTCGAGCGCGCCGCCGTTGGTGGCAAAGACGGCCGCGTTGGTGCCGTAGAAGTCGGCCTCGTCTCCGTCGGCCTCGCCCGTCTTTATGACCTCTACGTTGCTGTAGGTCTCTTGGGTGCCGTCGGCTGCGATGGCGTGGCTCTCGTCAGCGTCGTCGGTGATGGTCTCGTTGATGGTGAGGTCATCGCGCGTGAGCGAGAACGCCTCGTCTGCGGAGGTCTCCTCGGCGGCGGAGAGGCTCTCTTCGTCCGTGGCCTGCTCACTCGATTGCTCAACGGTAGATTGCGTCTCGGTACTAGTAGTGGTCTCAGTCGTTCTGCCACACCCAGTGATGACCAGTGAAAGGGCAAGCGGCAGTGTCCAAAGGCCGCTGGCCGTGAGCTTCATGTTCCTGCGTGTCATGGTGACTCCTTTCGTTGGCAGTGAGGTCATGGTAGGAGTCGGACCTTTAAGGAACCTGAAGCACGGTGTGCTCACAGCTTGTACGCCAAGCCAAAGTGGCTTTCAGGTTTGGGTGAGTGAGAATTGGACTTGTCGGGGGACGGTCAGACCCGATCGAATCGAAAAGCAAGCGGCAGGACACACCTGCGCATCCTGCCGCTTGCATGTACAGAATCTGACTCAGTGTTGCCTATTCCAGCTCGTCGGCAATCTCCTGCAGGTAGTCAATGATGGGCAGACGTTGCGGGCAGGCACCTTCGCACTGACCGCACTGGATGCAGTCGCTCGCGTTCACGCCAGCTCGCTCGGCCTCGCGAGCATAACGGCGCTTGGCATCGGCCTCATCCTCAAAGATAAGCTTGCGGTTCATGGCCTTGAAGAAGTCGGGGATGGGGATGCCCATGGGGCAGCCGTCGGTGCAATAGTGGCAGGCCGTGCACTTGTACTGGTGAACTCCGGCTAGAGCCTCCTGGGCCTTGGCGATGACGGCCTGTTCCTCTGCCGTGAGTGGCTTGAAGTTGGCCATGTAGCTCACGTTGTCCTTCACCTGCTCGAGCGTGGACATGCCGGAGAGCACCGTGAGGACGCCCTGCATGCTGGCCACATAACGGATGGCCCAGCTGGCGTACGAGGCATTGGGGTTGGCTGCGTCAAAGATCTCGCGCACGACGCGCGGCGGATTGGCCAGCGTGCCGCCCTTGACGGGCTCCATTACGGTAAAGGGCACGCCATGGGCGCGGGCAACCTCGTAGTTTGCCTGTGCCTGGACGCTGGGCTCGTCCATGTCGGCATAGTTGACCTGCAGCTGAATGAAGTCGATGTCGGGGTACTCGGTGAGCAGTCGCTCAAGACGCTCGGGGCCAGCGTGGAACGAGAAGCCCCAGCGCTTGATGACGCCTGCTTCCTTCTGGGCGCGGATCCAGTTCCACAGGTCATAGTCGTCGTACATCTGCTGGTTGTTGTCTTGAATGGCGTGGAGCAGGTAGTAGTCGAGGTAGTCAACGCCCAGTCGCTCCATCGAGATGCGCAGCTGGTCCTTAACCTGGTCGGCCGTGGGGCTGCCCAGCCACGCGTTTGCCTTGGTGGTAATGGTGAACTTGTCGCGCGGGTAGCGCTCCACCAGCGCCTTGCGGGTAGCAATCTCCGACTCGCCGCCGTCGTAGACGTAGGCCGTGTCAAAGTAGGTGAGGCCAGCGCCCATGAAGACGTCGACCATTTGACAGATCTGCTCGATGTCCATGGAGCCGTCTTCGAGCTTTGGTAGGCGCATCATGCCAAAACCGAGCTTTGGCGTGTCGTGCCCAAGGTAGTTGTCTGCATATGCCATGTGGAGTCCCCTCTCCTAAGGCGCGTTTCGCGCCGTCCCCTCCTGAAGGCCAGAGCGCGTGCTCGCGATGGCGGCATTGCTGTTTCTGGCACAGCTCTAGTCTATCAGCTGAAAATCATAGCAATTGATGAGCATTCGTAGCGTTTATGCTTGCTGCATGCATTGGCAGCGGGTACGGGTTGGGTCCCATTTTGTACTACCATCGGTTGAGTGAATGTGACGCAGGGGGTACACAATGGCAAAGCTCTTCTTCCGCTATGGCTCTATGGGAAGCTCAAAGACGGCGAACGCCCTTATGGTGGCGTACAACTACCACGAGAAGGGACAGCGCGCGCTTTTGGCCAAGCCGGCGCTCGACGACCGTGACGGCGTGGGCATCATGGCCTCGCGTATTGGGCTCCAGCAGCCGTGCATCTTTGTGGAGCAGCTCATGGATATGAGCGAGGACGAGTTGCGTGAGTACGACTGCGTGATTGTCGATGAGGCGCAGTTTTGCACAAAGGAGCAGGTCGCGCGCCTAACAGACATTGTGGACAAGTACGACATCCCCGTGATTTGCTACGGCTTGCGCACCGACTTCCAGCGCAACCTCTTTGAGGGGTCGCTCTGGCTCATGGCCTGGGCAGACGAGATCGAGGAGGTCAAGACGGTCTGCTGGTGCGGTAGGGCTGCGACCTGCGTGGCGCGCTTCGACGAGAACGGCGTCATGGTGACCGAGGGAAGCCAGGTGCAGCTCGGCGGCAACGACTCGTATACGAGCGTCTGCCGCAGGCACCACAAGCAGGGGGTCATCTTCCCACCCCAGCACTAGTCCCGTCCATTGGAGGGGGCGTGTCAGGGGGACGTACACAATCAACCTGGGGAGGGCGTGTCAGCGGGGACGTACACTTTGACACACGCAGTCTGGCTAACAGGACGCTTTCGCCTTTGACCGCGACGCGCCTTCAGGGTGAACGTCTTTCGCGTGTGTCAAAGTGTACGTCCCCGCTGACACGCCCATATGCGCGGGTACTACTTGCGGTTGATGGAGCGATCGGAGTCGAAGCCTTCGGGATAGCGAGCCTGCAGCTTGGCAATGTTGGCCTCAAGCACGTCGCCCAACTCGATCCCGAGCGCTGTGGCCGCCTCGGCAACGTACCAGCACACGTCTCCCAGCTCTGCAGCCAGCGCCTCGCGGTCGAGCTCATGACCCTGAAAGAGATGCTTCTTAACTATGTCGGTGGCCTCTCCGCTCTCTCCGGAAAGGCCCATCACGGCATTGGTCAGCACTTGGGTCCGATCGAGCTCTGGATTGAGTGTGCGCATGGCAAGCCGCTGGTACTCGTTTGCGTCCACAGTGCCTCCGTACCCGCCCATTACTCGGCGTAAATGACCTGGTTGCAGGCCGCCTCAAGCTCCGCCTTGCGTTCCTCCGGGAAGTCCGCATCGGTGATGACGCAAGAGAAGTCCGAGAGCTTGCTCAGCGCCATCAGGTGAACGTTGCCGTACTTGCCCGAGTCGACCATGAGATACGACCTGGTTGTGGCCTCGAGCATTGCGCGCTTTGCCGTTGCATCTCCCAACACCGGCTCGTTTGCTCCGCCCACAGCGTCAAATCCATGGGCGCCCAGAAACGCCTTGTCCACACGCAGGGTGTGGAAGAAGTTCACGGCCAACGGGCCAACCATGCCATGCGAGTCGTCGCTGTATTCGCCCGGCGCGTAGATGAGCTTGATATTTGGGTTTGACCCCACCACTCCCGCCACAGGGATGGAGTTGGTAATGACCGTGAGGCGCTTGCCACCAATGTAGTTGAGCAGCTCACATGTGGTGGTACCGCAGTCAACAATGATCGTGTCGCCGTCTTTGACAAGCTCCGCCGCCTGACGCCCGATGGCTCGCTTGTGTGAGGACCTCTTGGCTTGCTGCTTGCTTGGCACGGGGATGGCGGGGGAGTCACCTTGCTCGGTGAGGTAGGCAGTCCCTACGCTTATGGTCGCAACGCCCTGGTCAATGAATCGGCGCAGATCGCGACGTATCGTCATGCTCGAAACGCCAAGCTCATCGGCCATTTCGTTGAGGCCAATCTTTCCATCGCGTTGAAGACGCTGATAGATGAGCGCGCGCCTCTCGATCGGGTTCATAGGCTGCCTATCCTTAACACTCATATTCTTTCATGTTCTCAGGCAATGTAACACAATTTCACATGATTACTTATCTG
>CADCHF010000020.1 GCA_902801175.1 uncultured Coriobacteriaceae bacterium | reverse complement strand
TGTCCAGAGGGCTCCTTCGAGCTGCTATAGGCCTTACGCAGCCTGCGCGTCCGCTCAATGCGAGCGCGGGGCCCGATAGGGACCCCGCGTCGGAAGGAAGGGCGTATACTGCTGCGGCTAGAAGAGGCCAAACAGCTTCTTCTTTTGGTACGGTGCGGCCTCGATGGACAACAGGTCGTAACCGGTGGCGGCAATGACCTCGCGTATGCGAGACTCGTCGAGCGGCTCCTCGGAGACCACCACGCAGCGCTTCTTCTTGCGATCGCTCTTGGCGCTCTTGACGGCAAAGTTCCTGCGGATGGCATCGTTGATGTGCGCCTCGCACATCTCGCACATCATCCCGTCGATGCCAATGGTTGTCTGGGTCATGGTCTAAGCCTCCTTGGCCTGGCGCGTGAGCTCGTCAAGCTGCGCGACCTGCTCGCGGCTGAGCTTGATGCGCGGCGCCTTGCACTGGCTGCCGCAGCTGCCGCACTCACCGCTGCAGCTGGTGCTGTCGCAGGTGCGGATGGTGCCGCGCAGCATGCCGCGCAAGATAAGCGCAACAACGGCAATAACGATGGTGAGGACGATGGCGTCGGCAGCCGTTAGCGGGATGGATCCCATGGTGCTTCTCCTTGTGATGCGAAGATCTCCTCCATAGGTTACCCTAGGTAAACTATTTCTTTCGCATCGTTGGCACATCGATTCGAACTCTACAAAAAAGGAGGGCCGTCGGCGTGCCGACGACCCTCCCAAAGGGCGGCGCTTAGGCCACCAGGAGCTTCTCGGCCTCCTGGTACTTCTTGACGAAGAGCATGTAGCACACAAAGCCCAGCACGGCAGCGGCGCAGATGAGGCCAAGCATGTTGGGAGCTCCGCTGATGGCAAGGCCCAGCTGGTACACCACGAGCGCGGCGGCGTAGGCAAACACGCACATGTAGCCAATGGCGATGGCGGTCCACTTGCCGTTGTTCATCTCGCGCTTGATGGCGCCCATGGCGGCGAAGCATGGCGCGCAGAGCAGGTTGAAGATCATGAACGCGAAGGCGGCAAGCTGTCCGTGGCCACCAGAGAAGGACTCGAAGTCAGCCCTGACATTGGGCCAGATGGGCGAACCCTCGTCGTCCCAGTCCTCAGCCTCGGTATCGGCGTTATAGAGCACGGCAAAGGTCGAGACGACCTCTTCCTTGGCCACGAGGCCGGTGACGGTTGCCACAGCCGGCTTCCAGGAGCCAAAGCCGAGCGGCGAGAAGACGGGCGCAAAGGTGTTGCCCACGCCGGCGAGGATTGAGTCGTCCATGGGGTTGACCTCTTCGACTGGGATGCGGTTGCGGGCGGCAACCTTCTCGAGGTACTCGTCGGTCACGAGCTCGCTGTCCTCATAGAGCGCATCAACCATGCCAAACTTGCCGTTGACGGTACCAAAGCTCGAAAGGCCCCAGATCACGATGGAGGAAATCAGGATGACGGTGCCGGCCTTCTTGATGAAGGAGAAGCCACGCTCCCAGGTGCTGCGCAGCACGTTGCCCGCGGAGGGTACGTGATAGGCAGGGAGCTCCATGACGAAGGGTGCCGGGTCGCCGGCAAAGAGCTTGGTCTTCTTGAGCATGATGCCCGAGATGATGATGGCCGCCACACCAATGAAGTAGGCGCTGGTGGAGACCCAGACCGAGCTGCCAAAGAGGGCGCCACCAATGAGGCCGATAATGGGCAGCTTGGCGCCGCAGGGGATGAAGCAGGTGGTCATGATGGTCATGCGACGATCGCGCTCATTCTCGATGGTGCGTGAGGCCATGACGGCGGGGACACCGCAGCCAGTGCCAATGAGCATCGGGATGAACGACTTGCCAGAGAGGCCAAAGCGACGGAAGATGCGGTCCATGATGAAGGCGATGCGGGCCATGTAGCCGCAGTCCTCAAGGATGGCGAGTAGGAAGAACAGCACGAGCATCTGCGGCACAAAGCCAAGCACGGCGCCAACGCCGGCAAAGATGCCGTCGGAGAGCAGGCCAACCAGCCAGTCGGAGAGCCCCATGCCCTCAAAGATGGCGCGCGAGCCCTCGGTCAGCCACTCGCCGCCCAGCACGTCGTTGGTCCAGTCGGTGAGGAAGGTGCCAAACGGGCCCATGGCAATCCAGTACACGCAGTACATGATGACACCAAAAATGGGCAGGGCTAGAATGCGGTTGGTGACCACGCGGTCTATCTTGTCGGAGGTGGTCAGCTCGCCGCGGGAGGCGCGACGCAGGCATCCACCGATAATCGAGGTGATGTAGTCGTAACGCTGCGAGGTGATGATGGACTCGGCATCGTCGTCGAGCTCGGTCTCGCAGGCGGCGATGTCGCCCTCGATGTGAGCGATGGTCTCGGCGGAGAGGTTCAGCTTCTGCTGCACCTTCTCATCGCGCTCAAAGAGCTTGATGGCATACCAACGCTGCTGCTCCTCGGGCAGGTTGTGGACGGTGACCTCCTCGATGTGGGCGAGGGCGTGCTCCACGCTACCCACAAAGCGGTGCTGCGGGATGGGCTTGATGCCAGACTTGGCCAGCGCCACGGCCTCCTCGGCGGCCTCGCGGACGCCGGTGCCCTTGAGGGCCGAGATCGAGACGACCTTGCAGTCGAGTGCCTTGGATAGCGCGGTGAGGTCCACCACGTCGCCGTTCTTCTCGATGACGTCCATCATGTTGATGGCAACGAGCACGGGGATGCCCAGCTCCACCAGCTGCGTGGTGAGGTAGAGGTTGCGCTCGAGGTTAGTGCCGTCAACGATGTTGAGGATGGCGTCGGGGCGCTGGTCGGTGAGGTAGTCGCGGGCGACGACCTCTTCCAGCGTGTAGGGGGAGAGCGAGTAGATGCCCGGCAGGTCGGCGATGGTCACGTCGGAGTGACCCTTGAGCTTGCCGTGCTTCTCCTCGACGGTGACGCCGGGCCAGTTGCCCACGTACTGGTTGGAGCCAGTGAGGGCGTTGAAGAGCGTGGTCTTGCCACAGTTGGGGTTGCCCGCAAGGGCGATGGTAATGTCTGCCATGGGCTTACGCCTCCTCGACCAGTTCGACTTCGATCATCTCGGCGTCGGCCTTGCGCACCGAAAGCTCGTAGTTGCGGACGGTGATCTCCATGGGGTCGCCCAGCGGCGCCACGCGAATCACGTGGATGGTCTGGCCCTTGGTGATGCCCATGTCCATGATGCGGCGCTTGACCGGACCGGTGCCGGTAAGTTTCACGACCTTGGCGGTCTGGCCGACCTTGACCTCTCTCAGTGTCATTAAATGACTCCTTCCTTGCAGGTGCGTGCGCACCGTGCTGATACACCGATGTTGGGGGGCGGGGGAGCAGGCGGGGTTGATCCCTATCCCGCGGGGTTAAACGAAAATCTTGCTGGCCATCTCTTTGCTGATGGCAACACGCGTGTCCTTGATGGCGCAAATGACATTGCCGTCGATTTGATTGATGACCGTGACGGGTGTTCCGACGACAAAACCCAATCCCTCGAGGAACTGCCTGGTTTGGGGTTTTCCGCCAATGCGGGTGATGATGCTGCTTTCGCCCGCCTTGAGAAGTGTGAGGGGCATAGCTGCCACCTTCCAAAGTTTGCCTTGTCTAACGGACATAAGTTAGCCTAGGTATACCAAAGAGTCAACCTCTTGAAACATTTTTCTTCTGTTAGGCCACTGCTGGCATAGCCCGAGTGAGGTGAAGCGCGTCCCTAAGACGCCGCCCGTTCCGCGAGGCCAATCGCACGTATAATGGGAAATCCTCCGCTGGACCGTCTCCACGACACCAGCACGGTTCGCATTGCCGGTGATCCTGCAGAGGCATGGAAAACGTTGCGTGCAGCGAGAAGGGGCCAGTTGGATGGGCAAGAAGAAAAAGCAGAAGGTGGCGCCGCGCCCTCAGACGGGTGCCATGGATGTGGTGCTTGCGGCGGTGTCCATCATTAATCTGGCGGGTTTGCGCATGTTTGTGCAGCCGTGCACGCATGCGGACGGCTCGGAGCCCGCATGCCGTCTCACTGCTACGGTGTTGCTGGTGCTTGCCGTCGTGGCGGTTGGCCTGGTGGTGCTGCGTCAGCTTGGGGCCGACACGCGCACCAAGCGGAGCTTCGACTTCCTGCTGCTGATCGTGGGAGTGCTCTACGCCGTGCTCCCGGGCAATGTCCTGGGCCTGTGCTCCGATGCCTCGATGGTCTGCCATGTGGTTATGCTGCCCTTTGCTCGCGTGATGGGCGTGGCGCTGGGCCTTGCCGCCGTCGCCTGCGAGGCAACCGTCGACCAGGAGGTCGTAACCGGTCGCAAGCGTCGCCGGTAGGGGAGTCGCGCGCCGGCTACGGGAAGGGAATGGGCCCCTCCTCCCTCGCTCGGATCTTGCCAACGGTACCTGACAAAGAATTTCCGAACTTCTTCTTGCGCATGAGTTAACCGAGATGTACTTTATGCCATAGCAGTTAGCTAAGGTTAACAATTACGAGAGAGGCGACAACCATGAGCAAGATCGCCAACGTTTACGGTCGTGAAGTCCTGGATTCGCGCGGAAACCCCACAGTCGAGGTTGAGATTACTCTTGAGGACGGTACCTTTAGCAGCGCGCTCGTGCCCTCTGGCGCCTCCACGGGCGACTTTGAGGCCGTTGAGCTTCGCGATGGTGACCCCAAGCGCTATGGCGGCAAGGGCACCCTCACGGCCGTTGGCCATGTGAACAACGAGATCAAGGAGGCCATCGTTGGCCTTGACGCTCGCGACCAGCGCCTTGTCGACGAGACCATGATTGCCGCCGACGGCACCGACAACAAGGGCAACTTTGGTGCCAACGCAATCCTGGGCGCCTCGCTCGCCACGGCTCGCGCAGCCGCCGCGTCTGCTGGTCTGCCGCTCTACGAGTACATCGGCGGCGTCGCCGGCCACACCCTGCCCGTTCCCATGATGAACATCATGAACGGCGGCGTGCATGCCACCAACACCGTTGACTTCCAGGAGTTCATGATCATGCCAGTTGGCGCCCCCACCTTCTCCGAGGCGCTCCGCTGGTGCTGCGAGGTCTATGCCACGCTTAAGAGCGAGCTGGCCCGTGCCGGCCTCTCCACTGGTGTGGGCGACGAGGGCGGCTTTGCTCCCGACCTCAAGACCAACAAGGACCCGCTGAAGTACATGAGCCAGGCTGTCGAGGATGCCGGCTTTGAGCTTGGCCGCGATTTCCGCTTTGCCATGGACCCGGCGGTCTCTGAGCTCTACAACAAGGAGACTGGCCTGTACGAGCTCAAGGGCGAGGGCCTGACCCTCTCCGCGTCCGAGCTCATCGACTACTGGGAGGCCCTCATCGCCGAGTTCCCAATCATCTCGATCGAGGACGCACTCGATCAGGACGACTGGACTGGCTGGAAGGAGCTCACCGAGCGCCTGGGCAAGAAGATCCAGCTTGTGGGTGACGACTTCTTCGTGACCAACACCAAGCGCCTTGCCAAGGGCATCGAGAACGACTCCGCAAACGCCATCCTCATCAAGGTGAACCAGATTGGCTCGCTGACCGAGACCCTCGACGCCATCGAGATGGCCAAGCGCGCTGGTTACACCGCCGTCGTCTCGCACCGCTCCGGCGAGACCGAGGACTCCACTATCGCCGACATCGCCGTGGGCACCAACGCTGGCCAGATCAAGACCGGCGCTCCCTGCCGCACCGACCGCGTTGCCAAGTACAACCAGCTCCTCCGCATTGAGGACCGTCTTGGCGCCGACGCCGTCTATGGTGGCCTCTCTGCGTTCTATAACCTGCGCTAGTACTCGCTTTACCGATGCCACGGGAGCTGCAGACCCTCTCCCTGCGCTGCCCGTGGCCCTAGTGGTGCCGCCGGCGTCCCCCCACCATCACATGTCGGCGGCACCCTCTCTTTGGCTCTTTTGAAAGGAGCAGCGATGGACCTTTTGATGGCATCCGGCATTGCCCTGCTCGTTGCTTGCGCAACGGTGGCGCTGCGCTCTGTCCTCCGTCGCCTTGCTCCGCAGGTTCTTAGCGCCGGAGCTCACGCATGAGTGGCCTGTGCGCAATGGAGGTGTGCGCAGACGACGCCCTGGTCGAGGGCTGTGACGAGGTGCTCTCTGACGTCTGCCTCACCTTTGCCGAGTCTCTTGTGAGGCTTGCCGGGGGAGTCATTGCCGGGGTCAAGCCAGCGGCAATCTTTGGCATGCCCTTCAAGGCCTACCGCGCGGGCAGGTGGCACCGACTCGAGCGCGAGCAGCTCGACGAAGTGCTTCGCACCTATGCCGCAACGCTGCCAGCCTACGGCGTTTCGCTTTCGGTGCTCTATCGCACCAAGAGCCGTGTGTTTGTGCTCGTGTGGCGTCCGAGGCACCTTAACAGCGTTGTAAGTGACCCCGAGCATATGGAGATACTCCGCTCTGCGGGGTATACGGGCGCTTCTGCTCCCGAGCTGGTTGCTGAGTTACGTCGACGCCTGGTGGACTACTACCTCTCAAATCCAAGCGAGGGACATGAGTTCCCGCACGAGATTGGCGTGTTTCTGGGGTATCCGGCCTCTGACGTGCGCGGTTTTATGGCTGGGCTCAAGCCCACTTGCATTGGCGCATGGCATGCCTACGGCGATGAGAGCGTGGCCCAGCAAAGGTTCTCGGAGCTTAGGGAGCACGAGCATCGCTGTCGTCGTCGCTATGCGGCGGGCGAGCCCCTTTCGTCGCTCTTTGCGGTGGGGGCATAGCTTTTGGTCAATGGGGCCCTGCGGAGGGTGGGGTCCAAAGATAAGATTCCAAGGAGGATACTAATGAGCGTTGCAGTTGTGTATTGGTCCCAGACGGGCAACACCGAGGCCATGGCAAACATTCTTGCCGAGGCCGCTGGTGGCGAGGCCATCAACTGGGAGGACTTCTCCGCCGACAAGTGCGCCGACTATGACGCCTTTGCCTTTGGTTGCCCTGCAATGGGTGCCGAGGAGCTTGACCCCGACTTTGAGGAGCTGTGGGATGCTTGCAAGGGCGAGCTGGCCGGCAAGCCCGTCGTGCTCTTTGGCTCCTATGACTGGGGCACCGGTGAGTGGATGGACACCTGGAAGGACGCCGCTGAGGGCGAGGGCGTGAACGTCGTTGAGACGGTCATTGCCAACCTCGAGCCCGACGACGAGGCAGAGGAAGCCCTTAAGGCCGCTGCAGCCAAGCTGGCATAAGCGAGCTTTCTTAGAGCGGAATAGTGCGGCCCCGATGTCCTGTGGCATCGGGGCCGTGTTTATGGCTGTTGCTGTAAATCAACCTGGACACAGCCCTATGAGAAAATCTTCGTTGTTGTGCGGTTGAGGCCTTTTCGCGGCACCTGTCCTCGCCGGTATGGCCGCACAACAACGAAGAATTTCGCATAGTGTTCCAGATGCCAATCCAAGCTGGAGTTAATGTGGCGGCGATCCTAAGTAACGACGTTACGGTGCCAGTTTGTCAGTGAATGAAATACGTAAACTACATACCAGTTTTGTCGCAGGTAAAGCCACTTTTGAACGACCCATTGCTACACCTCTCTTCTTTGTGCTTCTTATGGAAAAGATGTTCCGATTCCAAGAGAGGAAGCGACAAATGTCTCAGGGTTGCCAATTCCAACGTCCATATCTGCGGAGTATCGCAAAGCTATTTGGCGTGATTGCTGTAATCACGTTCGTGCTTTCTCTCATGTCTACCAACGCATATGCATATGCCGTAGGCGACAGGGTCACTTTTGGCGCCTGGGCAACTGACGATTTTGTTGGCGGCACTGGTGACTATTCAAAAGGTGATACAGAGCTTGCCCACAAGCTGTTTCGGACGTATTGGGACAAGACAACTTCCAGCTCGCATCCTAGCGCTTACTGGCTAACCTTCCGAGGTGAGTCGTACTACACATATAACGAGGGAAAAGAGTGGTGGGGCCGCTCACCTCTCACTTGGATAGTTGTAGATAGCGAGGATGGCTATTTGGTGCTTGTGACAGAGAAAGTCATCCGCAGTGCAGAGGCGGCGGCCATGGGCGATCCCACCGCTCTTGATCTCTATGGGACATCGTCGTCGCGCAAATGGTTGGTTAACTTCTTCTATAAGAACGCATTTAGCAATGAAGAGAAACAGTTGATAGGCAACTGGGACCTAACCTTCTTTAAGAATGGCGACGACAGAACGTTGATTAGCATTAGCGACCCAGTCATTCTGCCGCTCAAATCCTATATTTTGAACATGCCTTCAAGCGATCTAATTGCACAAGGGACGAGGCTTGTTGGTACGGGCGCACAGTCCTATTGGCTTATTGAGCCTAACGATGAGAAAGACTCTCTGCCATTTGCTGGTATCCCAAAGTTCGACTATATACAAGAGGATGGCTCCCTCAACAGTTGGTATTCCACATACACGCATGGTTATCGACCGATGATCAAGGTAAAGGCATCGGCCCTTGAAGGTTCAAGCTTTCAGATTCAAGCGCGTCAAGGCTCAAAGTACAAAATTACTTCGGCAAAGCTTGCCTATAACGGCGGAGATTACGAAGATGACGTTCTCAGCACGGTCAGGGAGTTTAGCACGGAGTTCAAGGACTCTCCCATACAGCTCAGGGTTGCGGTCAAGGCTCCATTCAGTGACTTTGGCTATGTCGAGCTCGTTCAAAAGAAAGCGGCCGAGAATGAAGAGGACCTAGTCATTGCAACGGCACTGCCGAGGTCCGATTTGTCCTCAGATACCGAGACCGTCTTTGAGTTCACCAAGGCCGATGAGTCCACCCTTGGCTATGACACCCTTAGGGTTGGATCTTTCAAGGCCGGCAAGGACGTGGTCGTCAAAGTGTATGACGGGGAAGGCGATCAGGTAAACGAGACCAAGCTCTCGATGGAGTTCAAGGATCCTGCGGTCAAGGACCTTGCAGCCGAGCTCTCGATTGGCGGCGGCTTTGAGACGACCATCAAGAACGTTCCCTTCTTGGGTCAGATCAGCATGGGGTTTGACGCTGCGAGTTACCCAATTGATTGGGAGGCCGATACCGAGGGCAACTTCAAGGCCACGATTAGCTACGACGGCTATGCCGACACGCTCAAGAACCTGTACTCGACCATCCCTCTGAGCGACTACCAGGATTTACATGACTGGCAGATAGCCAAGGCCTTCAAGGGTGAGTATGTTGAGCCAAAGAAGTCGAGTGCTTGGAAGAAAGACGGTGTGTCAAACAAGCCGATCTTGCAGGGATACATCGAAGGTACCGTGGGCTCGACTGTGTTCAAAGGAGCAGTTGTTTTTGGTTGGGGATGGTCTTTCTATAAAGAGATCCCGTACACGATTGGCCCAATTCCAATGGTGCTTGAGCCCACAGCATCTTTGAAGATTAAGGGTATGACGTCGGCCAACTTCAACATCTTAGCTGGACCGGACGATGTCTTCGTGGCCAATGAAGCCCTTGACTTTACCCCTGAGGGAGGCGTCGGAATATACACCGGTGCTGGTATACCCTATGCCTGCTCTGTTGGTATATACGGTAAGGGTTCTCTCGATGCACTTATAAGGATTTATCCCTGGGTGGACAAGGGCCTCTACAAGTCAACCCTGAAGGGCGATTTTGGCCTTAAGGCCAAGGTGCTCGGTCGTGATCTTGGCCATGTAACCTTACTTAATGCCGGAAACGGGTTTGTTATCTACAATCGCGAGCTACCAAAGTACGAATGGGACGAGGGCGCCGGTGGTGCACCGGTGTCAGCCGAATCCGTGGCCACCTTTAACCCTGATGAGAGCTATCCTCTCATTGCCTCCGGGTCCTCCGCAACTGACAACTGGCTTTATGGTGAGCGCCAGCTTGAGAGCTTGCACGACGAAGAGCCTTCTGGCGCTGCTTCAAGTGCCTATGACACGTTGACACTCGCGTCCAACGTCTACTCCGCCGCTGCCCCCAGGCTCGTTCAGGTGGCCTCCGAGGATGGGAACAAGACCCTCCTGTTCTTTATTGACAGCGCCTCCGATCGAAACGAGGCTAACAGGCCCTGTCTCTCATATAGCGTCTACGACGCGGATGCGGATACGTGGTCGACTCCTGTCAAGGTGGATGACGACGGGACGGCCGACTTTGGATTTGATGTCTCTTCAGAGGGCGGATACCTGAGCGTGGTGTGGCAGGACGCAAAGGGCGAGCTCTTGGAGAGCAATACGATCGACGAGATTGCGCATTCGGTTGGTGTCTCCTTCGCTCGCTACCAGCTCGACGGCAGCACGCTCGTTCAGAAGGCTGTGCGTGACATCGACGACCTCGAAGGCTTCCCCATGATGCCGCGTGTAGCGGACTCTGGTGAGGAAGATCGCGTCTCAGTCTCGCTCGTGCTCAATGACAACTACTCCATCATTGGCAACACTGGTACAAATACAGGCAAGCTGCTCAAACTTGATGGCGAAGGAATCCTTCTGGAGGGGGAGGACTCTAATTCCGAGGTTGGAATTGGATCTATGCCCAAGACTGCCGACATGACCATTGACGGAGCCTACTGGGCACTTGAGGACGAGACGATTGTGGCAGTGGGTGACGTAGTGGCCCCAGAGGCAAGCGATGCCCTGAACGCACAGGTGGTCGACTGGCAGCAGTCTGGTCAGCGGCTCACCTATGCCACTGAAGGCGGCATTGTTGCGTGCGACGCCTCTGGTGAGCTCGAGAGCATCCTGCCCTCCTATGGCCTGGACAGCATGGGCTATGAGCTGACAACCACCCAGGATGGCAGGGCCTGTCTCACGCAGCTCCTCATAGAGAATGGCAAGTCAAGTGTTCAGGTGAGGCTCTACGATACCGAGACAGGTACCTGGGGTGAGTCTTTTACTGCCTGGCAGGTCGACGGGTCCATCCAGGCCCTGAGTACCACATGGGATGCCGAAGGCCCCCTCTTCTGCGCTACGGTCACCGAAGGTATGAGTGATGAGAGCGATGGAATCACTAACCTGGTGGTCTCCAGGGGCAAAAAGGATCGTACGGCTCGCGTTACTTCTGCCGGTTTGTCCAAGCTGCTTGCTGACGGAAAGATAAGGGTTGGTGCCATTGCGCTTAATGAGAACCTTATCGAAGTGACCAATCCCTCGTACTGGGTGCTCGATGCTCTCAATAGGCGCGTTGCTTCTTATACCTACGAAGGAACGGTCAAACCTGGAGAACAAATCGAGCTCGAGGTAGAGTTTGACCCTCTGGCCGAGGTTGAGGAAGGCGGGGACGATACGACGCAGGATTCTGACGCGTCTGGTGCTCCTAGCTCCGATCGGCAACTTGCGGCGGCAACGAACGAAGAAGGCAACGCCGTCTATACCATCGTCCCCGCAGGCTCCACTGAGGGGGAGACGGTTGAGTTCAGTGCCACAAATCTTGAGCTTAATGTCAACCATTATTTTAAGAATGGGTACGAGCAGCTCGATGCGGTCGTGACAAATACGGGTCTTGTTACCTCTCCCAAGTGCGAGGTGCAGTATACCAATCCCGAAACTGGCACGGTGCTCTTTACGAGTACCGTCGAGGCGCTTGCTCCTGGCAAGTCGTATACCGTCAACTACAAGGGCAGTAAGCTTATCAGGGACAACTCTGAATGGAAGAAGGATAAAGCCCAGGCGGCAATGCTCTCCATTGTGTGCGATGGGGAGCAGACGACTACGACGGATGACAGCGCGCAGGTGACGCTGTGGGGCGGTGGTGAGGTCAGCCAGCGCTCGGGGTGGAGTATCACTCAGGCAGAGATTGAGTCCTCGACTGACATTGCCTACACGGGTGATCCTATCGAAGTCTCGCCTGTGCTCACGTTTGCGGGGGAGACCCTCGAGGAGGGCTTCGACTACGAGCTCTCGGGCGACACTGAAGTCACCGAGCCGGGAACCTATGCGATCACCATCACGGGCAAGAACCTCTTCCTTGGGTCGCGAACCTTCGAGTTTACCGTCTCTGACGAGCGACCGAGCATAGAAGTAGCGACAGTTCAGCCAATCCCGGACCAGTACTATGACGGCCGTCCAGCAAAGCCCACCGTTGAGGTCAGCTACAACGACACGGTCCTCAAGTCTGGGGTGGATTACGACCTTACATACAGTGACAATGAAGCGCCTGGCACCGCTACCGTAACCATCACGGGAAAGAACCACTACGTAGGAAGCATTGAAGCGACCTACACCATTGTGTATACCACCGAGGGCGTTTCTGGCGAGTGTTCCTGGAAGATCGACAACGAAGGCACCTTGACCATATGGCCGACCAATGGCGTATCGGGCCAACTTGGTCAATCGAATGGAAGTGACTGGTGGAATGAGGACGCTGGTTATTATCCATGGTATGCAGCCAGATCGCTCGTTAAGAAGATTGTGGTCGAGGGTGGCGTTGTTGCCAACAGCTACTCCTACGGCTTGTTCCGAGGGTGCGAGAATGCTACCAACATAGATGTCTCTCACCTCGATGTGTCAAAGGCAAACAGCATTGGGACCGCGTTCTACGGTTGCAAGAGTGTCACAAGCCTCGATGTTGGCAATTGGGATGTATCAAGTGCCACCTATCTTGGATACGTATTTGGCGGGTGTACTTCGCTGACTTCGCTGGATGTGAGCAAGTGGGATACATCCAGTGCAACAGACATGACTGGCATGTTCAGGAACTGCAGGGCACTTGAAAGTGTCGATGTGGCAAATTGGGATACTTCGCATGTCACCGAGATGGATGAAATGTTTGCCTGGTGCGCTGCCCTCAAGCAGCTGAGTCTCACGGGCTGGGAGACTTCTCAAGTTACCTCCTGTACAAGTATGTATTACTACATGCCAGCGCTTGAGATCTTTACAGTTGGTTCTGGCGTTCACTTCCATGGCGAGTTCCCAATCGGTGGGTCCACGAACTCGTATATCGGAAACTCCTATTGGTGGTCTTCAAAGGCTGAGAAATGGATTGGATACGACGAGATCGCAAGCACCCGCAGCGGCATTGCGGACACATACACTAAGAAAGAGGGACAGGGAAAGCCGCCCGAGTCCGAGCCCAGGACCTGGAAGCGCCTCGCGGGAAGCGGCCGCTACGACACCATGGCTGCCATTGTGCAAGAGGGTTGGAAGAGCAGCTCCAATACCGTGATTGTTGCCACGGGCAACAACTTCAAGGACGCTCTCTCGGCTGCAGGCCTTGCGGGTCTTAAGAGCGCACCGGTTGTCCTCACCGACGGTGGAAAGGGCGATAAAGTCACCAAGCTCTCGCCTCAGGCAAAGAGCGAGCTGCAGAGGCTTGCTCCCAGGACGGTATATGTGGTTGGCGGTCCGTTCGCTGTCTCCGATGCGGTCATGGCCGACATCCAGGCAACGCTTCCCAGTGCCCAGGTGGACCGTGTGAGCGGCAGCACCGCTGCATCCACCTCGGCTGCCATTGCGACCGAAGCGTACTGGGATTGGGAGGACACGGCCATTATCGCTACGAACAAGAGCTTTAAGGACGCTCTGTCGGTCGCTCCGCTCTCTTATGCCAAGCACTGGCCAATCCTTTTGGCGGACAACGGGCAGAGCCTCAATGCCGACGTTGTCGACGCCCTCAAGCAGTGTGGCATCAAACAGGTCTACATCGTGGGCGGCAAGCTTGCCGTTACCGATAAGGTCGAGAGCCAGCTCATCAAGGCTGGAGTCGCCATCGCTGGGCGTCTTGCTGGTTTGGATGGCGTCCACACCAGTAGGGCCATTGCAGACTTTGCCATCAAGAATGGCCTGTCGGTCTCAAAGATGGCATTTGCCACGAGCCAGAACTTCCCCGACGCGCTGGCTGGTGCGGCGCTCTGCGGCAAGAACAATTCCGTGTTGCTTCTTTGCGACGCAAAGGCGCAGTACAACCTCTCCTTTGCAAAGACTCACAAGGACAACATCACGACGGGCTATGTGTTTGGCGGCACGTACGCATTCAGTGAGAGCCTGTTCAAGTCGCTGCCCTAAAAGGGGAGAGCAGACCAGTTTCTTTCAGGGCCGCCCCACAGTGTTCTATGGGGCGGCCCCCGCTCTCTCCTTGGGACCTTACTTTAGTCGCATCCCTGCTGGCAGCCACTGATATGTGCTTTGGGTCTAATGCGTCCAGGCCTGCTTGCGAAATCCTTCGTTCTTGTGCCGTGCAACACGTTCCGCACGGCACAAGAACGAAGGATTTCGCAAGCAGGCCCATGCAGGTGAGGGCGTGATTGCGTTGTCTACCAGACAATTGGCAACTCATGACCGAATCCGCTCTGGTCGGTGCAGGCGCGAGTGCCAAGGGGCTTGCTTCTGCTAATGTGACAATTGGCGCACTGGTGTCAGAGCAAGGAGTTGATACCAAAACTCTCAGTAATTAGAGAAATAAAGTATCAATTGATAAATCAAGAGCCTTACGTTACCACTTTTGTCAAATAATCGAACACTTTTGTAAAGTGTCTAAATTCAGCATTATTATCAATCCTCGCAAGCTAACGAGAACCTCATCACTGAATGAGTGACTCGCCCTCGCTTCAGCGTTTCAGACTGTCCGAACGACTCACAAGGATGCTGCCTTGCCAACCATACGCGCAGTCCTGTGCGACGACGAATCGCACTGGCTAAATGAGGAGCAACATCTGCTCAAGACGTTTTCCCAAAACTCTGGGATCACCTTTGACATGCGGGTCTTTCAAAGCGGTGAAGAGCTGCTGAGCTGTGCGGACTTCACCCCCGATGTGGTGTTTGTTGACATTGAGATTGGCGATGACGAAAGCGGCATCGACCTTGCTCAGAAGCTGAGCCAAAAGTGGCCAAGTTGCCAAGTTGTCTACGTAACCAACTTCCTGCGGTATGCCCCTGAGGTCTATGTGACCGAGCACCTCTGGTTTGTGCTCAAGGACAGCTTTGCCGAAAGGCTCCCGTCCGTTATCGAGAGCCTGCTTCGGCAGATGGAAGATGGTTCCAAGACAATCACCATCGAGACGGTCAGCCACGAGCTGCTTTCGCTGCCCTGCACGCAGATTGTGGTTTTGGAGCGCCGCGCGCGTGTAACCAGCATCACCTGTGTGAGTGGGGATACCTATGTGGTTTCCGACCGTCTGGTCGCACTCATGGAACGCCTGCCCCAACGCATCTTTGCCCAGTGCCACGGAAGCTTTGTTGTTGGTCTTTCACATATACGCATGGTGCGTCATGACACGATTCTTTTGGATGGCGATATAGAGGTGCCGCTTAGCAGGAGGTTTGCTCGTGGCTTCCGTGAGCGTTATCTCGATTGGGCGGACGATCACGCACTTTAGTCTTTGGAGACCACCATGCTGCCGATTCCTTCGATGCTTAATTACCTTGTCTATAACTTCTATGGTGTGTCGATAACCTATTGGTTGGTATCGGGTCTCTTTGAGCGCCGTCGCAGCCCGTTGCTCTGGTATGCCTACTTTGGTTTGAGGTCGCTTATTGATTCCAACTTATACTGGCTTACCGAGCAAGGCGAGGCATCTCCAGAGCTCACCACCTTTTTTTTGGTGTGGCAGCTGGTGCATTCCTTCCTCTCGCTGGTCGTTATCTGGCAAAGTTGGAAGGGTGACTATGTATTGCTGGCGGTCTGCACTGTGATATGCGACCCCTTAGCCAGCGAGATCAATACCTTTTCGACCCTTAATGCGAACTATTTCTTTGGGCAGGCTGCTAGCACGAGCTACTTTATCCCAATTGGCTTGCACACTTTCATGGGAGGGCTCTTTGACCTCCTTGTCTTTATGATTATTCGGATGCCTCTTGCAAGCCTGCTGCGGTTTGCCTGTAGGTTTGCGTTGCGCCACCGTCTTGTATGGGGCATCGTCACCGTTGGAATCGTTGTGCTCTACACAGTGGTTATGCAGGTTACGGCAAGTGCCATCACGATTGGTTCGCATATTGTCTATACTGCTCCAACGCTGGCCTTTTTGCTAGCGGCCATTACGCTGCCCTTGGTGAGACAATCGCGAATCGTTGCCCGGAGGTCAAAGCTGCTGGCGGACTGCCTCGCGCTCTCACGTTCTTACGATGCCACGATTCGAGCAGAGCTTGCTTCGCTTGAGCGGGACAGAAGGGCTCTTGAGGGTCATGAAGTTACCCTAAGACGGCTCAGCGAGAATGGCGATCCAGCGCTCGCAGAGCGCATCAACGAGCTACGGGTTGTCTACAAGAAGCTCTCAGCCGGCTCGTACTGCGACCGGCCGGCACTTGACGCGGTGCTCGTTGCGGGAGCAAAGAGGCTGCAGGAGGCTGGGGTAGAAGTAAAGCTAACGGTGGCAGGCGTTCCCATGGATGCTCCAGTTCCTGTTACCGCCGTTCTCACGCTTTTCAATCTGGCCAATGAGGCTGCCGAGCGAAACGTTAAACGACAAGGCGATGACATTGAGTTGCGCATACGAGGCATCGACGGTCATGTTTTGCTTCATCTTGAAGTTCCCCTGCGGTGGGGTGCGCTTTGGGCCAAGCGTTACCTCTCGGTATTTAGCGACGGTGACGAAGTGCTGATTCGCGAGCGCAAGCAGGGGGATCGCCGCGTGGTGCTGGTGCTCTGCGAGGGAGTGGTCGCATGAGTCAGATTGGGTTTTTGGTATTCTCGATGCTCATCGTTGCTGTTATTGGGTTGGCTGGGCTGAGGCTTGAGCGGCGTGAGCGCGAGGAGCGCCTGGCTGCAGAGGCTCTGGATACATCACGGCTGCTCGACGAATCTCTCAATGAACGTTTGCATGAGATAGACACGTATCGCCACAGCCTCGCAGCCCTTCTGCAAGAGCGCGATTTGGAGCAGGTGCGAGCTGCCGATGAGGGGCGACGTTCTAACTGAGCCCTAAGCGGCCGTCATCGGCTGGCTGCGAGGCAGGCTCGTCCAATTCAATCACCAAAAGAAGGCCCACCCCTTACAGGATGGGCTCCAAATAATCGGGCAAGATGCCGAGCCGTTTGAATTGCTGGGGCGTGGTTCTTATGCTCTGTGGGTCATCTTTTCCCAAAGGGAGACGATTTCGCCCTGCTTGGCCGGACGCACCATGTAGATCCCAAGCACAAGAAGAATGACGCTCGCAATTACTGTCGCATAAAAGCTGAGGTCATACTCAAGTGCCTCGGTTATGAGTCCGCCCGCCTCCAAGTTCATGGCCAAGAATGCGGTGAAGTCGATCAGGGTGTGCAAGAGTATGCAGGGCCAAAGGCTGCCGCCCCGCAGAAACACTGCGGCAAGGAAAATACCAAGGCACGTGGCATAGCCAACTTGGAACACGGTGGAGGGCACATCGGCCCCCAGCATGCCATTGAGTCCATGGATGACGCCAAAAACCACACCGCTCAAAAGGATGCAGGGCAAGATGTCGCGCTTGGTGCAGCTTACGCGCATCCAGTTGCTAATGGGAATTCCTCGAAAGACGATCTCTTCCGAAATGCCAGGGGCTGCAGCCATGAGGAGCGACACGGGTATGGGGTTGAGGTTTCCCCAGGATTCGGCAATGTCCTTCAGATTGGGAAGGACAAAGAGTATGCCAGGCGCTACAAGAACCATCCCGAGTGTTGACCAATTTAAGATGCTGCCAAGCTCCTTCCTAAAGTGGAACTGATACCACATAACAAGGAGGATGCTTCCAACGATGGTCGACGCCGAGTTGATTACTTCCTTGTTGTCCAAAAAGAGATAGAAGGGGACGGCTGCTGGCAGCACAAACAGGAGCAGCAGGGGAAAGCTAAGAGGGAACATGAGGACCCTCTTGTCAAAGAGCGCATGCCTCTTGGGCTGGTTTGAGCCAGGAACAGAAGTGGTGGGTTCAGACGTAAGGTGTTTCATGGCATAGCTCCAACTTCTTTTAACGCCTCTCTGGCGTGCCCTTAAGCTTGATGGCGGAGAGTGCCTCTGCTGTCAATACCTTACAGTATGTATCAATAAAACAAGAGCAAGTGATTCAACCGTATGGCATTTGGCTCTATTTGCCGATGACTAGAGGTTCTTTGACCCTACTCTGCTTGGCTGCTGTGCAGGCGCCTAACAAAACGCCCGCCCTTTCGGGCGGGCGTGCACCAAGTAGGCTTGGTGGCAATGCGCTAAAGAGCGACTACTTCTTTGCCTTGCCCTGGTTGGCAACAGCGTCAATCTTGGCGGCGATAACGTCGGGGTCGCCGATGTAGTGCTTGTCGACGATGTTCCAGTCCTGGTCGAAGGTGTAGGACAGCGGCACGGCGGTCGGGATGTTGACCTCGAGAATCTCCTCCGGGGTGAGGTGCTCGAACATCATGACCAGGGAGCGCAGGCTGTTGCCGTGGGCGGCAATGAGGACGCGCTTGCCGGCCTTGAGCTGCGGGGCGATCTCGTCCTGGAAGTACGGCCACGCGCGGGCGATGCAGTCCTTCAGGCACTCGGTGCGAGGCAGCTGGTCCTTCATCGCGACGCCACGATACTCCTCGGCGAGCTCAGGAAGGCGCTCGTCGCCATCCTCGAGGGCCTTGGCGGGCACGTCGAAGGAACGACGCCAGATCTTGACCTGCTCGTCGCCGTACTTGGCGGCGGTCTCGGCCTTGTTCATGCCCTGCAGGGCGCCATAGTGACGCTCGTTGAGCTTCCAGCTCTTGATGACGGGCAGCCACTCGCGGTCCATGGCGAACAGCACGTTGTTCAGCGTGTGGATGGCGCGCTTGAGGTAGCTGGTGTAGCAGATGTCAAAGTCGTAGCCGGCCTCCTTGAGGGCCTTGCCGCCGTCGAGAGCCTCCTGGACGCCAGCCTCGGAGAGGTCCACGTCGGTCCAGCCAGTAAACAGGTTGGCCTTGTTCCACTCGCTCTCGCCGTGACGGATGATAACGAGGTGCATCAGGTTGTCTTCGGCCATGGATAGTTCCTTTCTCGAACGTCCTAACATGCTATGCACGTACTTGCACCCAATTCTATCGCAGCAATGCCAAAGCCCGCGCCCGAGTTCAAGTAAAGCCTGCCGACAAGTTTCAATGTTTCGGTTTTTGGAGGTTAGTCGGTAATAGACTCGCTAAAACAAGAGCGCACAACTGAGCAAGCATACGCTCAGGCGTTCACTTGTTATGGGTAACAGAGGTGAAACGCTACTGTTAAGAAATAATTGATACCCTACTGTGTGATTAGTATTGGCTGGGCGCCTCGGGCACCCGTTGCAGGGAGGTTGTCACATGAGCGGCGACCATGAGATCGACTTTGTACTCAGAACGGTGGAGAAGCGCGACATCCGCTTCATAAGGCTGTGGTTTACCGATGTGCTCGGCAACCTCAAGTCCTTCTCTATTTCGTCAGAGGAGCTCGAGGAAACCTTTACCGAGGGCATCGGTTTTGATGGCTCGTCCATCGAGGGGTTCACGCCCATGGAAGAGTCGGACATGCTTGCATACCCAGATCCAAGCACCTTTACCATTTTGCCGTGGCGCCCCAAGGAAAAGGGTGTCGCTCGTATGTATTGCGACATCCGCACGCCCTCCCGCGAGCCCTTTGACGGCGACCCGCGCTCGTGCCTGCGCGACCTCTTCCGCAAGGTCGACGAGAAGGGCTATGTTTTTAACGTTGGCCCAAAGATCGAGTATTTCTACTTTGGCGACAACATCAACCCCGTGCCGCAGGACTACGCCGGCTACTTTGACCTCACCTCCTCGGATGTCTCTACCGACCTTCGTCGTGAGACTACGCTCATGCTCGAGCGCATGTCCATTCCGGTGGAGTATTCCTTCCATGCAAATGCGCCTTCTCAGAACTGCGTTGAGCTGCGCTACAGCGAGGCTGTGAGCTGTGCCGACGCCATCATGACGGCTCGCCTGGTGATCCGTCAGGTTGCACAGGCAAACGACCTGTTTGCCTCGTTCATGCCCAAGCCGCTCACCGAGTACTCGGGTTCGGGAATGTTCCTGTACCAGTCGCTGTTTGACCATGAGGGCACCAACCTCTTCTGGGCGCCCAAGGAGTATCATCCCGCGCACCTTTCCGACCTGGGCCAGCACTACGTGGCGGGTCTTCTCAAGTACGCACCCGAGTTTGCGATGGTCACCAACCCCACCGTCAACTCATACAAGCGCTTGGTAAACAACGGCGAGGTTCCGGTATATGCCACCTGGGGCATCAAGAACCGCTCGGCGCTCGTGCGCATTCCCACGCATAAGCCCGGCAAGCACAACTCCACGCGTGTGGAGCTCCGCAACCCCGACCCAACGGCCAATCCGTACCTTGCCCTTGCGGCAACGTTGGCCGCTGGCGTCCGTGGCATCGAGGAGGGGCTGCAGCTTCCCGAGGAGATGAGCGGCAACTACTTCGACCTCTCCGAGCGCGAGGCCGCATCTAAGGGCATTGCACGTCTTCCGCATACGCTGGGCGAGGCCATCGAGCGCTTTGAGTCGAGTGAGCTCATGCGCGAGACCCTCGGTGAGCATATCTTTGAGTACCTCATTGCGGCAAAGCGTCGCGAGTGGGACGAGTACTGCACCACCGTAACCGACTGGGAGCGCAAGCGCTACTACAACGGCCTGTAATCTGCGCGGTCTAGCTGCTCGTTTGTGTACAAGCTCCTGAGCCTGAAAAACAATCCGTCTCTTGGCCTTCCTCCGCTTTCGCGGGGGAAGGCCAAGTTGCATAAGACGTTGCCAACGGTTCAGCCAAGGTTAACTAACGGTAAGAAGTTGAACCACATTTATGCGTCATGTGCTGATTCCTATCCATCTAATATGCATCTTTATTCGGATTGAAAAGTCGATATATGCGGCTTTTGTATCAGCTTGATGAACACACGGGCAAGTTCGCGTGATGATTGATGCAAGCTGTCATGATGTCCATGTTGCGTTGCACTATGGTCATCCAGACTAGATGAGCCAGCCAAGGGGGATAGGTACACCCGCCACCCGCCGGGACGAGGTTGGTCATCGCACATCTCAAGGAAGGGGATATTCCATGAGCAACAACATCGCAAAGCTTTCCCGCCGTTCATTTATCAAGAGCTCTGCCCTGAGTGCCCTTGCGCTTGGCGCCCTTGCCGCTTGCGGGTCCAAGGAATCCGACGACAACGCTGCCTCTACGCCTGCCAACGACGCTGCCGATACTGCCGCTGAGGAGTACACCCTCGTCCAGGAGGGCAAGCTCATCGTTGCGTCCGACCTCGACTTCCCGCCGCTGGACTCGTTCGAGAACAGCACTCCCCAGGGCTTTGACGTCGACCTCTCCAACGAGATCGCAGCACGCCTGGGCCTTGAGTGCGAGTACTTGCCCCCACAGGACTTTGACTCGATCATCCCCATGATCAAGCAGGGCGGCAAGGCCGACATCGGCAACTCCGCATTCTCCATCACCCCCGAGCGCGAGCTCGAGATTGACTTCACCGAGCCGTACCTCGACTCAAACCTTGGCGTTGCGGTCAAGAAGGACCTGGGCATCTCTGGTGGCGAAGAGGCTATTGTCAATGCTCTTAACGCCTCCGACATGACCGTGGCCGTGCAGGCTGGCACCACTGGTGAGGCTTGGGCGCGCGAGAATCTCCCCGAGGCAACCATCGTGCCGCTCGCTTCGGTCACCGTGTGCATGACCGGCGTTTCCACTGGTCAATACCAGGCCTTCTGCGCCGACCTCCCGGTCATTGGCCATCAGTGCACCGTGTCGTTCACCGACTGCGAGATTGCCCTCGAGATTCCCACCGGCGAGCAGTACGGCATCGTGGTCTCGAAGGACAACCCTGGTCTCACCGCCGCCATCAACAAGGCGCTTGCAGATATGGAGGCCGACGGCACCATGGATGAGCTCAAGTCGAAGTGGTTTGGCGAGTAAGGTCTAGCGTGCGTCATTAGACCCTCACATAGCTTTCGCAGACAGCTCTCGGTGCCTCTTGTAATGAGGGCCGAGGGTTGTCTTGTGGCATATGAAGTATGAGTTTTACGGAAAGGAACAATAATGAAGGACATGACCCGTCGCTCGTTTATCGCAACCAGCTCCGCTGCAGCCGCAATGATGCTTGCTGCTTGCGGTGGCTCCAAGAGCTCCGACAACTCTGAGGCTCCTGCCGTAGAGGCCGCCGACGGCGAGTACACCCTCGTCGAGGCTGGCAAGCTCACCTGCATCTCCAACCTCTACTTCCCGCCGTTTGAGTCGATGGACGAGAAGACCGGCGAGCCCGTGGGCTTTGACATCGACATGTCCAAGTCGCTCGCCGAGCACCTTGGCCTCGAGGCAAACTGGCTGGCCAGCCAGGCCTTTGACTCGCTCGTTCCCACCATCAAGGCTGGTGGCACGGCAGACGTTGCCATTGCCGGCATGACCATCACCGACGCCCGCAAGGCCGAGGTCGACATGTCCGACCCCTACGTCGACTCCAACCAGTCGCTCGTGACCAAGGTCGGCTCCGAGGAGACCCTCGACAGCCTCAATGCCGCCGAGAAGAAGATTGCCGTCCAGGCTGGCACCACTGGCGCCGACTGGGCTGCCGAGAACCTGCCCGATGCCACCATTGTGCCGCTCGACGACATCATCAGCGCCATGAACGGCGTCCTCACTGGCAGCTACGACGGCCTCGTGACCGACCTGCCCGTCTCTTCGTACCAGATCAAGAACTCCTTCACGGAGCTGCAGATCATTGAGGAGATTCCCACCGGCGAGCAGTACGGCATTGCCATCTCCAAGGACAACCCCGGCCTCACCGCCGCCATCAACCAGGCCCTGGCCGACATGGCCGACGACGGCTCCATGGCCGAGATTCAGGTCAAGTGGTTTGGCGCTGAGCTCTAAGTAACACGCACGTATCAAGACCGCACAGCCTGCCGCAAATGGCCAGCTGTGCGGTACCTGCTTCTTATAGGGGAACACATGACTCACGACAAGCGGCTCGGAAAGACGAGGTTCGCGGCGCTGGTTACCACTCTGGTGCTGGCCCTGACCTTCCTCTTTCCCACAGGCGCGTTTGCGCTCACGACTAACAAGGCAACGGCTCGTCCCAACGAAAAGGGCGGCTCTGGCGTCATCGGCGGTCTCGACACGCGCCTGACGTGGGAGGGCACGGTTGAGGGAGGGGAGCAGGTCAGCTCGATCGTGCTGACCCTTCCCGGCAACGGCTCGTTTGACGGTGCGTCGACCAAGATCACGGCGCTCGAGGGCCTTTCTCGCGCCAACGTCGAGGGCGAGGCAACGGCGGCTGGCAACACGCTTACCGTTGACTTCTCCGAGCCGGTGTCCGAGGGTCTTCTGCTCCGTCTTGAGGTCGAGGGCATGCGCTTCCCCAGCGAGGGCGGCGACATCGTGGTCTCGGGTACCTATGTCAACCAGAGTGGCGAGCAGCAGCTGGCAGACTCCAAGCCCATCAAGACTATCGCAAACACGGCGCTTCAGCAGATGGTTGCCGCACTCGATGCCAGCCCTGCAGTCGAGGCCTGGAACTCCAACCCGTTCCTTGGCATGTTCTTTAAGCCGCAGCTCATGCTCACGGCGCTCTTCTCGCTTGTGCCCGGCTGGCTTCTGTGCCTCATGATCGTGGTGATCGCCTACCCGTTTGCCATCATCCTGGGCCTCATCTTTGCTCTGATGAAGATCTCGAAGCACCCGTTGCTTCGTGGCATCGCCATCGTCTACATCAACATCCTGCGTGGTACCCCGCTCTTCTTGCAGATCTACATCATGTTCTTTGGTCTGCCTATGATGAACATCAACATCGACAACAACGTGCTGGGCGTGATCGTCATTGCCATCAACGCCTCTGCCTACCTTGCCGAGATCTTCCGCGCGGGCATCCAGTCCATCCCGCAAGGCCAGTACGAGGCGGCGTCGAGCCTTGGCATGAGCTACTTCCAGACCATGTTCTCAATCATCCTGCCGCAGACTGTCCGCCGTGTCATCCCCACGGTCACGAGCGACTTTATCACCTCCTACAAGGACACCTCGCTGCTCTCGAGCGTGGGCGTCATGGAGCTCATGATGTTCTCCAAGAACCTCACCTCCGTCTCGGGCAACATGACCCCGTATGTGGCCGCAGCCATCTTCTACCTGGTGGTTACGCTGCCGCTCATCAAGGTGGTCACCATTGTCGAGAACCGCATGGCTCATGCCGAGCGTGGCGGCGGGCATCGTCCCAAGGCAAAGACCGCTGCCGCACAGGGCGACTCGCAGGACGAGAGCTCCGCGGCAGGCACGGCAGTCCATGCCGAGGCACTCGAGCCCGAGGCCTCCACGATGGGCTCTGCCCTGACGTCCCTTAGCCCTGCGACCGCACAGGAGGTGTAACCATGGCCCTTCTTAAGAACAAGCAGCATCATCACCACAGGCATCACAAGGTGGATGTCCCGCCAGCAATGGACGCCGAGGCGGCGGCAAAGCTTGCCTTCATGCACGACAAGAAGCTGTCCAAGCACGCCTTCTTTGAGGGCGAGCACCCTGTCGTTCGCATTGAGCACCTCAACAAGACCTTTGACGGCGAGACAATCGTGCTTCGCGACGTCAACCTCAACGTTTGGAACGGCGAGATCGTCGTTGTCCTTGGACCGTCCGGCTCCGGCAAGTCTACGATGCTTCGTTGCATCAACCTTCTCGAGACTCCCACTGCGGGTCACATCCTCATTGAGGACGACGAGATCACCGGCAAGCCCGCAAAGGAGGTCAACTTCATTCGTCGCGAGCTGGGCATGGTCTTCCAGAGCTTCAACCTCTTCCCGCATCTCACCGCACTCGAAAACGTGATGATCGGTCAGACCAAGGTGCTCAAGAAGAGCAAGGAAGAGGCTCGAGCCGAGGCCATCAAGCAGCTCGAGGCCGTTGGCCTGGGCGACCGCATTGACTACAAACCGCCACAGCTCTCGGGCGGTCAGCAGCAGCGTGTGGCAATTGCGCGTGCCGTGGCCATGCATCCCAAGGTGCTTCTCTTTGACGAGCCCACCTCGGCACTTGACCCCGAGCTCGTGCGTGACGTGCTTAACGTCATGAAGGAGCTTGCCCTGCACGGCGACATGACGATGATCGTGGTGACGCACGAGATGGGCTTTGCCCGCGATGTTGCCGACCGCGTGGTGTTCATGGAGGGCGGCGTCGTGGTCGAGCAGGGTCTGCCCGAGGATGTCTTTGACCATCCGCAGAACGAGCGCACCGCCCAGTTCCTCGGATCGATTGAGTGAGACCGTTCTCTCATTACGTACATCTGATGTAAAAAACAAGTCCGGACTCGTGTACTCATGCGAGTCCGGACTCGTTTGTGTTAATCTCACTTAATTGTATGGAGCGTAAGCTCTACGAATTTCGTTGGCAAGGAGCGACGGATGCATCATAAGAACATCCTGCTTATCGCCCGCACATCGCGTTTTTATGAGCGCATGGGTGAGCTCAAGCATGCTCTGGATGCCTCCATTTTGCCCGCAACGCCACAGACCTTCCAGCAGGCCATCTCGACTGGTCAAGATTTCGATCTTGTCATACTTGACCTTGATGGCCTCGAGCAAGACACGCTCAACGCAGTCGACTCCTATGTGGCCGACAACGGCTTTATTCCCACTCTGTTCATTCAGGATGAAGACAGGCTTTCGAGCCTACACATGCCTGCACAGGGCCGCAACGACTTTGTTTTGGCATCTGCGGGCAAGGCGGAGTTTGCCGTGCGTTGCGCACTGCTTCTGTGGCCGGGTGAGGAGAGCGCCTCGGCAGATATTGTCACGGTCGACAACATGACAATCAACCTCGCTACCTATCAGGTCTACATCGACGGCAACCCGGTTGACCTTACCCTGATGGAGTACTCGCTGCTTTCGTTCTTGGCGACGCATCCCTCGCGTGCCTACTCTCGCGAGACGCTGCTTCACCGTGTTTGGGGCTTTGAGTACTGTGGTGGCACTCGCACTGTTGACGTGCATATTCGTCGCGTGCGTTCTAAGGTTGGCCCGCAGGTGGCGGCGCATATCGTTACCGTGCGTGGCGTTGGCTACCTGTTTAAACTGTAGGGTAGCGTTTATAGTGCAACGCTGGGGCGCGTCGGAGAGTCTTTCCGGCGCGCCCTATTTGCTACCAAGAAACCATCAGATGATCTTTTCAGCTTATGCTTAGAGTTGTTTCACTTACGTGAGTTATTGGCAATAGCCGAATCTGCGGTATGCCATAAGGGTAAATTGACGCCGTACGTCACTTTTGAAAGAGCTTAAGGAAAGGAATGGCAGGAGCTATGGACGATTTCATGAGCAACGTCAATCCAGAGGATGATTCTATGCTCGACGCCACCCAGCGTGCCGACGCCGAGGACGCCATCCGCAGCCTTGACGATACGGGCCAGGTGAAAGACACCGAGGGTACGCAGGAGCCGGCGCCAGCCGCTGCGAGCGAACAGCATGTGGGACGGCCTCTGACCCACGATATTCCCCGCGCCACAAATCCGTATGCCGCCTACGCCGAGCAGCAGAGGATGCAAGAGGGCCAGGATTTTCAGCAGGTCTATCAGAGCCACCCGGCGCAGCAGGCCTATCAGGCTCAGCCGGCGCAGGCCCAGCCCGCGCAACCGCAGCATGCGCAACCGCAGCCAAGCGCCCAAACGCAGCAGATTCCGCAGGCGTCGCAGCCTTACCAGACGCCTCAGGTGCAAAGTGGTGTTGGCGCTAACCAGAGGTTCACGCAAACTGCTCCGATCGCGCCTGGTGCCGAGCAGGCTCCCACGCAGCAGTACCCCGCCCAGCCAGGGGCAGCTTTTGGTAGCACGCAGCGTACCTACGGCTCGCAGTACGCACAGCCGCAGGCAGACCAGCAGCCTACGGCGAGGCAGCAGATTCCCTATATCAACAGGCAAGACGTTATGGGCCAGGAAGGCGCTCGCTCGGCTCGATCGGCGGCCGAGCCGGTAGCGCAAGAGAGGGCCGTCTCGGTGCCGCCCACAAAGAAGGGCGGTGCCAGCACCCTTAAGTCGCTTTTGGTTGGGTTGGCTGGCGGTGCAGTGAGTGCGGCAGCCGTCACCCTTGCCCTCAGCGCCATGGGTGTTGGCGGCAAGACAAACACGATAGCCCTAAACACGACCGACTCCTCGGCGGGCCAAACCATTAAGATCGATGCCAACACCGAGGACGCCACGATTGCGCAGGCAGCTGCCGCAAAGGCCCTGCCTTCGGTAGCCTCGGTATACGTGACCGCTGGTGATAGCTATGGCCTGGGTTCTGGCGTCATCCTTGACACCAACGGCAACATCATCACTAACTACCACGTGGTGGATGGTGCCGATGTGGTGACCGTGACCATCAACGGCAAGAGCTACGACGCTACCATCGTGGGCACCGACGCCTCCTCCGACCTTGCCGTGGTACATGCCGAACTGGGCGGCGATACCGTAACGCCCATGGAAGTGGGGGACTCCGATGCTCTCGTGGTTGGTGAGTGGGTCATGACCATCGGCAGCCCGTTTGGACTCGACCAATCGGTGTCTGCAGGTATCGTGAGCTCGCTTTCGCGCAACCAAATGATGACGTCTTACACGGGCAACACGCTCTACACCAACCTTATCCAGACCGACGCCTCAATTAACCCTGGCAACTCGGGTGGCGCAATGGTCAATTCGCAGGGCCAGCTCGTGGGTATCAACACGCTCTTTAGCAGTGACACCGAGTCGTTTGCGGGTATTGGCTTTGCTATTCCGGGCAACTATGCCGTCGACATCGCCAACAAGATCATTTCCGGCGAGCAGGTGACCCATGCCTACATTGGCCTTACCATGCAGACGGTCAACGCACAGAACGCTCAGGAGAACCATCTCTCCGTTAACCAGGGAGCCTATGTGGCCGAGGTCGCTAAGGGCAGCCCTGCGGAGGCGGCTGGTATCCAGGAGGGTGACATCATCATTGCCCTTGGTGGCGAAGAGATCACTTCGGCCGATGGCATGATCCTGGCTGTGCGCTCCCACAAGATTGGCGAGACCACGACCATCACCTTCATGCGCGGATCCGAGAAGATGGAGGCCGAGGTTACCTTTAGCGATGACGCCGAACTCCAAAAGCTTCAGCAGGAGCAGCTCGAGCAGCAGCAGGAGGAGCAGGGCAATGGCCTGGAGGGCATGCCCGAAGGTCCTGGTCAGGATGACAGTGGCGACGTCTCGCTCGACGAGATCTTTGAGTGGCTCTTCGACAACCGCGGTGGCAGCTACGAGATCGGAGAGTAGGATCTCGCAGGGATGGATCGTATCGGCGCGCCAGAAGGGGTTACTCCTTCTGGCGCGCTACTTAACCTGCGAGGTGGGCGTGTCATGGGGGATTCCCCAGACACACCCTTCGAGTCGAAGCGCTGGCCCCACTTGAGGGACGTGTCAAGGGGACGTATAATTTGACACACTCGGAAACTCGTTCGGTCTGACGTCAGCCGCTCTCGACGATCCGTCTGTCATAGCGGCTTGACTGAGTGTGTCAAATTATACGTCCCCTTGACACGTCCGGTCTGACGTCAGCCGCTCTCGAAGGTCCGTCTGTCATGGCGACTTGGCTGAGTGCCTCAAAGCCTACGTCCCCATGACACGCCTCTCGACAGAAAAGGGGAGGGCCCGCGGCTGCGGACCCTCCCCTTGGTCATGCGTTTGCAACCTGGCCTAGAAGGCGGCCTGGACGTCCTCGCCGTAGTTCTCCTCGAGGTAGGTCTTGAACTCCTCGGTGCTCAGGGCCTCGACCAGCGCCAGAACACGCGTGTCGTCCTT
Organism: uncultured Coriobacteriaceae bacterium; assembly: GCA_902801175.1. Taxonomy (GTDB): domain Bacteria; phylum Actinomycetota; class Coriobacteriia; order Coriobacteriales; family Atopobiaceae; genus UBA1367. The sequence goes on along the minus strand of CADCHF010000020.1, from coordinate 65,957 downwards.
GAGCTCGGGACGGGTAACGATAACGTTGGCGTACTCCTCAAAGGCAATGCCCTCGGCAGCCTCGAGCACCAGGGCGTCGGCAGAGGTGAGGCCCGCCTCAATGGCATAGTTGCCGTTGATTGCGGCAAAGTCCACGTCCTCGAGGGCGCGCGGGGTAGCGGCGGCCTCAATCTCGCGGATGGTCACGTTGTGCGGGTTCTCAATGATGTCATTGGGCGTGGCGGCAAGGTTCTCGGGGTCAGAGAGGGTGATGATGCCGTTTGCCTGCAAAAGCAGCAGGGCGCGGGCCTCGTTGGTGGTGTCGTTGGGGACGGCAATCTCAGCACCGTCGGGGATGTTGGAGAGGTCGCTGGACTTGCCGGCATAGATGCCAAACGGCTCGTAGTGGACCTTGGCCACGGCAACGAGCTCCTCGTTGTTCTGCTCGTTATAGTCGCGCAGGTAGTTGATGTGCTGGAAGTAGTTGGCATCGATCTCGTTGTTCCACACCACCTCGTTGGGCTGCACGTAGTCGGTGAACTCGGTGACCTGCAGCTCAATGCCCTGCTCGGCAAGGATGGGAGCGGCAAACTCGTTGAGGATCTTTGCATGGGGCTCGGGCGTTGCGGCAACGGTCAGTACCGAAGAGCTGGCAGCGTCATCGCTGGCCGCATCGCTGGACGAGTTGCCGCCGCATGCGGCAAGGGTGGCGGTGGCAGCAAGGCTCAGGCTGGCAGAGACAAAAGAGCGACGGGTAATCATGGCTTTCCCTTTCTGTTGGCTAAGAACTTCCTCTGTCCTTAGTAAGCGATGGGTGTGACTAGCGGTGGTCGATGCGGTTTGAGATGAAATCACAGGTGCTTTGTATGAGCTGGACCAGCACGATCAGCAGAAGGACCGTGACGACCATGATCTCGTCCTCATAGCGGTAGTAACCATAACGAATGGCAATGTCGCCAAGGCCGCCTGCGCCAACAGCACCTGCAATGGCGGTATAGCCCAAGACGCTGATGAGAGTGATTGACACGCCGCGCACAATCGAGGGGAGTGCCTCGGGCAGCAGGGCCGACCACACGATGCGCGGAACCGAGGCACCGCACGCTTCGGCCGCCTCAATGGAATCGCGCGGAACCTCTGCAAGCGACTGCTCGATCATGCGGGCAACAAAGGGCGCGGCCGAAACCACCAGGGGAGGTACCACGCCACGAACGCCAATGGTGGTTTGCACCAGGGCGCGGGTCGCCGGCATGAGGGCAACGAGCAAAATGATGAACGGAATTGAGCGGGTCATGTTGACGATCCAGCCCAGCACGGCATTGAAGACGCCTTTGGGGCGTAGGCCCGACGGACTCGTCACATAGAGCACCACGCCAATGACGATGCCAAGCGCGTAGGCAAGGGCAGTCGAGATAAACAGCATGGACAGCGTGTCGATGGTTCCCTGAAGGAGCAACTTGCCGTAGTTGCTCAGGAAGTCCTGTGCACTAGACATTCCAGCTCCCCTTCCCGAGCAGTGCCTTTGTGGTCTCGTTCTGCGGATCGGCAAAGATCTGCTCAACGGGACCCTGCTCAACGACCTTGCCCTTTACCAGAACGGTGACGTTCTTGCAGATGCGCTCGACCACTTCCATGGAGTGAGTGATCACCAAGATCGTAGTGCCGGTCTCTTGGTTGATCTGCTGCAGGAGGTCAAGAATCTGCTGGGTGCTGGCGGGATCAAGTGCCGAGGTGGCCTCATCGCACAGGATGTACTCGGGGTCGCAGGCGAGTGCGCGAGCAATGGCCACGCGCTGCTGCTGGCCACCAGAGAGCTGCGAGGGGTAGGAGCTCGCCTTGTCGGCAAGGCCCACACGGGCGAGCAGCCCCTTTGCCTTGGCGCGGTCAGCCTCGGTTACCTTGCCGTTGCTGGCCAAAAACGGGAAGCACACGTTTTCGAGCGCGGTCTTTTGCGCGAGCAGACCAAAGCCCTGAAAGATCATGGCAACGCGCCTACGATAGCTGCGCAGCTCTGCTCCGCTTAGGTTGGTCACGTCCTGACCGTCAACAATTACACGGCCCTCGGTGGGTCGCTCAAGCAGGTTTACGCAGCGCACGAGGGTCGATTTGCCTGCGCCGGAGATGCCAATGATGCCAAAGATGTCGCCGTCGGGGATGTCGATGGAGACGTCTCTGAGCGCGTGCTCGCCGCCGTCATAAATCTTCGTGATGTGTTGGAGGGAAATCACCTAGATGCTCCGCTCAATTTGTACGGGTTGGAAAGGGGGATTGCCCCCTGCCAGGGGCTATCCAAGTAGGCGCCCGGTCTCTCCACGCACAAGGGCCATGGCGAGGTGCCCGGGCTTGGGCATCTCCATGCTGGCCATGGTCGTCATCATATGTGAGTGCGCGAGAAACATGGTGCAAACCATAGTCCGTTATGGATGGTTGGGTCAAGCAATTTGAATTTCTGTCTTGAAAACGTAATACAAAGGGTGGTCTATTCGTTCTGCAAACATGCTCGTAGATGATGCAAAGACTCTCTTCATCTTGATTGACAGATACCCCCTATGGGTATATTGTCTGCTGTGACATGAACGGAGGAACCATGGCTGACTGCTGCCACACCAAGCACACCCCACGCTCAGAAGAGCTGAAGAAAAACGTCACCAGGCGTCTAAACCGCGCCGTTGGACAAATTAACGGCGTAAAGACAATGGTCGAGGAGGACCGCTACTGCGGGGATGTGCTCACCCAGCTGGCGGCGGCGCAGAGCGCACTTAAGTCGGTCTCTCGGCTGCTGCTACAGGACCATCTCGAGACCTGCGTCGTGGAGCGCGTGCAACAAGGTGACACCGAGGTCATAGAAGAGCTCATGACCCTGCTCAAGCAGTTCTCATAAGGAGCTGCGCCAGCTTGGCGAGTGACGCAGAAGCTTAGTCCCAAAGAAGGTTGCGTTCACTGGGCACAAGGCACATGGCCCAGCAAGAAGGACGTGAGAGATCATGAAAGAGACTTTTGACATAACGGGTATGACCTGCGCGGCATGCTCGGCACGCGTGCAAAAGGCGGCAGGCGAGGTCTCGGGTGTAACCGAGGCCAACGTCAACCTGCTCAAGAACAGCATGGAGCTTGTCTACGACGGCAACCCGCAGACGATCGACAATGTGTGTGCCGCAATTGACAAGGCTGGCTATGGCGCTCATCCCCGTACGGTTCGCAAGGGGCAGGCGAGTGCCTCGGCTCCTGTGGACATTACCCAACAGCTCATAGATGAGCGCCGCAGGCAGCTGATCATTTCGGCCATTCTTTCGGTGCCGCTCTTCTACATTGCTATGGGCCCCATGTTTGGGTGGCCCGAGCTGCCAGGCCTTGCCGGTATGGAGGGCATGATGGCCAACGCCCTCACGCAGCTGCTCCTGTGCCTGCCCATCCTCTTTGTCAATCGCCACTATTTCATCTCGGGCTTTAAGGCTCTGTGGCACCGGGCTCCCAACATGGACTCGCTCATTGCCATTGGCTCTGCGGCCAGCGCGCTCTACAGCATTGTGGGGACCTATCGCATAGCGCTCGCCATGGGTGCCATGGACATGGAGGCCGCCCACGCAGCCATGCACGGCCTCTACTTTGACTCGGCTGGCATGATTTTGACCCTCATCACCTTGGGCAAGTTCTTTGAGGCCCGCGCCAAGGGCCGCACTACGAGTGCCATCACGGCGCTCATGGACCTTGCTCCAAAGACGGCGACGGTGGTGCGCAACGGTGAGGAGCAGACGATCCCATGCGAGGACGTTTTGGTGGGCGACCGCCTTGTTGTGCGTGCGGGCGAGTCGGTGCCGGTGGATGGCGTAGTGGTCGAGGGCAGTGCCCTCATAGACGAGAGCGCCATCACTGGCGAGTCGGTCCCGGTCGAAAAGACGGTTGGCAGCCGCGTGACGGGTGCCACGGTGAGCAACCATGGCTGGTTTGCCATGGAGGCAACTGCGGTTGGCGACGACACAACGCTGGCCGGTATCATTCGGCTGGTCGATGAGGCAACGGGTTCAAAGGCTCCCATCCAACGTCAGGCAGACGCCATTGCCGGCGTGTTCGTGCCCATCGTCCTCGGCCTTGCTGCCATCACCTTTGTGCTGTGGATGGTCCTCGCGCGCGACTTCTCGGCCGCGCTCACGCATGCCATCTCGGTGCTCGTCATCTCGTGCCCATGCGCCTTGGGGCTGGCTACGCCCACGGCCATCATGGTGGGAACGGGCCGTGGCGCCGCAAACGGCATCCTCATCAAGGACGCCGAGGCGCTCGAGACCGCCTGCACGATCGGCGCCGTCGTTCTCGACAAGACGGGCACGCTTACCGAGGGCTCTCCTCGCGTGACGGACGTTGTGCTTGCCAAGGATGTGACCGACATCGAGCTGCTCTTTGACCTTTCGGCAATTGAGCGCAAGAGCGAGCACCCGCTTGCCCTTGCCCTCGTGAGCTATGCCGACGAGATGGCTCCCGGGCTTGCCGATTCGGCCAAGGTGGAGAGGTTCTCGCAGGTGGCAGGTGGTGGCCTTGAGGCCATGGTGGACGGTCGCAGCGTTGTGGCTGGCAATGCGCTGCTTATGGGCAAGCGTGGCGTTGACGTGTCGCAGCTGCTCACGCAGGCCAACGAGCTGGCCTCACAGGCCAAGACCCCTCTCTTTGTGGCCGAGGACGGACAGCTGCTCGGTATGGTTGCGGTGGCCGATGCCATCAAGCCCACGAGCGCGGCGGCCATTGCGCGCCTGCGTCAGATGGGCATTCGCACCGTCATGCTCACTGGCGACCAGGAGCGGACCGCCGCCGTGGTGGGCGAGGCCTGCGGCGTGGACGAGGTCGTTGCGGGCGTTCTACCGAGCCAAAAGGAGCAGAAGGTGCGCGAGCTGCAAAGCGGTGGCATGCGCGTTGCCATGGTCGGCGACGGCATCAACGACGCGCCCGCGCTCGCTCGAGCCGACGTGGGCATTGCCATTGGGGCCGGAACGGACGTTGCCATTTCATCGGCAGACATCGTGCTCATGCACTCCGACCCGCAAGACGTTGCGACTGCCATTGAGCTCAGCCGCGCAACCATGCGCACGATTCGCCAGAACCTCTTCTGGGCGCTCTTCTATAACGCAATCTGCATCCCCGTGGCCATGGGTGCGCTCTCGGGGTGGGGCATTAACCTCAACCCCATGATCGGTGCGGCCGCAATGGGATTCTCTTCGGTGTTTGTGGTGAGCAACGCGCTGCGTTTGCGCACTTGGAAGCCTAGCGAGCACGAGGCGCCAGCCAAAGCTGGTGCCACAACGGTAACTGTAGGAGCCCCGCAGGGGACGGAAGGAGATCAGGACATGAAGGAAAAGAAGCTTAGTGTTGAGGGCATGATGTGCGAGCACTGCGTGGCCCACGTGACCAAGGCCCTTGAGGGGGTCAAGGGCGTCAAGAACGTGAACGTGAGCCTCGAGGACGGCACCGCAACGCTTGAGGCGGGCCTGCTCGTGAGCGACAAGGCTCTGGTCAAGGCAGTAGAGGATGCCGGTTACAAGGCCACTGTCGCATAAATGCATGTCCGTTTAAAACATTTGCGTTCCGCAGGGCAACAGCTGCCTTTTTCGGTGCACTATTGGTGCGGTATGGCTGTTACTGTGTTCCGCGATGCCTGACATGGCACAGGCATTCGCCCCCATCTGGCCCCTCACCTGATGGGGGTAGAGTGTTCGGGTAGCCCGACCCGGACCTCTCCTCGGTTGTGGGGTCATGCGCTTTGTGTGTGACCCCACTCTTTTATATAAAGCCGCTTTAACAATTGATTGGTCAAAAGCCTCTGTAGCTCTTCGTCCCCTCAGTTGCTTTTGGTACAACTACCCTCAAATTACTTGCATATCGGCACGTGTCAATTGGACCGAGGCTATACTGTCCAAGGAGAGGAGCGTGCCCGGTGTCTTTTGATTTAATAGGCTTAGTTAACGTCACAATGGAGGCATATGCGCTTCTTGTTTGTGCCGTGCTGCTTTTGAGCATGGCAAATGGCCCAAATCTCAAAAAGCGACGCGTACTGCTCACGGCCGTGTGGCTTCAGATGCTTACGCTCGCAAGCGACCTTGCTATATATGTGGCTCAGGGCAAAACGACTGCTCTTGCGAGAATTGCGGTGCGGGTTGGGCTTGCCGTTGCATGCCCTTTGGCGGTTCTGACCTGCATTTGCATAGTTATATATGTATACACTGACGCCTCTTCTGACCCAATTACGCTCCCTTGTACCGACCCGCTCACCATGGCGCTCTTGTCCATTAATGCTGTCAATCTGGTCATTGCCGTCTCGAGTCCCCTTACCCATGCCTGCTATGTGGTCACCGAAAGCAATCAGATTGCGCGCGGATACCTGTCCGGCCTCAGTGCCGTGCTATATCTTGCTCAGCTCCTCTTGATGTTTCCCGCTGTGGCGCGCCTTCATGCACGTCATGGCACCCGTACCACCATTAGGCTTGCGGTTTGTGGGGTGCTTGGGCTGGCGGCTATGATTGCTGACGGGTTGGTTGAGGGCCTCATGCTCCTCGACCCAGCTGTTTCGCTCATGCTGGTCATTCTGAGCGTTGGTGTGCAGGGCAGGCTCGAAGAGGAACTTGAGCGCGCTCGAGCTGACGTCGCAGAGAGCCGCGTTAGACTGCTCTCTGGGCAGATTCATCCGCACTTCATCTTTAACTCGCTTACAGCCATCAAGGAGCTCGTCTCCGAGGACCAAGAGCTTGCCGAAAGGTCGATCCAGGACTTCTCCGACTACCTGCGCAGCCATCTTGACGTCATGTCTGCCACGAGGCTGGTGCCTTTCTCGGACGAGATCGAGCATGTGCGGCACTATGTCTCGCTCGAGCAGGCCGATGCGACGGTGCCCATCGAGATAATCTACGACTTTGAGGTAGAGGACTTTCTCGTTCCGCCACTTACCGTGCAGCCCTTGGTAGAGAACTCAATCCGCCACGGCATACGTACGCGCGAGCAGGGAGGCACCGTGCGCATCTCTACCCGCAGGGCGGGCGGGTCTGTGGTGGTGTGCGTATGTGACAACGGGCATGGGTTCTCTTCGGCAACCCTGAGGCAATCCGAGCGACAACGTGTGGGAATAGAGAACGTGCGCGAGCGCATTGAGCGGCTTTGTGCTGGCACGCTAGAGGTGAAAGGTGATGGGGACGGTACGGTTGCGACGATTACCATCCCCGAGGAGACGGACCTATGAGAACGCTTATCGTTGATGACAGCAAGCTGGCCTCGGCATCGCTCGTAAAGGCGCTCTCCCGCGTTGACCCAGAGGCGAGCTGCGAGTTGGCATATACGGCCCGTCAGGCATTTGAGATCATGGCCGACGAGAGCTTTGATGTGGTGTTTCTCGACATAGAGATGCCAGGAATCAACGGGCTTGAGGTGGCAAGGCGCCTGAGAAGGCATTCGCCAAAGACAAACGTCGTGTTTGTTACGGGATACCCGGAATATGCCCTTGACGCCTGGAGAACGCAGGCCAGCGCCTTTCTCGTTAAACCCGTGAGCGACGATGACCTCAGGCGTGCCTTGGACCAGCTGCGCGTGCCTGTTGGAAACGAGCAACATACGGGCCTCTACGTGCAGTGCTTTGGCAACTTTGAGGTGTTCTCCAATGGTGCCCCCGTGTACTTTGAGCGTCAGCACACCAAGGAGCTCATGGCCTACCTTGTGGACCGTCAGGGGGCGCTTGTCACCACGGGAGAGCTGCTGACGGTGCTTTGGGAGGGGCTTCCCGACACAACATCTCGTCGCTCCCAGCTGCGGACCCTCATCTCTGACCTACGACGGACGCTCGAGCGGCTTGGCGAGCCCCAGGTGTTGGTGCGGCGTCGTGGGGGAGTGGCCATCATGCTTGCTTCGGACCAGTGCGACTACTATGCCTTCCTCGAGGGCAATCCCGACGCCATCAACCGCTTTCACGGCGAGTACATGTGCCAGTACTCCTGGTCGGAGCTTACCTGCGCCTCGCTCGTGCGGCAGGCGCCTGTCATCTCTTAGCTCTTGAGGCAACCGCAATCGGCTTAACACGACCACATCTGTCTTTGGCCAATGGTAAAGTCTTCCCTTGAGAGATGCGAGGTAAGTAGAAGCTTTTGAGTTCGAAGTGAACTCCGTGGCGCAAGAACGATGAGGAGACTACATGGCGCAGCAGCAGATGTCGCTCTTTGGCGACCTTCCGCAGAACAACGAGGAACAGGCGGTGCCAGCTGGCGACGCGAGCGCTGCCATGCGTGCCGTTGAGCTGCGTGGCATTCTTGACCATGCTGCCTACCAGTACTACGCGCTCGATGCCCCGCAGATGACCGACGCCGAGTTTGACCGCCTGCTACAGGAGCTCTTGGCCATTGAGGCGGCTCATCCTGAGCTGGTGACGCCAGACAGCTACACGCAGCGCGTTGGCGGCTATGTGAGCGAGCAGTTTGAGCCGGTCACCCATGCCCAGCGTATGTACTCCATGGACGACGCGATGGATCTGGACGAGCTCGACGAGTGGCTCGCGCGTACCGACGAGGCCCTTGGGGCGAGCGAGACCAATCCCGTTGCGTATACCTGCGAGCTCAAGATTGACGGACTGGGCGTGGCGCTCACCTATCGTGACGGTCAGTTTGTGCGTGCGGCCACGCGTGGCGATGGCACTACCGGCGAGAACGTGACCGACAACGTGCGTACCATCTCTGACATCCCGCGCTCGCTGGCACCGGCGGGCCTTGCTCGCGTGGACGGTCAAGGTCGTGGACAGTCCATCGAGGTCAGGGGAGAGGTCTACATGCCCAAACGCTCCTTTGTGCGTCTCAACGAGGAGCGTGACGCTGCGGGTCAGGCGGTCTTTGCCAACCCGCGCAACGCCGCCGCTGGGTCGCTCAGGCAAAAGGACCCGCGCATCACTGCCCATCGTGACCTTGCGACCTTTATCTATGCGGTTGCCGACGAGGGTCCCATCAGCGTGAGCAGCCAGTGGGAGTTTCTGCAGTGGCTTGGTGACTGCGGTTTCTCGGTCAATCGCAATGCGAGCAGGTGCACAAGCGCCGCCGAAGTCCATAGGTTCTGCGAGCAGGCACTGGCACATCGAGACGAGCTCGACTACGACATAGACGGCGTGGTGGTAAAGGTCGACTCCTTTGCCAGCCAGGATGCGCTCGGCTTTACGGCACGTGCGCCGCGCTGGGCCATTGCCTACAAGTTCCCGCCCGAGGAAAAGCGCACCGTTTTGCGTGAGATTCGCATTCAGGTTGGACGCACGGGCGTGCTCACTCCCGTTGCGGAGTTTGACCCTGTGGTGGTTGCGGGCTCCACGATTGCGCGCGCCACGTTGCATAACATCGACGAGATCCGTCGCAAGGACGTGCGCGAGGGTGACACCATCGTTGTTCACAAGGCGGGAGACGTGATTCCCGAGGTCGTGGGTCCGGTGCTCGAGGGCGAGTATGCTGCCGAGCACGCCGCGCGGCCCGAGTGGAACATGCCGGATGTGTGCCCGAGCTGTGGCAGCCCGGTTGTGCGCGAGGAGGGAGAGGTGGCTTATCGCTGCGTCTCCATCGATTGCCCGGCGCAGGCCACCGAGCGCCTCATCCACTGGGGCAGCCGCAATGCCATGGACATCGATGGCCTGGGTGACGAGCTGGTGGGTCGCATGGTCGAGCAGGGCCTGCTCTCCGATGTGGCCGACTTCTATGACAGGCTCGACGAGGAGGTGCTCGCCCAGCTTGATACCGGCCGCACGTACGAGACGACCACAAAGGACCATGCGGCGGGAGACGCCATTGCGGTTGGCCCGACCATTGCGCGCAAGGTGATGGCACAGGTCGAGGAGTCAAAGAGCCGCGGTCTTGGTCGCGTGCTCTTTGGCCTGGGCATCCGCCACGTGGGTGCAAACGTGGGCGAGGTGCTGGCCAAGCGGTTTGGGTCGATTCAGGCGCTCTCTGTGGCAACACCCGAAGAGATTGCGCAGGTAGATGGCATAGGGCCAAAGATCGCGCAGAGCGTGTGCGAGTTTATGACGGTGCCCGACAACGTGCGTGTCATAGAGCGCCTTCGCGTGGCGGGCGTGGTGCTCGAGGAGCAGGAGCCAGCAGAGGTCGTGCCGCAGACGCTTGCCGGGCTCACCTTTGTGCTTACGGGTACGCTAGAGAACTTTAAGCGCAAGGCGGCCGGCGACGCGCTCAAGGCGTTTGGCGCAAAGGTCTCGGGCTCGGTCTCTAAAAAGACCAGCTTTGTGATCGCGGGCGCGTCCGCTGGATCTAAGCTGACCCGTGCCCAATGGACGGGGGCCGTCCCCGGTTCCCGGTCTTTTCAGCTTGCTTTGAGGACTGTGGCGCAACTGTATGCTGTCGGCGGCTGAAATGTCCCCTCAGGGGCCTTTCAGGTTCGCTCGCTATCTTGATACCAGTTCAAGGAGGTGTCACAGATGGCACAGATGGTGTTCAAGCGCTACGAAATCAAGTATCAGCTCAGCGAGGAGCAGCGTTCTAGGCTCGAGCGTCTCATGGCGAGTCACATGGAGCCCGACGCCTATGGCGCCACGACGGTGCGCAACATCTATTACGACACGCCAAGCCTGCTTTTGGCGCGTCGCTCTGCCGAGCATCCCTACTACAAGGAGAAGCTCCGTGTGCGTAGCTACGCTCCGGCAGGTGTGGACGACACGGTCTTTCTCGAGCTGAAGAAGAAGTGCGACGGCATCGTGTACAAGCGTCGCGCATCGTTGCCGTTTGTTGAGGCCGACGCCCTGCTGCGTGGCGCTCGCGAACCGCAGACGCAGATCGAGCGAGAGCTTGCCTTCTCTGCAGGTCGCTACGAGGGCCTTGCGCCGGCCATGTTTGTGGCCTACGACCGCGAGGCGTACTACGACCCCAACGACCATGAGTTTCGCATGACCTTTGATCGCAAGGTCCGCTGCCGCTGGGACAACATCTCGCTCGGTGGAAGCTCGGTCGGTTACGTACTCATGCCGGCGAGCCAAAGCCTGCTCGAGGTGAAGTGCGCCGCCGGAATGCCGCTCTGGCTCGTTGACTTCCTCTCCGTCGAGGGAATTTACAAGGGTCGCTTCTCCAAGTACGGCGCGGCGGTCAACCTGCTGCAGGCCTCCCGAGAGAGAAGGATCGTAGGCGCAAAGGCCCTTGCTCTACCTCGGCGAGTCGCGCCACGAGACGGTGCACGTCACGTTCAGGGAGTTGCCGGCATTTCGGGCATGGCGTTTGCCTAAGCCTGGCACCAAGACCATCAACCAAGTTAGACCTCGCATGGCAAATGCCATGCTCATGAAAGGAACCGCGCATGTTTGAGTCCATCTTCTCGTCCGCAGACACTACCTCTGCTGCCACCGCAATCTCTCTGACCCCCTTTTTTACGAGCGTTGGCGCAGCTACCATCCTGGGCTTTGTCCTTGCCCTCATCTATTGCTTCCGTAGCCGCTACACCAAGAGCCTTGTGGTCACTCTCGTCACCCTTCCCGCGATCGTTGCGGTGGTCATCATGATGGTCAACGGCAACCTTGGAGCAGGTGTGGCCGTGGCTGGCGCCTTTAGCCTCGTGCGTTTCCGCAGCGTGGCCGGTCAGGCTCGCGACATTGCCTTCATCTTCTTGGCGATGGCGCTCGGCCTTGTGTGTGGCATGGGATATCTGGGATACGCCCTGCTCATTTGCGCCATGATCGGTGGAGTCAACCTCTTGCTGCAGCTGGTCGACTTTGGCGGGTCTCAGTCGCGCCTCGACCGCACCGTTCGCATTACCGTGCCCGAGGACCTCGACTTTGTGGGTCTCTTTGACGAGGTGTTTGCCACCTATACCACGGCTTTTGAGCTGGTGTCGGTCAGGACCACCAACATGGGAAGCCTCTACAAGCTTGCCTACAACGTGCAGCTGCGCGACGCAGGCAGCGTACGGCAGCTCGTGGACGACCTGCGTTGCCGCAACGGCAATCTTGAGATCGCCGTGTCCTACCAGGAGGTCTCTACCAGCGAGCTGTAGGAAGAGTGGTCTTTCCCGCACCAGACCTCACGCACAACCAAACAAACGAAACGCCTCCCTTCTCTGAAGAACAAAAGAAGGGAGGCGTTTTTGAGTCAAAGCAATGCGTCCGCGATGCGCCAGGGCTACGCTCGCTAGTCCAAGGGAGACCCGTTGTAACGGCGAACGACGAGCTCCTTCAGGGCGTCGTCCTGTTGACCCTCAAAGGCCTCGACAAGGTCTTCCCACATGTCCAGCGTGTCGTAGAAGACGTCGGGGAAGCTCGTGTGGTGCTCCTCGCCGGTGAGGGCGTCGACCCAAGGCTTGCACTCAAGGTTTGCTGCCGGGCTCGCCTCCTTCACCTGGTTGGTGTGCGAGAGGGCGTCAAGGATCGAGTAGCGTGCGCCAAGGCGCTCGGCTCTGGCAATGAGCCGGTTGCGGCGAGTGCCCGTGGGGTCAATCGCGCGGTAGACCAGCTCGTAGTCGTGCAGGCAGCCCTCATAGCGGTCCGGGCCAATCCTCATGCCAAAGACCTGCCAGGCAATCTGCGAAATGAGGGTTCCACCAACCCTGCTTACACGCTCGGTGCGGGCGAGGTCTGCCCATGCCGGCGCGTCGTCCACGGTCTGCTGGCGAGCGCTCCACAGCATCCAGGTGTCAAGCTCGCTCTCAATGAGGGCGTGCACCTGGGCATGTGCGTCCTCAAGACCAACGCCGGCATCGCAAATGGCCTGCTCCTGGGCAAAAATGAAGGCGTGCGCCTCGCTGTCGAGCAGGTAGTGTGCCAAGAGCCCCAGCGCAAAGGCATGGCCAATGCCCTGGTCGGCGACGGGCAGGCTCCTTACGGCATCGCGAACGCACAGCAGCGCATCTAGCTCCTTTTCGCTGTGCATCCTTGCCGCAAACTCGTGGCAGGTCAAAATCGCCTTGGGTGGCGCGGTAAAGCAGAAAAACAGTGGGTCAGGACCCTGGTTGCCAAGGAGAAACGCCAAAAGCTCCTCTTGCGAAAACGTTATGTGCGAGGGCAGCCGCTTGGCAGCGTCCTCACCAAAGAGATGATGGGTAATAATGGCAGGCATCTTGTGTCCTCCCATACTTGCATGGTGCGTAAAAGCCATTGGCTTTATGGTGTGCATTGCAGGTAAAAGAGTAGCGCATTGCGGGCGCTTCGCGAACGGCAAACATCTTAGAGTACACTCTATGCTTCAGGACGTTTACTGTCTGTGCTCCAAAGGGGAGCGAGTCTAAGGGCGAGTTGGAGTTTGCATGGACCTTGGAGAGATACTGCTGTTGGGGCTGGCGCTGTCGGCCGATGCCTTTTCGGTGACCATCTCAAACTCTTTTGTGTATGTAAACGAGCGCCGTAGCCGCTTGCTGCTCATGCCCCTCTTCTTTGGCATCTTTCAGGGAGGCATGCCACTGCTGGGATACTTCCTCTCGGGCGTGGCGGCTTCGCTCATTGAGCGCTATGCCGGAATAGTGACCATGATCATCTTGGGTCTTATTGGCGGCAACATGATTCGTGAGGGCCTGCAGGCCCTGATGCACCCCGAGGATGGCGAGCAGCGTGCGCAGGACGCGCATCTAACCTTGGGCGTCCTGCTCTTTCAGGCGGTTGCAACGGCCATCGATGCCTTTGCAATTGGCGTGAGCCTCCGCGCTCAGGCGGTCAACATCCTCTTGTCGGCCACCATCATCTGCTGCACAACAGCGGTGTGCTGTGTGGTGGCACTGGCCATAGGCAAGCGATTGGGCATGCTGCTGGGCGACCGTGCCGAGGTTGTTGGTGGGGCCGTGCTTGTGGGCATTGGGATCAAGGCCCTGCTGGGATAACACCTGCCATAAGGGCAAGCACGAGGCGCGTGAGGAGGCGATAACGTGGGAAGCAAGAAGCGCTCTGCGCGCGCAAAGCAGATCGAGCAGTTCAAGGCCCAGCTAGGCGGGCTGGACGATCTTTATGGGCGCGAGGAGCGCCGGCAGGACGAGATTCGCGAGCGTCGCGACGATGCCAGGCGCGAGCGAGCCTGCGAGCGCAAGAACCGATACGCCTCATGCGTTGACGCCGAGATGGCCATCGCCTGGTGCGAGGAGCAGGGCAGGCGTGGGCTCACATACTACAGGTGCCCCTATTGCCACGGATGGCACCTCACCTCTCATGGGCGCGATTAGCCTGCACTCAAGGTGAGGCGCGGCTCGGGGGGGGGGGGAGCTGGCTTGGGCGCCTTGTGGCTGCGGAGCCCTATGCGCGGTGGCGCGCGTTGCGTGAGCGCCTGCGTCGCCTGTTTGACCTGCTGTTTCGTTCCTTACGCGCCTTGCGCATGGCAAGGGTGAGCCAACGTCCATGGCGGTAGTACACCAGCATGATTGCGGCTGTGACGCCCCAGGTGATGGGCCGTGCAAGGGCGACGGTCACTATGGTGTGCAGCCGCGGAAGGGCAAGAACCAGCCAGATCAGCGGTGCCATCGAGAGTCCCGCTATGGACGCGACGGTGGGCTGCATGTTGACGTCGGCACCACGAAGCGCTGCCCCAATCACAACAACGATCGTGTAGAGCACCATAAACGGCAAGGTGAGCGGTGCCATGAGTGCCACAAGCTCGGTGACGCTTGCGCCAAGGGCGAGGAGCTCGCCCAGTTGGCGCGCTAGGATACAGGCGCTTGCCGAGAGCGCTCCCATTGCCACGATTCCCGAAAGAAGCAGGCGTCGCGACACCCCGCGCATCTCGTCGTAGGAGCTTGACCCAAAGGCCCGTGCAACAAAGGTGGCAGTGGTTATGGCAAAGGCGTTGGCCACCACCACAAGGGCAAGCTCGAGCCAGTGCACAAGGTCCCATGCTGCGCACATCTCCTCGCCAAAATCGGTGACAAAGGTGGGGGAGAGCAGCTGGAAGGCCGCGATGGCAAGTGCCTGCGCCACGAGGCTCGCAGAGCATGCGAGGATGTTTGAGGACTGCTTCCACACAACTCGCACCCGCGCCAGACGTAGACGGTAGGGCCTGCGGCTGCGGGTAAGCATGGCAAGGCAAAGGGCACCACCCGCAAGCTGGCCAGCGGCCAGTGCGAGCGCCGCACCCTTGGCTCCCATGCCAAGTGCGCCTGTGAGCTCAATGGAGAGCACGGCCGAAGCGAGCGCGGCAACGAGCGAGCACACGAGCGACAGAAGGTTGTGACCAACGGCGCGCTGGATGCCAAGCAGCACGTTGAATGCCACCGAGACAAAGCTTGCTCCGCAGCTCAGGTACCAAAAGTCGAGCGCATCGGTGGCAAGTTGCGGTGGAATGGAAAAGAGCGAAAGCGTGGGTTGGGCAACAAGCGTCGTAAGGACAGAGGCCGGAAATCCAAAGATCAGGGAAAGCGCAACTGCCGTGTGGACGCTGTCCGAGAGGGCGTCCTCGTCGCTGGACCCATAGGCTCGTGCCACGGCTATTGAGCACCCTATGCCCAGCCATGTCGCAGGAATGGCGCCAATGTGCGCTGCAGGAAAGAGGGCCTGGAGCGTTTGCGAGAGCTCGGACTGCCCGAGGTGATACGCTACGCCCAAAGGAATGAGAATGCCCAGCTCCTGCACGAGCAGACAGAGGAATGAGGCAAAGAGGGCTATTGTTGTCGATGGGGCCGCATGGCGACGTTCGGCAGCGCTAGGCTGCGCAACCTTGCTATGCTTGCCGGCCATGATTCCTCCCCTCATAGTCCAACCAGAGAATTCTACACGAGCGGCGGGGCTCGCACACAGCAAAGCGAGCGGACGGTTGGGCCTCCCTTGCCACAAGCGCCAATGTGTGGCGCCTCGATTGCGACGAATCTGCCCACGGAATAGCCCCTCCAACCGAACGGCCAGAGGGGCAGACAAAGCTAGTGCGCCGCAGCGTTACACGTAAAAGAGTATGTCGTTGTAGCTGGGCACGGGCCAGTAGTCGCCGCCGCAGATGGTTTCCATCTCGTCGACCACGCTGCGGAGCTCGGCCATCACAGGGATGACCTCGTCGCGATAGAGGGCGTCCTGCTCGGTGGGGTTGGTCTTGCTGCCAGCGTTCTTGGCTGCTGCCTCGAGCTCTCCCGTAAGGCGGTAGGTCTCGTCGATGCCGTGGGTGATCCTCTGGATGATCTCCTTCTCCGCAGCACTCACAATACCCAGCTCAGCCTTGGTGGCAACGGAGGTCGCAAGGTTGCCCGAGTACTCCGAGAGCGCGGGGATGTACATGTGACGTGTCATGTGGCACATCGTGTTGGCCTCGATGTTGATGAGCTTGGCGTACTGCTCGGCCTTGGCCACATAGCGTGCGTGGCACTCGGGCTCGGTGAGCACGCCGTAGCGCTCGAGCAGTGCAATGTTGTCGGGGTCCACGAGCGCGCCGAGTGCGTCCGGCGTGGTGCGCAGGTTGGCCAGCCCGCGACGCTCGGCCTCGGCCTCCCACTCGTCAGAGTAGCCATTGCCGTCAAAGATGATGCGCTGGTGGTCGCGGAAGGTGTGGCGCACAAAGCGCATGGCAACGGTAAGGAAGTCCTCATCGGAGCGGGCGGCCACGTAGTCGCAGAAGCGCTCGCACTGCTCGGCCACGGCAGTGTTGATGACCACGTTGGGGTCAGAGAGGTTCTGTTGTGCGCCTGGCATGCGGAACTCAAACTTGTTGCCCGTAAAGGCAAAGGGGCTTGTGCGGTTGCGGTCGGTGTTGTCCCGCAAGACCGAGGGAAGCTGCGGCACGCCAAGGTCCATGCGCTCGGCTTCCGACGCCTCGGCGCGCTCCTTGTGGATGAGCGCCTCGACCACTGGGGTGAGCGCGTCGCCCAGAAAGACCGAGACCACGGCCGGCGGGGCCTCGTTGGCGCCAAGACGATGGTCGTTGCCCGCGCTCGCCACGCTCATGCGCAGCAGGTCGGCGTGCTCGTCCACGGCGGCAATGAGGAACGAGAGGAAGGTGAGGAACTGCAGGTTGTCCTCGGGGTGAGGACCGGGCTCCAGCAGGTTCTTGCCATCGGCCGCAAGCGACCAGTTGTCGTGCTTGCCCGAGCCGTTCACGTACTCAAAGGGCTTCTCGTGCTGCAGGCACACAAGGCCATGATGGCTTGCCAGCAGCTTCATCTTCTCCATCGTGAGCAGGTTGTCGTCGATGGCGGTGGAGCCGTCCTCAAAAATGGGGGCAAGCTCGTGCTGGCAGGGGGCCACCTCGTTGTGCTTGGTCTTGGCGGGAATGCCCAGCTTCCACAGCTCGTCGTCGAGCTCCTTCATGAACTCGTTGACGGTGGGGCGAATGGCACCAAAGTAGTGCTCCTCAAGCTCCTGGCCCTTTGAGGGTTCGGCGCCAAAGAGCGTGCGGCCGCACAGAATAAGATCGGGCCTAGCCTGGTAGTCCTTCTCGCGAATGAGGAAGTACTCCTGCTCGGGGCCAATGGTGGTGGTCACGCGGTGAGGCTCGCGACCAAAGAGGGCAAGCACGCGCTTGGCCTGGGTCTCGAGTGCCACCTGGCTGCGCAGCAGCGGGGTCTTCTTGTCGAGCGCCTCGCCGGTGTAGGAGATGAAGGCGGTGGGGATGCAGAGCACCTCGTCCTTGATGAAGACGGGGCTCATGGGGTCCCACACGGTGTAGCCGCGGGCCTCAAAGGTTGCGCGCAGACCGCCCGAGGGGAAGCTCGAGGCGTCCGGCTCGCCTTGCACCAGCTCCTTGCCCGAGAAGGCCATCAGGATGCTGCCGTCGCCCTTGGGTGTGAGGAAGCTGTCGTGCTTCTCGCTCGTGATGCCCGTGAGCGGCTGGAACCAGTGGGTGAAGTGCGTGGCGCCCTTCTCGAGAGCCCACTCCTTCATGGCGTGCGCGACCTCGTTTGCAATATCGAGGTCGAGCGGCTTGCCATCTCTAATGACCTGCATGAGCTCGGTGTATGTGGGCTTTGGCAGGCGCTCCTGCATGTCCGCGTCGGTAAAGAGCAGCTCGCCCCACTCCGCGGTTACCTTGTCTTTTGCCATGACGTTGCCTCTCTAAGGTGGCGTGTGATGGTTGTCTTAGCGTACGTTATCAAACGTAGCGCCTTCTGTGGCATGTTCCAAACCTTATCCGTAGTTTGTTTCTGTGCCATAAAGGGCAAATTATGTGCGCAGACCCTTAACGTACTCGTTACCGTATGAGCGGTGCCGGGCCAATCGAGCAAATTGCGAGCCGTTTGGGGACAAAGGAAGCTGTGAGCAGCCCTTTTTTACGCCCTCCGACAGACCGAACGAGCCAACGGGTATCATGAGTTCGATGGGCAGACGTCATGCCCTGTTACTTTCTCATTCTGGAGGTGCGCTTATGGGACGTGGGGGAGGCCGTGGCGGCGGAGGCGGCAGCTCGCATAGCTCAAGCCGTGGTACAACTTCGGGTCGTGGTGGAAGCGGAAGCAGCAGGTCGTTCAGCTCGAGCACTCGCAGCGCCGGAAGCTTCTCAAGCAGTTCCCGGACCTACCGCGGTGGAGGCAACCCCGGTGGCTTTGGCAGCTCGCGCAATGCCAGCCGTCCTATTGGCGGCTACGGCGGGCGGCCTACCTACGGTGGCCCCGCCCCCATGCCGCCTCGTCCCAGGCCCTTCTATGGTGGCTATCGCCGGAGTCGTCCGGTCATTTTCTACGGCGGCAGCGGTGGTGGATACACTGGCGGAGCCACTGGTGGAGGTGGCGGTATTGGCTGCGGCGGTTGCCTCACCACGCTCCTGGTGCTTCTTGTCATCGCTGCCCTGCTGGCGGTGCTGGGATATTCGTGCTCGGGGCCGTCTGGCACCTCGTATAGTGGCTCCCAGAACAGCAGCGTGCAGCAGGTGACGCACACACACGAGAAGCTGCCCGACTCCGCATGCGATGAGTCGCCCAACTGGCTCGACGACCGTGCCAACTGGATCGATAGCGAAAACACCGTTATCAAGGCGCTGAAGTACTTCTACAAGAAGACGGGCTCCCAGCCCTACCTTGTGGTGGCAACCGACGTCGATGGCAAGACCGACTTCACCGACGAAGAGGGCGAGGAGTGGGCGAGCGCCATCTACGACGAGCAGTTTGACGACGGTGGCCATACGGTGGTGGCCTTTGTCGAGTACAGCGAGAGCGAGTACGCCTACTACATCATTGCTGGTCGCGAGGCACAGTCGGTCATAGACCAGGAGGCCCGCGAGATCATAGCCGACGAGATCAACTACTGGTACACCGACGGATCCCTCGACGACAGCGAGTACTTTGCCAAGGTCTTTGAGGAGTCGGCCGACACCATCATGTTTGACTACGAGGAGACGACCAAGACCTCAAACAGCCGCAGGCGCACCGTCACCATTGCCCTGTGCGCAACTGCCGCCGCCGCGGTCATTGGTCTGATCGTCGTCCGTACCAGCAAACGCAAGAAGGAGGAGTACGAGGAGGCCCGCAAGCTGGCCGAGACGCCGCTGGGCACCTCGAGGCCGCCGGTGCCGACCGTGACCTACACCTCTGACTCTTCTTCCGCCGCTACTACCTCTAGCTCTTCCGATGCTGGAGAGACCGACTACTCCAGCACTCTCTCGGAGCTCGAGCAGTTTGAGCAGAAGTACGGATCGGGCGATTCTGACTAGCACCTGTGCGCGTGGGCGCCGTAAGGAGGGTTTGCCATGGCCTCTATCATGGACCGCATACGCATGATTGTTCGCAGCGAGGCGGGCGACTTTGTGGAGCGTCACGAGGACGCCGAGAAGGTCATCAACCAGACCATTGCCGATGCCATGGTCACCTATGCGAGCCTGCGACGCGAGCTGGAGCCGTTGGTAGAGAGCGAGACGCAGGCTCGCGACCGTCTTGACACGCTGGTCAACGAGGCGCAGCGCTGGCACAACGTGGCTCGCAAGGCGCTTCTGGCTGGGAACGAGGCTGACGCCCGTACGGCACTCTCGCGCGAGCAGACCACAAAGGAGCGCATTGCCGCTCAGCAGGATATCTACCAACAGATGCACGAAATCACAAACAAGATGCGTGCCAAGGTGGCCGAGATCGAGGATGGCATCAACCAGCTTCAGGCCCAGTCGGCGCGCATCAAGGCCAAGGAGGCTGCGGCCAAGGCCACGAGCGCGGCGGGGGAGATGTCGAGCGGGCTCAGTGAGCTTGACCGCAAGGAGCAGGACGCCGACTGGCAGCTCGCCCAGGCAGAGGGCCAGGCCGAGGCGCAACGCATGCTCGAGGATCCCTTTGCGGAGCTGGAGCGGGCGAGCAAGGCGCAGCAAGCGGCTGCGGCAACGGTGCCCGCAAGCAGCGTGGACGACGCGCTTGCAGCCCTCAAGGCACAGGTCGCCGCCGAGGAGTAGCGCGCCGAGCCTCGTACCAGAAGTACGGATCCAACATGCCGGAAGGGGTGGCCCTCTTCCGGCATGTTTTACAACTTGGGACAGCCATGCATGTTGTCCCGCACCCCAGCCTCTAGGGTTCCCGTGCTGGCAGCCCGCGCGCGGACCTCTCGTGCAAACAATGTCTGGGGCGCGCGGTACAATGGAGCGCACCCAACACGAGAGGACGTCACATGCCCCAGACCTCAGCCCCCGAGCGCCGCACAATTGCCGTCATCGACGGAAACTCGCTCATGCACCGCGCGTTCCACGCCATCCGCCAGCCCATGAGCGCTCCGGACGGCCGTGCCACCAACGCGCTGTTTGGCTTCTTCAACATGTTCATCAAGCTGGTTGAGACCTTCCAGCCCGATGGCGTCATCTGCGCGTTTGACAAGGGCAAGCCGCAGGTGCGCATGGACATGCTGCCTCAGTACAAGGCTCAGCGCCCGCCCATGGATCCGTCGCTTCACGAGCAGTTTCCCATGGTCAAGGAGCTGCTTGGTGCGCTTGACGTGCCCGTGGCCGAGCTCGAGGGTTGGGAAGGCGATGACATTCTTGGAACGCTGGCGCGTCGCGGCGAGGCGGCCGGCTACGACATGTACCTCTTCACCGGCGACCGCGACATGTACCAGCTGGCGACCGACAACGTAAAGATCGTCTCCACCAAGAAGGGCGTCTCCGACGTGGTCATCATGACGCCCGAGAGCGTTGACGACCTCTACCACGGCATCACCCCCGCGCTCGTGCCCGACTTCTATGGTCTTAAGGGCGACACCTCAGACAACATTCCCGGCGTGCCGGGCATTGGCCCTAAGAAGGCATCGCAGCTCATCGTGCAGTACGGCAGCCTCGACGAGGTCATTGCTCATGCCGACGAGGTCAAGGGCAAGATGGGCGAGAACCTGCGCGCACATATCGACGACGCGCTGCTCTCGCGCAAGGTGGCTACCATTCGCACCGACGCTCCCATTGACCTTGACCTGGCCGACGCAAAGTTCCCCACCTTTGACCCCGCCGAGGTCGTGAGCGCCTTTAGTGCCCTGGGCTTTACGGGCATGACCAAGCGTCTGGTGCGCTTGGGAGGCGGTGACGCGGCAGAGTCCGCGGTGCCCACGTTTGCTATCCCTGAGGTGATCGAGGACACCAACGAGGTGCGCGCTGCCATTGTGAACGGCGGCTGGGTGGCCGTGGCAAAGGAGGTGCGCGAGGCTCCCAAGCGTCGCGGGCAGATGAGCCTGCTCTTGGGTGACGAGGGGCCGGCACCGGTGGCACTTTGGTTTGCCACGCGAGGCTCTCTCGCCCGTGCTGAGGGCGACGACGCCCTTGCCCTTTTGGCTCGAATCGTGCGTGAGGGCCGCCTGGTCGCGGGTGACGTCAAGGCAATCCTGCACGAGGGCTGTCCCTCCGACTCATCGCTTCCCGCGCTCTATGAGCCGGCCGAGGTCGTGCCCGACCGCATCTTTGACGTTGGCGTGGCTGCCTACCTCATCGATTCCGACCACGTAAACGTGGCGTCGTTTGGCGTGCCCGACCTGGTGGAGCACTATCTGCAGACGTCGCTCCCCGAGCCTACCGATGAGCTGCCCGCGGCGGCAATAGAGGCTGCTGGTGCGTTTGCCCTGCGTCAGGTGCTTGTGGACGCCCTGGAAAAGGACGGGTCCACGAAGCTGATGGAGAGGATCGAGATGCCGCTGCTGCCGGTCCTGCTCCAGATGGAGCGTACGGGCCTGTATGCGGAGGCGTCCATCTTGGGCGAGCAGTCCGCGGAGCTTGGGGCCGAGATTGACGAGATGGTGGCCCGCATCTACGAGGCAGCGGGGGAGAAGTTCAACATCGACTCGCCGCAGCAGCTCTCTCACGTGCTCTTTGACGTGCGCGGGCTTCCCACCACGGGCCTCAAGAAGACTCGCACCGGCTTCTATTCGACCAACGCCAAGGTGCTGTCCGACCTCTCTGGTGACCCACTGGTGTCTGACGTGCTCGAATACCGCGAGCGCGCCAAGATCAAGAGCACCTACCTCGACGCTCTGCCCGACCTCATTAGGGGAGACGGGCGCATCCACACCTCGCTCAACCAGACCGTTGCGGCAACGGGGCGCCTCTCGAGCTCCGAGCCCAACCTGCAGAACATCCCCACGCGCTCGGCGCTGGGACATCGCGTACGTACGGCCTTCACGGTGCCCGAGGGCAGCGTCTTTCTGGCCTGCGACTACTCACAGATTGAGCTGCGCCTGCTGGCACACCTCTCGGCAGACGAGCATTTGGTGGCCGCGTTCAACGAGGGCGAGGACTTTCACGCGGCAACGGCTGCCCGCGTGTTTGGTGTGCCGGTAAACGAGGTGACGCCGCAGCTCCGCAGCCGCGCAAAGGCAGTTAACTTTGGTATCGTGTATGGTCAGCAGGCGTATGGCCTGGCCAGCTCGCTCAAGATTAGCAGGCCCGAGGCCCAGAGGATGATTGACCGCTACTTTGAGGCCTATCCTGGCGTGCGCGCGTTCCTCGACGGGCAGGTGGCCTTTGCCAAGCGCAATGGCTACGTGAGCACGTTGTATGGCCGCAAGCGTCACACCAAGGACATTGACAACCGCAACTTCCAGCTGCGCAGCTTTGCCGAGCGTACGGCCATGAACCATCCCATGCAGGGCACCGCCGCCGACATCATCAAGATTGCGATGATTCGCGTTGCAAAGCGCCTTCGCGAGGAGGGGCTGGCGGCAAAGCTTGTGCTGCAGATCCACGACGAACTGGACTTTGAGGTGCCCGAGACCGAAGTCGAGGCGCTCTCGGAGCTGGTGCGCGAGACGATGGAGGGCGTGGCCGAGCTTCGCGTGCCGCTGCTTGCCGACGTGAGCGTGGGCGCCAACTGGGCGGAGGCAAAGTAGCGTGGCGGCGAAGGCAGCTGGGCTGCAGCATGTGACGGTCTACACCGACGGCGCGGCGCGCGGCAATCCTGGCAACGGTGGCTACGGGGCCGTGCTGCTCTACACCGATCCCGCAGACGTGGAGCACAAAAAGGAGCTCTACCAGGGATATCGTCGCACCACCAACAACCGCATGGAGCTTCTTGCGGTGGTGGTGGCGCTCGAGGCGCTGCTGCGTCCGTGCGAGGTCGAGGTCCACTCGGACTCGCAGTATGTGGTCAACGCCTTCAACCAGCATTGGGTCGAGGGCTGGATCAAGAAGGGCTGGAAGAACTCCCAGAAGCAGCCTGTGAAGAACGAGGACCTGTGGAAGCGCCTGCTCGCGGCAAAGGAGCCCCACAAGGTGAGCTGGGTGTGGGTGAAGGGCCACGCGGGCCACGAGCTCAACGAGCGCTGCGACGAGCTTGCAACGAGCGCCGCCGACGGCTTTGCCGGCCCGCTGATCGACGACGAGGGCTTTGTGGGATAGCCTGCACGGCTGAGGGTCAGATAAACGCCTACGGAGTCCGCCAAGTAGTACTCACGCAATTCGCCCGTTGTGATGGCTCCGCCCGTTTGGGACGACTCCTTTCGGCTCCGCCCAAACGGGCGGGCAGCACAACTGCAGCCTACACGTCGGTCTTGCCAATCATGATGTTGAGGATCTCGATGTCGGTGGTCTGCATGCCCACGCGGCCAACGTAGCCCATGGCGCGGATGGACTCCTCGGGCGTCTCGCCCACAAGGCCGTCGCCTGGCCTAAAGCTCTCGCCGGTGAGTGCCTGATCGCATCCCAGGATGGCGGCGTCAACGGCGGCGCTAATCTTTGCGGCGCAGCTCGCCTTCGCACCGTCGCAAACGATGCCGCCTACGTTTACCAGCGTGTTTACCACGGTGGCCTCAAACTGCTCAAAGGTGCCGCCGCGGAGCATGCAAATGCCCGAGCCAGCGCCGCACGCAGCGCTCACGGCACCGCAGAAGGCGGAGAGCTCGCCAATGTAGTACTTCACGTGCACGGCCGTGAGGTCAGAGAGCACCACGGCCCGCACAAGGTCCTCGTGGCTCGCCCAAAGCTCGTGGGCGTACTCCAGCACCGGCATCGAGCAGGTGATCCCCTGGTTGCCGCTGCCGCAGCAGATGACCACCGGCATGGCGCAGCCGCTCATGCGCGCGTCGGAGCCTGCGGCCGCGCTCGCGCGAGCCTTGCAGGTGATGTCGTTGGAGCGGGTGGCCAGCAGGGTGGAGCCAATGTTTGCTCCCCAGCGGTTGCGCAGGCCCTCGTCGCTGATGGCCTTGTTGGTCGTGATCTGGTTTGAGATGAGGCCGTCAATGTCCTCGAGGGCGGCCGTGTGCGCAAACTCCCAAATGGACGAGAGCGATAGCTCGGCACGTGGATCTGCCTCGCTCGCATGGGGGTCTGCCGCGGTCGCAGAGATGCCGCCTACAATGGTCGGCACGCCGTCGAGCGTAAGTTCGGTCACGTTGGTGTGGCGCTCCTCAAGGCGCGAGATGGCTGTGTGACCGTCCGCCTCCGCCACAATGCGAATGTAGAGGTTGGGCACATTCTCGGCGAGCTCCACGGAGCAAATCTGCTCGTTGAGCAGTCGCGTGGTCTCGGCACGGTCGGCATCCGTCACACTCTCAAGCACCTCGAGCGCACGGGTCTCGTCGCCGCCAACAGCGCCAAGAATTGCAGCCGCCTCAATGCCACGCATGCTGCCAGAGTTGGGAACGGTTACGCTCTTGACGTTCTTGATGATGTTTCCGGAGCAAGCGACACTCATGTGCTCGGGGACCTTGCCCAGGGCCGCCCTGGCGAGGGCCGCCCCATATGCCACGGCGATGGGCTCGGTGCACCCAAGTGCGCAGACGAGCTCCTCCTGCAAGATTGCAACGTGATTAGCGTAGGCAACGGCGTCCATGGTGACTCCCTTAGGCAAAGAAGGATATGCACTTATGGTAGCGCCAAAAGGGGAGAGTGATTGTCGATTACAGTGTTTTAGCAGGTTAGAAGGTTTTGGGTAAAGATTGATTACAGTGGGACTCAGACTGAAGGAAGATGGTGCTGTTACAGGCTGCAGTAATAGGCCGGAACCTACCTAGAGTAGACGAAATGTGTACCTACTCGGCTAAAGCTTCGCCCGTGTTTAGTGGCTCGTGTGCTTGGGGCGAGACCAGCTCGCTGAGCGAGACGTCCAGGGCATAGCTTATGCGCCCAAGCAGGTCGAGCCCAACGCTTACCTTGGCATTCTCAACTTTCCATAGATGAGTGTAGCTTGTGCCAGCCATGTCGGCCAGCTTGTGCAGCGACAGGTTTTGAGACTCGCGGTGTCGGCGGATCTCTTTCCCAACATGTTTTCTGAGTTCCATAGTATCCATGTAAAACAGGCTATGAGTATGGCCAAAGAGGGTTTTATCTCATTGGATAAACCAGCTTCTTTTGGCATAAGAATTGCAGGATACAGCTATATAACCGAAAAAGATTTGATTATTAAAAACATAAATACTGAAACAATAGGTGTCAAAGTGCGGCAGCAAGCATGCTCATTGAACGCTGAGCATGTCAGATGGATTTTGGCACTGTCGAACACCAAAAGCAAAACTGCAAAACCGTACACGTCCGGACCTTAGACGCAACTACTGCCTCTTTGAGTGACCCGCAATGTAGGAGAGCAGTGCTCGCTGGACATCCTTGGCGCGCCGCCTGCTAATGGGGATCTGGGTCCCATCCCGCAAGAGAACGTGGTCCTCCTGCAGCGAGACCGTCTGGGCAAGGTTAATGATATAGCTGCGATGGCAACGAACGAAGCTGTCGGGGAGCTGCGGAGCAAGGTCGCTGAGCTTGGCATATGTCTCAACCTCGCTGTCGCCGCAGTGGATGGTTACAACGCGTAGCTCGCTGCGCAGGTACGAGATGGTCGTGGTATTGATGAGCCGTTCCTTGCGTCCCACCTTAATCCTCAGCATGGGAGGACGGCTGCTTGCGATTGTGTCCAGCGCGAGCGTCAGGGCCTCTTTGAGCTTGCCCTCGTCGACAGGCTTGAGCAAAAAGTAGATGTGGTTGGTGGGATAGACGTCGAGCGCCTTGTCGAGGTATCCGCTGACGTAGATGACTTGGGTGCCACAGCCCTTTGGGAACAGGCGCCGCACGATGTCAATGCCGCTCGGTTGCCCCTCGGGCATGATGATGTCGGTGATGAGAATGTCGATGCGCTCTTTGGAGAGGGTCAAGCTGACAAGGTCGTTGAATGTGGACAAAACCGTTATGCGGTGCTGGAGGCCGGCTGGGAGCAAACGCTCGACCGCCTCGTGCAGGTCGCTGGCGCTTTCCGGTTCGTCGTCGAGAATAACGATATTGACCATGCGAGCCTCCCAGATTTCAAGCAGTGCAAAAATCATAGCGCGCAT
This sequence comes from uncultured Coriobacteriaceae bacterium, assembly GCA_902801175.1. Classification (GTDB taxonomy): domain Bacteria; phylum Actinomycetota; class Coriobacteriia; order Coriobacteriales; family Atopobiaceae; genus UBA1367. The sequence goes on along the minus strand of CADCHF010000020.1, from coordinate 39,403 downwards.
GGATGGAAATTGACATTAACGGCAAGTTTAATGCCATAGCTTGCGGGGATGAAGCCATAGGTTACATTCAGATGACCGCATGATGAATTGGTAAAGGGCTATGTAAAGTCCTTTCGAATGTATGCAGCCAACAGACCGAGGGTGATTAGCTCGCAACCTTATCAATGGATGCAATCACGGACTTACGCAGCCGAAGACCTTACTAATCCACAATTTCGGTTACAGCAAGGCATCCCTGTAGTTTCATTTAATATCAATAAGAAATTTATACTATTATAAATAGTATAAAGATAAATAATACTTTAGCCAAAACTTACGAGCTGATACCCACTAATTACACGTTAATGGCAGCAATTCAGAAGTAAGAAGCGGCTGCAATAGAATCTGAAAAATGATGATGGGCTTATTCTCGAGATTGGTTTGCATATGCGCCAGTTTAAAGAAATGTACTGCTCAGTAGAGTATGGCGAAAACGATGAAGCCATATGTTGGTCAGGGTAAAGATGCTTCTTCCGTATGAATGATCAAGCCAGACGGTTTGACTTAGGTGCCCATCCATCCATCCGAACAGTGTGTGGTCTCGGCAGAAACGACTCTTCTCGAGGCAATTCAAATCTGAAGTGTCCGGAAGAGAACCATCCCATACCTGCAGATTGTTTCGTTTGGCATTGGCCAGAATCAACTATTTATCAATAGTGTTAGGAGCTGTATGAAAAGCACTAATTGGGCGCACGGAGTAAAAGGCCCACGAAGCATTCTCACCAAAATGCTTGCGTTTCTCTTGGTAATAACCGCTTCTAACCTGATTTTGCCTTCGCGGGCAATGGCAGATGAAGGCCTAGTCACGAGAGGTGAATGGGTAACACGGCTTGTTGATACCTTTGAAGTCACTGTTGAAGAGGAAGAGTATCCGGACGATTACTACACGGATATCGATCCATCGTCTCCGTACTATATCGCTGTCATGCGTGCTACGGACTTTGGAATTGTTGATCTTGAGGCGGGACAACCGTTTAATCCTGGCGACGCGGTAACGCGCGAGTTTGCTGCAAAAACTCTTAATTTCTGCCTTGGTTTTCAGCTTGAAGAGGATGTCACATACACTTATACGGATAACACCGAGGTAGATGAGGCGGTCCGTGCTGACCTTCAAGTTGCCGTAAACCGTGGCTGGTTTATGCTCGATTCTGGTTTGATTCGTCCAGCCAAATTCGTAACCAAGGCAGAGGCAGACGCAATGTTTGCCGACGCCGAAGAGGTCTGGCACTCTACGGATGATATTGGCACCAAGCCAGATGATATTAAGTTCAAAAGTGGCGTAAAGGTTGTTCCTGATGGAACACCAGTGGCATTTAATGAGGATGACACCTCGGTCACGATTGAGAATTGCCCTGTAGCCATTGCGCAAGGTGATATCTTTGCCGTCTATTACGAGGGTATGCCGCTTGCGTTCAAGGCGCAGTCAGTGCAAAGCAACGGTACCAGTCTTGCCGTTGCTATTGAGGAAATAGATCCTACAGAGGCCTATGACGAGTACAACTATTCCACTGTTGAGAATGTTGACCTCTCGGAATTCACTGGTGATAGCGGCACGAAGATGCAGTATGCGCCGCCTGTGGTAAACAGTAACTCTAAATTAAAGGGAGTAAGCTTCAAAAACGGAGTTTTGAAGTTCGATGGGAAGTACGGCCCTGCTTCCATCAATGGTCAGATGACCAATGTTAAGACAAAGGAGCAGATGGACCCTCTTAAGGGAAGCTTCGTATATTCGATTTCGGGAAACATTAACTACACTGTCTCTCTTTCTGCGAAAGCTAATGCCTCCATCCCAATGGGCTATGTGACCGATGGTTTGTGGCGCTTGGAACTCACGGCTGAATACCAGGTCAGTGGAAAGATTTCAGCGACTTCAAGCATCGCTTTTTCTGTTGGAGCTCAATACGATCCTTCAAACGGCTACAGAACGATCAAAAGCTTCAAGAAGAGTAAAGCAGGAATTAGCGCGCAGGCTCAAGGTCGTACAGGCCTACAACTCGTGGCGGGATGTAAAGTTCCAAAAGTGCTTGACTTGAGTCTGGGTCTCGAAGGTGGCGTCGAGGCGAACTACATGGTCAACAAGTGGAACGATGGCAAGGCCCCCTATGTTTGTCAAAACGCAGAAGCGCATCTTTACGCTGGCGTTTTCTTCCATGCCGGATTTCTTAAGTTCCCTTCATATGATAAATCCTGGCCAATCTGGGATGCCGATAACAGTCCGGTGCGTATTTCGAAGCACTGCGAAGATGGTGCAACGGTCGCGTCTTGTACTCGCGGCGTTGATTACAGCAAGTACTACGTTCGCTACGGTAACTTGAGTTATGGCGGGGCAGACAGTAGCCAAGGTTGGCGCTATGGTTCTAACGGTGAACTTGAACCGTATGCGATATACGAGTATGAGCTGGATGACGCGAACAATGCCACCATCACCAAGTATCACGGAAACATGCGCGTGCTCATCATTCCCGACACGATTGATGGATATACAGTGACGGGTATTGGCAGTAGTGCATTTGCAAGCAACGCCTACCTTATGTCGGTCCAGATCCCCGACACGGTGACCGAGATCGAGGACGGCGCGTTCAGGGACTGCTCCAACCTCTCGTCGGTGAACCTCCCCACCTCGCTCAAGACCCTCGGGACGATGGCGTTCTACGACTGCGACCTCATCACATCCGTCACGGTCCCCGCGTCGCTCGAGGGCTGCGGGGGAGACGGGGGCTGCGGCCCCTTTGGGGGGTGCGACGGGCTCAAGGAGGTCTCCTTCGAGGCCGGGACAACCAGGGTGGCCGACCACCTTCTCTACGACTGCCCCGGCATCGAGTCCGTCGCCGTCCCGGAGGGCGTGACCCTGGTCGAAAGCTACGCGTTCGGCGACTGCGTGAACCTCACGAGCGTCTCTCTTCCCTCCACGCTGACGATTGTCGGGTACCAGTCTTTCAACGGCTGCTCGAAGCTCGCCGAGGTCCAGATCCCCGACACGGTGACCGAGATCGAGGACGGCGCGTTCTCCGAGTCTGGGTTGACTTCAGTGGTCGTTCCGCAATGTGTGACTACGCTCGGTTCTCGCATATTCCGCAATTGCACTCAGTTGGTTTCAGCAAAGCTTCCTGATGACATAACCACTCTCAATGAGAACATGTTCAGCGGCTGCACTGCCCTCGAAAACGTGACACTTCCTAAGAGCTTGACAGTCGTCAGTTCTAGTGCATTCAAGGATTGCACGTCTCTCAAGTCAATTGACATCCCAACAACGGTGGAGCGCATTTACTCTGAAGCATTTCGTAATTGCGACTCTCTCACCAAGGTCGTTATCCCCAATAGCGTGGTGTATATCGGTAGCCAGGAATTTTACGACTGTGATGCTTTGACTGATGTTGTGCTTAGCACGGGAATCGAATCCATTCCTTCGGAGGCGTTCCGCCACTGCGATTCTCTTGAGAAAATTGTGCTCCCGTATCGAGTAACAAAGATCGAATCCAACGCATTCGTTGAGTGCACGAAGCTCAAGTCTGTCACCATTCCACGGGCGACCACGACGATTGCCGACGGTATCTTTAGTTATCCAAGCAAGATGACTATCAACGGTGTTGCTGGCACCTATGCTGAGACATACGCCAAGGACAACTCAATCAAGTTCAATCCCATCGATGTGAGCGCAACCAGCATTACGATTGACCAGAAAGAGGTTACTCTCCTCAACGGGAAATCAATCACTCTTGCTGCTGATATTCAGCCCATAGACTTCACTGGTGAAGTAACGTGGAAGTCCTCGAATACCTCGGTTGCAAAGGTTGACGCATATGGCAAGATCACTGCTGTGGGAGTGGGAAAAACAACAGTGAAGCTTGTCGTGGGCGACAAGGCCGCATCTGTGACCGTCAATGTCGTACAAGGTGTCACTAGCATCGGCTTAAACAAGACTTCGCTCTCGCTCGACGGCGCCGATACGTTCCAGCTTGTTGCGACTGTATACCCATCGGATGCCCAGAAGAAAGATGTCGAGTGGAGTACTGATAACGCCGAGATTGCTACGGTGGACAGCAATGGTCTGGTGACAGCACTCAAGAAGGGGACTGCGACCATTACCGCCAAGTCCACTGATGGAAGCAACGTCTCACGTACTTGCAAAGTCACGGTGGCAAACAATGCCTACATTGTTGATAATCCCACCAAACTTGAAAGCCCGCATCCCTATGAGAATAGCTGCACCGATATCTGGTCCTACCGTTCGGCTGGATCAAATGGTCTCGTTGTGACTTTCGATGAACGTTCCTCGGTTGAAGAGGGGTGCGACTATATCAAGCTGTTTGATTCGGATGGAAACCTTATCGGTACCTACACTGGGTCTGAACTTGCCGGTCAGAGCGTTAGTATTCCTGGAGACACTATCAAGATTAGGCTCGAATCCGATAGTGCTCTTGCCGAGTGGGGATTCAAGGTGACATCGATTGCCGAGGGGGAGAGGACGAGAAGTATTGAGCTTGCAGAGCTCACTGACCCTGGGTATTTCGATAGTCTTGAGCTGACATATACAGGTGAGGAGCAGAGGCCATTTGCACCCATCTCTTATTCTGGCGAGGAGCTCATTGAGGGCAAAGACTATGAGATCTCGTATACAGACAATGTGAATGCTGGTACGGGTTCAATAACTTACTCCGGAATTGGCCAATATGAGGGAAGCAAGAGCTTCCAGTTCTCAATTGGGCAACGTAGCCTCGACTCCACGCATGAGAGCGTTGCTATCGATGCGCAAATGTTCACTGGGGAGGAAATCAGGCCTGATATCGAGTCGCTTGCATATGGACATACCAACGAAGACGGTTCCTTCGTGAGTGATGCGACGCTTGTTAACGGTAGAGATTACGAGCTTGAGTATGAAAATGCAGTTCATGCAGGAACCGCGGCTGTTATCGCTACTGGTATTGGGAACTGTTTTGGCTCGACCCGACTCGAATACAAGATTCTTCCGGCAAGCATCAACCTTGTGACGATTGACGATATTGAAGACCAGGTACTTTCTGGTAGCGAGGCAAGGCCTTCCATCTCCGCCTCATACAATGGCTACGATCTAGCCGAAGGCGTTGATTATGATCTCTCATACACAGATAACACTGAGCCTGGCGTTGGTACCGTTTTGGTCGAAGGTAGGGGAGACTTTGAGGGGGACAGAGAGCTTCAGTTTGCTATCACAAGCCCTGATCCCGAGAAAGTCTTAATCACAGACGCGACAATTGAGGTCGATGATCAGACGTATGACGGTACCCAGAAAGAACCTGAGGTCATAATCACTATTAATGGGGCAACATTGGTTGCAGAGTCTGACTATACCGTTGTGTATCGTGACAACATCAATGCTGGCACGGCAATGGTTGAGGTAACGGGTGCCGGCAGATACGAAGGTGTCGCTAAGGCAAGCTTCTTGATTGCTCCAGCAGACATCAACGCTGCCAACATTTCAGCGATTCCTGACCAGGAGTACACGGGTGAAGCTATTGAACCGGTTGTGACAGTCACGATGGGCGATGTGACGCTAAAGTCAGGTACCGACTACACCTTGGAATTTGCAGACAATGTTGACGTAGGTGTGGCTAGCGTCACTGCTTCTGGTAGAGGCAACTACGTAGGATCGAAGAAAACAACGTTCAAGATTGTTGATTCTTCAGCTCCAACCAGTGCTGAGTGGAAGCGCCTCGCGGGCAACGGCCGCTACGACACGATGGCAGCAATCGTGTCCGAGGGGTGGTCCGGACAGACCGGCGGCACCGTGGTCGTCGCCACCGGCGAGGGCTTCAAGGACGCGCTGGCGGCGGCGGGCCTGGCCGGCCTCGACGGCGGCCCCGTGGTGCTGACTGCCGGCAAGTCGCTCTCCAGGCAGGCCGAGGCGCAGCTCAAGGCCCTGAAGCCGTCAAAGGTCTACGTGGCTGGCGGCAAGGCCGCCGTCTCAGACGGAGTGCTCACCGCGATTCAGAGGGTCACCGGCGTAAGGCCCGAGCGCGTCTTCGGTCAGACGTCGGCCTCGACCTCGGCGGCCCTCGCGAAGGCCGGCGGGAGCCGCTGGGACGGCACGGCAATCATAGCCACCAACAAGAGCTTCAAGGACGCGCTGTCCGTGGCGCCTATTTCCTACGCGAAGCACTGGCCGATCCTCCTCGCCGACAACGGGAAGTCCCTCAACGCCGACGTCGTCAAGGCGCTGAAGGACTGCGGGATCAGGCGAGCCTACATCGTGGGCGGCAAGCCCAGCTCAAGAAGGCCGGCGTCACGCTCGCAGGCCGCCTGGCAGGCGACAACGGCCCCGCCACGAGCCGCGCCATCGCCGACTTCGCGCTCGAGAACGGTCTCGCCGTCGCGAACATGGCCTTCGCCACGAGCCAGAACTTCCCGGACGCCCTCGCGGGCGCCGCCCTCTGCGGGAAGAACGGCTCCGTCCTGCTGCTCTGCGACGACAAGGCACCGGCCAACCTCTCCTTCGCCACCGACCATGCGTCCGAGATTGAGACAGGCTACGTCTTCGGCGGCGAGCTGGCCTTCAGCAAGGCCCTCTTCGATAGCCTGCCGAGGTAACAGCTATGGGGTCGGCCTCGGCAACGGGACCGACCCCATAAGCACGTTGAAGGTTATAGGGCTAGGCGTTATTGTTCGGAATTCTGCGCGAGCGGAGTCGCGTAGCCCTAGGCGTCTGCCCGCCGGACCATTCATCTGGCTTTCGAGATCACGGGAGCTTAAGTAGTGATGGTATTTCGCCCATCAAACTTCGGATTATGGGTCCGTTGGAATTAGGACATACGTTGCGTATGGAACCATCTCCGTAAGAAGGTCAGCAAACTGAACGAAAGCACGTACTGCATGTGTTGCCCTGGCCGGTTTATGGATGGCGAAATGGCGCGAAATCGACAGATGATTGACTTCTTGGGGGGCGACGAGGCGATGCGAGCCAGGCTCTACTCCCGCAGGACCGCTCAGACCCGGCCAAGGCAGCAATAGACCACGAGTGGGTGCAGGGGGAGATGGGCAGGCGCGGCGTCACGATGACGCTGCCGTGGAACGAGCGCGCCGAGCGCGCCGTGCTTGCGGGGAGGACGCCCAACATGCACTCGTCCTTCTGCCACAGGCATCAGCGCCGGGTCGACGCGAACCCCGAGCTTGCGATACACGTCGAGTGGAGGCCCGGAGAGTGGACGCAGGTCGACTGGCGCGGCGACGCCATGCGCGTCTGCGACCCCGACGCACGCGAGCCGCCCAAGGCGTACGCGCTCGTGATCAGCCTGCCGTTCTCGGCGTACGTGTTACGGGCACACTTGCATTTCGGCCCGCTGCGCTTGAGAGCATGTGCCAGTAGACGAGAAGAGCTATCTGCAAAACGTATAGCGCTGCAAAGAGCAGGGTGATGATGCGCCGTCTAGTCATCATGGCCTTATGTTAAGGCATGTGCTTGGTTCTCGAGCTCGAGCAGGCAAGTGTTGGCCCTTTCCGCTTCACCTGCTGTCGCGAGATCGGCAATGCTCCTCATCTGGTTGGCCAGGGAGTGGCGAAGCATGTAGAGGGCCCCGGTCTTCTGGGCAATCGCTTCGATTTCTGTGCGCTCGTGCTTCGCCTGCCGGGCCGCGATGGCGCTGGTGTGAGAACTCCCTGCGAGCCTCGGCCTCGCGCATGGCTGAGGCAAGAATGAGGTAGTCAATTATCACCGTAAGCCAGCAGAAGGCGAGCGATGTGGCGGCGTATGTAGCTGAGCTGTAAAACGTGCAGAGTCTAAGGTAGCTCAGGCCAAACTGCAGGGACGTAGTCACCATAAGGATGATGATAGGCACCCGAAAGCACAGGTCATCAACATTGTCTACGCGGTTGCACAGCGTAACGATTACCTGGAATAACGGTGCAGCCACAGCAAAGATCGATGCACATACACCATGGCAATCGACGGGATGCTGCTCGACGCAACACTGTTGGGAATCATCTGTCCTCCAGTGATGACTGCGTAGATGCTCGAGCCAAGCAGCTCGGCGAGGATGGTTCCAAAGTTGACAAGCAATATGCGGTTGAGCTTAACGCTGAACTCGTCTGAAGACATGATTAGCGGCATGCCGATCTGGAAGACAGGAATTCCAATGACAGAGCGGATGAGGTTGGGCACATTCATCAGACGCATCGCGAAGTTGATGAGTATCTGCACAAAGTAGATGAGGCAAAACAAGAGCTGGGAACGAAACGTCAGGACCCGTAGGTATATCCAACAGGCGAGCGCCTCGATACAGAATATAGGGCTTATCTGAACTGCTATGCTTTTCATGAGGCGGTTCGCACAGGCGGCTCAGGGCTGGTGGAGGTGAGTGATGGCAGGGCTGCATCCGATGCGCCGGAGTTTTCGGCTAGCATATGAGCCTGTTCCCACATTGCGGAGAGGCGGCTGTCGGCTTGATCGAAGTGTCCTTCCTCAGCCAGGTTTGATATGGCCCGCATCTGGCTGGCCAATGAGTGGCGCAGCCTGTAGAGAGAGGTGGCCTTTTGAGCCATCGCCTCGATTTCGATGCGCTCGTGGCGAGCTTGACGAGCCACTATCGCACGCTGGGTAAGCTCTCGTCGCGCATTGAGCTCTCTCATTACAGAGGCAAAGATGAGGCAATCGATGCCAACCGCGAGCCAACAAAAAGCAAGGGACGCGCCAGCATATGCTATCCCGTTGGCATTGACGGCCATAAAGCGCTGGTACGTGAGTAAGAACATCACAATCGTACCGAGCATGAGGATGATGATCGAGCCTTGAGGGGGAGTGTCATTGATTCCGTCGAGACGATTGCAGATGGCGATTGTCGCCTGAAAGAGCGGTGCCGCTATCAATAGCGTCTCAACATAAACCGTGGCGATAAGCGCTATGTTGTGGGGCCCTATAGAGCTCGGGGACATGGACCCGTTGGTAAGAAAAGTGTACGTTGTGGATGCGATTATCTCTGTGAGAAAGACGACGGACTGGACCATGAGCATGCGTTGAAAGCGCACGCTCATCCTGTCGGTGGACAGCGCAATCGGCATCACAAAGCTGATGAAGATGATGGAGAGCGGGGAACGTATCAAGTCTGGCACGCCGAGCAAGCGCGCTGTTGTGCTGATAACGAAAGCGGAGAGAGATACCACGTAATACAGTGGCACGGACCTTACGGTGAGAATCTTTGTACATGTCCATGCACGGAGTACCTCCATGCAGAGCATGAGCATGATTTGGATGGCATGGTAGATCATGTTGGGCATTACCCCCTCGCCTGCGAGCGGCCTGAGATGCGCTCCAGAAGGGCGCGCGGGACCTCTTTTACACGGCGGCGACTGACGAGGATTTGCGTTCCGCTCTCGGCGGGGAAGAGGCGCTTGACGACCTCGATGCCATCGACCGAGCTCTCGGGCATGACAATGTCGGTGACGAGGATGTCGACGCGATTCCCATCCTTGAGGAAGCGCGCGAGGGAGCTGAGGTCGTTGATCTCGATGATGTCGTAGTTCATCTCTTGGGAGAGCAGCCCATCCACCATCTGACGCAGGATGGTAGAGCTCTCTAGCTCATCATCAAATACAACAATTGCCATTGCCACATCCTCTTTGTAGAGCATCTATTGATGAATAACATAGTAGTGCCAGCTTGTGGTTAGTGAAGCGAAAATGACAGAAGTGGCGGCTTAGCTTGTCGTAAATAACGAGATTGCTACCACGAATAACGAATTTAACAATTAGCAATAGCAGCTGGATGAAAAGTTGCGATATTGAGTACCAGATTTGAATGAAGACCTTACTTAGAGTGTTTATGCAGTTAAATTGCGAACTGGTATGAGGAAACAAAGTGAATGGATATTTCCTATAAAGAATATCGATGTTTTACTGTTTGGATTTTCGATATTAATAGGCAGCCTGCTCTTCAATTCTTCTAATGCTTTTGCGTATACGAAAGGACGGCTCCTCCAGAGTCTAGTAATAGCTGGTACTACTCGTCAGCTAATCCTTTTTATGCAGCTCCAGGGCTTGCGCCAAAAGGAAAGCAAGAAGGTGGAAGTTATGTCATAGAGAACTGTACTTGGTATGCATGGGGAAGAGCTGCCGAAGTACTCGGTTCTGCGCCTAAGATTGGTAGCGGTACTCCTACTGCAATGTGGAACTATGTTCGGAATAATAGAGCATACGAAACAGGATCAACTCCAAAACCAGGCTCACTTGTAATTGGAACATCAAATGGAAGTGGACATGTTGCATTTGTAGAATATGTTTCGAATGGCGTTGCGTTTGTTTCCGAATCCGGATTTAAAAGGAGTGCAACTTGGCCAAGGTTTTCCAATATATATTTTCATACGGGACCAGTAATTTCATGGATGAATGGGGGTATAACAGGTTATATTTATCTAACAAGTGAAAATGTCAACAATGACCCAGTGGGCTATTTTGATCTTGCGGAAGGCGGTGCGGGCACCGTACATGTGAGAGGCTGGGCTTACGACCCTGATGACCCTTCCGCATCTCTAACTATCCACGTTTATATGGCTACGTCTTCGGCGGCACCCTCGCCTTCAGCGAGGACCTCTTCGACAGCCTGCCAAGGTAACAGCGCTGGGATCGGTCCTGGCGACAGGGCCGATCCCATAGGTGCGTGAAGGCTGCAAGGCTAGGCGTTATTGTTCGGAGCTCCACGCGAGCAGAGTCGCGCAGTTCCAGGTGGCGGATCACCGGACCATCCATTTACCCTACGAGATTATGAGAGTCGAGGGCATGATGGTGTTTCACCCATCAAGCTTCGGATTATTGGTCCGTTGGAATTAGGGCTATGTTGCGTATGGAGCCATCTCTGCAAGAAGGTGGTCGAACCGAGAAAAAAAGCATGCGCTGAATGTGTTGGCCTGGCCGGTTTGCGGACGGCGAAAAGGTGGGAAATCGACAGATGATTGACTTTTCGGGGGAGCGTGCGGCCTCACCAGCTGATAGAGGTCAGCAGAGACACCCGGCTCGCTATCGAAGATAAACAACTGTCACTGGCAGCTCCGCTTAAGATAAGGGTTTGGCGATAGAAATTGTTGCGACACTCCGTCAGTCATGGCGCGAGGGACATTCAGGGTAGCGCCTCTGTTGACCACAGATTACAAAGTTTGGCTCAGAGATAACGGATTAGGTGGTTAGAAAAGATGAGTGTAAAGATCGCTAATACACTCTCTTAAGTAAGGTATGTCTATAAACGGAACGGATGAAGATGAACAAGCGATATTGGTGGACAAAACTGCTAGTAATGCTCACGCTACTGGTAACAGCAAGGCTCTATATGACGCCTATGACGGCAACCGCAGAAGAATCTGATTCGATCAGCCCGTCGGCCTCCGAGCTCGTAGAGTCAGATTCAAGTGGCATAGCCGCCTCATCGCCCCAATGGAAACGACTCGCAGGTGCTGGTCGCTACGATACTATGGCTGCAATTGTGAAAGAAGGTTGGTCTGGTTCGACAGACACGGTTATAGTGGCCACAGGCACGAACTATAAGGATGCGCTTGCAGCAGCGGGCCTCGCGGGACTTTACAACTCACCGGTGGTTTTGACTGAAGGAAAGAAGCTTTCGAGTCAGGCAGAAGGGCGATTGAAGGCTCTCGCCCCACGCAAGGTTTACGTTGCCGGCGGCCCTGTCGCTATATCTGATACTACGCTCTCTCAAATAAGGTCGGCGACGGGTGCCGATGTAGATCGCATTATGGGAAAGACCTCCGCAGGTACCTCTGCCGCCCTCGCGCGAGCAGGAAAGGGCCGTTGGTTGGATAGTACCGCTATTATCGCAACCAACAAGTCGTTCAAGGATGCACTCTCGGTGGCGCCGTTGTCCTATGCCAAGCGCTGGCCCATTCTACTGGCGGACAACGGTCAGAGCTTGAGTTCTGAGGTGGTCTCGGCTCTTCGCGACTGTGGCATCAAGAAGGTCTATATCGTGGGTGGCGAGCTTGCGGTGACGCCTCGCGTGGTATCTCAGCTCAAAAGCGCGAACATTACTGTGAACAGCCGTCTGGCTGGCAAGAATGGCGTAGCCACCTCGCGTGCCATTGCAGACTTCGCGCTCAATAACGGGCTAGGTGCATATAGGATGGCATTCGCTACAAGTCAGAACTTCCCCGATGCGCTTGCGGGGGCGGCTCTCTGCGGCAAGAATCGTGCGGTGTTGCTGCTTGCCGACGACAAGGCCAAAGACAACATTTCTTTTGCCAAGGATCATGCGTCTGAGATAGGTACGGGCTATGTCTTTGGCGGCAAGTCCGTGTTCAGCGACAGTTTGTTTGCAAGGTTGAGCGGTAATTCTCCCGAAGCCAAGTTCATCAAGACGCTTGATGGTTGGTGGGCACACGCCGGTGGGCTGAGTAGCATGACGGGAAGCGGCTATAGGTCCGTTATGCGCATACGGAACGGTTCGGTTACCTTGTACGATGGCGATGGCAATATTCTCAGTAGCTCTTCCTGCGATGAGGACGATGTCAAGCGACTCAAAGATGCCCCTGGCAGTATGACAGGGCCTGGATGGTATCTATTTTCGCCGAATGGCTACTTCTGTGCTGACAGCGACCCAAATACCCTATGCTGTGTTAACTATGACGGCTCGGGTTATAGCGGGACGAGCAGCTACGTACGCCTTGATGGAGAGCCTGATTGGCATAGGTGGAAGTAGCCTTTTGGTGCTGTGCGCGAAAGGCGGCAAGAGCTTCTAGGCTTTTCGCCTTTTGCTCTTGCCGCTCCAAACCTGCCTAAGTGGCGACGCAACAATTGCCGAGCTTACCCAGCTCTTGGCGCACATCTCCCAAACTCAGGCGTTCGTCCGCACCATCCCTGCACCCGCCTACTCGCTCGCCGCGCTTCCACTCGCGACCGGCAGCATGACCGAGACCCGACACGTCTTTCCGCCGTCGTCAATCTCCATGATGCCGTTGTAGCGCTCGGTCATCTCCTTAACGATGGCAAGGTTCCCGTCGGAATGCAGCGCCTGCTCGCCCCTGCGGCGCCTTGCCAAGCGCTCCTTTGGGGTGGGACCCTCCACCTCCACCACGAGCTGCCCAAGGTCGGTGAGCATTCGTACGCGTACGACTGGCGTTTCGCCGGCCGCCTCTCCCGACTCCTCGCACCTGTCCTGCGCATAGTCAATAAGACTGAACACCATCGTGGCAAGCTCAATGTCGGGAAGACCCACCTCGGACGGAAGCGCAACGTTCGTCTCAAGCCCAATGCCCTTGCTCTCGCACTGGCGCTTCTGTGCATCCAAGACAGCCGCGATGACAATGTTCTCGTGCTGCAGCGAGTAGGCTTCTGAGGCCATATCCAAGCTGGTCTGCATGCGTGCGCAGGCCCCATCGACCTCACCGCGCGAGAGCTCGCTGCGCGCGGACTCCAGCTCCTGCTCAATGGCGCGACTGATGTTGGCAACCATGCGCGCCTCGTGCTCGGCCATGTTGCTGTATTCTTGCAGGGAGCGCTCGAGCTTCTCGGCTGCCTGCGCGGCATGGGCCTTTTCCGTTTGGTTTATGGCGTGCTGCAAAAACCGGGCGCTGGCAGCGTCGATCACGCCTGCGAGGACGGCGGTCAGCACCGTCAGGAAAACGCTTGGATTCCCAGCCGTGCTTGCAAGGGCATGCCAATAGATGAGCAGCGCGAGCTGCAGGGTGTAAAGAGCCACAAAGAGCATTGAAATGATTCGACGTCTATTCATTGGTACTCCCCGTGAAGGTGCGTGCCTGCTTTTGAAGCTCGGACAAGCGCATATCGGCTTCCTCCACATGCCCCGCCTCCGCCAGGTTGGCAATGGCACGCATTTGGTTTGCAAGCGAATGCCGCAGCTTGTACAGCAACTCCGCCTTCTGGGCAATAGCCTCGATCTCAATCCTCTCGTGCTTTACCTGGCGAGCCACTATGGCTCGCTGCGCCAGTTCCTTTCGCGCATGTGACTCCCGCACCGCGTAGGTAAAGATGAGGAAGACGATGAGCGCCGTTGTCCAGCAGAAGGCCAGCGATGTGACGGAGTACATGAACGAGATCGCCATGTCACGTGCGATAGTAAAGCGCACGTAATTGGCTGCGACCTGCAAATAGCTGCTGGCCAAAAGTGCAATCAGTGGAACCTGAAGACGCAGATGGCCATCGCTGCCAGTGCGGTTGCAGATGTCAATCAGTGCATGCGAGACGGGCACGGCAATGGAGAAGACGACGGTGTAGACCAGAACAATTTGCCAGAGGGCATTGGGGTCTGAACCTGTTGGCACCATTTTCCCGCCAGAGAGAAGCGCATAAAAGCTTGCGCTCATAAGCTCAGCAAACAGTATTCCCACGTTTACAAAGAGCGTGCGTACAAAGCTGGTCCTCAGCCCGTCGGTAGACAGAAGTATCGGCAGGCAAAAATCGATGAGTGGGACGGCAAGACTAACATGAACACCCAACGGGATTTTAAGCTCACGTATTGCTACATCGGCTAATGCCTGCACTATGTAGAGGATGACGAAGAGACGTTTCGACCTAAACGTGAGTATCTTCGTGTAGATCCAACAAACGAGAAAGTCGGTGCACAGTCCGAGCGCAAGTCTGATTGCATGGTAGATCATGGGTTTACCTAACTCACGGGTAGTAGTGGCTGGAGAGCTCGGCTGTAATCGGCATCACCTTCAGCTGCATACGAAAGATAGCACTAAGTTTGCCAACAAACACGCTATGGTCAGTCCTCTTCGGCACTTGCGAGTTCGTGCGCAAGTTCTTGGAGCTCGGACAGGAGCGCGTCTGCCTCCTTCGTCTTGTCCGCAGTCGCCATGCCGCCAATCGTCCGCATCTGATTGGCGAGCGCGTGGCGGAGCCGGTAGAGCGACCTGGCCTTTAGCGCCATCGCCTCGATCTCAGCACGCTCGTGCTTTGCTTGACGAGCCGCAATTGCTCGCTGGGCAAGCTCTTGCCGTGCACGTGACTCGCTCATGGCAACCGTGAAGATGAGGTAGGAGAGAAGAAGGGTTAGCCAACAAAAAGCAAGCGTGGTGACGGCATAAACGTTTGATTGCTTAGTGAGCCACAGCCGCGAATAGCTGAGCTCGAGCTGCGCGTAGCTTATGCCCATGAGGGCGATTATCGGCAGCTGGAGACGCAGGTCTCCCACATTGTCGATGCGGTTACAGAACGCGACCAATAGCTGAAGGAGTGGCGCGGCAACAGAAAAGATGATGGCGTAGACCGTGACAACCGCCGCTATGGTGTCTGGTCCAACGACATCGGGAACTGCCTGGCCATGGGAAAGGGCGACAAAGATGCTCGAACCCAGAACCTCTGTAAGCACCATCACAAAGTTCATAAGAAGGATTCGTGTGAGTACGACGATCAGTCTGTCTGTGGACATGAGGATTGGCATGGCAAACCAAAAGAGCGGGACTTCGAGTATCAAACGGACATTGGGCGCAACCCCAACCCAGCGCAGTCCAAAGTCAAATAGGATCTGCATTAGGTATAGGAGGCAAAAGAGCGGCTTTGACCTAAGGGTAAGGATTCTCGTATATGTCCAGCAGGCAAGCGCGTTAAGGCAAAGCATGAGCGCTAGCTGGATGATACGATAAATCATGGGGCTACCTCGTGAGCTGGTGGGAAGGGTGCACGTCGAAGTGCTGATGAGGTCCGTTCTTCTGGCTGACGTGACTATCCTCCGTAAGGATGATGATAGTAAGTATCTAGCACAAGCGAATGATTGACAGAGAGAGTTGGCCAAGCCTCTATATTACTCTGAAATCCTACCGATAATAGCTGTTCGAAGTCGCCCTATAAAGTGGGAAATACAAGAAGCATGGTAACGCGTGATTTTTGTACACACACGGATGGCGTCAGCCGTAAATGCGACAACCACTGATTACAAAAGCGCTACCAGGTCTTACAAGTTTCAGTCAATGGACTGAACAGATAAAGCGATTAGAGCAATATGCGAGTAGTGGCAATCGGGCGCTTTAAGATTGCTTGTTCAGATTTGACTGTTCGATTCTTTCCGTGTGTTTGTCGGAAGTTTGATGGAGGAGAATCAAATGGGGAACAAAAGATGCGGTGTTGGGATGCGGTTGATTGTCACGGTAATTTTGGCAATTCTGGTCAGCATTGGTGTTAATCCTTTGGCTGCATATGCTTTCGCTCCACGGACTAGTGCCCCTGACAGATCAAATGCCTGGTACTACTCATCAAAAAATCCTTATTATGTTTCCAATCTCGCTGGACAGTGCACTTGGTATGCATGGGGACGTGCCAGTGAAATACTTGGTACAAGCTATGTTCAAAAAGCGAACGGCAGCGGAGGAAAGTTCTGGGACAGCCGGAGGACCGATCTCTATCAAAGTACCTCTTCTGATGTCCCAAGGGTTGGTGCATTGGCATGTGCCTCAGGGGGAAGCAGCGTAGGCCATGTTGCAGTGGTCGAGTCCATTGAAAGCAACGGAACGATAGTCTTCTCGGAGTACTGGGGCTCAGGAGATCGTGACTTTCATCTAATGCGTTATGCGAGCGGTGCCGCATGGGCAAGAGGTTCGGCAGGAGCCGGGGCAACTTTTCAGGGCTATATCTATCTAACTGGACCTTCTGACAATGAGGCTCCAATAATCTCCAACGTCCAGGTTGAGGACGTCTCTTCGAGCGGCTATACCGTCAGCTGCACGGTCGAGGACAACGTTGGCGTCAAAAACGTCTTGTTCCCCAGCTGGTCGGCGTACAACGACCAGGACGACATCGTCTGGCATCAGGGGACCAGGAGTGGTAATACATGGACGTGCCGGGTGAGCACCTCCGACCACAATGATGAGGTGGGTCTGTACCTTACGCACATCTATGCTTATGACACCTCGGATAATTCCGTGTCGACGGGTACCACGGTGACGGTTCCCGAGCCCGACGCCGAGAAGCCTGTTATCTCCAACGTCCAGGTTGAGGACGTCTCTTCGAGCGGCTATACCGTTTCTTGCAATGTAACTGACAATGTGGGTGTTGATCATGTTAAATTCCCCACCTGGACCAGCTACAACGGACAAGACGATCTTGCTTCGGGATGGGAATCAGATGCAGCGGTTAGCGGAAGCAGGGGTGAAGGAGATATCTGGTATTTCAGGGTAGACTCATCTGAACATAACAGTGAACTTGGAGAATATGTTACGGATATCTATGCATATGATACATCTGGAAACGTATCAAAGTATGCTTCAGTCATTGTGAATCTACCAAAAGATATCTCGAATGCTTATCTTATAGATAATACGGATCCACATATCCCCTATCTCTACAATGGTCAACCAATCGAATTAAATCTAAGTTATATGCGTGGCTATTGGCTGAGTGCGGATGATGATTATATTCTTGATGAGGGCGTAGATTATAGAATAGTAGGCTACGAGAATAATGTCGAGCCTGGAACTGCCGTCGCCATTATCGAGGGAATAGGAGGGTATGAGGGTACGCTACGACTAGAGTTTAAAATCTATAGAAATGGCTTTCGTCCAAAAGACGTTGACACATTCGATGCATTTCTATATTCAATGGGTGTCCTTCCCAATACTTTGCCAGACGTGACGTTTACCGGTGCTGAGATAAGACCTAGCGTTGTGGTCTACGACACGCGCAACGATTCAATTCATTTTACTCAGGACAAAGACTATTCGGTGTCTTATGAGAACAACCTCAATGTGGGTACGGCAAAGCTGACGCTTGAGGGCAAAGGCTATTGCACTGGCACGCGTGAGATGACATTCAATATTAAACCTGCCAACATGTCATCAGTGACCATAGATAAGGTGGCCGATCAAACCGCCACGGGTAGTGCTATAAAGCCGAAGGTGGTAGCAAGACTGGGATCGTTCAAGCTTGTCGAGGGCGTCGATTACACGCTAACTTACAACAATAACATAGCCGCTGGGAGAGGCAGTATTACGATTAACGGTAAAGGTAACTTTATTGGTAACAAGACGATTAATTTCAATATCGTGTCTTCAGAACCCGAGAAGATTTCAATTAGCGGTGCAGTGGTCAGTGTGCCAGATCAGACATACACCGGGACGGCAAAGGAGCCGACGATTTCGGTTACGTTGGACGGGAAAAAGCTGGCACCTAAAACCGACTATACGGTTACCTATGCTAATAACATTAACGCTGGAAAAGCAGAAGTTACCGTAAAGGGAGTAGGCTCCTACGAGGGTACAGTCTTAAGCACATTTACAATCAGTCCAGCAGATTTGTCGAACGCAAAGATGAGTGTGCCCAACCAAACATACAGTGGCTCCCCGCTTACACCTGTTCCTACTGTAACTCTCGGTAACAAAAAGCTCGAGAAAGACACTGACTATCGTGTTGGCTATGAGAACAATGTTGAGCCAGGTACTGCCACTGTGGTCATAAAAGGCATCAAAAACTATAAAGGCACCAATAGCAAAGACTTTGCCATTGCTGAGGATAATCCCGCCAGTATTGTTTGGAAGCGTCTAGCTGGTGATGGTCGCTACGATACGATGGCTGAAATTGTTTCTGAGGGTTGGAGCGGTAGGACTGGCGGTACGGTTGTGATAGCCACGGGTGAGGGGTACAAGGATGCGCTCGCTGCAGCGGGAATTGCCGGTCTCGATAATGCGCCTGTGATACTGACGGCAAAAAAGAGCTTGTCGCAAAAAGCCGAATCAACATTAAGGTCAATTAAACCTAAGCGCGTGTATGTGGCTGGTGGCCCTGCGGCAGTATCAAATGATGTAGTTTCAGCCATACAAAAGGCGACAGATGTTAAACCCATAAGAATATCAGGCAGGAACTCAGTATCTACATCTGCAGCACTCGCAACGGCAGGGGCTGGCAGATGGAAGGACGCTACAGCCATCATCGCAACGAATGCGAGTTTCAAGGATGCTCTTTCGGTAGCGCCAGTCAGCTATGCAAAGCATTGGCCAATTATTCTTGCCGACAATGGCAGGAACTTGAACGCAGGCGCAATCCAAGCGCTGAGAGATTGTGGAATTACGCAAGTGTACATCGTGGGCGGAAAGCTAGCCGTAACCTCAAACGTAGAAAACCAGCTCTCTAAAGCGGGAGTGGCTGTTGCGGGACGCCTTGAGGGCAAGGACGGAGTTCACACGAGTAGAGCCATTGCAGACTTTGCACTTCAGAACGGGCTTTCGGTTGAGGGTATGGCCTATGCCACATCGCAGAATTATCCGGACGCACTTGCCGGTGCAGCACTAAGCGGTAAGAACGGAAGCGTGTTGCTCCTCTGTGACAGCGAAGCGCAATACAACCTTAGCTTTTCGAACGACCACAAGAGCGATATCAGTCAGGGTTATGTGTACGGAGGCGAGCTGGCGTTTTCTGCTTCGCTGTTCGAGAAATTGCCGAAATAGAGATTGCTAATTTAATAGCGGGCAGAAAGGTAGCTCTTTTCAATTCAGCAAGAGCTGTTGTCTTAAGGGTGCAGCGAGGATGTTCTGTCCATTCAAGTGAGAGGATTGTCGACATGCGCAACAGAAACAAAGTCCTGACCAAAGACGCGGTGGGTTCTATGGGACTTGCACCTATTTGGGTGGAGTGCCGTGCGTTTCATATAACAGTCTTGCTGCTCATAGCGTTCGCTTTATTGCTGGTAGTCTTTCCGACCGCGCTGGCGTATGCGGACGAGAGCGAGGGCGTGGTTGACGCCACGGAGGAACAGCTCGATTTAGTGTTCGCGGTTGAAGATGATGAGCCAGTAGAGGTTGTGACTGAGCAGTCCGACACACAGGAAACTGGTGAAGAACTGGAACCGGAGGGGTCGATAGATGCAGAAGAATCGTTTGATGGTGAAGAGCAGGCCATTGCTTTAGAGGAGGAACAGACGCCTGCTGGGGCTCCGGCTGAGGATGATGACCCAAGTGGCTCGATCTATACCGCACGCACTCCGCGCTGGGTGCGTCTCTGGGGCAACACCGCGCTCGATACGATGCGTGCCATTGTCAGGGCTGATGGAGTCTTTAAAGACGGCAGAAGAGGCACGGTCGTAGTCGCGACGGCGGATGGTTATCGCGACGCTCTGGCCGCTACTGCACTGGCAGGAAGACTCGATGCCCCCGTGCTCATCACTCCTAAGGGCAAGCTTGCGAGCCAGACTAAGGCAGAGCTGCAGAGACTCAAGCCGAGTAAAGTCATCGTCATCGGTGGTGAGGCTGTAATTTCAAAGAACTGCTTTACCCAAATAAAGGCTGTCTGTTCCAACACGGTGCGTGTTTCGGGCAAGACGGGCTCAGCTACTGCCGTGGCTGCCTACAAAGCCGGATCCAACTGGTCATCGACCTGCATCATAAGCACGTCCAATTCATTCAAAGACGCCCTGTCGATTGCGCCGTATGCTTATGCGATGGGGGCTCCGATCTTTCTTGTAGAGCCAAACAAAACATCCTGGAAAAGGACCCTATCTGACACAACTCTGAGGGCGATCGATGCGGGCAATTTCACGAGAGCCATCATTGTAGGTGGGGACAAGGCGGTGCCGGAGTCAGTTGAACAGCAGATTTGGTATGGCACTGCCGTGTCTGATATCAGGCGCCTGAGTGGAAACAACGCCCTTGAAACCTCCGCCGCTATCGCCCGATGGTCTATTGAGAACGGCATGTCCTTTGCTCACAAAACCTTTGCGACAACCACCGGATACAAAGACGCTCTCTGTGGAGCGGCGCTTGCCGGAAAACAAAAAAGTGTCCTCATACTCGTAGACGAGAGTATTAATAAGATTTCACCTGAATATGGGTTTGAGTTCTCCTACATGAATGCAGATCTCTTTTCAGGCAACGAGACGCATGGTCACATTCTTGGTGGTCGGGCAGTTATTTCTCAAAAGCTTTGGAGACAGCTTTCAAATACGTCGCTGGTGAGCTGTGGAAAACATAGCGTCAAGGGCGGTACATACAACGGTTGGACTATCAACTTTTATGGTGACGGTTCCTTGGGGGCTATTCCCAAGGGAGGGAGCAAGGAGACAAAGTTTGGGCAGTGGCAATCGAGTAATGCCCCTGGGGTGTCAATCAAGTTTGATGGAAAAGAGGCGTTCTCAATACCCCAAACGCGTGGCGGCAATTACGGCTGGGATTTCTTTGGCGGAGTAATCGTCTAGTAGTGGGTTTACTGCGCCCGTCCGCATACCATGTGGCGAAGAATGATTTGGTGGCTCCGGTTGATACATGCTCCTGCGGAACTTCCGCGCAAGACCCGTCCTGAAGGCTGTTAGACCCATCGGATGAATATCGGCCTTAACTCAATTTGACGGCAATGAAAGGATGCCAGACGGTACCGGAACTACAAATCAATGCCAATGCTTAGATTGCGTGAGCCAATGTTGTAGGTGGTTGGCTCACGCACGGTCTATTGCGAAACCAGGGAACGATGGATTCTTACTTGACTTGGTTATTTCTAATTGTTTGGGTGGGGATTGCACATGAAGAGGAAGACCAGAGTTTTTATAGCTGCGCTGATTGCGGCGACTTTAGTCCATACAGGTTTGGTGGGCTGTGCCGGAGCTTCCGGAGCAGCAGATGGTGGAGCAAAGCACGCAGAAGTTAACACTTTGTACGAACTCGAAGGACGCGACGTCAAGTTTGACACTGGCCAAGCCTATGGATATATCTCTGGCATTGTGACTGTTTGGTTTGAGCCCGATGCAACGGCGGAAATACGCACGTCTGCCATAGAAGCGGTTAACGGTGAGGTTGTAGGCCAGCTAGATGCCTTTGACCAGATGCAGCTGAGTGTTTCCGCAACAGATGAAGAGGAGCTCAATGGCGTTTGCGCAACGCTCGAAGAGCAAGAGGGTGTAGCTTTTGCCGACCTTGACCGCGTTGTGCTTACAGACTCCGTGCGGCACATCCCCAACGATGATTGGGAAGGGGATGGCTATCTGCCGAACGGAAGTGCATGGTGGCTCGATGTTATAGATGCACCCGAAGCTTGGTCGCTCATTGACGACGGAGATATTGAGTCCGCAAAACTAGGCTTAGTTGATGCAGGTTTTGACATGGAACACGAGGACCTCAAGGCGTCGCTTTCATATGCGTCGGAAGCGGACGGCGAATACCGTGCTCCTAGTTATCACGGGTCTCATGTTGCCGGACTGCTGGCCGCAGAGCGGGACAATGAAACGGGTATTGCGGGCGTTAATTCCAAGGCAGAGGTTCTCTGTTTTGATGGTAGCCCGACAACCAAATTTGATGAGGAGTCGGGCTATCTCTTTACCGATACCAGCCTATTGCTCGGATTGTATGAGACGGTCACCAACGGGGCAAAGGTGGTCAACTTCTCTGTTGGCGCACCCGGTGAGTGGTCACAGGAGGTTATTGACATCTCGTCGGCAAAGTACTCACGCGCAATGGGCATGCTTCTCGAGAAGGGCTACGACTTTATCGTTGTTCAGGCTGCAGGCAACTCGGGAGTGGACGCAAGGAACGCCTGTTTGTTTGCGGGCATCACGAAGGATAACTGTGATGAGGCCTTTGCCCCTGCTGAGGATATCGTTGACCGCATCCTTGTGGTTGCCGCATGTGACAGCAACTTTAGTTGGGATTCACGACAGATTGAACCGCAGATTGCGTCATTTTCAAACGATGGTTCTCAAGTGACAGTCTGTGCTCCAGGCGACGATCTTCTGAGTTGTTTGCCCGAGAACCAGTATGGCCAAATGAGCGGTACCTCTATGGCTGCTCCTATAGTAACTGGTGTTTGTGGACTCGTTTGGGGTGCAGCGCCAGAGCTGGCTGGTTCTGATGTTGTTGAGATTGTGAAAACGTCTTACAGGCAAAAGGCTTTGGATAGCTCCGACAACAAAGTGAAGGGCGGAATGCCTGTAGTCAATGCGAATCTTGCGGTACGCAAGGCGTTGCGTACGACGGGTCAAATGAGCGAACACGATAATGTTGTTGGACTGTACCAATGCTATTTGATGAACATAATTGATGCTGCGGATAGCTTTGAGGGCGACTTCCCTGTTGTTGATCTGACGTATAGAGGCGATGTCCTGAGGCAGCTGTACTACGGATTTGCAATTGGCGACATGGACAACGATGGCGTGCCAAATCTTTTCGTCTCATATGAGGAACAGTCGGCTGACACGCTTTGCCCAAACGTTGTGTATGACATCGATCCAGATACGGGAGAGGTGTTTGAGTTAGAGCGCTCAGGTCTCATCGAGAGGATTAACGGCGCTAGGTTCTATCGTAATCAGGTAATCGAGCTTGGTACGAGCTATGCTGACTCAGCATACTATCTGGGAGCCAACAAAGACTTTTACGAACAGCTTGGCATTCCGGAGGGTCAGCTGCTGTACCTAGGCATAGTGGGCGGCGACAAATCCATGGGGACCACGAGCTACTTTGCCTTCAACCAGGGCCCAGTGGCTGTATCTGCCGACTACATGGACGAGATACAGGCTGCCCTAACGAGTGACGGCCAGCTCGATATCGAGTACCAGGCTTTCA
Organism: uncultured Coriobacteriaceae bacterium; assembly: GCA_902801175.1. Lineage (GTDB taxonomy): Bacteria > Actinomycetota > Coriobacteriia > Coriobacteriales > Atopobiaceae > UBA1367. The sequence continues at coordinate 15,908 of CADCHF010000020.1, read as the reverse complement.
CTCAGGACAACATTGAGAAGCTCTCGGCTTCGAGCATCCCGGAAATTAAGGCTTACAAAGAGCACGCGCTTCCAGCACTGAGCTTTAGTTCTGTTGGAGGCGATACGCCACGCAGCTCTGGTGCGGAAGATACGGATGTATCGGGCGCCCAAGTCTTTGTCGGCGTCTGGGAAACGGTTGGTGGGGATTGGCCGAATACATCGGTTACGGTGATGGAGAGCGGTGAGTTCTACATCGAGGGGTCACCATACGAGGGCTCCAATGTACAGGACTCCGGCACATGGAGGGTTTTGGAAAGCATGGATGCGTATGGTAGGCCGGGTGCCACGGGAATCATTCTCGAAGGATCAAACGAGAATTACTGGATGAGCTACGACGGCTCGCTCATGATGTTCCACTTCTTCGAGGCGGTGTCTCCGATGAAGCAGATAGCGTAACAGAAAGGCTGGAAGGCAAAATTGCCGAGAACTAGGCACTACTGAATTGTAGATATAGATAGAGGCGGTAATCGATGATCTAGCCGCCACAACCATGCCAAAATTGGAAGAATCAGTGCTTTAAGCTTGCATTTCGACCTTGCAAACGAGTATTCTTAAGAGCGCATGAGCACGGTGCTCGTGCAAAGTATCTGTTGGCCCCCGAGAGCATGTAAGTTTCCATCCGCGGCAAGGCTCACCCGCCCGACGCCCAAGGTAGCGATCATGTAGATCGGGGCCCCGTTTTCGAAAGGGGTCCACCTTTGAGTGAGATTCAGAACTCGTCCATCTTCTCCCTTGAGGACGTGTCCGATGAGGAGATGAACCAGCTCATCGACGGCACCATCACTGCCTTTGATGAGGGCGACCTTGTCACCGGCACCGTCGTCAAGATTGAGCATGATGAGGTCCTGCTTGACATCGGCTTCAAGTCCGAGGGCGTCATTCCTTCCCGCGAGCTGTCCATCCGCAAGGACGTCGACCCGTCCGAGATTGTTGCTCTTGGCGACGAGATCGAGGCTCTGGTCCTTCAGAAGGAGGACAAGGAGGGTCGCCTGATCCTCTCCAAGAAGCGTGCTGAGTACGAGCGTGCTTGGAACCGCGTCGAGGAGAAGTTCAACAACGGCGAGAACGTCGAGGGCGAGGTCATCGAGGTCGTCAAGGGCGGTCTTATCCTCGACATCGGCCTGCGCGGCTTCCTGCCTGCTTCCCTCGTGGACCTTCGCCGCGTGAAGGACCTCACCGCTTACATGAACACCCGCATCGAGGCTCGCGTCATCGAGATGGACCGCAACCGCAACAACGTTGTCCTTTCTCGTCGCGTCGTGCTCGAGGAGGCCCGCAAGGCCGAGCGCTCCGAGATCCTCTCCAAGCTCCAGAGCGGCATGCGTCTCAAGGGCGTCGTTTCCTCCATCGTCGACTTTGGTGCCTTTGTCGACCTCGGCGGCATCGACGGTCTCATCCACATCTCCGAGCTCTCTTGGAACCATGTCAACCATCCTTCCGAGGTTGTCAAGGTTGGCCAGGAGGTCGAGGTTCAGGTTCTCGATGTCGACCTCAACCGCGAGCGCATCTCCCTCGGTCTCAAGCAGACCACCGAGGATCCTTGGCGCACCCTCGTCAAGAAGTATCCCGTTGGCGCTATCGTCGAGGGCACCGTCACCAAGCTCGTCACCTTTGGTGCATTCGTTGACCTTGGCGACGGCGTTGAGGGCCTGGTCCACATCTCCGAGATGGCCAAGCAGCACGTCGACGCTCCCGCGCAGGTCTGCGCTGTGGGCGACCCGGTGCAGGTCAAGGTCATGGAGATCGACCTCGACCGTCGTCGTATCTCCCTGTCGATGAAGGCCGCTGCCGAGACGCTGGGCGTCGAGGTCGAGGTCAAGCCCATCGACAAGCCCGAGGAGGAGGCCGAGGAGGAGGCTCCCGTCGAGGAGTAACCTTTTAGGTTCATTGGGCAAGCGTTAATGCAAGCAGGGTCGCCTTCAGGCGGCCCTGCTTTTATGTCGCTACAGCTCCCGCGGTTTGCCTGTGCACAGACAGGTTGCTACTAGCATTAACGAAATGCATCTTAATAAAAAATGTCTTCCGTAAGCTATGAGAATATTTATGATAGAGCCATTATCATAAATATGCTTTGCCTGCAAAGGCGGCGGGCCCGCGATGCGGGAGCGAGGAAGCATGATGAGGAGTAGGGTCCCAAGGTGGGCGTCAGCGCTGCTTGCGCTGGCATGCTTGCTGCTCGTGACGACGGCAGCCTGGGCGGTGGGCGGCTTCACCATCCACAAGGTCGATCAGGACAACGGCCCCATCCCGGGGGTCAAGTTCGAGGTGTACGGAAAGCCAACGCTTAAGGTGAGCGAGCCGTCGACAGTCGATGTGGTCATCACCAAGAAGTGGGTTGATGCGAGCGACAAGGATGGCATGCGTCCAACCGCAGACGAGTTCACCGCAGCCCTGCACCTGCTGGCGGATGGTCAGGAAGTCATGGGAACGACACCAGAGGTGTCTATCGAGGGCGACTCGTGGACCGTTGCGTTCTAGGGTCTCCCCAAGGAAAGTGACGATGGTGCGGAGATAGCCTATACCGTTTCCGAAGACCCAATTGAGGGCTATGCGGCCAAGGGCTCACCTGCAAAGAGCGGCGAAACAATCACCAACACGCTCACCAAGAAGATCAGGTTCCGGAAGTGCTGGAGCTTCTACAGCGCAGCAGATGCATCGAAGAGGATCTTGCCCGAGGACTATGCGCCGTATATTGAGCTGTGGAGCACGACAAGCTCTGACTATGACCCCGAGTTCGTCTATCGCCTCCCGCTTGATGCGTTTACGCGTATGGACGAGCAGCCCATCCCCGAAATCAAGGATATGGGCAAGGGCCAAGTAACTTGGTACACGTTTGATAGGGATAAAGGCGTCGATTCCAAGAGGTCGATCAGCGGACACTATGTATATGGCATCACCTATCCAGAGGTGCCAAAGTACAGCCCCGAGGGAGACGAACTCCACTATGCCCTGCACGAGAAGCACATAACCATCACGGGGCTTCAGCTGCTCGAGATCTTCAATCCTGACGACATGCATATTGTTTCGCCAACCACAAAGCAGAGCTTTATGGACAAGGGCTTTGACGAGGCGACAGCCGCACTCTACGAGAGCCTTGGCTTCGCTCTCGATCGGCCACTCACAAAAGAGGAGTGGCTTGCCAGGGGCCGCAGCGAAAGTCGCGCACAAGAACTGGCGGGTCTCGAAGGCTGGCTTGAAGACCGTGTCTTCTGGCTGCCCGAGCCAATGTATGTATACGGCGTCGGGGAGGACTGCTCACTCGTCAACTACTACGCATCCTTGCTCGATGGCCAAGGAGGTCTCATACAGTAGAGGGGTTTGCGGTGTGTCTCAAAAAAACATGCGACTCGGGTGCTGCAGGGTATTTGTCGCCGGGCTCTCCCCAGAGAGGCGCATGGATGGGATGCCACGATCCGCGGCCTTTCAAGCGTGGTATGCCTGAACCGACGTTCCGGCTGACAATGAGATTACAAGTGTGATGACAGCAGCTGGCTTCTCTTCTGTGGCATGACGCCATCTGAGTCTGAGCTAGGCCCGAGTCAAAGCAGGCGTCACTGCGCAAACACAACCATTTCGACCTCAACAGGAGCAACAACATGAATGCTAAGACATGTCGCTTCGCAGCAACAGCGGCTATCGGCCTCGCGCTTGCGGTGCCGTCGGTGGCGCTGGCGGCTGGCGAGACCTACACCCTGACATATCCCGACGGCAGCGTCGTGACCACCACCGACAAGGCCGAGGCAGAGCGCCTGCAAGACGAGTGGAAGCTGCTCTATACGGGCGAGACCGACTCAGACGGAAACATCGTGCTCGCGGGTTGGGCCGAATCTGGCCAAATCCGCATCGTAGAGACAGAGGTGCCTGAGGGCTACACCGCCGATGCCACCGAGACCATGGCCGACCTTAAGGACGGCTCGGTGACAATCGTCAACAGGAAGGACGAGGAACCTGAGCCCGGTCCGTCGAACCCCAGCCCAACGTCCTCCTCGAAGCCCACAAAGGCAGCGCCGAGACCTGCTGGCCGAGTGTTGCCAAGGACTGGCGACCTTATGGGCCTCGTGCCCTGGCCAGTTGTTGCAGGGGCTGGCATTGGCCTGGTGGCCGTCGCCGTGGTGCTGAGGCGGAGGTCGACCAAGTCAAAGTAGCGCTTCTGACCGGTGCGTCAGACACAAGCCTTCGAGCGGGGTCGCCCTTGGGTGGCCTCGCTTTGTTTGTGGCTCTTAACGTTTGGGACCCTGGCCGCGAGCGTTGAAGCCTGCCGAAATGTGTCCAAGTGTGGGGGAGAGTGCCTGCGTGTGGGACTGCCTGGCGAATCACCCCGCCTCTGCCGGCACTTGCCACAAGAGCCGCAGGCGCCGTAGGAGCGGTGCCTACACTTTGCGTCATTCCCGTGACAGCTTGCAAACAACAGTCTTTCGCCCGCACAAATGGGGCAACATCTATTGCATGGGCGCGCTGCGCCAGATGACTTCTATTTGATCGTAGGTGGTAAGCAATGTCCAAGCAGTCGATTCTTGACCGTCTTGCAACGTGGATGCGTGGTCGTAACGGCTCTGATGAGCTGGGCAATACCGTACTTGGTTTCTCTGTCCTGCTCCTTTTGATTAACGTCTTTGCTCGCACGCAGTGGCTGAGCCTTGTGGCCTTTATTGCTGCTGTCTACGCCTGCTGGCGTACCTCGTCAAAGAACGTTGCACAGCGCCGCGAGGAGAATCGTGCTTTCCTCAAGCTCGTGGGGCCGCTGGCCACATGGGTCCACAATCCTGCGGCATCCTTTGCCGAGCTTCGCTCGTACCGCCATCTCACCTGCCCGTCGTGCCATCAAAAGATGCGTGTGCCGCGGGGCAAGGGCAAGATGCGTGTGACCTGCCCTTCTTGCCACAAGAAGTTTGACGCCCGTTCGTAGTGATAACTGCATGCGTACGGTCTTTTTAGCAGGTGGCATAGGTTCGGGAAAGTCCACGGTTGCGACCAAGCTCGAGAAGCTTGGCTGCACGAGGATTGACCTGGATCAGCTGTCACGTGAAGTACTACAACCCAACTCGCCAATCATTGGGGATGTGCTCGCCGCCTTTGGTCACGACCTTGTGGATGAGGCGACAGGGGAGCTGGATCGCCCGCTTTTGGCTCAGCGTGCCTTTGCAACGCCTGAGGCTGCGGCAAAGCTTGAGGCGATTGAGATTCCGGCGATCGTGGCTCTGTTGCGTGCTCGTCTAGCTGACCTTGGCGGCAAAGAGAATCCGCCTCTAGTAACCCTTGTAGAGGTTCCGTTGCTCGATCGTGCGATCGACATGCTGCCTTTGGCAGATGAGGTGCTTGTGGTGTGGTGCCCTTACGAGGTGCGTCGCGAGCGCGCCATTGGCCGTGGCATGACGGCGGAGGACTTTGAGGCCCGTGCGGCAAATCAGCCCACAGATGAGTGGCTGCTGGCGCACGCAAGCTCGGTCATTGACAACTCTGGAACTGCCGCTGGGCTTGATGAGCACATCAAAGCGTGGTGGCAAAAGACAACTGGCCGTTTGCAAGAAGGTGAGCAGTCATGAGGCAACGCACTCCCTTCTTTCGCTGGTTTCGCACGATTCCCATTCTGTCGATGGCTCTTGTGGGCGCGCTCAGCATGGGGCTTGTAAACCTGCCTTCATTTGCTCCAACCGAGATGGTGATGCACTACCTCTTTCCGGTGCAGTACCGCGAAGAGATCCTCAACTCATCAGCGCGCTACGGTGTCGACCCGTTGCTTGTGTGCTCGATTATCAAGTGCGAATCAGGTTGGGATGCTGCAGCCGAGTCTGACGCAGGGGCAGTAGGCCTCATGCAGCTCATGCCGTCCACCTCGGAGGAGCTTGCCAACAACGGCATTGTTGACGGGTGGACCTACGACCACACCAATCTGACCGACCCCGCCACCAACATTGAGTATGGGTGTGCCTATCTTGCCCAGCTGCAGTATCGGCTATCGTCGACAGACGAGGTCATTGCCGCCTACAATGCAGGCCCGGCGTCGGTTGAGAGCTGGCTCCAAAGCGGTGGAGACCTTAGCGAGGTTATCGACTTCCCCGAAACCGCAATGTATCTCACACGCGTAAAGGACTCATACGCTCGCTATCAGGAGCTGTATACAGAGACTCTGGAGGAGCAAGAGGCTTCCCAGTAGAGGATTGCGTTTCGCAGCCGGGGCCGTTCCCCGCGCGGGCAGCCGGGGCCGCGCGCCATGTAAGACCAATGCTGTGCCAGCGGTAGGCTGACAGGGTGCGTAGTCCCTGATACAAAAAATGGCGCCGCAGGCTGTGACCTGCGGCGCCATTCCTTACTCTGTGACCTTGAGCGATCTGTACACGCCCATTACCACGTCGTCGTTGCTCACGCCGTAGAGTACTGCCATTAGCGCTCCCGCCGTGAAGAAGGCGCTGTCGTCGATGCAGGCCACGGCAGCAGCGAGTGTACGGTCGTAGTCGCTGCGCAGGCATCCCAGGGGGATTCCCTCGCGTGCGAGCAGGGCGTCTGCCTGCTCGTCGGTCGGTCGCTTGAGGCCTTCCGTGGCGTTGATGAGGTCGTTGAGCTCCTCTTGCGCCTGGCTCGACATATCGGTGTCCCAAGTAAGGGAGCGCTGGTAGCATGCGGCGGCAAGGTCCTCGCGCCCAAGCTTCCACTCCATGTATGCCAGACGATACTGGCAGATGGCCGCATCGCGTGGGGTCACTGCGTGGCGCAGGGCATCCTTGATGAGGTCAGCGGCCTCGTAGATGCGCGACTGAGACTCAAGGATTCGCACCTTCCGCATGGTGGCAAACGTGGAGGTTGGGGCAAGGCGCAGGCAGACGTCTGCGTGGGCAAGTGCCCTCTCGTTCTCGCCGAGCATGCCAAGCGCGATCGAGGCATTGCTGTGAGCGTTGAAGTAGGAATCGGGAACCAGGCGAATCTGCTTTCCGCCCTCGTTGATTACCAGGTTATGGTGGACGCGCTCGGAGACCGATCCAAAGTAGCGATAGACGTTGGTCTCGTCATCAAGGTAGGCGCCCATGTTGTCTATTGGTGCGAGGGCGTCCTCCAAGATCTTGGCAGCAGCAGCGGGATCCTCGGGACCGTTGGCGTCGTCAAGGAGCTCAACTGCGCGTGCGACCGCACGGTCGAGGGCTGCTCCGTCAATGAAGAGCTGTGCGAGGGCGTCGGTGTCATCGGGCTCAACGCTGCCGTCAACAAGTGCTTGGATGACGCGCGTGCAGGCCTCCACAACGGTGATGTCCTTTACGGAGTCGCGTGTGGCCACAAGAGCCTGCACCGCCTGCTCGGTAGACCCAGCGAGCTTGCGACGCACGTTGTGCCATGCCTGCAGGCGGCCTGCGCTCTCATTGATGCCCAGGTCAGAGATGCGCTTGGCACCGCAGTTGCGCTGGACTTCTGGGGAAGCCTCGCGCTCGTCGAGCTCGGGATAGGTAAAGGCCTGCTCGGGCAGCAGATGGCTGTCAGTGAGCTCGAAGAAGGGCTCTACTGGCTCAAACCACTGCCCATCGCCAAACGAGCAGCGAATGCTCTCGTCGCTAGGGAAGGCATCCTCTACGGTCGAGTCGTCCACGACCGAAAGCAGTGCATCGAGCACCTGATGCGTGTAGCTTATCGAAAGCAGTGTCTCGTCCTTGTCGTGCTCGTGGCAGTTGGCAATCACGCGGCTGATCTTGTTAGAAGCGCCAAACGCGTGCTTTGCAACGAGCGTGGAGAGGCGCAGGGCATAGGCGCGTGCCAGGCCTGCCTGCTCGCTTGTGCCGGGGACGAAGATAGCCATACAGCGGGGCCGCGGAATCTCGAGAGAGATGAGCACAATACCCTCTGCTACGTTGCAGCGCAGGTCATAGACCACGCGGAAGGGTGTGCGCAGACACTCAGCCGCGTTGGCCACAATAGAGCGAACGACCCACTCGCCAGGGGTCTGCTCGGCACCCAGGTCGCGATAGCAGGCGCGTAGGCCGTCGTCGGTCAAAGGATGGTTCTCAACGTGCTGATCGCACATGGTCCGCAGGAGCTTCTTAGTCGAGGCAAGCGCCTTGTGGGAGTCGAGGTAGCTGCTACGACAATCGGGAAGGTCCTGGTTGACGCTCAGTGCGGCCTCGGTCGAAATGAGGGTGTCGTACTGCTCGCCAGTTAGGCCGTCGGGCGTAAGACGAATCCAGTAGTGGGTGTTTCGGCCAAGGCGTCCACCACCGCATGCGGGCGCGTCGTCCCAGTCGAGCACACCGGCAGCAATGAGCATGGAAACAAGATGGGTCTTGTCGGACCCTGCGGAGCTCTCATGACGCACAAGGTCACGTAGGGTGGCAAAGAGGTCGTCGGAGCGTCCAACAAGATGTGCCACATCCTCGGCCGTTTTGGCCTTCTCGGGTGAGGCGGGCTCGGGGGAGGGCGCTGGCTGCGGTACGGCCTGCACGGGCGCGGCTTGGTGGTCTGCTGGCGAGGCGCTCTGGTATCCGCCGTTTGCAATGGGGGTGACCGACACGATCCGCTCATCGTCGGCTACGGGCCCGCTTGCTGGGCTCTTGTTGCCGCGTGCCTGCATAAAGATGATCACCACACCGCCAACCAGAGTGGCCAGCGTGAAGGGCAGCAAAAAGAGCATGTCCATGTCGCCATCGTCGAGCATGATGGAGCAGCTTGCGATGGTAAACAACAGGCCAAAGCAGGAAAGAACGATGCCAAGAATGATGAGAAGCACGCGGGCAATGGTGTCACCGCGTGTGGCTCGGCTGCGGGTTGCTCTTTGAGGGGTTTGTACCATTGTTGCTCCAAACGTAAAACATTGCGGTGCATCCATTCATTCTATCGCGTGAAAGGGCTTGTGGCGAGGAGGGCAGCCCTTGATGTCTTTGTTGCGCGTGCGCACGCAATGCCTGCCAATGGGGTACACTTGTTCTACTTGAGCAAAGGAGAAGCATGGCTGACAGCATGATTGAGTTTCAGATGCCCGAGCACTTTGGTGGCGAGCTTAAGCGCTTTGGCAAGACGAGCGGCGACGTGCGCCTCGAGGTGGTCTCCCCCTACGAACCGGCGGGCGATCAGCCCCAGGCAATCGCAAAGCTGGCACATGGTGTCGATGAGGGCCTGCGCTATCAGACGCTGCTTGGCGTCACGGGGTCGGGCAAGACCTTTACCATGGCAAAGGTCATCGAGGCCACGCAGCGTCCCACGCTCATCATGGAGCCCAACAAGACGCTGGCAGCACAGGTTGCCTCAGAGATGAAGGAGCTTTTCCCCAACAACGCCGTGGTCTACTTTGTCTCGTACTACGACTACTACCAACCCGAGGCCTACGTACCGCAGACCGACACCTATATAGAGAAGGACGCCTCCATCAACGAGGAGGTCGAGAAGCTGCGCCACCAGGCAACGAGCAGCCTGCTTTCTCGTCGCGACGTCATTGTGGTGGCCTCGGTCTCGTGCATCTACGGTATTGGCAGTCCGCAGGACTATGCGGGGCTGGCCCCCACGGTCTCTAAGGACGAGCCGCTCGAGCGCGACGACCTCATACATGCGCTCATTGACATTCAGTACGACCGCAACGACTTTGACCTGCAAAGAGGGCACTTTCGCGTGCGCGGCGACACGGTGGACGTCTTTCCTCCCTATGCCGAGAACCCACTGCGCATCAGCTTCTTTGGAGATGAGGTCGAGCTCATAGCCGAGGTCGACATCGTGACCGGCGAGCTTGTGCGTGAGTTTGACGCCATCCCCATTTGGCCTGCCTCGCACTATGTGACCGAGCGCCCCAAGGTGGCCCATGCGCTCAGGACCATCAGCGACGAGCTGGAGGCGCGCGTGGCCGAGCTCAAGGCGGCCGACCGCCTGCTCGAGGCGCAGCGGCTCTCGCAGAGGACCGCCTACGACCTCGAGATGCTCGAGACGATGGGATTTTGCTCTGGAATCGAGAACTACTCGCGCCATCTGGACGGACGCTCTGCGGGCGAGCCGCCCTACACCCTCATCGACTACTTCCCCTCAGACATGCTCTGCATCATCGACGAGAGCCATGTGACCGTGCCGCAGATCCGCGGTATGTACGAAGGCGACCGCTCGCGCAAGGTGACGCTCGTGGAGCACGGCTTTCGCCTGCCCTCGGCGCTCGACAACCGTCCGCTGCGCTTTGACGAGTTTGAGCAGCGCGTGCCGCAGTTCATCTACGTGTCGGCCACGCCAGGCGACTACGAGGAGCGTGTGAGCCAGCAGTCGGTGGAGCAGGTCATTCGCCCCACGGGCTTGCTCGACCCAAAGGTGGACGTTCGCCCCGTGCGTGGGCAGATCGATGACCTCATGGACGAGATTAAGGCGCGCACTGACAAGGGCGAGCGCGTGTTGGTGACCACGCTCACCAAGCGCATGGCCGAGGACCTTACCGACCATCTGCTCGACGAGGGCGTAAAGGTCAACTACATGCATTCCGACACCGCCACGCTCGACCGCGTGGAGATCATTCGCGACCTGCGCGTGGGCAAGATATCGGTGCTGGTGGGCATCAACCTGCTGCGCGAGGGCCTCGACATCCCCGAGGTGAGCCTGGTTGCCATCCTCGACGCCGACAAGGAGGGCTTCCTGCGCAACCGGCGCTCGCTCATCCAGACCATGGGCCGTGCGGCGCGAAACGCTGGCGGCGAGGTCATCATGTACGCCGACACGATTACCGACAGCATGCGCGAGGCCATTGACGAGACGGCACGGCGCCGGCGCATCCAGGAGGACTTCAACACAGAGCACGGAATTGTGCCCAAGACCATCAAGAAGTCCATCACGGACGTGGCGAGCTTTATCTCCGAGGCCGAGTCGACGCTCGAGGGCAAGGACCGTAGCAGGGGAGACTCGTTGGGCCATGGCGCCTTCTACAGCGGTGCGGACGGTGCGCCGTCTGAGCGCGAGGAGACGGTGCAGAGCGTGGCCGACGAGCTCTCGCAGCTCCCGCCCGAGGAGGTGTCGGCCGTTTTGTCTGCCCTTGAGGAAGAGATGGCAACCGCAGCTGCGTCCATGGACTTTGAGCGGGCCGCGCAGCTGCGCGACCAGGTGGTTGCCCTGCGTGCTGCGCTCGAGGGCGAGAGCGAGCAGGACGTTATCGCGCGCCTCAAGAAGACCGATCGCAAGGGGTCAACCCACGCCACAAGGCGACGTTATCGCAGGAAGAAGTACTAGCAAGAGAATGTGCGCCGTGCGGTCTTGCGACAATGCAGCACCGTCTCTTGTGTGTAACGCTCTCTGTTTCAACGCGTAACATGCGTTGCGGCAGCTCGTGCTATTGTTGACAAGTTCGACGATACTGGGGGAGGGGCTTGGGTGCCCGAACTGTTTCATAACATCACCGACTACGTGTGGGAGCACGGCGAGACCTTTGACGAGCGTCCGCTCTGTCGCGTGGACAGCTTAGTCTTCTCGCAGCTCTGCTACTTTCAGCTGCCGACGGCCGCGGAGGCCGCATGGGGCTGGGAGGGCCTGCCCATTCACGAGCTCTGGCGGTCGGACTGGCTCGACGAGATGACCGACCACATGTATGACCCTCCTGGAGCCAAGCGGCTCATGGCGGCCCTATCCGCAAGCCCGCGCTATAGGGACGTTCGCATCTTTGGCTACACCATGCAGCTCGATCGACTCACGCAGATGCAGTTCTCCGCAATGTCATTTGAGTTTGCAAAGGGCTGCACCTATGTAGCTTTTAGGGGCACCGATAACACCGTGGTGGGGTGGAAAGAGAACCTCAACATGGCCTTTCAGGTGAGGGTGCCCTCGCAGGAGCATGCCCTGCGCTACTTTGAGCGCATTGGCTCGAGGGTGGGTGGCAGACTTTGGGTGGGTGGCCACTCCAAGGGCGGCAACCTTGCCATTTATGTTGGCATCACCTGCGGTCAGGACCTCTACCGGCGCCTCGAGTGCTGCTACTCGCACGACGGCCCAGGGTTCACGCCCACCATGTTGGCCGAGTTGGACACCGAGCACAGGGACGTGACCTTTGACAAGACGGTGCCCAAGTCATCGGTCTTTGGAATGCTATTTGACCATGGCGAGCAGGATGCAGATGTGGTCCGCAGCGCGAGCAGCGGCTTTGCCCAGCATGACCCTCTGAGCTGGGAGGTCGATGGCTGCGACTTTGTGATTGTGGACCGGCTGGGCAGGACGGCGACCTATGTGGACAGCTCGCTCAACGCCTGGATCGACCGTGCCTCTCTCGAGGAGCGCCAGCGCTTTGTTGAGGCCGTCTTCAATATCATGACGGCAAATGACGCGCAGTACACTCACGAGATTCGCACCAACTGGCGCACCTCGATTCCCACGATGGCGCGCGCTGCGCTCGACCTCGATCCCGAGGAGCGTGACGTGCTGGTGCGTCAGGTGCTGGAGCTGCTTCGCGAGCTCGTGCCGGGCGGAGAGTAAGGCTGCGGTCCGGGTTTGTTTTTTGACTCCCCATGCGAGATTCTTCGTTGTTGCGCCGTGCTGACCTTGTACAGAACGGCGCAACAACGAAGAATCTCGCATGGGATCGTCAGGTGTCTTATAAAGCTCGACGTTCCTGATGGCAGGCGGGTGCTACCTCGCAGGCTCTTACCGCAGAGAACTGAGGACCCACTCGGCCGTGCGCAGACCGTCCGCCGCGGCGCTCATGATCCCCCCGGCATATCCCGCTCCCTCACCGCAGGGGAAGAGGCCCACGGTTGAGACGGACTGGCCGTTGTCATCGCGCGTCACGCGCACGGGCGAGCTCGAGCGCGACTCCACGCCGGTGAGGACGGCGTCCGTGCGATCGAAGCCGCGCAGCTTGCGGGCCATGAGAGGGATGGCGCCGCGAAGCGTTTCGGCCACGTAGCTGGGTAGGCAGCAATCCACAGAGCCCCAGCTCACGCCACGTGGATAGGTGGGGGAAATGTCACCGCCCGAGGAAGACGGCGTGTTCTTGAGGAAGTCTGCCACCAGTTGGGCGGGGGCAACGTAGCCGCCACCGCCGGCCTCAAAGGCCGCGCGCTCGCATGCACGCTGCAGCTCCATGCCCGCAAGAACGTCGTCGCCGGGCAGATCTGTGGGGAACACGTTGGCGAGCAGTCCGGCGTTTGCGTTGGTACCCGCACGGTCAGAAAGGCTCATGCCGTTGGTGACCACGCCACCCGTCTCGCTTGCGGCGGCCACCACATAACCACCGGGGCACATGCAAAAGCTGAACGCACCGCGGCCGGAGGGGAGATGCACTGCGAGCTTGTAGGGAGCCGCGCCCAGCGCCGCATGCCCAGCCGCAGTGCCGTACTGCGCACGGTCGATGTCTGCCTGCAGGTGCTCAATGCGGACGCCCATGGCAAAGGGCTTGCGCTCGAGCGTGACTCCTTGGTCACAAAGCAGCTGGTAGACGTCGCGTGCAGAGTGCCCGCAGGCGAGCACCACGCGCTCCGTTCGCAGGGTTTCCTCGCGAGTGGCGCCGTCTTCGTCACACGATGCAAGCGTAACGGAGCAAATGCGTCCAGACGATATGCCCAGCCCCGTCATGCGCGTACGCAGCCTAATCTCGCCGCCGAGCTCCTCGATGCGCCTCATGATGTGCTGTACCACGGCGGGCAGGATGTCGCTGCCAATGTGCGGCTTGGCGTCCCACAGGATGCGCTGAGGCGCACCAGCATCAACGAAGGTCTTGAGGATGAGCCGGTGCGAGGGGCTCTTGGTGCCCGTTGTGAGCTTTCCGTCCGAGAAGGTGCCCGCGCCGCCAAGGCCAAACTGGATGTTGCTCTCGGTGTCGAGCACGCCCGTTTTGTTGAAGGTCTCGATGGCGCGCGAGCGCTCACGCGAGCCGTCTCCGCGCTCAACAAGGAGGGGCCTCTGGCCAGCCTGGGCAAGTGCCAGGGCACAAAAGAGGCCTGCACAGCCGGCGCCCACGACCACAGGGCGGGTATCGCCAAGCGGCGCGGTGGTCGCTGGCAGGCGGTAGGGGTCCTCCTCCGCCACGCTGAGCTTTGGTGCGCGTCGCCACGAGCGCGACTTTTCGATGAGGGCGCGCTCGGCATTTGAGCCGCCCCTGAGCGCGAGTCGAGCCGTGATGGTCAGGTGCACGTCGTTCTTTCTGCGGGCATCGACCGAACGTTTGCGCAGCTCAAGTGACACGAGGTCGCTTGGCTGCAGGTGAAGCATTCGCAGCGTTGTGTGACGTACAGCCTTGAGTTCGGCCTCGTCTGTGCCATCAAGACCCGCAAGTGCAATCTTTATGCCCGATAGCTCTAGCATTCGTGAGACCTTCCTGCCGCGCCTCCGGCCACAAGGCCGCTCTTCCATGCCCACGCAAGGTTAAAGCCACCGCAGTCTGCGTCAACGTCAAGAGCCTCGCCGCAGGCGTAGAGCCACGGCAGGTCGCGTGCGCAAAGCGTTGCGGTGTCAAACTGACCGGTGGCAAGCCCACCGCGCATGGCCTGAGCCTGCTCGGTTTGTGTCTGGCCCCTTACCACAAAGGGGAGCGACTTTGTTAGCGCTATCAGTGCGGCTGAGTCTGTTGTGGGCTTGGTGCGCTCCGGCCAGGCCAGGTGCCAGCGCTGGCGTGCAAGACGTTCCAAAACCGCGGCAATCGCCGGATCGAGCACGCCGTCCAGGCAACCGGCGCTTAAGTCCCCACGCGCAAAGGGGTCCACCAGCTGCTGGAGGTCGCTCTTGCTAGTGTCGGGGGCAAGGTCAAGCTCCACAAGGTCGCCAGCCTCGGCGCGACGAGAGAGGTCAAAGCTCACGATGCCCGAGATGCCGTAGGAGCGAAAGAGCACTTCGCCGCGTTCCTGCCAGCTTGGGAAGAACGATCCTGCCTTGGTGAGGTGCGCCTGCACGTGTGCCCGACGTCCGTCCAGGGCAAAGAGGGGGCTGTCCTCGCACGCAACGGGACAAAGTACGGGAGAGGTTGGCGCAGACCTAAGACCTAGGCCATCAACCGCCAAGGCGTTGACGCCGCCGGTGGCAAGGATGACCTTTGAGGCCATGAGGCTTTGCGCGGTACCGCCTTGGGGCTCAAAGCGTACGTTCGCCTGATCGCCAGCGAGGGTTGGCTGCTCAATGCGCGTAACCGTTCGTGCTGGCGCAAGGGTCACGCCAGCCTTGTTGGCCCGGGCGAGCAGCACGTTACGTACGCTTGCGGCTTGCCGGCTGGCGGGGTAGAGGCGATCGTCCTCAAGGCACCAGCGCAGGCCGCTTTCCCTAAAGAAGCGCAGCACGTCGTCGAGCCATTTTGCTCCGCAGACCGATACCACAAAGGTGGGGTCATTGTAGCGGCGCGGGTCAAGACGGACGTTGGCAAAGTTGCAGCGTCCGTTTCCGGTGGCCAGAATGGTGCGCCCGCATTCCAGGTCGTGCTCGAGCACCACGACCGTGGCGCCCGCTTCGGCGGCAACGATGGCGGCCACAAGCCCAGCTGCGCCTCCGCCCACAACGCACACGTCGCAGCTGGTGGGCGTCGCAACTCGCAACGCCGAAGCTAGCTGGCGCTCTCGCGCGGATGCGCGCGACTCCCTCTTTGCCACGAATGCCTCCTTGTGCTCAAATGTCCGCACTTATTGTACGCGTACATGGCGAAAAGGCCCGTTTTGGGAACAAGCTGCCCCGCTCTTCCATGTGTTTGCGTCGAAGGCCGCCACTGGCACAGCTAAGCTTTTGAATGCCGGCCACCTCCCCGCGCAATTCTTCGTTGTTGCACCTTGCGGTACTTTTTGCGAGGTGCAACAACGAAGAATTTCGCAGGGAGGGCAGGTAGATGTCAGGTTATGGAAACGCTGGTCTTGCAGCGGTAGAGAAAAAAGGGCTCTTCGGTGGTTTCTGTGGGAGAGATTCCGGCATAGGCCCAGCTCAGCGGGCGAAAACAACGATCTGGAACTGAAACGGCCCCGGGAGGGGCCG
>CADCHF010000019.1 GCA_902801175.1 uncultured Coriobacteriaceae bacterium | reverse complement strand
TCGACGACGGCGCCGGGAAGTACTACGATACGATCGACAATCGCAGGAGGAGGCTTGGGCTGGCCGCGTAGCCGGTCCAAGAAATTGTCCGCATCCCCCACCCGATACGAGTCAAAGTGATAGGTCATTTGACTCGCGACGTGAAAACAGGCATGCCAGGCGCATTCCCCTGATGCTTTAACGCTACGCAAAACGTGCGACTATCAGCCGACTGTACGCTCGCTTGACGAAATCCCAAGCGAAAGTGCGCCACAAGTCGCATACCTAGCGTGCAGTCGCCACAAAATCGCACGTTCTGCGTAGCGTTTCGCCGAGACAACGGCTTCTGCAGGACCTGGCCCTGATCCGTGACGCACGCCCACAGGTCCCGGCCCATAGAAAAGGGGGATGCCCTCGTGTGAGGACATCCCCCTGGTCGTTCCTGTGCCTCGCCGCTAGTTCCAGAAGGCGAGCATCGCCGCAATAACAATGCCAAACACAACCACGTAGACCATCCAGAGCGAAAGCGCCGCTCTGAGTGCGCCCCAAATGACCATGCGGCGCTCCTCGGGACTCTGCAGCTCGTCGGCAAAGTCGCGGCTCGGCGTCTCGTCGTAGCCCGGCTTCTTGCGAGACTGCGCGCTCCGCAGGCTGTCCAGCCCAAGCAGGCTCGGACGGCGCACGTCGCTCATGTCGGCAACGGTGCGTCCGTCGTCCTGGGGGTCTCTGTCGTAGCGGTCAGCAGCCATGCCCTAAGCCTCCGTAGCCTCTGCGGCCGGAGCCTCGTGCGACACCTCGGGTACGTCATCGTAGAGGTGGCAGACCACAAAGTGGCCGGGCTCAATCTCTTTCTGCGTGGGTGCCACGTGCTTGCAGCACTCCATGCACTTGCTGCAGCGGGTGTGGAACTTGCAGCCCTCGGGCGGGTTTGCCGGGGAGGGGATGGAGCCCTCGAGCACGATGCGGTTCATCTTGGCATCGGGGTCGGGGATGGGGATGGCGCTGAACAGGGCCTCGGTGTAGGGGTGCAGCGGGTTGGCAAAGATGTCCTTCTTCTCGCCGTACTCCACGAGGTTGCCCAGGTACATGACGCCCACCGTGTCGGAGATGTGCTCAACGACCGAGAGGTCGTGGCTGATGAACAGGTAGGTGAGGTCGTGGGCCTCCTGCAGCTCGCGCAGCAGGTTGATGATCTGCGCCTGAATCGACACGTCCAGTGCCGAGACCGGCTCGTCGCACACCACAAACTCGGGGTTGAGTGCGAGTGCGCGCGCGATGCAGATGCGCTGACGCTGGCCACCAGAGAACTCGTGCGGGTAGCGCTCCTTCTGGAACGGCTGGAGGCCGCACTGGTCCATGATCTGGTCCACGTAGTCGTCCAGCTCATTCTTGGGCACCAGGTTGTGCTCGCGAACGGCCTCGCCAATGATCTCGCCAATGGGGAGACGAGGCGACAGGCTGCTGAACGGGTCCTGGAAGATGATCTGCATCTTGGTGCGCAGGTGACGCAGGTCCTCGTGCGAGAGGTCGTAGACCTCCTGGCCATTGAAGAGCACGTCGCCGGCGGTCTTCTCGCCCGAGAGGCGCAGGATGGTGCGGCCCGTGGTGGTCTTGCCACAGCCGGACTCGCCCACCAGGCCCATGGTGGTGCCGCGCTTGAGGTTGAAGGTCACGCCGTCGACGGCCTTCACGTTGCCCACCACGCGGTTCATCATGCCGCCCTTGATGGGGAAGTACTTCTTAAGGTCACGAACCATCAGGATGTACTGGGGATCGTAGACGAGCTTGCTGCTTGTTGCCTCGCTCATGCCTCTGCACCTCCCATGATGCCAAATGCGCTCATGTCGTCCTTGCCGTCGGCCAGTGCCTGTGCGCGGTACTCGTCGTAGTAGCGATAGCAGCTCACCTTGTGGGTCTCGGAGATGCTGATCTCGCAGGGGTAGTCACCATCGCAGCAGGGCATGCGACGGTCGCAGCGGTCGCGGAAGTAGCAGTAGTTGGGCATGTTGATGGGGTTGGGCACCTTGCCCGGAATGGAGAAGAGCTTCTCTACCTCGCGGCCCACGACGGGCTTGGAGGCCATCAGGCCAATGGTGTAGGGGTGAGCCGGGTGATGGAAGATGTCCTCGGCGGTGCCCTTCTCAACAACGCGACCAGCGTACATGACCACCACGTAGTCGGCCATCTCGGCAATGACGCCCAGGTCGTGGGTGATCAGCATGATCGACGAGTTGATGCGGTCCTTGAGGTTGCGCAGCAGGTCCAGGATCTGGGCCTGAATGGTCACGTCAAGTGCCGTGGTGGGCTCGTCGGCAATGATGATCTTGGGGTTGCAGGCCAGAGCCATTGCGATCATGATGCGCTGGCGCATGCCACCCGAGAGCTCGTGCGGGAACATGTCGCACACGCCCTCGGCGTTGGCGATGCCAACCATCTTGATGGCCTCAATGGTGCGCTCGCGAATCTCCTCGGGGGTCTTGCCCTCGCCGTCGTGCAGCGCGATGACCTCGTCCACCTGGTCGCCAATGCGGAAGACCGGGTTGAGGGAGGTCATGGGCTCCTGGAAGATCATAGAGATCATGTTGCCGCGCAGGTGCTGCATGTGCTCCTGCGTGATCTTGGTGATGTCGTAGGCCTTGTCACCCAGGTTGAGGCGGATTGCGCCGCTCACGATCTGGCCCTGGGGGCGCTGCAGCAGCTGCATCAGCGAGAGCGAGGTGACGGACTTGCCGCAACCCGACTCGCCCACGACGCCAACCACCTTGCCCTGAGGGACCTCAAAGCTCACGCCGTCAACGCTCTTGACGGTGCCGTTGTCGGTGAAGAAGTAGGTGTGGAGGTCGTCAAACTCAACCGCGTTTGCCGGGTCATGCATCTCGGTGAGGTACTCCGACTCGGGCACGCCCTTGCGCTTCCACTTCTTCTCCATCTCGCCGGTGATCTTGCGGTTAGCCTTTGAGATGGCGCGCGACTCACGCGCGGAAAGGTAGCCGCCACGGCTCGCACGGGACTTTGCCTTGGCGTCCTTGGCGTTGGCAACAGCGCGCTCTTTCTCTTTCTTTGCCATGCGTCTCGCCTCCTTATCGATTCATCTTGGGGTCGAAGGCGTCACGCAGGCCGTCGCCCACCAGGTTAAAGGCCAGCACGGTTGCCAGCAGGCAGATGCCAGCCGGAATCCAGATGAACCAGTAGTTGGTGAGTACGTAGGTGTCGTTGACGTCGTTGATGATGTTGCCCCACGAGGCAAACGGGAACTTAACGCCGAGTCCCAGGAACGACAGCGTTGCCTCGGTGATGATCGTGGAGCCAAGGCTCATGGTCATGGTAACGATGAGCTGCGGAATCACGTTGGGGATGAGGTGACGGAAGATGCGGCGAGAGGCGCGGATGCCCGTTGCCTCGGCTGCCGTCATGAACTCCTGCTCGCGCAGCGACAGGATCTGGCCGCGCACGAGACGTGCGATGCCGGCCCAGCCAAGGAAGCCCAGCAGCAGCATGAGGTAGAGCATACGGATCTGCGGATCAACACGCATGGCGTCCATGGTGGCGCCCAGAATGATGATGATCGGCATCGATGGGATGCAGTAGAACACGTCCACGATGCGCATGATCAGGTTGTCGACCCAACCGCCGCAGTAGCCGGAGATACCGCCCAGGATGACGCCGATGAAGGTCTCGATGAACACGACGATGAAGCCGATGTAGAGCGACACGCGGCCGCCGTACATGAGGCGCGTGAGCATGTCCATGCCGTTGCGGTCGGTGCCCAGCCAGTGCTTGGAGCTGGGGGCGGAGTAGGTGTCAAAGACCCTGGTCGAAGCCGACTGCATGACCTGCCAGCTGCTGGTGGACGCGTCGTACTTGAGGATGTAGTCGGCGGTGGTGCCTTCCTCGTCGGTAAACGAGAACTCCTTCTGGTCGGCCTCGACGGCCTCGATGAGCTGCTCCTTGAACTCGCGAGTGAGGAAGACGTCCTTCATGATGGCCTGAACCGTGTAGCGGCTGGCGTAGGCGACCTCGGCGGTGCCGTCCATAACGGTGCCGGCCTCGTCGATCGCGTAGGTCTTGCCGTCGTACTCAAACGAGGTCTTCTCGTTTGCCGCGGCCTTGAGGATGGCGTACTGGAACGGGAAGGGCAGCTTCTCGTTGCCAGTGGAGGAGCTCACGTTGTCATAAGTTGCCACGGCAACGGGTGCGTCCTGGCCGTCCACGTAGAGGACGTAGAGGTCCGGGCCCTCCTCCTCGTAGCGGTAGGTGACGCCCTGCGACTCAAAGGTGTTGCCGTCGCCCTTGAGGGCAAGCACAAACTTGGCGCGCGCGACGGAGGGGAAGTCGGAGTCCTGCTCGGCAATGTAGCGGAGCTCCTTGTTCTCCATGATTGCGCCCCACTGCTTGTTCTGCGAGTCGGTGCGGTAGAACAGCTGGTCCTCGCGATAGGGGCTCACGATGCCGCCAACGAACGAGAACACAAACATGAAGGCAAGGATGATAAGACCGGTAACTGCCACGCGGTTGCGGAGGAATCGCTTGACCACGAGTGCGGTGGGGGAGAGGGTCTTAACACGGCGATCGTCGTTGAGGGAGTACTCGTCGGCTGCGCCTTGAGCGCTGGCCTCCTTCTCGAGCACGTTCTCGAGCATCTCTTCGGTGCCCTGGTTCTTTTCGGTGTTGTCTGCCATGTCGTCCCTCCCTAAGCAATGCGGACGCGCGGGTCGACCACGGCGTACAGGATGTCGGATATCAGGTTGCCCAAGAGGGTAAGGATGGCCATAAACACCAGGTAGAACATAGAGAACGGGATGTCACCCGTGACCATGGACTGGTAGCTCACAAAGCCAATGCCCGGGATGGAGTAGAGCGTCTCGGTAATGAGGGCGCCAGCAAACAGGCCGGGCAGCGATCCGCCGAGCATCGTGACCAGCGGGATCAGCGTGTTGCGGAAGGCGTGGTGGTAGATGACCTTGTTCTCGGGAAGGCCCTTGGCGCGCGCCGTACGGATGTAGTCGGCGTTGAGGACCTCGAGCATGTTGGTGCGGGTGTAGCGCATCAGCGAACCAATAGAAATAACCACGAGCGTGACGATGGGCAGCACCAGATGGTTTGCTCGGTCGAGGAACTTGCCAAAGGTGGAGAGCTGCTCGTAGTGACGTCCAATGAGGCCGCCCAGGTCAAACCAGCCAAGCTTCACGCAGAACAGAAGCTTGAGCAGCGACGCAAAGAAGAAGGTCGGCAGCGAGAAGCAGGCCAGTGCCACGATCGTGATGGTGTAGTCGGTTTTGGTGTACTGCTTGGTGGCTGCAATAACGCCCAGGGGGATGGCGATGATGATCTCGAAGAAGAACGAGATGGCGCCCATGATGAAGCTGATCCAAACGGACTCGGCAAACTTCTGGGTCACCGGCACGGTCCACTTCCAGGAGTCGCCAAAGTCGCCACGAATCGCGCGGCCGCACCAAGAGAGGAAGCCAGGGATGATGCCTTTGTCCATGCCATATGTGGCAGACAACTGTGCCATCCACTCCTCAAAGCTCTTGGAGCCAGGCTGCTGAGACTTGGCGCGGGCGACCTGCTCGAGATAAGACGTGGGCAGGCAGCGCATCAGCACGTAGATGATGAAGGCTACAAAAACAAGAATTACGACTGACTGGAGCAGTCGCTTGAGAATGTACTTACGCAAGAGGTTTCACCTCACTTATGAGGTCGAATCAGACTGAAAAAGCAGGTAGATAGTAAAGGGCGTTTAGGGGTAACGCCTTGATGCCCGCTGGGACACAAGGCGTTACCCCCAAAACCGTTGCCCCTCAGCCGCGTGCAGCGCCGGGGGCAGCCGATGAATTAGTTCATCTGGATGTTCTCGATCTCCTGCATCCAGGGATAGAAGGTGGTGATGTCGGGCGTGACGGTGTCCATGTTCACGCGCTCGGTCGAGAAGATGATGGCGTTCTGACGCTGGTAGGTCGGGATCTCGCAAGCCCAGTCGATGACGATGTCAAGAGCGGCCTTGTAAATCTGCTTACGATACTCCTGGTCGGTGGAGGCGCGGCCCTCGAGGATCAGCTCGTCGAGCTCCTTGTCCTCGATCTGATACATGTAGTTGCTGCCGCCGGGCTCCTTGCCGCCGTTGGCAACGTCGGAGTAGTAGACCTGGGTCATGTCGGGGTCGATGGTGGCGCCCCAAGCGGCGCACCAGATCTCGCCCTGCTTGGCCTCGAGCTTGGTCCACAGGTCGGAGGAGTTGGAGAGGTCGTTGACGATGAGGTTCATGCCAATCTCGGCGAAGGCGTTCTTGGCCTCGGTCAGGATCATGAATGCGGGGTGATCGCCGGTGCCGTCAGCGGGGATCATGACCTCGTACTCGAGCTTGGCGCCCTTGGGGGCCTCGGTGAGCTTGCCGTCCTTGACGGTGTAGCCAGCGGCCTCAAAGAAGGTGAGGGCTGCGGCCTTGGCGGCCTCGTACTTGGCCTCGGCGTCCATGTCGGAGGTGTAGATGTCCTTGCCCTCGGCGTCGACGGAGAAGGCCACGCGGTAGTCGGGGTCGGTGGGGTGAGGAGCGGCCCAGGAGGTGTTGGAGATCGGGTAGTTGATGACCTCGGCGGCCTCGCCGTAGTAGGAGTCGATGGCGACGTCACGGTAGACGGCCAGGATGGTGGCGATGCCCTTGCGCAGCGCCTTGGAGGCGTCGGAGGACGGCTCGTCGTTGACGCAGACGTTGTGGCTGTTCATGCCGATATAGCCATAGCCCAGGTTGTCAACGGTGGAGGTGGTGATGACCTTGCCGGAGATCTCGCCGCCGTTCTCGTCGGCAACGGCCTGAGCGGTGTCCTTGGACCAAGACGGGTCGGTGACGTCGATGGTGCCGGTCACAACGCCGTTGAGCTTGTCGACATCCTGGACCTCGCGGAACTGGACGTACTTGGTCTTGGGAGCGCCCTTGAAGTAGTTCTCGTTGGCCTCGTAGTTGATGACGCCGTTCTCAAACTTGACGAACTTGTAGGCGCCGGCGCCCAGCGGCTCCGAGATCTTGGCGCGCACGCTGGAGAGGTCGCCCTTGGGGAAGCCGAAGGAGTCCTCGCCG
Source organism: uncultured Coriobacteriaceae bacterium (assembly GCA_902801175.1). Taxonomy (GTDB): domain Bacteria; phylum Actinomycetota; class Coriobacteriia; order Coriobacteriales; family Atopobiaceae; genus UBA1367. Next base: position 60,279 of record CADCHF010000019.1, on the reverse strand, counting down.
TTGAACAGCGACTTGTCGCCGTAGTAGTGCAGCGGGGCAATCTCAAAGCCGAGCTGGTAGATGAGGTTGGCGTCAACCTGGGTAGCGGTGATGGTGCAGGTGTAGTCGCCGGTCTTCTTGATGCCGGAGATGCTGGGAGCGGACTCGCCGGTCTCGACGCCGATGCTGTAGTCGGCGATGTTGGGGAAGAGGTCGTCGACGGAGACGGTTGCGGCCTCGGTGCCAACCATGGAGTTGACGTCGGCGCCATAGGCCTCGGACAGAGCGGCCTGGAAGTCCTCGATGGTGCCGTTCTCGGGAACCTCAAAGCCCCAAGCAGCGGCTGCGGCGGCGATGTCGCCGTCCTTTGCGTACTCGTTCTCGACGCAGTAGGCAACGATGTCCTCGGCAAGGGCCTTGGTGGTGCCGTTGTAGCTCTCCCAGAAGGCCTTCTGCTGGTCCTCGGTCCACAGGTCAAAGTTGGTGTTGTCTTCGCCAGCGTCAAAGATCAGGGAGCCGAGCGTGCTCATGCCGGAGCGGTACTCCTCCATGCCCTCGATCGGCATCGAGAACAGGGTGGCGGAGCCGTCGTAGGTGGGGTCGCAGCGGACATAGGCGCTAAAGATGTAGTCGTCGATGGTCAGCGGCTCGCCGTCCGAGTACTTGAGGTCGTCGCGGAGCTGGATGTCATAGGTGACGGTGCCGTCGGCGTTCTCGGTGACCTCGATGTCGGCGGGGCCGGTGTAGGTGTAGTCGGTGCCATTGAACTCGTGGGACTCGCCCTCGATGCCCTTGTACACAACCTCGCCCAGACGGGTGGTGGGGTACAGGGTGAGCTGGGTCATGGCCTGGGCGTCCTGGTCATAGGCAGTCTCGGCAAAGAACGGCGAGAACTTGCTGGAGAACGGGGAATAGCCAACGACGAGCGGGGTATCGCTGGAGGCGGCGCTAGAGGAGCCGCCCTCGCCGCTGCCACCGCAGCCCGCGAGGAAGCCGAGGGCGCCTGCTGCTGCGGACGCCTGCAGGAAGTTCCTACGAGAAATGTTCATGGAAGACCTCTCCCTTCGACGAGATTCTTACATTGACATGGGGAGAAGGACTCGTCCCACACTTCCCCCAGATAAACGTCACTAGTTTAGGCACTATTTGCGTCGATAACGTCCACATTGCAAAAATAGAAATGAGATTGAGCGCAAACGGTGCCAACAACAGGGAAATTGCTCGCAGCTTTGCCCAAATCTTGATGGCTGGGCCCATCACCCGCCCGTCCGTTGAGAACGGTTCCTTTTGGACGGCCCGCGGCCGGTCGAACGCTCGCCTCCCGTCCATTGGGGGCGGTTGCTTTTGGACGGAAAACCAGATGCGCCGCGTCCGATTGAAGGGCAGCGCCTATCACTTGCCACAGGCAAAACCGCAGCGGGCCCGCCGGAGTGCGACGGGCCCGCTGGCCATCAATCTACTTGGCTTTCAACGCGGCCGCGCCTTACCCCTCCACAAAGGAGAAGTCCCTCACCTTGCGGAGCAGCTGCGACTGAAACACTCCGCAGCCAAAGAGAAGCGCCGCAAAGGGCAGGGCCTGCGCCATCGCGCCAGCCGAAAGGGCAAGGTTGACCAGCGCCCCAATGCCACCGGCAAAGGCTGCAACCATAGCGACCGTCACCTTTGCCGAAAGGGCCGGAACCGCCTTTTGGTACACGTGGTCGCGCAGCTCGTTGCCGCCACGCCAAATGCGCCAGAGGCTTACCAGCACAAGCGCCTGGCTCACAACCGCCGCCACATAGGGCAGGGTCATGAGCGCCGGAAAGGCCATGCTCGAAAGCGGAACAAACCCCGCGCCCACCAGGCAGGCCACCGCGCCACCCACAAGCCGCCATGCGGCCCCGAGCAACGCCACGCGCCGCTCGGGATGCGCCCAACGCCAAATGGTGCCCTCATAGCTGTACGACCCGTCGTCGCCGAGCTTAAAGTCGTCGAGATATGCGCGCTTGCGCGAGGCCATTACTCGATACCCGTGAGGTCATAGGCCTCGAGCCATGCTTTGGCTCGCTCGCACACGCCGCGCAGGCACTCCTCGTCAAAGGGGCTCACCATGCCCGCGTTGGCCAGAAGCTCCTTAAAGGTGACCGAGCCGCCCTGACGGGTGTAGGCCATGTAGTGCTCCCAGGCGTTCTTGGGATCGTCCTGGATCATCTCCCAAAACTCGAGGGCCACCGTCTGGGCCAGGCAGTAGTCAATGTAGTAGAACGGGCGCTCGTAGATGTGGCTCTGACGCTGCCAGCCCTCGCCGTCGGCGTAGAAGGGAATCTCGCCGTCAAGGCGCATCCAGGGCATGTAAATGCCAAGGAGTTCCTTCCACACGCCGTGACGCTCGGCCGGCGTCATGTTGGGGCGCTCGTACACGATGTGCTGGAAGTGGTCGACCATCGTGCCGTAGGGGATGAACGTGACGCCGCCCGCCAGGTGGCTGTAGAGGTACTTGCGGGTGTCGGGACCAAAGAAGCCCTCGCACCACGGCCAGGCAAAGAACTCCATGCTCATGGAGTGAACCTCGGCGGACTCCATGCCGGGCCAAATGTAAGACATGGGGGTGCGGTCGATGTTCATCCACGCGGCAAAGCCGTGGCCGGCCTCGTGCGTGATGACCTCAACGTCGCCCTGCGTGCCGTTGAAGTTGGCAAAGATGAACGGCCTGCGGTAGTTGACCAGCGCGGTGCAGTAGCCACCGCCCTCCTTGCCGGGCGTGGAGAGCACGTCCATGAGCTCCTGGTCGAGCATGGCCCTAAAGTACTCGCTGGTCTCGGGCGAGAGCTCGTCGTAGAAGCGCTTGCCGGCGGCAAGGATGTCGTCTGCGGTGCCCTGCGGACGCGGGTTGCCCGAGCGGAACATCAGCGCGGCATCGGCAAACGAGAGCGGGTACTCAACGCCCAGGCGCTCGGCCTGCGCGCGATAGATCTCGTCGCAGAGCGGCACCAGGTAGGTGCGCACGGCGGCGCGGAACTGCTCCACGTCGTTCTTGTCGTAGCAGTTGCGGCCCATGAGGTCGTAGCCCAGCGGGATGTAGTTCTCGTGCCCAAGCTTCTTGCCCATGGTGTCGCGCAGGTGGGTGAGCTCGTCGTAGATGCGGTCGAGGTCGGCCTGGTGCTCCTTGTACCAAGTGCCCTCGGCCTTCCATGCGGCCAGGCGAACGGCGTCGTCGGCGTCGGTCTTGAACGGGGTGAGCTGCGAGAGCGTGTAGGTGCCGCCCTCAAAGGGGATCTGCGCGCTGGCAATGAGCTTGGCGTACTCGGTGGTGAGCTTCATCTCCTGCTGCATCTCGCCAATGATCTCGGGCGAGAACGAGCGAACCTCAAGCTCGGCGTTGGTGAACATGAGCTTGCCAAACTCCTCCTCAAACTGAGGACGGAAGGGGCTGCTCAGCATGGCGCGGGTCCAGGCGACGCTCGGCTCGTGCAGCTCGGGGCCAAACTCGTTCCAAAAGTCCATCTCGCCGTCGTAGAACTCGTCGCGCGTGTCAATGGAGTGGCGGATGTAGGCCAGGTTCGAGAGGGTGTCGATGTCCTTCTCGGCGGTCTCCTTCTCGAGGAAGATGGCGCGGGCGCTCTCGTAGTCGGGCGCTTCCTCAAGGCGACGGGCAAGGTCAAAGAGGTGGTCCTTGACTGCCTGGGCGTCGGGGCGCTCGTAGGGCATGTCGCCAAACTTGATAGCTTCCATGGCTCTCCTTTGATGTGTGCCCAGCTGCGCGTGCGCCGCGGGCATGTGAATGTGTCAACCTTCAACAGTATAGCGATGGAAGTGAAGTCAGAAAGGCCGTGCCTGCTGCAGCCGCGCTACTCCCAGTCCTCCAGGTCCTCGGGCTCAATGGTCCCCAGGATCTCTTTGCTCTCGCTCGCCCCGTCGAGGGAGGCCACGCGCACCGCATGGTTGGCGATGGCCCGCTCCATAAAGTTGCGCACGTCGCGGGCGTTGGCAAAGTTTGCCGGCTTGTGCGCCACGCGGTTCTTGATCATCTCCCAGGCGCGCTTTTCGGCCTTGGGCGACAGGTGGTACTCCTGGCGCTCGAGGTTTTGCAGCAATATGGCGAGCAGCTGGTCGGCGGAGTAGTCGTCAAAGTGGATCACGTTGGCAAAGCGCGAGCGCAGACCGGGGTTTGAGTCCAAGAACTGCTCCATGAGGTCGGTGTAGCCGGCCACAATCACCACGATGTCGTCGCGATGGTCCTCCATTGTCTTGAGCAGCGTGTCCACGGCCTCCTGACCAAAGTCGCCCTGGCCCTTGTTGACCGTGAGCGCGTAGGCCTCGTCAATGAACAGCACGCCGCCGAGTGCCTCCTCTATGACCTCTTGCGTGCGAGTGGCGGTCTGCCCAATGTAGCCGCGGACCATGCCGCTGCGGTCGACCTCTACCAGCTGACCGGTGCGCAGCACCCCCAGCGCGCGGTAGATCTTTGCGAGCAGGCGCGCAACGGTGGTCTTGCCGGTGCCGGGGTTGCCCAGAAACACCATGTGCTTTGAGATGTCGGTTGCCTTCATGCCCTGCGCGGCGCGCATGCGTTGTACCTGTATGAGGTTGACCAGCGTGTTGACCTGCCGCTTTACACCGTCGAGGCCTACGAGTGCCGCAAGCTCGCCCAGCAGTTCGTCGAGCTCGGCCGCCTGCTCCTTGGGGTCCTGCGCGCTTACGGTGGGCTCCGTTGCCTGGTAGGTCTTTTGCGAGCCGGCGCGCCAGACGGCGTACTCGCGCAGCATCTTTTCCATGCTTTCGAGGTAGGTGGTGAGCCGCGTTACGTCGCCGGGACGCACGTCGTGCTCGGGACGGGCAAGGAGCGTCTTGCCAAAAACCTTGAAGGTGTCGTAGAGATACATTGCCGCCTGACCCTTGAACGGGTCGGGGCGCAGCTTTTGCGCAGCGTCGGAGAGCACGGCGTACTTGAGCGACTGAGGGTTGCCGCTGTCGGGCATCATTCCGGGGCTTTTCCTGCTGCGGAGCCCCGAGATGACCGGCGCGCTTGCGGGGTAGTCGAGCGTGGTGCGAATGAACTCGAGGTCATCGGCTGGAACGGGCCCCTCCTCCTGCACTACGTAGGCGCCAAAGCGGGCAAGGTCGCCACGGAGCATGGTGTCTAGGTTGCGACCTTCGGAGCGGACGCTGCCCACATCTGCTCGCTGCAGTGCGTCGCAAACTGTGTGTGACTGAGCCAAAAGCGCTTGCAGGTCGAGCTGTTCCATGGGGAGCCTTTCGGTGGGGAGTTGCCACAGGGCCTATGGTAGCAGGGCCGTGACCGCGTGCGTGCCAAGTTTCGTGCGCATCGGAGTGGGGTGCGCGTCGCTTTCGTGCGCGAAAACGCCACAAGAACGCGCACCAAACCCGAGAATGCCCCTCCCCAACGCGCACCAAATTTCGTGCGCCTCGGGGAGGGCTGTGAGCTGCTCTTGTGCACGTGAGAGAGGCGGTGTACATGCTACGATTGTTTAGCACACCGCTAAGAAAGGCGCCTCATGGACCTCACCGCCCTCCCCGGATATGTTCCCGGATTTCATACCACCCTTGCCCTTCGCGACCTTGGTGGACAGCGTGCCTCCGACGGCCGCACGGTTCGTCACGGCCTCATTTACCGCGGAAGCTCGCTGGTTGACCTCACGCCGCAGGAGACAGCTCGCCTCGAGGACCTTGGCCTGAGCCTCGTGCTCGACCTCCGTGCCGCCGGCGAGGCCGAAGGTCTTGACGACTACGTGCCGCATGGTGCCAACTACCTGCGGATTGCTGGCATGTACGACGCCAACGGCGACGAGGTCGACTTCTCGCCGGCGGGCATCACCCGCATTGCCGCGCTGATTGAGGAGCAGCAAGAGAGGTTCATGACCGACCTGTACGTTGGGATGGCGCACGACAACCCGGCCGTTCACGCGCTCGTTGAGCACATGGCGCAGGGCGGCGGTCCCATCTATTTCCATTGCTCGGCCGGCAAGGACCGCACGGGCGTGTGCGCGGCCATGGCCCTCACCCTGCTTGGGGTGGATGACGACGCCATAGTGCAGGAGTTCTTGCTCACCAACGAGTATCGCGCCGAGATCATCAACAACATGCCCGCCGACCTGCCCGAGCACGCTCGCGGCTACACAAAGGAGCAGTGGGCCGAGGTCAATAGCGTGCAGGAGTACAACCTGCGTGCGGTCTTTGACGAGATTGACGCGGACCACCCCACGCGTGAGGCCTACTTTGCCAAGGAGTTTGGCCTTGATGCCAACGCCGTGGCCAGGATTCGCGACCGCTACCTCGCGTAGGGGCAATTGGCGGACCACCGCTGGGCACAAGTGAGCTTTCCGCAGGTACCGCGCGGACTGGCTCGTCGCAACCAAAAGGTCAGCCTCGTTCGCCGGGCGCTCACTCACTCTTGTTCGTCTGATAGACTCGTGCTTGTGCGGCATTTCCTGAGCTATGCACAAACTGACTCTATAGTGAGAGGCGCCCTATGGCCGACGAATACAAGTCTTTGGCGGAGGCGACCGCTTTTGCGCTGGTGCGCGGCGGGACTGCCGTCATGGACAACCCGCAAAAGCTCCTGTCGTACCTTGCCGATACGATGGACCCAGACTCCATGGAAATGCGCGTGCTCATGCGCTGCTGTGACGAGCAGCTGGTTGAGCCATACCGCCAGGCGCTGGGCAACGGCCTTGACGCGCTGCGTGGCGCGGAGGCTCGTGCACGCGACCACCTCATCAACGAGTGCATGATTGAGCCGAGGACGGCGGCGAGGGTTTCCGGGGGCATTGCCAGTGGTATAGCCGCACGTTATGGGCTGAGGCCTTCGGCGCCGCAGCGACCGGCGGCGCAGCCCCAGCCGGCGCCACAGCCCCAGACGCCCGTCGTCACGCCAACGCCTGTCAACCCTGCCAACTACACGCACACGGTGGTGGTCACGCCTCCAAGTGGCAACTCTCAGTCGGGCGGCACCAAGGCTCCGGCTCCGCAGGCACCGGCGCAACCCCAACCCCAGCCGGCGCCCAAGCCCCAACCACAGCCAGCGCCCCAGCCTCAACCCACGCCCACACCGGTGGTGCAGCAAACTACTCAGCAGCCTGATCCTGGGCCAAAGAAGAAGTCCCCGCTACCCATCGTTGCAGCGGTCGTTGCGCTGGTGGTAGCTGCGGTAATCGTGCTCCCGCGGCTCTTTGGTGGTGCAGGCAGCTCGACGCGCGGCGGCTTCTTCCCGTCCGCAGGCGAGGACGAGGGCGTCTGGGTTGTCACCGATAGCGTTACCGTCAATGCGAGTGGCGAGACTGTCTGGGAGTCCCACAATACCTACGACGAGCACGGCAACCTTTTGTCTTACAGCAGCTATACCCTCGAAGACGATGGAACAGTCTTTGAGAGTAGCGACACATTTGGCGGCTACGACGAGTATGGATATCCGGAATCAAGGTCGGGTTGGATCAAGGATAAATGGACAGATGGCTCTGATTACGAGTCAAACTACACCGATAGCTATACCAATGATGTCGACAGTACGGGTCGCATTACGAGTCGTCAGACGAATAGCTATACAGAGTCTGGCAATGACTACTCCTACAACTGCGATTACAGCTACACCTACTCTTATAGTGGTGATGCTTTAGCGTATATACAGTGGGATGAGAAATCTGATTCATCAACCGAGTCGGGCTACACCGAGTACGACGAGTATGGACATGAACTCGAATTCTATACAGAAACAATCTACGACGACGGCGATTCCACCACGATGATTGGCACTTCAACCTACGAGCTGGCAAGCGATGGAACGCCTATATCGGAGTTGTACACCTGGACCTATACGGGCTTTGATGGTGAGAGTAGCGAGTCGCGTACCGAATACGAGTACGACGAGCATGGCACTATCACAAAGTCTGTGCAGACCGATAGCGATGGAAAGACGACCACTACCGAGTTCAAGAACGAGTATGACTCAAACGGTAACCTTACAAAGCGCACCAATGTCACCGATAACGAGGTGACCACCTATACGCGTATATATATCTCTGACCCGTCATTTGCGGTGAAAAACAAGATCAGTAACAAGATTCGCTATCGCTAGCAGGCATCGTTTTAAGTCAGAAACCAGTCTCCGCGTACCGTGGGGACTGGCTTTTATATGGCTGCACACTCACGTGTTTTTGCGCAGCGCGTGGCGAAGGTTGCCCCAAACGGCTGAGTGGGCTACCCTCAAGCGGTTACAACTGGTGTTGCCCAAACGAAAGGACTACCCCATGATCAAGGACCTGGTTACCGACGAGGCCATTCTTTCCCAGCGTTGCGAGGCTGCCACGGCCGAGGACGCTCCCATTGCGCAGGACCTCATCGACACCATTCGCGCCCAGGACGATGGCGCCTGCATTGCGGCAAACCAGATTGGCATCACTAAGGCCATCGCGGTCTACCTCGACGACGACGGCGAGGCCCACGTGCTGTACAACCCCAAGGTGATCATGGGACTGCGTCCGTCAAAGATGATGGAGGGCTGCCTTACGCGCGAGGACATTTCTAAGGTCACGCGCTATGCCAAGATCAAGCTGAGCTACGACGAGCTGGTTGACGGCAAGCTTGTGGCGCGCCGCCGCGACTATACCGGCTGGATCGCCCAGATGATTCAGCACATGGTTGACCACTGCAACGGCAAGCTGGTCTAAGCGGGACTTGAATGTGTGAGAGCAGGTCCGAGTTCTTACGCCGGTGGGGGTTTCCGCCGCGTGCGAGGCTCGGGCCTGTTGTTTTGACGGGCGGATCTGCGGGAGGTGACTGGCATGGAGCAACTGGAGTTGCCTGAGGGCCTTGAGCTGGTGCGCGACGAGCGCGGGCTTGCGCTTTTGGGTGACGGCATGGAGCTTAGGGGAGACTTTGCGCACCTGCTGCCGCGCCTGCGGCAAGACCGGCTGTCGCGCGAGTTGCTCGTACGTGCCGCCCGCGTGCGGGGCGTGTCGGCGCCCACGGCAGTGGATGCCACGGCGGGCCTGGGTGAGGACTCGCTGCTGTTGGCTGCAGCCGGCTTTACCGTCATGCTCTGCGAGCGCGATGCCGTGATAGCCGCCCTGCTTGCGGACACGATCGCACGCGCGCGAGAGGATGCGCGGCTCGCAGAGGTTGCGGCGCGCATGACGCTGGTGCGAGGTGACGCCGTCGAGACGCTGGGCTCGCTCGATGCCTCTCCCGACGTGGTGTTTCTCGACCCAATGTTTCCCGAGCGGCGTCGTCGGGCCGCCACCAACAAAAAGTTGCAGCTCTTCCAGCGGCTGGAGAGCCCTTGCGAGGACGAAGAGGCGCTCATGCGGGCCGCGCTGGCCGCACGTCCGCGCAAGGTGGTGGTCAAGCGTCCGCTCAAGGGCCCGCATCTGGCAGGGGTCAAGCCAAGCAGCTCGCTCATCGGCAAGGTAGTCCGCTACGACGTGATAGTACCCGTCCAGTAGCGCAAGTAGCGGTTCGGGCTCCGATGCAGAGCTTCTGGTGTGGCGGAAGGCGCGCTTTCGTTCAAGAAAACCCACTAGTGTACGAATCCCATTTCATGATGACCGAAACGCCACTCTTTCCGGCCTCGTGAACGGGGCTTTGCGTTCTCCTAATACGACTTTTGGGGCCCATGCCAAATCGATTCGTACACTAGTGGGTTTTCTTGAACGAAAGCGCGCTGCAAGCCACGGAAGAAGGCCGCCCCACGCCAAAACTGGCGCGGGGCGGCCCCGTAACTCACAGGTATGTCCGATCATTGTGCGAGGTCGGGCGTTGGCGTGCTCTTAGTGGTGGAAGAGCCTCATGCCGGTGAAGGCCATGGCAATGCCGTACTTGTTGGCGGTCTCGATCACGTTGTCGTCGCGGATGGAGCCACCGGGCTCGGCAATGTACTCAACGCCGCTCTTGTGGCAGCGCTCAACGTTGTCGCCAAACGGGAAGAACGCGTCAGAACCGCAGGTCACGCCAGTCTGCGTGGCAATCCACTCGGCCTTCTCCTCGCGGGTGAGGACCTCGGGCTTCTCGGCAAACCACTTCTGCCACTCGCCCTCGCGCAGCACGTCGTCGTGCTCCTCAGAGATGTACACGTCAATTGCGTTGTCGCGGTTGGCGCGGCGGATGCCCTCAACAAACTTGAGGCCCAGCACCTTGGGATGCTGGCGCAGGTACCAGGTGTCGGCCTTGTTGCCGGCGAGACGGGTGCAGTGCACGCGGCTCTGCTGACCGGCGCCAACGCCAATGGCCTGACCGTCCTTCACATAGCACACGGAGTTGGACTGCGTGTACTTCAGCGTGATGAGCGAGATGATCATGTCGCGGATGGCGCTGTCGGGCACGTCCTTGACGTCGGTCACAAAGTTGCTCACCAGCTCGCGGTCGACCTTATAAAAGTTGTGGCCCTGCTCAAAGGTGATGCCAAAGACGTCCTTGGTCTCAACGGGAGCGCACTCGTAGTTGGGGTCGATCTGCACGACGTTGTAGTTGCCGCCCTTCTTCTGGGCCAGGATGGCGAGGGCCTCGTCGGTGTAGCCAGGGGCAATGATGCCGTCAGAGACCTCGGGCTTGAGGTAGGTGGCGGTGTCGGCATCGCAGATGTCCGAGAGGGCGGCCCAGTCGCCGTAGGAGCTCATGCGGTCGGCGCCGCGAGCGCGAATGTAGGCGCAGGCGATGGGGGAGGGGTCGGCCAGCGTGTCGGGCACAAAGTAAATCTGACGGTCGATGTCAGAGAGCGGGGTGCCAACGGCGGCGCCGGCAGGGCTCACGTGCTTGAAGGATGCGGCGCAGGGCAGGCCGGTGGCCTCCTTGAGGTCGCGGACCAGCTGCCAGCTGTTGAGGGCGTCTAGGAAGTTGATGAAGCCAGGCTTGCCCTGCAGCACGGTCACGGGCAGCTCGGAGCCGTCCTTCATAAAGATGCGGGCGGGCTTCTGGTTGGGGTTCATACCGTACTTGAGCTCGAGTTCGTTCATGTTGTCTCCAATCGAGGGGGTGTGTTTCGAACATTGGGGTCGGCCTCCCGTCCCCAATGGACGGGAGGCCGACCCCGTTACTGGGGCTAGTCGCCGAGGTGCTTGTTGTAGATCTTGACCTCGCCGTGAACGTCGGTGTAGAGGCTGATCTTGTTGTCCTCGTTGAGGGCGGCCCAAACCTCGTCGGGGGTGGGCAGGGTCACCTCGCGCGGCTCACCGGTAAAGGTGGGCAGCGGGTTTCCGTCGCCATCGTAGGTCGAGAGGAAGTACGCGGTGCCCTCGTCGGCGCCCTCGTAGCAGAAGAACTCGCGCAGGCAGCGGCCGCTCTTCTGATGCTTGAGGATAGAGAGGTCAAAGCTGCCGTCGGCATGCAAGATGGCGCTGATGCGCGGGGTAAAGTTGGGGTCGTCGGGCTCAAACTCACGCAGCAGGCAGCCCTTCACAAAGTCACCCTGCTCAACAATGGTATCAGTTTGGTCGCCGTTGGTCACCACGAGGTCATCGCCCATGGTGCGCACGGGATGGTAGATGATCAGGCTCGGATCCTCCACCAGCTCGGGCTGATGCGCCTCGGTGCGAATGCCGTCCTCGGTCTCAACAAAAATGCGGTTGCGGCTGTTAAAGCTGCGGCCCATGATCCAGTAATAGACCACGCCCTGGCCAACAACGAGGCCGCGACCAGGATAGGGGTTCGATTCGAGCAGCTTAACGAGGTCTTGCATGAGCGGTTCTCCCTCCTGTGACTTGCCATCCGAAACAAAAAGGCAAGCCACTCCCTTACGAGATATGACTTGCCCAGACGGTCGGCGATATGTGAGGGCGCTGCTCCACCGTGGTAGCCACGACAATCCGTCAGTCACAGCGCTGCTTGCTGCACTGTAGCATGTGCGCGCAGCTTGTGCCGCTATCTAACAGGAAGCACATCTTGCCGGCGCATTCTTTGCTGGTTTCATGTGGGCGGGTGTAAAGTCCCGTCCAGCAACACGTTCTTTAGCTGACAGCTATGTAATTACTGAGTAGATGCCAAGCAGACGGATTTACTAATATGCAAAATATGTGAGTAATTATTATACCAGACATTTACGTATAGGCGTCAATAGTAAGTAAAAGTGCAGCTCAGAAGCGTTTTTTTCAAATTTGGGAATAAACGCTAGCAAAATCGACCCCATGCGTCTCAAATGCCAGCTTGCCATTCTCATGTTAGTATGAGCATAATTTAATGCTATCGAGAGAGGAACATAATGAAGGCAACGGCTGCACTACGCAAGATCGTTCGTGCGAGCAGCAAATCTGCAATCCAGATTTCGCAGGAGATCGGGCGCCGTCCCAACTACGTCTCGTCGCTTCTGCACAGTGGAAGCGTGCCTTCTGTTGAGACCTTCGCCAGCATTGCTCATGCCTGCGACGCAAAGGTGCAGGTAGTTTTTGGTGACGAGGTCATCGATCTTGACGGTTGGGACGATTCTGACGCAGAGTAGCGTCTCCCTCAGACCAGGGTTACCTCTACTCCCAGCTCTTCCACACGTCCGGCGCGTACCCCACGGTTGCCTGACGCCCATTGCGAACGATGGGTACGCGCAGGACCTGTTGGTTTTCTAGCAGCTTATCGAGCAGCATGCTCTCGGGGGTGTGCTGCAGCAGCGCAACGGCATAGCTGTCCTTTGCCTTTTCGTCGATGAGCTCTGCAAGGCCGCCGACTGCCTGCGCAACCGAGCGCAGCTCGCCCTTGCTGATCTCTTTCTGAGTCAGATCGATATATTGAAACTTGATGCGACGCTCCTTGAACCAGCGCTCTGCCTTGCGGGCGTCGCTCGATTTCTTAATGCCAAAAATCTGGATGTTCATGCCTGCCCCTCGCACGCCTGCGCAGTATTGCCAAAGGCGTTGAACCATGCCCGCTCGCCAAACGCGACCTTCTTTGGGCCGTGCACCGTGCGGTCGGGCTTGCCTACGGGCAGGTAGCATACCAGCTCGTAGCCCTCGGGCACGCCGAGCTCCGCGGCCATGCGGTCGCAAATGCGGTCATCGTCGGTTATATGGCCCTCGTACCAGCAGCTCGCGTAGCCAAGCGCGGCAATGGCAAGCAGCATGTTTTCGATTGCCGCCGAGTAGTCCTGAATGGCAAAGCACTTGTCGCGATAGGCGCATATCCGCTGCGTGAGCACGCAGATGGCGGCCGGCGCGTTCTCACGGCGCAGGGGTGGGTCAATGTGCGCACGCACACGCGCCAGCACGTCTGCGTCGTCTATGGCCACAAGCGAGGTGGTCTGCTTGTTGCAGCCCGACGGTGCCGCCAGCCCTGCCTCCATGATGCGTGCCAGATCCTCGCGAGGCACGGGGTCGGGCAAAAACGGCCCACGGTAGCTATGACGTGCCCGGATTGCCTCAAATATGTCCATGTGCCCTCCTTGCAGGTGGAGCTGCGTTTGCGTTGTGGCTGCGGCGGGGTTGCCCGTGCCGGTCAAGTCAGCTAGATGCATGCCCTCATACTATATTGCCCGCTCGAGCGTGATCAGCGGATGATGGCAGCTCGTGTCGCGCTCTCCATTTGCCGCAAAGCCCTGCTCCTCCCAAAAGCCCGCACCATCGGTGTCACGCTCGGGCAGCTGCAGCATCATACGCGTGTATCCCTGGGCCGCAAGCGCGGCACGCAGGTCGGCCACAAGCTGCGACCCAATGCCTTGGCGCTGCATGTCGGCCGCAACCATGAGCCATCCAATAAAGGCCGTGGACTCGTTGGGGTACCCGCAGGCAAGGCTAAGCACGGCAACCAAATACCCGTCGCCGTCAAAGAGCCCCACAAAGTGCCTGGACATCGGTTGCGCGCCTTCGGGCAGACGCGTGATGAGGGCTGTGAGGTTGGCCTTGGTCGGACGCTCGTGCAGGTAGCGGAAGTACGCCCTGTTGGAACGCGCGAGGGCAAACACCTCGGGAAGGTCCTCGTTGCCAAGCGCGCGGACCTCGTATGCCGACGAGAGCGTCTGGACATCCAGACCAGCGGACTCCGCGCCTTGCTCCATGCCAATGACCTGCCTAAACTGCGTCTCGTACAGCTCCCGGTACACGCCGCCAGTTGCCAGCAGCTCCTCGTGCGTGCCCTGCTCGGCAATGACGCCGCCTTTGACCACGCAGATGCGGTCGGCCTTGAGGATGGTCGACAGGCGATGCGCAATAACAATGCTCGTGCGCCCCACCATCAGCTGCTCGAGCGCCTCCTGAATGGCGTTCTCGCTGATGGAGTCGAGCGCGCTGGTGGCCTCGTCCAGAATCAGGATCTTGGGGTCCTTGAGCACCACGCGGGCAATGGACAGGCGCTGCTTCTCTCCGCCCGAGAGCTTGAGGCCGCGGTTGCCCACCTCGGTCTGATAGCCGTCCGGCTGGTTAGAGATGAACTCGTGGATGTTGGCAATGCGGCAGGCGCGCTCAATCTCGTCCATTGTGGCATCGGGCCTGGCGTAGCGCAGGTTCTCGAGGATGGTGCCGTTAAAGAGGTAGGCCTCCTGGGTCACCACGCCCACGGCCTGCCGCAGGTAGGTGAGGTCAATCTCGCGCACGTCCACGCCAGCCACGCGCACGCAGCCGCCCCATACGTCAAAGAGACGCGGGATGAGGTTGACGACGGTCGACTTGCCCGATCCGCTGGGGCCCACAATGGCGTACATCTTGCCGCCGGGAACGGTCAGGCATACGTCGGTGAGCAGCGGTTCCTCGGAGTCGTCGTAGCCAAAGGAGACGTGGTCGTACTCAATGCTCGCCTGGTCCATTGAGGGGCGAGCGCCATCCTTGGGACTCACGATGGTGGCCTTGCGGTCGAGATAGTCAAAGATGCGAGTGAACATGGCAAGCGAGCGCGTAAAGCTCACCTGCAGGTTGAGCAGGTTCTCTACGGGGCGGTACAGGCGGTTGACCAGCGTGACCGTAGCCGTGACGGTGCCCACCGAGAGGGTGGGGTCAAGCCTGCGAATAATGAGGTAGCCACCGGCAAAGTAGATGAGCAGGGGTCCTAGCTGGGTAAACATGCCCATCGCCACACGGAACCACGAGCCAGAGCGCTGCTCCTTGAGTGAGAGGGCGGTGACCTCCTCGTTTACGCCCACAAAGCGGTCGTACTCGCGCTCCTCGGCGGTGAACATCTTGGTGAGCAGCGACCCCGAGACCGAGAGCGTCTCGTTGATGAGCTGGTTCATCTCGTCGTTTTTGGCCTGGCTCTCCTGCACCAGCTTGAGACGCACGCGTCCGGCGCTGCGGGTGGGAAAGATAAGCAGCGGCAGCACGAGCAGGCCCACTACCGCGAGCATTGGGCTCATGGAAAAGAGCGCGACCAGGGTGGTGACAACCGTGGCCACGTTGCTAACCACCTGCGTGAGGGTGCCGCTAATGACCGAGCTCACGCCAGAGATGTCGGTGTTCATGCGGGTGACGATGTCGCCCTGCTTCTCGGTGGTAAAGAACGCGTGCGGCATGTGCTGCAGGTGGTCGTACATCTCGTTTTTCATGTCAAAGATGATGCGCTGGCTGATCCACGAGTTGATGTAGTTCTCCAGCACGCCCACGAGCTGGCTGGCGAGCATGGCGGCAAGCGCCGTAAACAGCAGGCGAATCAAAAGTGCGAGGTCGTTGCCCGCAAGCGCCTGGTCAACGATGCGCCCGGTAATGATCGAGGGCAGCAGGCCAACGACCGAGCTCACCAGAATGGCCACAAAGACTGCCAGGAACTGCAGCCAGTAGGGCTTGAGGTATCCCGCAATGCGCCTAAGCAGCTCTGGTGTCACCTTTGGGGCGTTGGCCTTCTCCTCCTCGGTCAAGAACTGCTGTCCGCGCATTCCACCTGGTCCTGGCATGGCACACTCCCTCTGTCCCTCGGTTTTGGCCATTCTACCAGCGCTTTGTTTCGAGCGGGCGTACGCGGCAGCAAAAAACGCGGGCCCAGCTGTGGCGATGGGCCTGCGCGGTGAGGTTGGGTTATGAGGCCTTGCTACCAGCCAAAGTCTCTCAGGCAAAGCTCGACGTCGTCCACAAACGACCCAAGGTCAATTCCAGCGGACTGGGCCTTGCGTGCA
The DNA here is from genome assembly GCA_902801175.1 of uncultured Coriobacteriaceae bacterium. Lineage (GTDB taxonomy): Bacteria > Actinomycetota > Coriobacteriia > Coriobacteriales > Atopobiaceae > UBA1367. The sequence continues at coordinate 44,297 of CADCHF010000019.1, read as the reverse complement.
TCCAGCCTGAAGTCGCGGAAGCGGTCGGTGTAGCGCTCTGTGTCGGGGAGTATGAGACGCTCGACGTCGTCCTCGCTTGCCCCAAAGCGCCTGGCCACCAGCCGAGCGCTCTCAAAGGTGGTTAGATCGTTTGAGCTTGCAAAGTGGTAGAGGCCGCTCGGCAAGCTGCAGACCTTTGCAAATTGCGAGGCCAGACGCTGGGCATAGGTCATGCAACGTCGTTCGTTGCAGGTGAACTTGGCGGGCGTGTTGGTGCGTAGGGCGTGGAGCACGTTGCCAACAATGCCAGGGGAGGGCTTGACTCCCGGCAGCGCCATGCCAAACATCCATGAGAGGCGAACCGTTACGTAGTCTTCCAGGCTCTCGTGCATCCAGGCGTCGACGGCCGCCTTCTGCTGGCCATAGCGCGTGACGCTGCAGGGCTCGACGGACTCGTCAAAGGGGCCGGGGACGGCAAGGCCGTTAAAGACCTGCTCGGTAGAGATGAAGACCATTCGCTTGCCGGTGACCTTGCAGGCACGAGCTATGGCAATGGCGGAGTCTCTGTTAACGAGGTCGGTGCCGACGGGGTCGTTTTCGCACGCAGCCGTTGTCGCGTTGGCCGCCGTGTGAAAGACGAGGTCGGCGCCAATCGTGGTGAAGAAGTGCTCCACCTCTTCTGGCCGGCTGTAGTCGACATCCGCCCTGCTCACGGGCAAAAACTCAAAGAGGCCGCGGTTGTATAGCTGCACAAGGCTGGCAAGGTATCCTGTGGCTCCGGTGATGGCAACGCGCTGCATGTTAGCTCTCCTCTGGCGTGCGGACGCTGCGCAACACGCGGCAGGTTCCGCTGATGGCATAGGTCCTGGCACAGGCAGGCACAAGACACGAGGCGGTGAGGCCCAGCTCGACCGACCCGTCCGGTGTTGTCACGCAGGCGGTACCTCCAACGCAGGTGATGACGGCGTAGCGGCCGTCGCAGGAGAAGCCCCGCTGGCCGTCTATGTCCACCACATAGCTCTTGAAGAAGCCTGCGTCCACGCCCAGGTGCTCGCATGCGGGCAGGCCGTCCCGGTAGGCTCCAAAGTGCCTCACGCTTGGCTTGTTGGCGGCTTTGAGCACGTCAAAGGCCTTGTCTACGTGCAGTTGGCGGCCCCGTCCCCAGTCGCAGATGCGATAGGTGGTGTTGCCAAGGCTGCCCACCTCCACGGCAAAGATTCCCCTGCCAAGGGCGTGCATGGTCCCCTCTGGTATGAGGACAAAGTCGCCCTCCTGTACGGCGATGCGCTCGCCGTACCTATGGCCAATGCTGTCATCGGCGGCAGCGTTGCGCAGGGCTTGGGTGTCACGGGTGGTGCAGCCGCCAATGAGCGTGGCGCCGGGCTCTGCCGCCAGGATGTACCACGACTCAACCTTGCCGTGGTCGCCCTCGGCTGCTTGGGCGTAGGCCTCGTGCGGATGCACCTGCACCGAAAGGGTCTCGGCGGCGTCCATGCTGGTTATCTGTAGCGGTGCGTCATCGGGCACGGCGCCAAGCAACTCGCCATGGTGCTCGAGAAGGGCCTGTGCGAGCGTTTGCCCAGCATAGGGGCCATTCTTCACAATGCCCATCGTGGAGGGGTGCGCCGAGACGTCAAAGGATTCGCCATGGTTGTCCTCATTCGTCCAGGCAATGCCGCGGGCTTGCGCTATCCGCGGACCGCCCCAAACGGGGGAGACGTAATAGGGCTCAAGAAGCAGCGGGTCCATGGGGAAGCCCCTCTGCGCTAGAGCTCGATGGCGTCCACGCCCGCCTGCTCCATGCGCGCGGCGAGCTCCTCGATGATGGCCACGCCAGCCGAGGTGCCAATGCGCCTTGCGCCGGCGCGAACCATGTCCAAGAACGTGTCGGCGTCGCGGATGCCGCCGGCAGCCTTAACGAGCACCTCGTCGCCCACGTGCTCGTGCATGAGCGCGACGTCTTCGACGGTTGCCCCGCCAGTGCCAAAGCCGGTGGAGGTCTTCACAAAGGTCGGGCGCACCTCACGGGCAATCTCGCAAAGGCGAATCTTCTCGTCGCGCGTGAGGTAGCAGTTCTCAAAGATGACCTTGGAGGGAACGCCTGCCTCGTTGCACACGTCCACAATCTGGCGCATCTCGCTGGCCACATAGCCCCAGTTGCCCTGCTTGACCTCGGTCACGTTGACCACGTAGTCGATCTCGTTTGCCCCGTTGGCTAGAGCGTCGCGCGTCTCAAAGACCTTTGCGGCGATCGAGGTCTGGCCCAGCGGGAAGGCGATGGCGGCACCGGTGTCAATGTCAGTGCCCTCAAGCTGCGCGGCACAAAAGCGCGACTGCACCTGGTTGATGGCCACCATCTTAAAGTGATGGCGCTTGGCCTCGTCGCAGAGCTTGACCATGTCGGCCTCGGTGGCGTCGGCGTGGAGGTTGGTGTGGTCAATGAGACGGGCAAGGTCGTCGAGGGTCCAGGTGCTCATGAGTGCTCCTTCAAAGTAGATGGCCTGCCCAGAGGCAGGGTGCTTCATGTACCTTACTCCGCGCAAAGCGCAAGTTTTGATAACGAGCGCCAAATCTCCCCAACGCGTTCAGCACCAGTTTCAGCGGGCGCAGCGCAGCGTGCGCGGCCGTTGCCGGTGCTTAGATCTCGCGAATCTCGCGCATGCGCCACTCGCGCGGGGTGAGCCCCGTGGCGTGCTTGAATGCCGTCTGCAGGTGACTCTGCGACGAGAAGCCCGTGCGGTAGGCGATCTGGGCAATGTCGTAGTCGGTGGTGTCAAGCAAGCGGCGGGCACGCTCCACGCGCAGGCGACGCACGTAGGCGGCAAAGGTCTCGCCCGTCTCGTTCTTAAAGCGCGTGCAGAGGGTCTTGCGGCTTACGCCCAGCTCACCTGCCACCGACTCGCCGTCAAGCTGGTTGGTGAGGTGGCTGCGAACGTAGTTCATGGCCTGATGCGAGAGTGGGTGCATGCGCGCCTCGCCCTCCTCGCGAACGGCCTTTGTGAGCTCGAGCATCATGGGGAGCATCAGGTAATGGGCAACTTCCTCGTTGCTCGTCTCGTTGGCAAGGCTCATGTAGTGCTGCGTGATGGCAAACGAACGAACCGCCGGAAGGCCACCGCGCCGAGCCGCTTCGATGCAGGTGCTGGACAAAAAGGCCACGGCCGAGCGGCCCTGGGTGAGGGGGTCGTCGGAGGTCTTGGGCTCCATGAGCGGCATGTCGGTACGGATGAAGTGCAGCAGGCCCTCGGTGTCGCCAAGCGAGATGTACGAGGCAAAGCCCTCGTATTGTTCTGATATCTCGCGAGCGGACACATCGGTGTTCACGGCTATGAACTGCATGTTCTTGGAGTAGGTGACAATCTGGGCCATGCTGTCCTCGGCATGGCTTTTATTGACGTAGCCAATGGCGTCAATTATCTCTTGCTCGGTGAGGAGCGTGTTCATTGATGGGGCGGTCTCTGCAGCGCTCATGGCACCTCATATATCTTTTGACCGTGCTTGGTTGTTGGAAGTAAGTATACCAGCTCACAGAATCAAAAACAGTCAAAAAAATTCAAATACGGTCATATTGCCATCTGGTCAACCAAAAGCATCAAGGAAAAATGCATTTGCATTGGTCCGGCATAGGGCAAATGCACAAAACTGTAATAAAAGGTAACAGTGCTGGTATCTAGCTTATGAATTCCTCTCCATACTTTCACCATAGTTTGATTCTGTATGAAGCATGATGGGTGGCTTCGTCACCGAACGTTCATTCTTATCATGTCTCAGCGACGGAATTTGACCGTTTTATACAGGCCTTCGGTCAAGAGAGAGAGAGGACCATCACATGCGTTATCTGCTTCTTGTCAGTCATGGAACTATGGCTCCTGGCGTCCACAGCGTCATTCGTATGCTGCTTGGCGACCGCGAGAACGTTCTTAGCTACTCGATGGAGGACGGCGTCTCTGCCGATGCTTTTGTCGAGGGCCTTCGCAAGGTTATCGCCCCGATTACGACCGATGACTCCGTTGTCCTTCTTGGCGACATCGTGGGTGGATCTCCTCTCACCAACACCCTCAACACGCTTACCGAGTGCGGACTGCTGCCCAAGACCATCGCTCTTGGCGGCATGTCGCTGCCCATGGCTATCAGTGCCCTCATGGCCATCGAGGACGAGCTCGATGACTCTGCCCTTATCGAAAACGTAATCAGCGAGGCACGAGAGGGGGCACGTCAGATCGAACTCGCATTCGACGATGAGGACGAAGAGGATCTGTAGGAGGTGCGCGGCCTGCGGGAAGGAGCTGGCCGCATAAACAAGAAGGGAAGGAACCATGATTTCATTCGTACGTATCGACGACCGCATGATCCACGGCCAGACGGTGACCCGCTGGAGCCTCGAGTATCCGTGCGACGGCATCATTGCCGTTAACGACGTTGCCGCCAGCAACCCCGTCCTGAAGGCTGCCTACAAGGGCGCCGCTCCCGACAAGAAGATCTTTGTCTGGACGATGGACCACTTCAAGGAGAGTGCCGAGAAGGTGCTCGCCAGCAAGACCAGGTACTTCCTCATCACCAAGAACCCGCTCGACATGCGCGAGATCCTCGTCAACTTTGGCTTCAAGCCCTCCGATGTCAAGCGCGTTATCGTCGGTCCCTGCAACGACCGCCCCGGCACCGTCAAGCTCGGCAACAACCAGTCGATCACGGCCGAGGAGGCTCAGGCCTTTGAGGACATGACCAAGGCTGGCTACACCGTCGAGTTCGCTCTGGTCAAGGAGACCTCGATTGGCGAGTGGCCCAAGTTCCGCGGTCAGTTCGACGTTAAGTAATTCAAGGCAAAAACACCTATGGGCCCAGCTTGGTGGGCGCGCCCATAGGTGTGGGGAGGGTCAAATGACCCTTCTAAAAGTAAGTATACGTTAGGAGGAGTTCCATGGGTATTTCTATGGTTCAGGCCATTCTGCTTGGCCTGTTCGCCTGCCTCGCATCCCTGCCTGGCATGGGCGGCACCACCATTGGTAACTACACGCTCGGTCGACCGCTGGTCGGTGGCCTGGTCGTCGGCCTCATCCTTGGCGACATCCAGACCGGTGTTATCGTGGGCGCCGCAATCCAGCTCGTCTACATCGCTCTCGTGACCCCCGGCGGCACCGTCTCCGCAGACGTCCGCGCCGTCACCTACATCGGCATCCCTCTGGCCATCCTGGCCATCCGCGCTCAGGGTCTCGACCCCAACTCCGAGGCCGCCTCTGGCCTGGCTGCTTCCCTCGGCGCTGCCGTTGGTACCCTCGGCACCGTTCTCTTCTATGGCACCGCTACCCTCAACCTCGTGTGGCAGGGCATTGGCTGGAAGGCCATGGACGGCGGCAACTGGGCAACCATCAAGAAGACCATCCCCATGGTCGACTTCGTGCTGCCCTGGATCAGCCACATCGCATTCTCCTTCATCCCCACCGTCGTCATCTGCCTCTCTGGTGAGGCAATGGTCGGCCTCATGAAGGACTACCTGCCCATGGACGGCGTTGCCATGAAGACGCTGTTCACCGTTGGTTCGCTGCTTCCCGCCGTCGGTGTCGCCATCCTGTGCAAGCAGGTTGTGCAGAAGCCGCTCGACTGGGTCACCTTTGGCTTTGGCTTCACCCTGGCCGCAGTCATGGGCTGCAACCTGATCGCTTCGGCTCTTATCGCCGTGTTCTTCGCACTGATCAACTTCAAGATCGAGCAGCTCAAGCTCGCTCGTCCTGCCGTCGCCGCTGCTGGTGCAGCCTTTGACGATGAGGAAGAGGAGGACATTTAATCATGGCTGAAAAGAAGGTTTCCGCTGGCGCGCGCAACAGCGCGTTCCTCCGCTGGATCTATGGCAACCTGACCTGCTTCTCTCAGGAGCACATGCAGACCTTTGGTTACCTTGCCGCTATGCTGCCCGTCGTTGACGAGCTCTACGACACCGACGAGGAGAAGGTCCAGGCTCTGTCCACCTATCGTACGTTCTTCAACACCGAGCCTCAGATCGGCACCATGGTCGTTGGTCTGACGGTTGGTCTTGAGGAGGCCCGTGCTAACGGCGAGCCCCTCGACGACGACACCATCAACGGCATCCGCGCCGGCCTCATGGGCCCGCTGGCCGGTCTTGGTGACTCCATCATCGTTGGTACCTTCATCCCCATCCTGCTCGGCATCGCCCTTGGCCTCTCCAACGGCGGCAGCGTGCTCGGCCCGCTGTTCTACGTCGTGGCTTGGAACGTTGCCATGTACTTTGGCATGAAGTTCGCCTTCGACCAGGGCTATGAGCTCGGCGGCTCCGCCGTTGAGGCCCTCGTTGGCCCGCAGTCCGCAGCTCTGCGCGACTCCATCGTGATGGTCGGCACCATGGTCATCGGCTCCGTTGCCGCTACCTGGATCAACATCACCACCGCCCTCAGCTTCCAGTTCTCCGCTGACAGCGGCCTGGTCCTGCAGGACACGCTCGACTCCATCTTCCCCAAGTGCCTTAACTTCTTCTTCGTGTGGCTGTGCTGGTACCTCATGACCAAGCGCAAGATGTCGCCGACCGTTGTCATGGGCCTGCTTGTGGTCGTTGCTCTCGTGGGCGTCCTGCTCGGCTTCTTCGACCCGGGTCTGTCCTACTAGGCCTGTTACTGGAGTGGGCAAGATGGGGATTCTTGACAAGATTCGAAAGCAGGGCGAGAAGCCATCGCTGTATCGCCGTGCCTGGGTCGAATCAGATGACCCGTTGCTTGCCGAGGCTCGTGCACAGACGCTGGCAATACAGCGTCTCGAGACGTGGCTCCGTCTTGTCTACTCCGCTTTGGCCCTCGCAGCGCTTTTGGGCTACTGGGGCTTCGCCGAAGGCGGCGGTACGGTTCCAGGTGTTGCCGGCGTGATTCTTGGCATCATTGCGTTTATCTGCGTGATTGTGCTGCGTACAGGCATCGCCCATGGCCGTGCCAATGTCGAGGCAATGCTCAGAGAGCTCGAAGGCCGGAGAGACACAGTCTCCTCATGACGGATGTGTCCGGCCGCCCTCCTAGGCACATCCGTATATCCCTTCCCTTGCCCCATGCGACCCTTCCCGCATGGGGCGCCTTTGTTTAAATAACGGCTTAAGGAGAGCCTGATGGCTGACACTCGCATCAAGATTGTGTTTACCGACGTTGATGGTACGTTTGTGGGTGACGATCACCATGCAATAGCGGCAAGCGCACCGGCCGTGCAGGCTGTGGCGAGTCACATGCCGCTCTGCCTGGTGTCGGCGCGCTCGCCCGAGGGGCTGTATCCCATTCAGCGGGACCTTGGGTTTACCGGGCCTCTGGCGTGCTTCTCCGGCGCCTATGTGCTGAGCGAGCAGGGTGACGAGTTGTTTAGCCGCACCATCTCGCTCGAGGACGCGCTTGAGCTGCGCTCGTGGCTTGCACGCGAGTTGCCGCAGGTGAGCGTGGGAACCTATGGCTTCCATACGTGGATTGTCGACGATAGGTCTGACCCGCGTATCGCGCGCGAGGAGTATCTTGTGCAAACGCAGTCGCGTGAGTGCCACGATCTGGCAAGTGCCTTTGACGAGCGTGGCGTGCACAAGTTCTTGCTCATGGGTGACCCCGACGACATTCGCATGGCACAGCAAATGGTGGCTTCGCACTTTGAGAACCTTACGGCGGTGCGCTCGAGCGACATCCTGTGCGAGGTCATGGCAAGCGGCGTGAGCAAGAGCCATGCTGTTGAGGTGCTCTGCGACCACTATGGCGTGCAGGTTGCCGAGGCAGCTGGCTTTGGCGATGGCCCAAACGACATTGATATGCTCGAGGCGGTTGGGCACTCCTTTGCCATGGCCAACGCCGAGGAGGAGGTCAAGCAGGCTGCCTCGCAGGTGGTGCCATGGACCAATGCCGAGTGCGGTGTTGCTCGCATGTTTGAGCAGCTTGGGCTCACAAACGCCGACGCATAGGACTTGGCCAGGACAGCTTTGAACGTCCCTGTCCGCAGTAGGTCTGGAGGGCACTCAAGATCAGGGTCTGTGCGGGCGGCGGTCAAACAGGGGTTTTCTCCGTGCTTGTGCGATTTAGACAGGCAGCACTGTGTAGCGAAAGAAGCGTGGCTCCAGAACAATCTCTGGAGCCACGCTGTTTTACGTACTGTCTGCAGCGAGTGACTGACTATGCCTCGGCGTCGGCGGCCTCGGGCTCCTCAGCTGCCTCAACAGCCTCGGCGACCTCGGGCTCGGGAGCCTCGGCTGCCTCAGCGGCGGGAGCCTCAACTGCAGCGGGAGCCTCAGGAGCTAGCTCGGGCTCGGCCTCGGCCTGCTCGGCTGCGGGAGCCTCCTGCTCCTTGGCCTCTTCGGCCTCTGCCTCTGCGTCCTTCTTGCCGCGACGGCGCAGGCTCTTGAAGCGCTGGCCAAGCTCGGCCTCGAGCAGCCAACGCTGGACCTTGCCGGTCGCCGTGCGCGGAAGCTCGTGCCCAAGCTCCACGACGTCGGCCAGACGCTGGTCATGCTGCCAGGTGTCCATGACGCCCTTGAGCTTGCTCATAACGGCGTCGCGCGTTTCATCGGCGAGGTCGTCGAGCACCAGCACGGGCATGCCGCGACGCAGTACGACGGCAATGTCGGAGGTGCCAAGCTGCTCTGCGATCATGCGCTCGTATTCGGGCAGGTAGATCTTGGTGCCACCAGGCAGAACGAGCGTCTCCTTCTTGCGGCCACGCAGGTGCAGACGGCCCTGCTCGTCAAAGCTGCCGAGGTCGCCGGTGTGAAGCACGCCGTCAACAAGGACCTCGTTGGTGTCGTCGGGAAGCTTGTAGTAGCCCTGCATCATGGCGCCAGGCGTCTGAATGAGGACCTCGCCGTCCTCGGCAAGGGTGATGGTGCTGCCTGGGCAGACCTCGAGGGCACGCGGATCCTCGCCCTCGGCGCTGATCGCCACGCCGGAGCTGGTCTCGGTGAGGCCGTATCCAAAGGCAAGACGAATGCCGCGGTCCTTGACCTCCTGCAGACGCTCGTCGGGGGCGTCGCCGGCGCCAACCAGAATGGCCTGGAGCTCGGGATTGACCAGGTTACGGCGCATGAGGTGCTCGAGCAGGATGGGCACGACGGAGGTTGCGGTGGGATGGAAGTAGGACCAGTCGTCAAACACGTGACGGCCGCCGCGACCAAGGGCAACGGTTGCGCCGCAGAGCCACGGCCAAAGCAGACCGCAGACAAAGCCAAACACGTGGCCAATGGGAAGCACGCACAGAAGCACGTCGCCAGGCGCGAGGGGGAAGGTGCCGCTGCCGCCAATGGCGCTTGCCATGAGGGTCTTGTCGGTAAGCGTCACGGCCTTGGCGCGCGAGGTGGTGCCGCTGGTAAAGAAGAGGATCTTGCCGGCGCCGTCCTCAGCATGGCCCACGAGATAGGCCGAGAGCTCCTCGGCCCTCTTGGGGTCGGCGCACCAGATGGTGTCGGCGTCCACATAGGGGAGCAGCTGCGCAAGCATCTTCTCGGGCACGGCCGCGTCGAGCATGGCAACCTGGAGTCCTGCGAGGTTTGCGGCAAAGAGCTCGACGATGCAGGCGTAGCTTCCGTCGGCAAGGACTGCCATGCAGGTTTTGTCGGAGCTACGCAGCTCCTCGGCGCGAGCCTTGACGTCGGCGGCAAAGCCGGCCCAGGTCACGCGGTTGTAGCGCCCGCCAGCTCCATGAAGGAGAGCGATGGCGTCAGGGCGGTTAGCAGACATGCCGTCGAGGAGTTCGCTAAAGCTGTCGTATTTCATGATGTTGGCGGTCATGGGTGGTCCCCCTTCATTTGAATGACCAAAGTCATAAAAATGTTCGCATAGTAAAGTTTCTGTTAGGTGGCGAAGCTGTGTGTTTCTGTCACTGGTTGGCAAACACAGCGCATAGGTATCTACCTGCGGTTATTTGAACCTGGTTCAATTAGTTTTGCAGGTGGGAATGCGACAAAAGCTAGCAAATGTTGCGTCTGCGCATCGTATATCTAGATGTTGTCATGCATGGGGTCCCGCATCTTTTATAGTTAGAGAAACCAATGCCGCATACAGGAGGGACTGTTATGCCAAAAGTCGTCATTACGGGAGGCCCGTGCGCGGGAAAGACCACACTGATGGGGCTTCTGGCTGCGGCCTTTGTGGGTCGCGGTCGCGAGGTTGTGCTGGTCAACGAGTGCGCAACCGAGCTCTTGGCGCAGGGCATAACGCCCGATAGCTGTGGCAGCGTGCTGGGGTTCCAGCGCCATGTGTTTGACCTTCAGCTCGAGAAGGAGGAGCGGCTGGCAAGCCTGTCGAGCGATGCCGTGGTGCTGCTCGATCGCGGACTCATGGACAACGCTGGCTATCTGCCCGACGACGAGCTTGACATGCTGCTGGCGGAGCGCAACATGACGCGCGAGGATGCCTATGCGCGCTACGATGCCGTGGTGCACCTGGTGACGGCGGCCATTGGTGCCGAGCGTTTCTTTAGCCACGAGACCAACGAGCACCGCCTTGAGGGCGTTGAGGAGGCCGTGAGGGTCGACGAGGCGCTCAGGGCCGGCTGGGCGGGGCACCCCAACCTCAAGGTCATCGACAACAAGGGCACCTTTGAGGAGAAGCTCCAGCGTGCGGTCGCGGCTGTGCTCGAGGCCGTTGGCGCCTAGGGCGGCTGCGCAAGAGGCCAGACGCAACAACATTCGCTTTGACCTGCGGGTTTGTGCTCACTCGGCGATGGGAGACTTCCTTTGCCGATAGCTCGGGGCTAACTCAAAACGCTCGTTCAATAATGAAACCAACGACAGACCGAGCGAGAGGAGCTTCCCATGCTGCACGAGATTACCTTTGCGTCGTCAAACGGCCGAGATCAGGTAACCGGCTGGATCTATGTGCCCGCCTGTGAGCCAACGGGCGTGGTTCAGCTCATTCACGGCTTTGGCGAGCATTCGCGCAGGTACTTCCACCTGATCGTGGCGCTAATGGACGCTGGCTACATCGTTGCTGCCAACGACCACGTGGGCCATGGCGCAACGGCCATTGCCAACAACACTTGGGGCGACTGGGGCGATGCTGGTCCGCACACCATGATGGAGGACGAGAAGCTCTTTAAGGACTGCGTGACCGAGAAGTATCCCGATCTGCCGTACTTCATGTTTGGTCACTCCATGGGCTCGATGATCGCGCGCGACTTTAGCGCCAAGTACGGCGACGAGCTGGACGGCGTCATCTACTGTGGCACCACGGGCGTGTTTGAGTCCACGGCCGACGCTCGTAAGATGGCTGACGACCTCGTGAAGGCCGGCAAGGCTCACGAGAGCGATCCCAGCGTGACTGCGGCGCTCTTTGGTTGGATGTTTGCCCGCTGCGAGGAGGGGGCAACGCTTGGCAACGAGTGGATCTGCCACGACCCGTGGGTGCAGAAGGACCACGCGGAGGATCCCTTTGACGCCTTTACCCATCCCACGCACAACATTAGCATGCGCGACTTCATTGACATGATGCTGTGCATCGAGGGCACCGAGTGGGCCGAGAGGGTTCCCACCGACCTGCCGATTCTGCTCATTGCGGGCGACCAGGATCCCGTGGGCAACTACGGCGAGGGCGTCTATCAGTGCGCCAATTGGCTGCATGCCACCGGCCACAAGGTGACCTGCAAGCTCTACACCGGCTACCGCCATGAGATTCACAACTACGACGACCTCAAGTTTGAGGTCGAGGAAGACATCGTCGACTGGCTGACGATGCAGGCATAGCACAATAGCAAAACAGCTGGTACTTGGGGCCATCGGCATTGCCGATGGCCCTTTCTTTTGGCGGCAAAAGCTGAGCTGAACGGTTCTCAGAGCCGGTTTGCAAAATAATTAGGCACCAAAATGGCCATATCGATAAATCATGGTTTGCATGCTCAAGGCATCTACACGCACCAAAAAAACGAGGTGGCAGCTGTAAGCCATTGCCGGGGGTGCGCCTTGAATAATCTAAAGGCTGGCCCAGGGGAGAAGACACTCCACGGAAAGCCGCATGCTAAGCCTGTTGCCTGCGGCGGCACTTGCCATCAACTCGATTCCTGCATCCGCCATTAAGGCGCATGCAGACGAGCTGACGAGGGATGAGGCAATTGCGTTGCCAGAGACCCCAGTGAGCCGCCGATCAAGTGCCGCATGCCAAAGACGGGCGATCCGTTTGGTGCGGCGGCACCTGTGGTCTTGGCTGGGCTTGGCCTTGGCGTCATGGCGGTTGCGCTGCGTCGCCGCAGGAGCTAGCGGGTAAGACATAGAGAGTTTGGGGGTCGTCGGCATTTGTCGGCGGCCCCTCTTCTGCATCGGTTAACGTTTGGATGGCGATTGCTGCGCGCATACGTCTTGCGTGGCCGTCGCGGTATGAAACAAGCCACGTTACAAAAGCATGCAACAAAGGAGCAGGGCATGAAGTCACCGCTGCGCTATCAGGCAACAAACGCGGACTGCGGCAAGACGTCGATGGTCAATGCGTTTATGTATCTCTTTGAGCGCAGCGAGATTGCTCCACAGGTGGTTGACTTCATTACACGCGTGACTGGCGACTGCAACCTGGCAGTAAACGGCTATTACCGTGGGACTTCAAAGAACTCGCTTGCCTTTGTTGCGGCCTGGAGCAACGACTATCTTGCAAAGGCTGGCATGCCCGTGCGCTGCCAGGCTCTTTCGGGCGATGAGGTGAGCATGGACGACGGCTCGCCTTTGGTTGAGGGCCTTAAGGCCGGAGCGGTTGCCGTGTGCGGCTGCAGGCTCACCTACGACCACTATGTGCTCATCACGGGCCTGACCGATACCAGCGCGCTGATCTTTGACCCCTATTACGACGAGTTTCCTCCACAGCGCTATTCGCTGCCCGAGTCGGGCGTTGAGTGGGTCAGCGACCATCCGCTGACGCACAACCGCGTTGTGGCACGTTCGGTGCTCAATGACCCCAATGCTCCCGTATACTCGCTTTATGCTGATTCGGGCCGTGATGCCGTGCTCGTTTGGCGCACCAAGGACAACGAGGTAACCTGGCACGCATGAGACAACTGATTGTTGGCATACTGGCCCATGTGGACGCGGGCAAAACTACTCTGGCCGAGGCAATGCTGCACGAGGCCGGTGCCATTCGCTCGCTGGGGCGAGTAGACCACGGAAGTTCTCATCTCGACGTCGACGAGATGGAGCGCAGGCGCGGAATAACCATCTTCTCAAACCAGGCCTCGCTCGATTACCGCGGCGTGCGCATTACCCTGGTAGATGCTCCCGGGCATGTTGACTTTTCTTCTGAAGCCGAGCGGACGCTTCAGGTGCTTGACTGTGCTGTGCTGGTGGTTGGGGCAAACGACGGTGTGCAGAGCCATACCAGCACGCTTTGGCGCCTGCTTGAGGAACGGGGCATTCCCACCTTTGTCTTTGTGAACAAGATGGACCTTGCTGGCGCAGATGGCGAGGCCGTGTTTGGGGAGCTCCGCGCTCGTCTGTCGGAAGGCTGCGTGGACGTGCGCGACCTTGGTGACGAGGCGGTGCTCGAGTCGGCGGCAATGGTCGACGAGGCGGCGCTCGAGGAGCTGCTCGAGACGGGCGGCTTGTGTGGCGAGACCCTGCGGCGCTTGGTTCGCGAGCGCCTGCTTGTGCCTGGCGTCTGTGGGTCGGCCCTGCATGAGCAGGGTGTGCGCCTTCTCCTTGACAGGCTCGTTGAGCTTGCGCCCCAGTCGGTTTGGCCAAATGAGTTTGCGGCGCGGGTGTACAAGGTAACTCACGGCAGTAGGGGCGAGCGCATTGCTTGGCTCAAAGTGACTGGTGGTGAGTTGCCGGCGCGCAGCGTTGTTGAGGGTGTGACGACTGGCAAGCCGTGGCGCGAGAAGGTCGATCAGGTTCGTGTGGTCGAAGGGACCAAGCTCGCCGTTGTGCCTGCGGCACACGCAGGCGAGCTCTGCGCTGTAACTGGGCTTACGCATGCCGTACCAGGGGATGCCCTTGGGGCCGAGCCACAGGGCTCTGGCCCTCGGCTTGCTCCGGTGCTCACCTATAGAGTCGAGCCTGGGTCGAGCGATGTGCATGCCGTGCTGGCAGCGTTGCGCGAGATGGCCGACGAAGACCCGGTGCTGGGCGTAACCTGGAGCGAGGAACTCCAGGAGATTCGCCTGCGACTGATGGGCGAGATACAGCTCGAGGTTGTGCGCGAGACGCTTGAGCAGCGCTTTGGGCTTGCTGTTGACTTTGGGCCAGGGAGCATTCGATACCTTGAAACCATAAGCGAGCCGGTCGTGGGCGTTGGCCACTTTGAGCCACTGCGTCACTACGCCGAGGCGCACCTTTTGCTCGAGCCGCTACCGCGCGGACGAGGACTTGAGTTTGGCAGCTGCTGCAGCGAGGACGATCTTGACCGCAACTGGCAGCGACTCATCCTTACCAACGCTATGGAGCGCGACCACCTGGGCGTGCTTGCGGGGTTCCCGCTTACGGACGTGCGCATAACGCTCATTGCGGGACGCGCGCATCCTAAGCACACCGAAGGCGGGGACTTTAGGCAGGCGACCTACAGGGCAGTGCGACAGGGCCTTATGAGTGCTCGCGGGGCAGGCCAGTGCGTGTTGTTGGAACCGTGGTATCGCTTTGAGCTCGAGGTGCCAGCGGATCGAGTGGGACGGGCATTGGCTGATCTGCAGCGCATGGGGGCGTCGTTTGAGGCGCCGACCGCGCGCCTGGGAATGTCCGTGATAACGGGAACGGTTCCAGTAAGTGAGATTCGCTCATACGCGCTTGAGGTTAGTGCGTACACAAAGGGACAGGGCAGCTTGCAGGTTGAGCTGGCTGGATACGAACCTTGCCACAATGCCGATGAGGTCATAGGGGAGGTTGCCTACGATCCGGAGGCGGACCTGCCCAACACGCCCGATTCGGTCTTCTGCTCGCATGGAGCTGGCTACACCGTCAAGTGGTACGACGTGCCCGAGCATGCGCACGTGAACGAGGACGACGTTCGCCGTACGCCGTGGCGTCTCGCCGACGCGGATTTCTTTGGGACATAGAGCCCGGCCAAGGGCAGGACAAGGACAGAGCAAGGACAGAGCAAGGGCAGGCCAAGAGGAGCGTCTACCAGGGTTGCTCGCACGACCCGTCGCCTGTTGGTGCGGGTTGGCTGACGGGCCGTACGAGCCGCTCTCCGTGTTCTACTAAAAATGCTCAGCTAGCAGCTTGATGACCAGTTCGCGCTCATCTCCATGGATGTTAAGGGCTTCGAGTGCCTGCTCGGCGGCTATTCCAAGCTTGGCCATTAACGCGGATACTGCTTCAGCCTTAGTCTCAACAAGACCCTCGGCGTACCCCTCTTCGCGGAACAGCTCCATGGCCTCCGCCTCGCTGTATTCGGTCAGCAGCATGCGTCACTCTGCCCGGATGTCGCGCTCGGCGAGGAGGGCGAGCACTTGAGCCCGCTCTTCCGGCGCGATGCCGATGGCGTCGAGCGCCTGCTCGACCGTCATCCCGAGGTTGGCCATGATGCCGGCAACGTTCTCGGCGCATGCCTCGACACGGCCCTCAACAATGCCCTCAGCGATGCCTTCGGCCTTGCCCTCGGCACGGCCGTCTTCGCGGAACAGCTCCATGGCCTCCGCCTCGTTGTACTCGGTCAGCAGCATGTCTCTCACCTCCGCCTTATGGGCCATGAGAAATGGCTTTATGACAAAGTCGTCTGGCATGGCCTCCAAAGTCTCGTCCACCGCCTCAACGGCTTGCCCACTTGCCATGTTCTCACGAATCCTCTCGACCGTCCACGTGTACTCACGAAGAGGTTCGCAGCGACTTTCGAGTGTGGGGTTCTCTCCAGAATTGATATTGAACATGCGCACCTTCACCTCAATGTCAGGTTCCTTCTGCGTACGGAAGGAGTCACTAAGCAAAAGCGTTTTCTCCGCAGGCATTTCGGTCGTGCCGTTGTAGAAGACCACAAGCCTAGGCGCAGGCAGCTCAAATAGCTTGCGGCCAAACTTGTTGAACCTGTGCTCCTTAATGTGCTTCTCGTAAAGGCTGCCCACATACTGGAGCATACGTAGGGGCATGTTGGGGTTGTAGCTCGATTGCTGCTCGTAGAGGCTCATTTCGTTGGCAAGAAGAAACGACACATCGTTGTGCATGCCCATGTAGAGTACCTTGCGGATAGTGGTAAAGGAGATCTCATCCGGGTCAGTGTAATCGGTGCCGTTCACCGCGTTGTAGAGCTCAAGGGTCCAGTCACGATGCTCCTCGTTCCCAAAGATGAAGGTAAACAGCCTGTCCCGATACTCTCTGTTTGCTGCCGCCATGCGCCCTCCTTAGTACGAACATTCGTTCGGTCTAAGTATAGGGCATTACAGAAATATGTGTTCTGTAAAATGGAAGAAATTTACAAATATCCGATATATGGTAAAGCTAGTCAGCCGTCTTGGAGCTGGAACCCCCGCGCCTGCGCGAGCGCCTTTGACCTTGGCCTTTGGGTCTAGCCTTGCGATTCTTGGGATCACGATACTGAATAAGCGCGCGCTGCATGGCCTTCTCGTGCGGGTTGGTTGGGCAGTAGACATGCTTCATGGTGCGCGGGTCGAGCCCGGTGTAGTAAATGCAGGTACTTACGGTGGAGGGCGTGGGATAGAAGTCGCTCACCTGCTCGGGCATGTAGCCCAAGTCGCGGCAGAACTCTGCCAGCTCCACGGCAACCTTCATCGTAGACCCGGGGTGGCTGCTCATGAGGTAGGGGACAACATACTGCTCCTTGCCCGCCTCACGCGAAAGCTTTTCAAACTCACGGCAAAAGCGCTGATAAACGCTGTTGGACGGCTTGCCCATCACACGCAGGACCTCGTCGCTCACGTGCTCTGGGGCAAGTCGCAGCTGACCGGAGGTGTGATGCTCGGCAAGCTCACGAATAAAGGTGTGGTCGCTGTCGAGCAGGGCGTAGTCAAAGCGGATTCCGCTGCGTACAAAGACCTTCTTCACGCCCGGAAGTGCGCGCAGCTTACGCAGGAGCTTGACGTAGCTCTTGTGCGTCACCGTAAGGTTCTTGCAGGGCTCAGGAGAGAGGCAACGCCTGCCCACGCACGCCCCGCGCGAGAGCTGCTTTTGGCAGGCGGGCACGCGGAAGTTTGCCGTGGGGCCGCCCACGTCGTGAATGTAGCCCTTAAAGTCGGGGTCGTGGGTCATGGCCTCTGCCTCGGCGAGCAGGCTCTCGTCGCTGCGACTCTGGATGATGCGCCCCTGGTGAAAGTTGAGCGCGCAGAAGGCGCATTCGCCAAGGCATCCACGGTTGCTCGAAAGACTGAACTTGATTTCGGCGATGGCCGGAATGCCACCAGCCGCCTCGTAGCTGGGGTGATATGCCCGTGCGTAGGGCAGCTCGTAGACGGCGTCAAACTCCTCGGTCGTGAGCGGAGTCGCGGGTGGATTCTGAATGACATATACCCCGTGCGGATACTCCTCCACGAGCGCCCGTCCGAGGAAGGGGTTGAGCTGGCGATACTGCAGGCCAAAGCTGCGAGCGTATTCGCGCTTGTCCGCTTGCATCTGCTCGTAGGTGGGCAAAACCACCGGGCGGTCGCACTGCTCGTAGCTGCGGGCCCTATACACCGTACCTGGGATAAAGCTCAAATCTTGCACCGAAAGCCCCGAGTCGAGCGCTTCGGCTATCTCGATGATGGAGTGCTCGCCCATGCCATAGCTAATGATGTCAGCGCCGGAGTCGAGCAGGATTGATCGCTTGAGCGAGTCGGACCAGTAGTCGTAGTGGGCAAGACGCCTGAGCGACGCTTCGATGCCACCAATGATGATGGGCGTGTGCTTGTAGATGCGGCGGATGAGGTTGCCGTACACAACCGTGGCGTGATCGGGGCGAAGGCCCATCTTGCCGCCGGGGGAGTAATAGTCCTTTGAGCGCCTCCGTTTTGCCACCGTGTAGTGGTTGACCATGGAGTCCATGTTGCCCGACGAGACCATGAACCCCAGCCGAGGCTCGCCAAAGATGTCAATACTCTTTGGGTCACGCCAATCGGGCTGGGCAATGACACCCACCTTAAAGCCGTTTGCCTCGAGCAACCTGGTGATGATGGCGCAGCCAAAGGAGGGATGGTCTACGTAGGCGTCTCCGCAAACGTAGACAAAGTCGCATTGCTCCCAGCCGCGCTTGTGCATCTCTGTGCGCGTGGTGGGGAGGAAGGCGGCTGTGCCCCTGAGGCCATTGGCGTATGTGAGCTCGTTCGTAGACATAAATCCATTATGGCACGGCAGCGGAAGGGTTGGGGCAAGGTTGAAGCGCCGGCAGCTAAAGCCCGCGTCTGGGCACGGGTGCACAGGGGCAAGCGGTGCCCCGCCGGCTGCGATAAAGAGGCATCCCCTGCGGCTCGGAGCAACAGGAGCGATATTGGACAAGATATCGCAGTAGTGTACGAACGAATCTGGCGCATGTGCATCAGACGGCTTTTGGAGTCGCAATCACCCCAGCTCGGAGGCCTGCGCCTCATGGCCGTCAAGCATTCCCGCAATTTCAAACGTACACTACCGTGAAATCTTGACCGATTTCGGCCCTTTGCGTACAAATGCACGCACCTCGCCGCCAAAGACTGCATCTTGTTGGCCTTGGTGTTGCAGTCATGTGGCAAGTCAGGGATGGCTCGCCCGCATGCGCTACGATGGGACGACCCCACGAGAGGAGAGATTCCATGAGCCATATCGCCGATGTAGCTGCACAAATGAAGCTCGAGAGTCCCGTGATGGCTGCGACTCCGGTTGAGCTGCGCAACGCCGCGCTCGCTCGTATCAAGGAGGCGCTGCTGGCCAATGCGGATGCCATTTTTGCTGCAAACGCCCTCGACCTCGAGGCTGCCGAACGTGACGGGGTTGCGCCGGCTGTGATTGGCCGCCTTCGCTTTAACGAGCACAAGCTTGCCGATGTGGCCGCGGGCATCGATGGGCTCATTGGCCTGCCCGATCCAGTTGGTCGCACCTTGCTGCGCCGCGAGATGGACGAGGGCCTCGTGCTCGAGCGCGTGAGCGTGCCCATTGGCGTGATCGGCGTGATCTTCGAGGCGCGCCCCGACGCGCTCGTGCAGATCTCGACCCTGTGCCTCAAGAGCGGTAACTGTGCCATCCTCAAGGGCGGCAGCGAGACCATGCGCACCAACAAGGCCATCTTTGACGTCATCTATGCGGCCGCAATTGAGGCGGGCCTGCCCAAGGGCTGCCTGCACCAGGTTGAGGCTCGCAGCGAGATCAGCGAGCTCCTGGGCTGCTATGGCCTCGTTGACCTGCTCATCCCGCGCGGCTCCAACGCCTTTGTGCGCTACATCATGGATAACACCAAGATTCCCGTGATGGGCCATGCCGACGGCATCTGCCACATCTACGTGGATGGAGCCGCCAACGTGGACCTGGCCGTGCGCGTGTGCGTCGACGCCAAGATCCAGTACACCGCCGCCTGCAACGCTGTCGAGACGCTGCTCGTCGATCGCGCTATTGCGCCAGAGTTCTTGCCCGCTGCCGTGGCCGCGCTCGAGGCCGAGGGCGTCGAGGTGCGCGGTGACGAGGCGACCTGTGCCATCGTAGACGTCAAGTCCGCAACCCAAGAGGACTGGGACACCGAGTACCTGGCGCTCATCGTGTCAATCAAGGTGGTTGACGGCGTGGACGAGGCCATCGAGCACATCAACCGCCATGGCTCGCATCACACCGACGCCATCATGACCGATGACGCCGACACCGCAGAGAAGTTCATGCGCCTCGTGGACTCCGCGGGCGTCTACCAAAACTGCTCCACCCGCTTTGCCGACGGTTTCCGCTACGGATTTGGCGCCGAGGTTGGCATTAGCACCAGCAAGCTGCACGCACGCGGCCCCGTTGGTCTGGAAGGCCTGGTTACCTACAAGTACAAGATCTATGGCTCTGGTCAGATTGTGGGCGACTACGCCACGGGCAAGTCGAGCTTCCATTTCCGTGACCTTATGTAGGCAAGCTTCCGCAGGTCCAAAGGTTTTTCAAGATGCGCGACAGCGCGGCGGGCCCCGGCCAGCCGCGCTGTCGCGCGCGAGTGGCCCACTTTTGCCGTGCGAGTTTCATCTAGCCAGCATCGGGCGCTACGCCTGTCGCGAGCCTTCCTTGGCCTCCTCCAGCAGGCGGCGCAAGTTGCGCACAAAGCGCTCGCGGTCATCGTCCTCAAAGGCGGCCGGCCCTTTGGTACGCCCGCCCGCGCGGCGCACCTTCTTCTCCTCGTGGCGAATGAACATCATCGAGTCAATGGTGAGCGGGTTGTACACGTGCCCGCGAACTCCAATGGCCCTTGCGCCGCGTCCGAGCACTATCGAGGCGAGCCCGATGTCTTGGGTGACCACCACGTCGTCCGGGGTCAGCTGTTCCACAATGGCAAAGTCCGCCGAGTCGGCGCCAACACCCACCTGCAGCAGGCGCACCCAAAAGCCCTTGCGTGGCTCGGTTGGGTCGCTGCCGCGCAGGTGTCGAGCCAGGTTCTGCGTTGAGTTGCCGGCAATGACGCAGGGCACGTGAGCGCGTCTCGCCTCGGCGAGGGCCTCTCGTGTCACTGGACACGCGTCAGCATCAATGAATAGGGTGCTCATCTGCTCGTTTGCTCAGGCGCCCGCTTGGCTATGCGCGCTCGGTCCAAGTGTGCCCACACTTGTTGCAGTAGTACACCTTGATGGTGCCTCCAAAGCCGTCGGGGTAGGAGTCCGTGCAAACCACGTCCTCGCTTCCGCACTGGGGGCAGTCGGGCATGTTGAGATAGGCATCCAGGTCTTCGTCGCTGATGGCGGTGACGGGCATGGCTCCTCCTTAAAGGTGACGGCAGCTCCCATGGTAACAAGTGGTGCGCCGCCCAAGGCGTGTCCGCTTGAAACAGTTCGCCGTCAGGCTCAGCTAAAACTGCGATTGGTTGCCACGAGCACGTTGTTGCCAAGGCTCCTTGGCTCCTCGGCGTTCTCTGCAATCACGCGGACTTTCTCAAACTCCGCGCCAAAGGCCTCCTGTACCTCATCGAGCACACGCGACTTGCGGCCCTCAAGCGGGCATCGCACGTTGGCGAGGTACATGCCTCCCTCGTTCAGGTGGCTCGCTATGAGTCGTGCGCCTTCGGCGGTGCCAAGCTCGCCCAAGGGCTTGTTGCCCTTAAAGGCGTCGTTCACGATGACGTCAAAGCTGCGACCGCTCTCGCGCAGCCATTGCCAGCCGTCGGCGCACACCAGCTCAAGGCGGCCGTTCGCATGTCTCTCGGCGCGGTCAAGGAAAAACCGCTCGCGCGCAATGCTGGTCATCTCGGGGTCAATCTCGACTACGCAGATGCGCATGCGCCTGGTGTGGGTCGCCAGGTATTTGGGCAGCGAGTAGCCTCCTCCGCCAATGACCAGCACCGACCTGGCGGTTCCCATCAGGTCGATCTGCTCAACCATGGTGCGATGGTATACGCACACCAGCTCGCTCCATAGTTCGTCGGAGATGTAGCTTGCCGACTGAAAGGTGCCGTTCACATTGAGCAGGCGCACGGGGGTTCCATCCTCGTCGGAGGTCTCAAAAACCATCGTCATGCCCGTAAGGCCTCGTCTGCGCGCCTCAATCCCTCGCAGGGCAAGGAGCCGCGGCATCGCAAGGTAAAAGAGCACCTCTGCAATGGTGATACCGACCACAATTACCAAAAACACGCTCAATGACACGCTTCCTCCTTGCTCAATGGGTATAAAGAAGCATAGGCTATTTGGTTTTGGAGGGGAAATTCGTTATTCCCGCCTTCATCATTACTAGCTTGTGATTCACTAGGAAGCTACGCGAAATAGGATTCAAACCCATTGGAGGGATCCGCATGGTTTTTGGTATGGGACCGCTTGAGCTCATGATCATCCTGGGCATTGCCCTGCTCATCTTTGGGCCTAAGAACCTCCCGAAGCTCGGCAAGAGCCTCGGCCAGACCGTCAAGAACGTCCGCGAGGGTATGGAGGGCGACGACGAAGAGCCCGCCAAGGCCATTGCCGACAAGGCCGATGAGGCCGTAGCGGAGGCCCCCGAGGTTGTTGAGGATGCCAGCGAGGTCGTCGAGGAGGACGTGCAGTTCTGCTCCAAGTGCGGTGCCAAGAACGCTGCCGACGCCGGCTTCTGCAACAAGTGCGGCGCCAAGCTCGGCTAGTCCGGAGCTTGCCTCACTGCACCTAGACCGTTTTAGCCAATCGCATACAGAGGGTACACATGGATAGCCAGGAAATCATCATCACGCGCAAGGGCCTCGAAGATCTTGAGGCAGAGCTCCAAGAGCTCGAGGGCACTCGTAGGGCAGAGGTCATCGAGAGCATTAGGGAAGCACGTAGCTTTGGCGACCTCTCTGAGAACGCTGAGTATGACGCCGCCCGCGACGAGCAGTCTCGCGTTGAGTCCCGCATCAACGAGATCAAGCACATCCTTGCCAACGCAAAGGTCGTCGACAGCGCCGAGGGCCTGGGCGTCAACATTGGTAGCACCGTCACCGTTGAGGACGAGAACGGCAAGACCAACTCCTTCACCATCGTGGGCACCACCCAGACTGACTCCCTGCACAACTACATCTCCAACGAGAGCCCTGCTGGTGCAGCCATGATTGGCCATGTGGTGGGCGACCGCGTTTCGTTTACCACCCCGAGCGGCAAGGTGCGCGAGTATCTCATCACCGACATCCAGCTCTAGTACCACCCTGGCCGCAGCCGTGCGGCCAGCATAACGCACGCAATGCCCTGTGCCTGCACGTGTTTGGTGGGCGCAGGGCATCTTTTGTGTTTGCGGGGGCTTCGCTAGGGCGGGCCACCAAAGAGAAGGACAAATCCCGTGGAGGCCGGCTGCCTGCATGCGGTATACAAACGACCAAGGAGTCACAAGCATGTCCAACCAAAAGACCGAGCAGACAACCGAGCATGTGGACGAGCGCACTGCTCGCCGCGCTCGCCGTCAGGCACTCATTGACGCTGGAATCAATCCGTATCCCATAAAGAGCGAGGTCACGGCCCATGCCGCTGAGCTCGAGGATCGCTATGCCTCCCTCGAGGCAGGCACTGACACCACCGACGAGTACTCGCTTGCCGGCCGCGTGCGCGCCCTGCGCAACCAGGGCAAGGTTGCCTTTATCGTGCTCGAAGACAAGACGGGCCAGATTCAGCTCTTCTGCCGCATCAACAACCTCTCGGAAGACGACTGGGCCCTGCTAGGTAAGGTCGACCTGGGCGATATCCTTGGAGCCACTGGCACCATCATGCGCACCCGCCGCGGGCAGCTGTCGCTTGCGCCTTCGTCGCTCACGCTGCTCTCAAAGTCGTGCCGCCCTCTGCCCGAGAAGTTCCATGGCCTTACCGACAAGGAAGTTCGTTATCGCCAGCGCTATGTTGACCTCATCATGAACCCCGAGGTCAAGGAGACCTTTGTCAAGCGCAGCCGCCTCATTAGCGCCATCCGTCGTTACATGGAGGCCCAGGACTACCTCGAGGTCGAGACCCCCATTTTGCAGGAGACCCTGGGCGGGGCAAACGCAAAGCCCTTCACCACGCACTTTAACGCGCTTGACCAGGACTGCTACCTGCGTATTGCTACCGAGCTGCACCTCAAGCGCTGCATTGTGGGAGGCATGGAGCGCGTGTTTGAGCTGGGCCGTCAGTTCCGTAACGAGGGCATGGACCTCACGCACAACCCTGAGTTCACCAGCATGGAGGCCTACTGCGCCTACAGCGACCTCGAGGGCATGAAGCGCCTCACCGAGGGTCTATTCACCACCTGCCGTGAGGCTGTGGGACTGCCCGAGCAGTTTGAGTATCAGGGCATGACTATTAACATGGCCGCGCCGTTCCGCTCCGCGCCCATGGCCGAGCTCGTTTCCGAGAAGGTCGGCGAGCACATCGACATGGAGACCCCCGTTGAGCATGCGCGCCAGATCCTCGATCGTCTGGGCCTTGAGTACGACGAGAGCTGGGGCATTGGCAAGCTCATCTTCACCATCTACGACGAGCTTTGCGAGGGCGACCTCATTGACCCCACCTTTGTGTGCGACTACCCCGTTGAGGTGAGCCCGCTTGCCAAGCGCAAGGACGACGATCCTCGCCTGACCGACCGCTTCGAGCTCGTTGTTGCTGGTCACGAGTACGCCAACGCATTCTCGGAGCTCAACGACCCCGTTGACCAGGAGGAGCGCTTTGCTGCCCAGGTTGCCGCCAAGGCCGCCGGCGACGACGAGGCCATGGAGTACGACTACGACTACGTGCGTGCCCTTGAGTACGGCATGCCGCCCGCAGGTGGCATTGGCTATGGCATCGACCGCATGGTCATGCTCTTTACCAACAGCGCCTCGATTCGCGACGTGCTGCTCTTCCCGCACATGCGTCCCGAGCGTCGTGCCGTTGCCGCTGCGCCCGCAGACGGCAAGCTCGAGACCGGCCTGACCCGCGGCCAGGCTCACGACCTGCTCGTGAAGTACAACGAGGACTGGTTCCACCAGCGTCACGGCGAGACGATGGAGGGCGTCATGCGCTACTTTGCCGAGCGCAACGACCCCGACAACGTTGAGTTTTGGGGCCAGGTTGGCCTGCTGCACGACCTCGACTGGGAGAAGTGGCAGGACGAGAAGAACCATACGGTGAAGGCCGCCGAGCTTTTGGCCGAGGCCGGCGCTCGCCCCGAGCTGGCTCGCGCCATCCAGACGCACAACTCCTTTAACAACGAGGACCTGCCCAAGCCCGAACACATCATGGAAAAGTGGCTCTATGCCACCGACGAGCTTACGGGCCTGATCCAGGCCGTGGCCAAGATGCGCCCGAGCGGCAGCGTGACCGACATGGAGCTCAAGTCGCTCAAGAAGAAGTTCAAGAGCAAGGGCTTTGCCGCGGGCTGCAACCGCGACGTCATTCGCCAGGGCGCGGAGCTTTTGGGCATCGAGCTCGACGAGCTGTTCTCGAGCGTCATTGACGCCATGAAGGCCATCGCTCCCGTGGGCGACATCTACGCCAAGACCAATGAGCCCGAAAAGGCGCAGGAGCCCGAGGCACCTCAGATTCCGCAGGAGGGCATCTACATCGAGCCGCTCTTTGCCGACGAGGTCGACTTTGGCACCTTTAGCAAGTCGGACTTCCGCGTGGTCAAGGTCAAGGCCTGCGAGGAGGTTCCCAAGAGTAAGAAGTTGCTGCGCTTCACGCTTGACGACGGCACCGGCACCGACCGCACGATTCTCTCGGGCATCAAGGAGTACTATGCCCCCGAGGAGCTGGAGGGCAAGAGCCTGGTAGCCATCGTCAACCTGCCGCCGCGCAAGATGATGGGTATCGATTCCTGCGGCATGCTGCTTTCGGCGCTGCACACCGAGGACGGCAAGGAAAGCCTCAACCTGCTCATGGTTGACGACAAGATTCCCGCCGGAGCCAAGCTGTACTAAGGGCTGCACATAACAGGAAAACTGAGCTAAGCCGGGGCACGTTCACCAGATCGTGCCCCGGCTTCATCTATGCGCGCGTTACCTGGGAGGAGCATGTCAAGGGGACGGTGGGCGTCAAGGGGCGTGTCATGGGCGTCCCCGCTGACACAGCTGCCCCGTGACATAGCCCCCGGACCTGCACCCCCTCGTGCAGAACGCAAGAAACAGACCCACATTTCTCCTCTGCGAGCGTTGTTTTTTTGAGCCAAAGACAATTAACATAAACGCACAATTCATAAAATCACACTATGCGTAAAGGTCGTTGAGATGAAGGCTCTAAGCAAAGCTCAAATGATTCTCGTGGCATTCGTCGTAACCGTAGGAGTTGCCCTCACGCTCCTCGCGC
The DNA here is from genome assembly GCA_902801175.1 of uncultured Coriobacteriaceae bacterium. Lineage (GTDB taxonomy): Bacteria > Actinomycetota > Coriobacteriia > Coriobacteriales > Atopobiaceae > UBA1367. The sequence continues at coordinate 18,584 of CADCHF010000019.1, read as the reverse complement.
CATCGACCTCGTTGGCCGAGACAGACCAGGGAGCTGGTGACTTCGTAGCTACAGAGATTCCAGCCGATGCCGATCAGCCAACTGATGGCGAACAAACAGATGCCATTGGCAGCGCGACAGAAGGCGAGCCACAGCCTGACACCAATCAGACACAGGAGCCCCTGGATGCGCTCAGCCAACCGGACGATGCGGCAGAGCCCAGCGCAGGTGCCGACAGCGAAACCGAGCCCAATGACCCCGCGGGTGAGGCGAGCGATCCCGAGCCATCCAATGGCAACACGCCGCTCGTTGTAAACGGCATTCCCGTCACAAAGATCACCATGCGTGTGGTCAAGGTAGGCGACCAGCTGGTAAGCCCCGTGATCACCCATCTCGCCAAGACGGGCGATATGGTCACGCTCGAAGCCAAGACCCAAGCCCCGGCAGAGAGCTTCACGATGGCGTGCGGAGGAATTCTCAAGGACGAGTCTGTTGCTGTGACCGATGCCGCGGGCAACACGGTTCCAGTCGAAGTCACTAACATCGTCAACGGAGCGGGCAGGCTCATTACCTTTACGGGAGTCGAGGCAGGCGCCGAGCTCACAATCAACGTCACCGGCGAAGTGTCCGAAGACGACTCCTCAATGCGCGAGTGCTGGGAAGGCCTGTGGTATACCGACCCTTCGCCAAGGAAGAGGTTCATCCCGCTGGCGGACACGTCAACAGGCGCCATGGCTGGTACGGCCATCTGTCATCTGGGCAGGCCAAGGCTCGCGTTGGTAGTTCAGGACAAGGACGGCAACGATCTTTGTCCGGGGAAAGACGTCGCTGCAGGCTATGCGCTTCAGTACATGATTTCAAGCGACGCTCTCGTTCAGGGTGAGTCGCCATGAAGCTATATCGTTCGCAATGACGGCTACAACAGGGAGCTTGACGAAAACGTCGAGGCCTTCGTTCTCAAGGACGCAAGCGGCCAAGAGCTGGCGCGTTATAACACTTGGAGTGGTATCTCCTGCAAGTTTGACGAGCTGGGTACCTACACCCTCGACGTTGTTCGCAAGCCCGGCGCTACCTTTGACTTCACCCCAGTGACAATTGAGGTGAGCCTCACTCAGCCCACGCGCGGAGAAATGGGCCTTCTGTTCCCGCAGACGATGCTTCCCGGCTCGGGATGCTTCGAAGAGCTCTACACGCCGAGCGGCTATCAGTTCAAAGTGAACGGTGAAACCATCCCTGTCCTAAGGCCGCAGGAGCTGAAGGCGGCTCTGCTTTCGATGACGCTCATGGGTTCGTCCCCAGATCCGGTGCCCGCCGTGAGCCTCCCCGCCGAGCTTTCGTCGACATCCACTGCAATAGGTTCCTTCTCCATAGACCTGTCAGCGCAGCAAGAGGACGATCCGTTTAACACCAACGCAGTCACGATGAAGATCATCAAGGACAGCGGCAAGGTTGACGCAACAACGGCCTGTTACAGCGATCCGGTTACGTGGGAGACCACGGTCGACATGCAGTCCGTCACCAGCGGTGGACTGGCAGGGCTCATCGTTGAGCTTCGCTACGACGTGAACAACCAAAGCTATCCAACGGGCACTGGCGTTGAGCCGCTGTTTAACTACGGGAAGCATCCCAAGATGACGCTCGTTCTTGACAACGGCAAGAACGTCGAGCTCACAGAGGGCACCGAATACACAGTTGAGTCCCCCGATGGCTACTTCGAGATCAACAAGGTGTATGTCGACGGAAAGCCTCAAAAGGTCAACCCCAGGGAATACAACGGCAATTGGTGGAACTACTGGTACGAGCCCCTGGCAAACCTCCTAGAAACTCAGGGTGCCCCAGAGTCGTACAAGCCATACTTCTTGCATCCCTATTTCCAGAAGCAGGTGCTCACTGTTACCTATGACGAGAGCGCTCTAGATGCCGTGCTTGACGGCGCGAGGGTGAAGTCCGTGATAGTCACCAATGACGGAACGCTCTCTGAGTATGCCTTCACGGGCGGATATGGCAATCCAGCCCGTGCGCTTGCGTTTGCTCCGCTCAGGTTCAAATCCCCATGGCCAAAAAAGACCACGCAGTCCCTTGAGCCCAATACAGACTTTGATCCGCCTGAGTATTACCTCAGGTCGCACGGCCATATAAACATTGGCTTTGACACCACCTGCGTATACACCAGCGCCATTACCGTGCACAAGGTCGACGCAAACAAGAAGGACCTTCTGGGAGCCGAGTTCACGCTGACCGACGCAGAGGGCAACCCGACCAATGCCAAGGCCATTCAGGGACAGGCGGCCCATCTTGTGCTGAGCCACTTTATCCCTGGCTTCTCGCTGATTCGCCCCGTCCCCGATTCTGCCAAGGAGGTCAGCAGGCGCAACCTCACGTCAATTGGCGAGCCCGCGCTTGAGTCCACCAACCCCAAGGGCGACCCGGTGGGCGAGGATGCCTATCTGAGCTATGCGGGCCTCAAGGAAGGCAGCTACATCATTACCGAGACCAAGGCTCCAACTGGATACAAGTCCGGTCAGGCAATAGACCTCGAGCTGAGTGCGGAGCTTCCAAAGACGATCGTGAGCCGTGAGCGGCTACGAGTTCTGCCGTTGGAATGCCACTGTTGACGGCAAGCCTGTTGCCATCGTTGACCAGCTAGCCGACGAGTACCCCGACGTGGACGAAGACGCCTATCAGCTCTTTAGCTGCAACTCCTCCTTCATTGTTATGAGGGTCACCAACGAGCCCAACACGCTAAACGTCAAAAAGGTGTGGAACGATAGCGAGGACGCGCAGGGCAAGCGGCCCCAGAGCGTGAAGGTGCAGCTCTATAGCCAGGATGGCGAGGGGGCCGAGAAGCTTACCTGCGGCGACCCGGTTGAGCTGAGTGCCTCCAACGGATGGACGCATACCTGGAGCGAGCTTGACGCCACCAAGACCTGGTCGGTCGAGGAGGTCAATGTCCCCGAGGGCTACACATCCAAGGTAGAGGGCAATGCCAGGGATGGCTTCACCATTACCAACTCCATCAGCAAAAAACCAGTCGAAGGCATCAGCGTGAGCGTCAGGAAGGTTTGGAACGACAACAGAAACGCTGCGCACAAGCGCCCGGCCAGCATCGCGGTCCAGCTGTATAGCCAAAACGGTGACGACGCAAAATGGGTTGCCTGCGGCGAGCCCGTCACCCTAAATGACGAGTGCGGCTGGTCGTACACCTGGAAGGACCTCGACAAGGACAAGTCCTGGTCTGTCCGAGAGGTCGGCGTGCCAAAGGGCTACACCGCAAAGATTGCCGGCAGTGCCAAGGACGGCTTTGTTATCACAAACACCTACCCAACCAGGATTCCGCGGACTGCCGACGAGACACCAGTTTGGGCGGTCGTCATGCTAACTATTCTTGCGGCGGTGGCGCTCGCGAGCTCCGTTGCCATGAGGAGAAGAAACTAGCAACTCTGAGGGCGTTTCGACAAAAAGGCTAGCACGTCAAATACAGCAGCAAGAGGCGGGCGGTACGAGAGATGCGATCTCGCGCCGCCCGTAACACTACGAGTTTTCATCTGGCAAGAGCCACCGGAGGCGGGAGGGCGACTACGTCATGATTGCTTACGAGAACACCAAAGACCTGTACGAGTTGGTCCAACGAGCCGGTGAGGAGCATGGGAACCTGCCATTTTTGCGATGGGAGGTTGAAGGAGGCATCCACGAGCGCAGCTATGCCGACTTCGTGGGTCGTTGCAATGCCTTTGCCGAGTGGGTTCAAGGGCAGAAGAAGCCTCAAGGAAGAAACCTGCACGTGGGGCTGCTTGGAACGGGAACCGATCCGTACCTAACGGCCCTTCTTGGCACCATGGAAGCAGGCGCGGTTGCCGTGCCGCTCGACATGGGCATGAGCCCGAAAGAGCTTTCGGCAGAACTGAGCCCGGCGGATGTCGACGTCCTTTTCTTTGACGAGGCTTTGCGCGCAAAGGTGCAGGATGCCGCAAAGGACCCGATCCTTGCGGGCTTGCGAGTGCTGCCCATGGCCGATGAGTCTGGCCATGACGTAGAGGCAATCTGTCGGGCACATGCTGGCGCCATGCCCATGCGCGACTTTGAGGCAAACACTCCAGCGCTCATCGTCTTTACCTCGGGCACCACGGGCAAGCGAAAGGGCGTCGTGCTTTCGCATGGCAACCTCATAGACAACCTGTTCAATTCCGAGGGTCTCTTTCACCCCGAGGGAGAGACCTACCTCAATGTGCTCCCGCTGCACCATATCTACTGCATAGCCAACGACGTCCTCTGGGTGTTCTGTTATGGGCGGCCGCTCTGTCTCAACCAGGACATGCGCAAGATCATTGAGCACATGCAGCTGTTTCAGCCCTCCATCATGTTTGTGGTGCCGGCCATTGCCAAGGGGCTCTACAACTACGTGATGGCATGCACTGCCAAAATGCCAGGGCTTGGCCTCAAAGAGGTCAAGGAGCGCGCCTTGAGCAAGCGGCTCTACAAGCTCTTCTGCGGTGGCGGGGCGCTTTCGCCCGAGCTTTCGAGCGGCTTTGAAAAGATGGGCGTCATGGTGGCGCAGGGTTACGGCATGTCCGAGACCTCGCCAAAGATCACCTGTCTCGATTGGTCGCGCCCAGACAAGTTCACCTCTGTGGGAAAGCTGGCCAAACGCTTCCAGATTCGCTTCGTAGACGGAGAGATTCAGGTCAAGGGGCCCTCAGTCATGCTCGGCTACTACAACGACCCCACTGAGACGGCCCTTGCGTTCACCAACGATGGCTGGCTAAAGACGGGTGACGTTGGATACATGGACGAAGAGGGCTTTATCTATCTCACGGGGCGCAAGAAGAACACCATCGTGCTGAGCAACGGCGAAAACGTGGCGCCCGAGCAGGTCGAGGCGATCTTTGCCGACGATCGTCTGGTCGCGGACGTGATGGTGCTGGGCAAGAACGACCTCATTGCCGCCGAGTTCTATCCCGACAAGCGTGTGGCCGAGGCGCTTGGTGTGACAGACGTTCGCGCGGCCATTGCGCGCATCGTGGAGAAGCACAACCGAGAACTGCCCTTTTACATGCAGATAAAGTCATTCGAGGTAAGGGAGGAGCCGTTTCCCAAGACTACCTCCGGAAAGCTCATACGTCCTCAGTTTTGCGCGCGGCAAGAGGAGTCGGCTGCGCAGCAAGCGGGAGCCGAGGTCCAAGTGGAAAGCCGCGGCAGGCACATCCGCGAGGCCGTCGAGGCAGCTATAGGCAGTGCGGGCATTGGCGAGGACGACAATCTCTTTGAGGCTGGGCTCGACTCGCTTGGGGGCATCATGTTGCTCGCGGCGCTCGAGGACCTGGGCATGTCCGTATCGTGGGACGACCTTGTGGAGCATCCGTCGGTTGCCGCATTGCGCGAACTTGTGGCGAGCAGGGAAGGTGCGCCTGAGCCGCACCCGGTGCTCGAGCGCTATCCGCTTACGAACATGCAGGTCTTCTTTGTATATATCTTGCGAGGCAACACTACGGCCAACCTGCCGTTCCTGATTCGCCTGAAGCCTCACGTTGATGTGGAGCGTCTACGCAAGGCCGTTGCGGACGCCTTCGATTGCCATCCTGGACTCAAAGGGCAGATCTATCAGGACGAGGAAGGCCGCTTTGGCTTTTACCGCAACGACAGCACGCGTGTGGAGGTGCCCGTCATAAGCCTTTCGGAGCAGGAGTTTGAGCAGGTCAAGAGCACAATCGTGCAGCCCTATCGCTATGTCAAGGGTGAGCCGCTCTATCACGTGGGCATCTACCGCACGCAGGAGGCAGACTACCTGTTTGTGGACGTTGGCCATGCGGTAAGCGACGGCATGACCATGACCATCCTCTTTCAGGACATCGAGCGGCTGTATGCGGGCGAGCGCGTGCCAAAGGAGCGCTATACCTACTTTGACTTTGTGCTCGACGAGCAAGAGCGGAGCAAGCAGGGTCTTCGCGAGCACGATATTAGGTACTTCATGAGGCAGATGGATGGGCTTCGCATCACCAAAAGCATCCTTACCAGACCCGACTTTGGTGACCTCGACAAGGGCGACTTTGCCGTTTTGCGCGGCAGGATGGCAACGCTGTCGCGCGAACAGATCCGCAGCTTCTGCAAAAGGGCAAAAATCTCGGACAACATTCTGTTCAATGCGGCCTTCAACTACACGGTCTCGCTCTTTCGCAACGAGCACGACTCGGTGTGCTGCACCATTCACAGCGGTCGCACGGACGGGCGGTGGGCGCATCTCGCCGGACCGCTATTCATGAGCTGCCTGTTTCGGTTTGAGGAGATGCCGGGCGAGACGGTGCTTGGGGCGCTTCGACGTTTGGCTGCCCAGAACCGCGAGACCATGAGGTGCTTTGTCTCAAATCTCAAGAGCGACGAGATGTTCTTCCAGTACCAGGGGGACTTCCTTCGCATGAATCGTCACGCAGACATCTGGGCCGGATTTGTGCCGCTCCAACTGGACTCGCAGCCCTTCCACCTGCAGATCGTTGCGGACGACGATGGTTTCTCTTATGAGCAGCGCTACTGGCGCAACCGCTTTGATGCCTGCCAGCTTAAGGTCTTCTTGCGTGTGCTGGAGGCAGTGGTCGTGGCCATGACGAGCGTGGAGCGCCTGACAGACATCAGGCTGCAGCTTCCACAGGCGGTCTTGCCCAAGGGCCCCGTCTTTGAAGGGGCGCCCGCAAAGGTAGTCAACGATGAGGGCATCGAGCAGCCTCTTGGAGGATGGGGAAATCTCATGCTGCTAAGCAGCGCGGGCTGGCAGGACTCTGGTAGGCGGGCACGCGTCTTGCCCAACGAGAGTATCGACCTGTTGCAAGATCATGGGCGCACCATCATGGTCGAGGGACTGCGCGGACGAGAGTATGTCGACCTTGCAGTGCTAGAGGGGCGGCTGCTTGCGCTGGATGGTGTGCGCGAGGTGCGCTGCTACGTGGGCTACCGCCCGGACAATACCATGAACGTGTTTGCCGAGGTCAATGGCTCACAGCTTTGGGATCGCGAGCGCATAGAGTGCGAGCTTGGGCAGACAGTCTAGGCGGGTTATAGATGGATCTACGGGTAACGGAGCGACTTGCAAAGGGGTCTGGGCGATGCGACGTGCGGTATCGTCCGAGCTCCTTTGTCTACTTGCCCGCAGATTTGAAGTATCCAGACAGCGTCAAGCTGTTGTGTTGTGGGTATGGCGGCGTGGCTGTGGGATATTTCTGGCGTGCATATCCTAGTTGATTTGTGGGTACAACCCATACCAGCTAACCTGACTGCCGCCGGTGGAGGGTGCTCCACCGGCGGCGTCCCTGTCTAAGAGGGGGTGTCACACCCAGCATGTTCGAGAAGTTTACCGACAAAGCGCGCAAGGTCATGAGCCTTGCGCAAGAAGAGGCCCGCAGCCTTGGCAAGATGTACGTTGGTACCGAGCACCTGTTGCTCGCTCTCATCAAGGAGGGCGAGGGCATTGCCGCTCAGGCGCTGCAGAAGCTCGATGTGACCTACGAGGAGACCATCGCAACGGTCCGCGAGATTTCCTCCGAGGTGAGTGAGCCCGTCCCCGGCGGCCACATTCCCTTTACGCCGCGTGCCAAGCGCGTGCTCGAGGATGCCTACCGCGAGACCATGACCCATGGCCAGACCTACATTGCCACCGAGCACCTACTGCTTGGCATTGTTGCGGAGGGCGACGGTCGTGCCATGACCGCCCTTTCGCGCATGGGCGTCTCTGGCGATGCCATCCGCAACGCCGTGAGCGAGCTCATTGCGAGCAACTCCAACGGTTCGACCCGCGAGCGCCCCACTGTCTCCGAGGTTGCCTACGACCCCAGGATGATGGGCGCCGTTCCCGGCGGGCAGAACTCCGACTCCGACTCCATGCTCGAGAGCTACGGCAAGAACCTCACCCGCATGGCCTCCGACGGCAAGCTTGACCCGGTCATTGGGCGCGACCGCGAGGTGGAGCGCGTGATGCAGGTGCTCGCCCGCCGCCAGAAGAACAACCCGCTTATCCTGGGCGACCCGGGTGTGGGCAAGACAGCCGTGGTCGAGGGACTGGCCCAGCTCATCTCGAGTGGCAACGTGCCCGACATCCTGCGCGGCCGCCAGATCTGGACGCTCGACATGAGCGCGTTGGTCGCTGGCTCCAAGTATCGCGGCGAGTTTGAGGAGCGCCTCAAGAAGGTCATCGACGAGGTGGAGTCCGCTGGTGACGCAATCCTCTTCATCGACGAGATCCACACCATCATTGGAGCCGGCTCGGCTGAGGGCTCCATCGATGCCGCCTCAATCCTCAAGCCGCCCCTGTCGCGCGGCGAGATTCAGGTGATTGGCGCCACCACCTCCGACGAGTACCGCAAGCACATCGAGAAGGACTCCGCGCTCGAGCGTCGCTTCCAGCCCGTCTACATCGACGAGCCCAGCGTTGCCGACACCATCGAGATTCTCCATGGCCTGCAGGACCGCTACGAGAGCCACCACCACGTTCGCTACACCGAAGAGGCCCTCATGGCCGCGGTGACGCTCTCCAACCGCTACGTGCAGGACCGTTACCTGCCCGACAAGGCCATTGACATCATCGATGAGGCTGGCGCCCGCACGCGTGTGCACAAGATGTCCCTGCCGCCCGAGCTGGCACAGGTGGACGAGGAGCTCGCCCGCGTGCGCGAGGACAAGGCGCGTGCCGCCGAGGTCCAGGAGTTTGAGGAGGCCGCTCGCCTGCGCGACAAGGAGAAGGAGCTCACGTCGCGTCGTTCCGAGCTCGAGAAGGCCTGGCGCGAGCGCATGGACGCCAACGTGGTCACCGTGGGCGAGCAGGACATCGCCGACGTCGTCTCTGACATCACGGGCGTGCCCGTCTCCAACCTGACCGAGGCCGAGGCCTCCAAGCTGCTGCGTTGCGAGGATGCCCTGCACCAGCGCGTGGTTGGCCAGGACGAGGCCGTTTCTGCCGTCTCTCGTGCCATCCGCCGCAGCCGCTCTCCGCTCAAGGACCCGCGTCGTCCTGGTGGTTCGTTCATCTTCCTGGGCCCCTCGGGTGTGGGCAAAACCGAGCTTGCCAAGAGTCTCGCAGAGTTCCTCTTTGGCAGCGAGGACGCGCTCATTAGCTTTGACATGAGTGAGTTCATGGAGAAGCACGCCGTCTCAAAGCTCGTTGGCGCCCCTCCCGGATACGTTGGCTACGACGAGGGTGGCGAGCTCACCAAGGCCGTACGCAGGCGTCCGTACTCGGTGGTGCTGTTCGACGAGATCGAGAAGGCGCATCCGGATGTCTTCAACATCCTGCTGCAGATTCTTGACGAGGGCCGCCTGACCGATGGCCAGGGTCGCACGGTCGACTTCTCCAACACCGTCGTGATCATGACCTCCAACGTTGGCGCCCGCGAGATCGCTCACACCTCGCCGATGGGCTTCACCTCGGCAGGCAACGGTGGCCTCTCTGACAAAGAGATCAAGAGCCGTGTTGAGAGCGAGCTCAAGCACCTCTTCCGTCCGGAGTTCCTCAACCGTGTGGACGAGATCGTGGTCTTCAAGAGCCTGACCGACGAGCAGCTGCGCAAGGTGGTTGACCTCATGATTGCCGACCTGCGCAACCGTCTCATTGCCCAGGGCATGTCCATCGAGCTCACCGATGCCGCCCGCGACTTTGTGGCACGAGAGGGCACCGACCCCATCTACGGCGCCCGTCCGCTGCGCCGCGCCATCCAGACCCTCATCGAGGACCCGCTGGCAGAGGCGCTGCTCGTTGGCGGCTGGCGCTCGGGCGACGTGATCCTTGTTGACGAGCAGGACGGCAAGCTCACCTTTACCAAGGGTGAGGGCGCCATTCCCGCCCCAACGGAACGGGTCCACATGGAGCTCCCGCGTGCCCGCACGCATTGGACGCCCGATGTGCGTCCAACCGCCTCGGGTGACTTAGCCTCCTCGAGCGAATAGCGACCCTTTGGCCGGCAGCTGGCTCAATGCCATGCTGCCGGCTTTTTTCCTAACTGAAGCTCAAAACCTAGCGCTTGGGTCGCGTATACTGAGCTGTACCGACTAAGCTGGCCCCAAGGGGTCTGGCATGCACGCAAAAGGGGTGAGGCCCATGGACACAACCATTCGCGAATCTGTACTATCTGAGCGTCTTATTAACGCAATTAGGCAGACGGCGCCTGGCACGGCGCTCAGGACCGCCCTTGATATGATCATTGCCGGCAATCTTGGTGCGCTCATTTGCATTGGCGACACCGAGAACGTTTTGGCTGCGGGCAACGATGGCTTTAAGCTGGACATCTCCTTTACCGCAAACCGTCTCTTTGAGCTCTCAAAGATGGACGGCGCCATTGTGGTGGACAAGGACCTCACGCAGATCCTGCGTGCCAACTATCACCTCAACCCCGACCCGTCGCTGCCCACCTCCGAGACGGGCATGCGTCACCGCACAGCCGCACGCATGAGCCTGCTCACCCGCGCGACCGTCATCTCGGTCTCGGAGCGGCGCCAGGTCATCACGCTTTACGTTGATGGTCGCGGACACCAGATTCGCACCGTCCCCGAGCTCATGACCTCGGTAAACCAGCTGCTCGTCTCTATGCAAAACACCCGCCAGCAGCTCGACCGCAGCCTGCTGCGCCTCACCACGCTCGAGCTTGACAACTACGTCACCCTCGAGGACGTGGCCGACACGCTTTACCTCTTTGAGGTGCTCATGACCGAGGGGGAGTCGCTCGACCGTCTGATTCTGCAGCTTGGCGGCGAGGGACGCACCGTGCGCATGCAGCGCGACGAGTTCATTGGCGACATGGACGACAAGTACACGCTTATGATTCGCGACTACGCGCGCGACTCCTCCGAGGAGAGCGCCCGTGCCATCCGCCGTGCCCTGCACGACACCAACAACACCAAGCTGCACTCTGCGGCACGCATCGCCGACCTGCTGGGATACGAGGGCAAGTCCGAAGACTCGACCATCACCCCGCTTGGCCTGCGCACCCTTTCCAACGTGAGCGTGGTGCGTCGCGGCATGGCCGACAAGATCGTGGACGAGTACGGGTCGCTGTCCGGGCTCATGGACGACATCGAGCAGAACCCCGACCGTCTTGACGACCTTGGCGTTGACAACCCCACGATTCTTGCCGACAGCCTCTATCGCATGTGGGGCAAGCGGGCATGAGTGGCTCATCCACATGCGCTTGCGCCATGGCCAAACGCCTTGGCAATGCCAAGGCAGGGCCAGACACCTGCGCGATCATTGTTGCCGGTGGTTCGGGCGAGCGTTTTGGCGACCCGCGGGGCAAGCAGTTTGTTGAGCTCTGCGGGCTGCCCATCATGGCATGGTCCATCCTTGCGTTTGACCGCTCACCGTCGGTTGGGCACCTCGTTGTGGTCTGTCCCCATGGCAGGCTCGACGAAGTCCGCCGCGACGTGCTGGCGTCGCTTACGTTGCGCTGCGACGTGACGCTAACGCTTGCGGGGGCAACTCGACAGGACTCGGTCTTCTCGGGGCTCGTTGCGATGCCGCCCGACTTTGACTTGGTGGCCATTCACGACGGCGCGCGACCGCTCGTTGAGCCTGCGGCCATAGAGCGCTGCATCGAGGCGGTCCGTGCCGACGAGACGCTTGCCGGGGCGATTCTTGCCTCGCGCGAGACCGACACGCTCAAGCTGGTCGATGCCGAGGGAAAGATCCTTGCCACTCCCGACCGCACTAACTATTGGTGCGCGCAGACTCCTCAGGTCTTTAGGGCTCGCCAGATTGTTGCCGCTCACAAGGCGGCCGTTTGGGATGACTTTGTGGGTACCGACGACGCATCGCTGGTTGAGCATCGAGGCGGCAAGGTCCGCGTGGTGGAGGCCTCGCGCGACAACATCAAGATTACCGTGCCAGAGGACCTGGCCCTTGCCGAGGCCACGCTGGCGCGTCGTCTTGAGCACGGGGAGTAGGGCGCCCGTCCCACAGGGCTGGTGCCCGCCTGTGCTTATGAATCGCTAAGGTTTTTAGCTGGTAGGGGAGGAGCTAGAACATGCTGCGCATAGGGCATGGATACGACGTGCATGCATTTGCCGAGGGCAGGCGCCTCATTTTGGGTGGCGTCGATATTCCCCACACTCGCGGCCTTGACGGCCACTCCGATGCCGACGTGCTCGCCCACGCCCTCATGGACGCGCTTCTTGGTGCCATGCGCGCCGAGGACATTGGCCAGCTCTTCCCCGATACAGACCCCGCCTACAAGGGCGCCGACTCGCTCAAGCTCCTGGCCCAGGTGGCCAATCTCGCCCGTGAGCGCGGGTATCGCATTTGCGACTGCGACTGCACGGTCGCGGCCCAGGCGCCAAAGCTCGCCCCGCACAGGCAGGCCATGCGCGAGAACCTGGCAGCTGCCATGGGTGTGCCCGTTGACTCTGTGGGCGTAAAGGCCACGACCACGGAGCGTCTTGGGTTTGTGGGTCGCGAGGAGGGGATTGCGGCCTGGGCCGTTGCCCTGCTCGAGCAGGTCTAACGCCGGCATATTTGCTCAGCTAACACCGAGCGTAGCTGCGGCTACAAGCTGTTCTCGATGGGTATGCTAAGAGTGCTGTACCTGCAAAGCGCTGGTAGTTCTTGGAGGTCGACATGCCTCGCATCAAGTTTGACAACCCCAACGAAAAGAAGCTCTTTCATGCCAAGGAGTCGTGGGTGCCGGTGGTGATCGGTGGCATCCCAGTGGCTCTCGTCTGCGCGATCGTCTCGATCATTGTGGTCAAGTTTGTGGCTCCCGATGCCACGCTCTGGTGCGTGCTGGGGTCGATTGTCATCACGCTGGCCTCGCGCCTCCCTCATATCTTTGACAACTGGCGCACCGACGTGGTGGTCACCGACCGTCGCCTGTACTACCGCAGGGGCATCGTCGACGTGAAGGACCACGTGACCGACCTTGGCTCCATCACCGATGTGACCATCGATCCCAGTGTGGCCGGTCGTATCTTTAACTACGCCAACGTGCGGATTCAGACCAAGGCGGGCGACGACGACTTTGTGCTCAAGGAGATTGCCAACGCCTACGAGATGCGCAGCATCATCAACCGGGGCCGCGACGCACTCGAGGCGCCAAAGCCGCCAGCAAGGAACGCCGGTGCGCGTCGTATGACTCGCTAGATGAGCTAGCAACGTGCGCTGTGTGCGCGTTTGTGGTGATTCAAGGAGGTAAACCCCTCAAAAGCCGCCAATACATGTAGTCGCTGAGGCGTGGTACCACGCGTGTCGTACGTGAGTCGCGTCTTCACGCTAGAATACGTATCCGACATTGCGTGATAGGCCAAAAGGAGATTCATCCATGCTCGTCTACAACAGCCAAAAGCATCGCAAGCAGGAGCTTGAGACCATAGAGCCCGGCAAGGTCCGCATGTACGTGTGCGGCCCCACCGTCTACGACCAGATTCACATTGGCAACGCCCGCACGTTCCTGAGCTTTGACGTCATCCGTCGTTACCTCATGTACAAGGGCTACGAGGTGACCTTTGCGCAGAACCTCACCGACGTGGACGACAAGATCATCAACCGTGCCAACGAGGAGGGTCGCACTGCCGCGGAGGTCGCCGAGGAGTACTCGGCTGCCTTCATCGAGCAGATGCATCGCTTTGGCATTCTTGACCCCGACATTCGCCCACGCGCCACGCGCGAGATCGAGGCCATGCAGGACATGATCAAGACGCTCATCGAGCACGATCATGCCTATGTCGCAGACAACGGCGACGTGTACTTCTCGGTGCGCTCCGATCGCGACTACGGCATTCTCTCGGGTCGCGATGTTGACCAGCTGCGTGCCGGCGAGCGTGTTGAGGTCAACGACGAGAAGCGCGACCCGCTCGACTTTGCCCTGTGGAAGGCCGCCAAGCCCGGCGAGCCCAGCTGGCCCAGCCCCTGGGGCGACGGACGTCCCGGCTGGCACACCGAGTGCTGCGCCATGATTCGCCGCTATCTGGGCACCCCCATTGACATCCACGGCGGCGGCCAGGACCTCGTCTTCCCGCACCACGAGAACGAGACCGCCCAGTGCATGTGCGCCTGGGACCACAACCTCGCCAACTACTGGATGCACACGGGCATGCTGCGCGTCAACGGCGACAAGATGTCCAAGAGCCTGGGCAACTTCTTCACGCTCAAGGAGATTCTTGACAAGTACCCGGCAGACGCTGTGCGCCTGCTCATGCTGCAGACCCACTATCGCTCGGCTCTTGACTTCCAGACCGACCAGCTCGACGGCGCTGTGGGCACCCTTGAGCGCCTGCGCACCTGCGTCAAGAACCTGCGCTGGGCCGCAAGCAACGCCCCCGAGGACGGAAACCTCACCGAGGCCGATCGCACGCTCGCCAAGGCTTCGGACGAGGCTCGTGCCGAGTTCGTGCGTCAGATGGACGACGACTTCAATACCGCCGGTGGTCTTGCCGCAATCTTTGAGCTGGTCACCGCTGCAAACAAGTACCTTGCCGAGGCGGGGGAGACCATTGCTACCGCTCCCGCGCTGCGTGCCGCCGACACCATCTGCGAGCTGGCCGACGTCATGGGCGTCGAGCTCGACGTGGTGCAGAGCGACCTGCCCGCCGAGCTGGTGGACCTCGCTCGCGAGCGTGCCGACTATCAGGGCGACAACCCCGACGAGGCTGCCGAGGTGCTCCTTGCTGCACGCCAGCAGGCGCGCGCGGCAAAGGACTGGGGCACGGCAGACGCCATTCGCGATGGCATCAAGGCCCTTGGTCTCGTAGTTGAGGACACCCCCGCAGGCGCCCGTCTGAGCAGGGCATAAGCACACACCGTACACTGGGGACGGTTCCTTTTGTCCGGCCGGGCAGGGGGAGCCGTCTCTGTCTATGTGGTAAGGCAGGATCAAGAGCATGGCAAAGAACCAATCGCAGAGGCCGGGACGCGACGTGCGCGGCGGCAAGGGCAAGGCGCAGACGCAGGCTAAGGGTCCACGCGGGGGCAAGGGCGCTCCGCAGCGTGGGCGCGGCGGACAGCCAGGCCGCGGTGGGTACCAGCAGGCAGTCCAGCGCCAGGATGGTCGCAAGCCCCAGCGCCGTGGCGGTTCGGGCGGCGGCTCCTCGGCATGGATCGAGGGACGTCGTGCGGTTGCCGAGGCGCTCGATGCGGGTATGCCGCTCAAGCTTGCCCTCATAGCCGATTCCGATGGGTCTCTGGCCGACCTTGCCCGCCGCTTGGGCGAGGCCGACGTGCCCATTGAGCGCGTTCCGCGTGCGAGGCTCGACTCCATCTCGTCTCACGGCGCCCACCAGGGAATCGTGGTCCAAGCTCGACCGTTCCGCTATGCCGAGCTCGAGGACATCATTGAGCGCGCCGGAGATGGCGATGCGCTCGTGGTGCTTCTTGACCACGTTACCGACCAGGGCAACCTTGGCGCCATCGTGAGGTCTGCCGAGGTAGTTGGCGCTGCTGGCGTAGTGATTGCCAAGGCTCGTGCCGCAGGCGTGGGCGTGGGTGCCTACAAGACCTCTGCCGGTGCCGTGCTGCATCTGCCCATAGCGCAGGTCTCCAACCTGCCCACCGCCATTGAGACCCTCAAGGAGCACGGCTTTTGGGTGGGAGGTGCCACCGAGCACGCGCACGACGACGTGTGGAGCGCTCCCATGGGCGGCCGACTCTGCCTTGTGATGGGGTCTGAGGGCGATGGAATCAGCCGACTGGTGCGCGACCGTTGCGACTTTGAGTGCCGCCTGCCGCAGCGCGGGCGCGTTGAGAGCCTCAACGTTGCCCAGGCCGCCACGGTGATGTGCTACGAGTGGCTGCGCCGCGAGAGCATGGCCGAGCCCGAGGCCGCCTCATATTCTGTTCCCGAGGAAGCCGTGGACGACTGGTCTGTGGGAACCGACGACTCCTTCGGTGATGACTCGTTCATGACCGACGCCGCTGCTGGCCGCGATATCGACTGGGACCTCTAAGATGGCTCTGCGCTCACGCACTCTGCCGCTGCTGGTGGTTGACGGCTACAACGTAATTTATGGGACCGGTCGCTACGAGCTCATGATTGACGAGCATGCCGGTGCGGGCGCCCTTGCCGATGTGGCGCACCTTTCGCGCGATCCCTACGGACACGATCCGTTCGATCGGGCTCGCGAGGCGCTCATTGCCGACGTTGCCGCCTATGCGCAGGGTTCCTACGATCCGGTGATCGTCTTTGACGGTGCGGGCAACCTCTCCGAGGAGCGGCCCAGCTTTTCGAGGGCCGGGGTGCGCGTGCTGTTCTCGCGCACGGGCGAGAGTGCCGACACCGAGATTGAGCGCCTGGTGACAAGGGCCCGTCATCAGGGCAGGGACGTGCTTTTGGTGACCTCGGACAATACGATCAAGTTCACGGTAGGTGGTGTGCCGGTGACTACGGTCTCGAGCCAGCTCTTGGCACGAAACATTGAGGTCACCTCCGCCGACATTGCCACCGCACGCGAGGAGCGCAGCTACAGCCACATGACGCTTCAGGATCGTCTGAGCCCCGAGCAGCGCGCGTGCTATCATAGGCTCTCACGCCAGCGTGGCTCAATGGTAGAGCACCGGCCTTGTAATCCGGTGGTTATGGGTTCGATTCCCATCGCTGGCTCCATGAAACAGCAGGTCAACGGGTTCAGCTCGTTGGCCTTTTGTTTTTGTACACCAATCTGTACACCGTTTGTACACCTCATGGCACTGCCGAGGCACAAAAACGCCCCACGCGGGCAGAAGCGTGGGGCTGTGCAAGGGTGGGCGGCTACGACTTATTTTGCCCGTACACAAACTCTAGCAGCACCGTTGGCCATCAATGCGGCGGGGTTGGCGTGCGGCACAGAACGCGCATTTTTCGCCAGAATCTCGTCGCACATGGGCAACTAGTCCAGAATGCGGAGAACGGCCCTAATATGGCCCTCTGGTGGCCTCAGGCGGCGTTTGAGCAGCTAAACAGCCTCACGTTAAATGGCGCTGTGGTTCGTCGGGGCCAGCGCGACGCGCGCCACGGCCTGTTTTATGCATGAAAACGCACCAAAAGCGATTAAAAACGGATGCTTCCCGCAATTCCGTGAAGGCACCGGCGTTCGGTGCCCTCGATGCATAAAGGGGGTTTTGGGGTGCCGGAGGTACCGGGCGCGCCAGGTCGCGGCGGGGCCGGCCAGGGCGGGGCGGCATGATGGTGTGACGTGCCGCGCGGCCGGCGGTCGCGCCCCTCTACGTGCGGTCGAGCCCTCGCACGGCGCGCGCCAGGCCCACGTCCTCTATGTAGTCGAGCGCCACATCGTGGCGGCGGTGGCAGGTGCGTATCGTGCAGCCCATGTCCTCGGCCACGTCCTCCCACCTCATGCCGCGCACGTATCGCAGCAGCAGCGTTGTGCCGTAGCCCTCGCCTATGGCCCTTGACGTGCCGCGGCAGACCGCCACGCCCTCGCGGACGGTGGGCGCCAGCGCGCTCAGCTCCTCCAGCTTGCGGCGCGTGGACTCGATGTGACGCGCGGCCCTCGCCGCCGTCGGGTCGGCCCCCGTCCCTCCGCGCACGGCCACGGGCGGCGAGGTGCGCCAGCCCTCGTCGTTCCTGATGCGGTCGAGGTCGCGGTCGATCTCCCTCACCCTCGCGGCCGCGTCTGCCAGGCACCTGAAGTATTCGCGCGCGTCCATGCCCCGTTGCCCTTCCCGTATCCGAACTGGTGTACGCAACAATGAGTGTACACCGTTGTTCTGTAATCGAACTGGTGTACGCACACAGGCGGGCCGCGCCGATGCATGGGAAAAGCCCGGGCGCCCCGCTGTCGGGGGCCCGGGCCACAGGTGGTCGGATGGCGGGGCAGGGCGGTGCGGCCCTAGCCCTCGCGCGCCTTAAGGAACGCCGCGTAGCCGTCCTTCACGTTCTGGCTCGCGTTGTCGCGGTCGCGCTCCAGCGCGTCGTTTATGTACGCGGTGAGGGTCATGTCCCTGAGCCCGCCCGCGTAGCTTATCCACGGCACGAGCTCCGCGTCTAGCGCGAACGTGATCTTCTTCGTGGCCTTTCTCTCTGCCATGCTGTCAACCTCCCTCCGGTAATCGCCTACGGCGATTATAGCACGTGGCGTATGGCTTTGCCAGTTTTGCATAAAAGTATGGTGTAACCATGAAAACCGTGATAAGGTATTTTATGTAAAGTAAGGTCATGCATAAAACGGGCACCCAAATGAATAATCGCAGGTAGATGTGCATGTTTTGCCCTCCGCGCGACACGGCTTAGCGGTCCAGGCAAAACACGTGAAATTATCAGGCCCCGCGTCCTGGCGCCGGCCCCGTGGCTCAGCGAACCGGTATCCATCGCACAAACACCAGTTCGAATATGGGGCGGTAGGCGAACACGGCGCACGTCGAGCACCGGAAGGTGTGCTAATGTTTGCACCCCTTCCACCTTCAGCCATGCGCTCCTTGGCGTTTGTTTTTTCCGATACGTCGGAATTAACTTTTGGCCCGCGCTTTGCTTGCTCTAGGCTGCGCAGAATCTCGCCGATGCGCCGATCTGCGTAGGTGCCCACCTTGGCGAACGTCTGGGCGGTCTTTAAGCGGCTAAGGGGGGTGTCCCTATAGTTTTGTCAAGGGGTCAGGGTGGAAGTTTTCAACAACAGGGCTGACAGCGGGCTCCTCGTAGGGCACCCGGTCGCGCATGATC
>CADCHF010000018.1 GCA_902801175.1 uncultured Coriobacteriaceae bacterium | reverse complement strand
CACTTCTTCGAAATTTCGCTTGCTGTCTCGTCGTCGATCTCATCGATCGCAGTATCCGGTTCTCAGGGTTCGCCGCGGCGGGTGGGCCCGTCGCGCAAGAAGTAATATTATGCACTTTCAGGCCCTTGTGAAGTCAAAAATTCGGTCTACACAGTCTCACCACAAATTGTTTCGACCATGTTGCAAATGCACCTTAGGGGCGGGCCGAACATAGTATAGGCGCTTGCGCAAGAAGGTCCGCTAGCAGGTCTTCAGTGGGTGCCTCGGCACTTGCACGAACCACGGAATACGCGCGCGAGGGACGCACCAAAAGCCAGGCGGGACCGCTCAGAGACACCCTCAGACCGTCGCAATGCGAAACGGCCAACGGCTTGAGTCCAGCCACCTCTTGGGGGTTCATGCCTGGCAGGAGAATGCGAAGACGCTGCACGCTCGCCTCGTCCATGCGAAGGTTGCGCGATCCGTAGCGCAGCGTTCCCACCGTCTTCTCAACACGGCCCGACAGATGTCTGGCGCCACCCAGCTCGCAGGCCAGTCCCAAACACATGAGCGCGGCCCACAGCCCGTCTCGACCCGCCATCCAATTGCCCGGAGCAACGCCCCCTCGGCCATCGACGGCAAGAAGCGCCCCGTCATCGCTCATCTCTTGCCTGAGCGCCAAGTAGCCGACAGGCGTCATTGTCACGTCACAGCCAAGCCGCTCTGCCATAAGGGAGGTTCGCAACGAACAGTCGAGCGTCGTTACCACCCGACCGCTGCGCCCCCTGTAGCGAACTAGATACTCAAGCACGAGTGGGGCGATGTCGTGGGTCGAAAGCAGACGTCCCGTTCCGTCCACAATGCCCAGACGCTCTCCTCCCCCGCCAAAGACAAGGCCAAGATCGGCCCCGTAACGCACGACTGCCTGCTCGCACTCGTCGACCCAAGGCTCAATGGGATTGGGATGCAATCCCCTGAAGTCCGGACGAATCTCGTCGTGAATGGCCATGACCTCGCAACCAACGCGCTCGAGCAGCGCGCCTGCGATGCCGACATCCGCCCCGTACATGGGGTCCACAACCACGCGAGGACGGCAGCGCCCTATGAGCTCTGTGTCTGCGGCCTCTACAAGCGCATCAAGATAGGCAGTCATAAAGTCGCCGAACTCGACGTCTTTTCGGTCGGTGGTGGGGCTCGGCGCAATCAGTCTGTCAACAAGGCTTGCAAAGGGTCGGCTGACCGGCCCTCCGTCATGCTGCCTCACCAACAGGCCACCGTATTCGCGTGGCGCCTCGGAGGCGGTGATCACGACCCCACCCACGCACCCAGGGTCACTTGCGACGGCCAGGCAGAGCGCTGGCGACGGGCACGCGCGGTCGCTCACGACAACACGCATGCCCCTCGCCGCAATTGTCTGTCCGGCGATGAGCGCCAGGTGCCTGGAGCCAAGTCGGGTGTCGTAGCCAACCTTGACCGTCGACCCGCTGTGATAGCGGGCCCATGCCTGGCCAAGCGCATCGGCGATGCGCACGACGCTCGACTCGTCAAAGCCATCATTGGCCCTGGCGCGCCATCCCTGTGTGCCAAAGTGAATAATGCGCATGTCTCTACAAGGCTAGCTCTCGTGCGGCATCGCCAAGCTCCTCAAGAAACGCCGCGCGATGCGTGTCGCTACGCAGTGCCATACGAGCGTTGGTTGCCGCCCAGGCAGCGGGAGTGCCCGTGTCGCAGCCCTCGGCGGGATCCACGACCAGGGCATACATCTCCTCGGTCTCGAGCAGGCGCTCCATTGCGTCGGTCAGCTGGATCTCGCCGCCAGCGCCAGCGCCCTGCGTGGCAAGCAGGTCCATGATTGCCGGAGAGAGCAGGTAGCGGCCAACGATGAACAGGTGCGAGGGCGCCTCTTCGGGAGAGGGCTTCTCGACCAGGCCCGTCACCTTCCAGACCGCGCCCTCCTGCTCGCCCTGCGCGTCGTAGCCGGGAAGGGCGCCAACGCACTCGCCGGCAATGATGCCATAGCGGCTCACCTGGTCGGCGGGCACGGGGGCAACGGCAATGACCGAGGCACCGCCGTGCTCCTTGGACACGTTTGCCATGTTGACGCACATCTGACGGTCGGGCACAAAGTAGTCGCCCAGCAGGATGAAGAAGGGGTCGTCGTCGATCTCGTTGGCAGCGCAGTACACGGCATGGCCAAGGCCGAGCGGCTCGTCCTGATAGGCAAAGCTCACGGGCAGGCTCGATGCCTCGTGGACGGCATCGGCAAGGGCGTCCTTGCCCTTGGAGCGCAGCATCTGCTCAAAGGGCTCATCGCTTGCGAAATAGCGCTCGATCTCGGGCTTCTCGTGCGAGTTGATGATGACGACGCCATCTACGCCCTCGGGCTCGAGAGCCTCCTCGACCACATACTGGATGACCGGCTTGTCGAGCACCGGCAGGAGCTCCTTTGCCGAGCACTTGGTTGCAGGGAGAAAACGAGTGCCGAGACCGGCGGCAGGAATGATTGCCTTCATGGGATGCAGAACCTCCGTGGTGGATAGACATTCACTAACAAGTACACGTCTAAGCATACCCATGGCTTTGCGGCAAACTCAAAGGCGACGGGCGGGCGGTATCCAATCACAGAAGATCGATGAAGTTGCTTGTTTGCCAAACATGGTTTACTGAGCAGCGATGTGTGGACACCTTTGCGGCTGTGCCACATGCCAACTCGGCAAGAGGTCGCTGTTGGCGCACCACATTCGTCGCCGCAACGCTGCCAACCCGATAAACGACTCCTTATATATAGTTCAGCGCGTGGCAAGCAGACCTCGCCACGCGCTGAGAACTAGCACTATAAAGAAGAGAGAACGGAACCGGGCCTACTCCGGCATGATGCCCTGGCGCTCAAGGTAGTCGCACCATCTGCGGATCGTGTCGGCGGAGAGGTCATGCTCCATGAGGCATGCCTCCTCGTCTGCGGTCTCGTCGTCGACGCCAAGCCCCTTGGTGAGGAAGGTGCGCAGCATGCGGTGACGGCTCCAGACGTCCTTGCCGTAGACCATTCCCTCCTCGGTGAGCATGACGCGGCCATAGCGTGTCTGCTCGACCATGCCGTGCTCCTTGAGCGTGGCGATGGCCTTGTTTACCGAAGCCTTCGAGACCTCAAGCTGCTCGGCAACATCCACCGAACGGATGCCACTTTCGAAAGCATCCTGCTCGACCATCAATCTATAAATTGACTCGAGGTAATCTTCGCTTGCCATGCTGAGGCTGTTTGGCCCATGGGTATCGGGACGTGCCACCGCGCTCACCTCCGCTTACATAAGAGTTGGTTATTACTTTGTAGCCAAACCAAAACGCCAATTCAAGGCTTTAATCGCGGACGGTCCTTTGATGCTCACGCTTCCGCGAGCCAGACGGCAAAAGAAAGGTTTAGCCCTCTGACGTGCTACGCTGTGCGCATAATCGCGAGAATTGCTCCGTGCAACGCGAGCACTGGGCCGTCAAAAGCTTGCCCTTTTGAGCTTGGTACCACACGCGACAACGTGCGTGGGAACCTCACCGCACCTTATGTCATCGTGCTGCCGTCGGCACGTTGCCAGGCAGCCCGGCGCTACGAGCCAAGCACTAGATGACAGGGGTATCGGGCACGGTGACGCGCTCGACATGCGCCCCGAGGCCCTGGAGCTTCTCCACGAAGCGCTCGTAGCCGCGATCGATGTGATAGATGTCAGAGACCACCGTGGTGCCATCGGCCACAAGGCCCGCCATGACCAGGGCAGCTCCGCCGCGAAGGTCTGGCGACTTGACCGCGGCCCCCGAGAAGCCCTTGACGCCATGAACGATGGCGTGATGGCCCTCGATGCGGATATCGGCGCCCATGCGCTGCAGCTCGCTGGCAAACATGAAGCGGTTCTCGAACACGTTCTCGGTGATGACGCACGACTCCGAGCCAAGCGCCAGAAGGCACATGGTCTGGGCCTGCATGTCGGTTGGGAAGCCTGGGAACGGAAGGGTCTGAATGTCGACCGATGCCAGCGGCTTGTCGCGGTAGACGCGCACCATGCGCTCGCCGCGCTCGATGGTAATGCCCATCTGCTCGTACTTGCGCAGCACCAGCCCAAGGTGAGAGGGCTCAAAGCCGCACACCTCGATGGGCGTGCCAACAATTCCCGCCGTGGCAATGAAGGTACCGGCCTCAATACGGTCACCCACCACCTCGTGGGTCACTGGGTGCAGCTCGTCAACGCCCTCGATCTCGATGACCGGGGAACCGGCGCCGTGCACCTTTGCGCCCATCTCGTTGAGGAGGTTGGCGAGGTCGACGATCTCGGGCTCGCGCGCGGCGTTGTCAATGACCGTGACGCCCTTGGCATGCACCGAAGCCATCATGAGGTTCTCGGTGGCACCCACGCTCGCAAAGTCAAGGGTTACCGTGTCACCAATGAGCCCATGGGGAGCCGTTGCGTTGATGTCGCCATGGTCGAGGTCAAACTCCACGCCCAGCGCCTGCAGGCCCAGGATGTGCATGTCGATCTTGCGGGCTCCAATGTTGCAGCCGCCCGGCATGGCGACCGTCGCCCTGCCAAAGCGCGAGATAAGCGGACCAAGCACGGCCGTGGAGGCACGCATCTGAGCCACAAGCTCGTAGGGGGTCTCCCAGCTGTCGACCGTTGAGGTGTCGATGCGCAGCGTGTGCTCGTCCAAGACATCGATCTGTGCGCCAAGGCGCTTGAGCACCTTGCCCATCACATGGACATCGGAGATGTTGGGCACGTTGGTGAGCGTGTTGACGCCTGGAGCCATGATGGTTGCAGCCATGAGCTTGAGCGCAGAGTTCTTAGCGCCCTCAACTCGTACCACACCCTCGACGCGGTGCCCACCCTCAATGCGAATGACGTCCATTACGGCTATCTCCCTACAAGCAAATGTGCCCTTTTAGCTGCAGCTGCCCGCCTGCGTCAAAGCAGGCGGGCAGCGCTTAGCCAATTGAGCGTGTGCCTCACTCCTGCGGTGCATGCTGCAAGAGCAGATCGCACCAGGCAATCTTGTTGTCATAGTATGCACGACGACCGTCGCCCACGGGCAGCGCGTCACGCGAAGCCACAGCCTTATCACGAGTTTCGTTGACCACGTCGGGCTCGATGTCGTCGGCGCGACGGGCGTGGTCGGCGAGAATGATCACCTGTTTGGGCGTAATCTCGACATAGCCACCCGAAATAATGACCTTGACCGTTTGCCCTCCCTGCTCGGGAAGGGTGTGCAGACGCACCACGCCGTTGCCCAACGCGCAAATCTCGGGAGCGTGCCCGGGCCACACGCCAAGCTCGCCGGCGGGGGTCACCAGCACAAGGCTGGCGACCTCTCCCTCGTAGAGCATGCGATCGGGGCGCACGAACTGGCAGGTGATGGTTGCCATGGTCGCCTACTTCTTCTCTTGCTCGGCCATCTTGCGGGCGCGCTCGCGCACGTCCTCGATGGTTCCCGCATAGCGGAAAGCCTGCTCGGGAATGTCGTCGCACTCACCGTCAACGATGGCGGCAAACGAGCGCACCGTGTCCTCGACGCGCACGTACGCACCAGGGTTGCCGGTGAACTTCTCGGCCACATGGAACGACTGCGAGAGGAAC
Source organism: uncultured Coriobacteriaceae bacterium (assembly GCA_902801175.1). Taxonomy (GTDB): domain Bacteria; phylum Actinomycetota; class Coriobacteriia; order Coriobacteriales; family Atopobiaceae; genus UBA1367. Next base: position 34,308 of record CADCHF010000018.1, on the reverse strand, counting down.
TGCTGGACCTTGCGGGCACGCGAGACCACCAGCTGCTGCTCCTCCGAGAGCTCGTCCATACCAAGAATGGCAATGATGTCCTGCAGGTCCGAATACTGCTGCAGAATCTCCTGCGTCTTCTGGGCAACGCGATAGTGCTCCTCGCCCACAATCTCGGGGTCGAGAGCGCCCGACGAGCTGGCCAGCGGGTCCACGGCCGGGTAGATGCCCAGCTCGGCGATGGAACGCGAAAGAACCGTCGTGGCGTCGAGGTGCGTGAAGGTCGTCGCAGGTGCCGGGTCGGTCAGGTCGTCTGCCGGCACGTAGACCGCCTGCACCGAGGTGATCGAGCCCTCACGCGTGGAGGTGATGCGCTCCTGCAGGTCGCCCATCTCGGTCGCCAGCGTGGGCTGGTAGCCTACGGCTGACGGCATACGGCCGAGCAGTGCCGAAACCTCAGAGCCCGCCTGCGAGAAGCGGAAGATGTTGTCGATGAAGAGCAGCACGTCCTGACCCTGGTCACGGAAGTACTCAGCCGTGGTCAGGCCAGCCAGGCCCACGCGCAGACGCGCTCCTGGCGGCTCGTTCATCTGTCCGTATACGAGACAGGTCTTGTTGATGACGCCCGACTCAGTCATTTCGAGATAGAGGTCGGTACCCTCGCGGGTACGCTCGCCCACGCCGGTGAAGACCGACGTGCCGCCGTGCTCCTGCGCGAGGTTGTTGATGAGCTCCTGGATGAGCACCGTCTTGCCGACGCCCGCACCGCCGAAGAGGCCGGTCTTGCCGCCGCGCACATAGGGCTCGAGCAGGTCGATGGCCTTGATGCCCGTCTCGAAGATCTCGGTCTGGGTCGTAAGGTCGGCAAAGGTCGGCGCGGGATGATGGATGGGGTAGTACTGCACGTTCTCGGGCACACCCTTGCCGTCCACCGGCTCGCCCATGACGTTCCACACGCGGCCAAGCGTCGCCTGACCCACGGGCATCATCATCGGGGCGCCCGTATCGGTGACCGTCAGGCCACGCTGCAGGCCGTCGGTCGAGCTCATGGCTACCGTGCGCACGATGTTGCCCGGCAGCTGCGACTCGACCTCAAGCACCGTGTTGACATGCCCGACGGGCGTGTCAACATCGACCTTGAGTGCCGAATAGATGGCGGGAACGCGATCCCCAAAGCGCACGTCGACGACCGGGCCCACGATGCGTACGATGGTTCCGGTACCCGCGCTCTTCTTGAGCAGCTTCATCGCGGCCCGCTCGAGGGTGCCGTGATCCTCAGTTGCCTGTGTTGCCATTACTTGTCCTCCAATGCGGCCGCACCACCGATGATCTCGTTGAGCTCAGTGGTGATGGAACCCTGCCGCTCGCGGTTGTACGTGCGGCTCAGCGAGGTGATGACCTCTTTTGCGTTGTCGGTTGCCGACTGCATGGCACGGCGCCTGGCGCCGTGCTCTGCTGCAGCCGAGTCCAGCAACGCGTGGTAGATGACCGTCCTGATGTAGGCCGGAATCAGATACCCCAGCACTTCCTGTGCCGAAGGTTCGAACGAAAACTCCGTGTAGCGCTCCTGCTCGACCACCGTCGTCGCCTCTTTGGTGCGCGGCATGTTGGGCAGCACCAGGGCGTTGGGAGAGAGCGGGAGCAACTGCTCGACCACCTGCTGCTGGTCGACACGGTTGCGCGCATGGCTGTAGTAGATGACCACGCGGTCGATGCTGCCCTCGGCGTAGCCGTCCATGAGGTACGAGGCGATACGATCCGCCTCGTCCATGGTCGGCTCGCTGGAGTTCTCCACAAAGGAGAGCACCGGAGTCTCGCCACGGTAGGTGAAGTACTCGGTCGGCTTCTTGCCGCAGGTAATCAGCTCGCAGCCGATCCCGCGAGCCCTCAGGGCCTCCATCTCGTGCTGCACCTCGCGCTGCGGCACGATGTTGAAGCCGCCCGCCATGCCACGGTCCGACGCAATCAGGATAAAGAGCACGTTCTTCTCCTGCGTGCGCTGAGCGAGCAGCGGCTGCGCCACTTCATCGACTCCCGCACCGGCAACGTTCGCCAGCATGCGCGTGATGGCGTCCTTGTAGGGCTCTGCCTCCTTGGCGCGGGTGAGGGCCGTGCGAATCTTGGCGGTGGAGATCATCTCCATCGTCCTGGTGACCTGCATGGTGCTCTTGACCGAGTCGATGCGACCCTTTATTTCGCGAAGGTTGGCCATTCCCGCCCGTCCTTACGCTTGGTCCTCGGCGGCGTCCGCCGGGTCCTGCTCCGCGGCGGTCGTGCCCACGAAGTCGCTCTTGAACTCGGCGATGGCCACCTTGAGCTGGTCGGAGAGCTCGTCTGAGATCTTGCCCGCACGCACACCGTCGCGCAGCTCGGGATAGTTGTCCCGCATGAACGTCGCGAGGCCGTCACGGAAGGGAAGCACCTGCGACAGCTCGAGGTCGTCGAGGTAGTCCTCCTTGGCCGCGAAGATCGAGATCACCTGATCGGCCACGTCAAGAGCCGCATAGCGCTTCTGCTTGAGCAGCTCCATCATGTGGGCACCGTGGTTGAGCTGGTACTGCGTGGCCGCGTCGAGGTCGGAGCCAAACTGCGCGAAGGCCTGCTTCTCACGGTAGCTCGCCAGGTCGAGGCGCAGCGTTCCTGCCACCTGCTTCATGGACGCCAGCTGGGCGGCACCACCCACGCGCGACACCGAAATGCCCACGTCGACGGCCGGTCGCTGGCCCTGGAAGAACAGGTTGGACTGCAGGTAGATCTGGCCGTCGGTGATGGAGATGACGTTGGTCGGGATGTAGGCCGACACATCGCCCTCCTGCGTCTCGATGATCGGCAGAGCCGTCATCGAGCCGGCGCCGTTCTCGTCGCTCATCTTGACCGCACGCTCCAGCAGACGGGAGTGCAGGTAGAAGATGTCGCCAGGGAAGGCCTCGCGTCCGGGCGGACGGTGCAGCGTCAGCGACATCTGACGGTAGGCAACGGCCTGCTTGGAAAGGTCATCGTAGACGATGAGCACGTGCCCGCCGGGATGCTCGGCATCGGCTGGGTTGCCGTCCTCGTCGTTGTACATGAAGAACTCGCCGATGGCGGCACCTGCCATGGGGGCAATGTACTGCAGAGGCGCGGAGTCTGCCGCGGTTGCCGAGACGATGATCGTCTTGTCGAGCACACCGTGACGCTCAAGCGTCTTGCGGATGGCGGCCACGGTGGACGCCTTCTGGCCGATAGCGACGTAGATGCAGATCATGTCGCTGTCGCGCTGGTTGATGATGGCGTCGATGGCAATGGCGGTCTTGCCCGTCTTGCGGTCGCCAATGATCAGCTCGCGCTGGCCGCGCCCGATGGGGACCATGGCGTCGATAGCCACGAGGCCCGTCTGCACGGGCTCGCACACGGGCTGACGCTCCATGATGCCCGGCGCCTTGAACTCGATGGGGCGATAGTGCGTGGTGATGATGGGGCCGTTGCCGTCGATGGGCTGGCCCAGCGGGTTGACCACGCGGCCAAGCATGGCGCGCCCGACCGGGATGCTCATGACGCGACCGGTGGTCTGGCACTCGTCGCCCTCTTTGATGGTGTCGACGTCGCCAAAGAGCACGACACCCACCTCGTCTTCCTCGAGGTTCTGCGCGAGGCCATAGACGTTCTTGCCCGTTGCCGAGCTGGTGAGCTGCAGCAGCTCGCCCGACATGGCCGTCTTGAGACCCGCCACGTGAGCGATGCCGTCGCCAACCTCAATGACCGGCGCGGACTCATGCGTCTCGGCGACGAGCTCGAGGTTGTCAAGCCGCTTGTGCAGCATGTCCATGATGGACGCCGCCATCACCGACTCAAACTCCGATGAACGTGCCATTACTCGTCACCTCCCACATAGGTGGATGAGAGGGCCTTGCGGATGTTGACCAGGTGCGTACGAACGGATGCGTCGCGCCTGTGTCCCAAAGCCTCGATGATGATACCGCCGATGATCTTGGGCTCGACGTGCTCCACGATGTAGCAGGTACGCCCAAAGTCGTGCTCGCACTTCTCGGTGACCTTCTGAAGCAGCTCCTTGCCCATGGGCACGGCTGTGGTCACGTCAACCGAAATGGCAAAGTCACCAGCTTCGAGGCGATCCCTGAACTCGGCGTAGACCTTGTCGATGAGATAGTCCTCTTTGGCATCGATCATGTCGGCCAAGGTTCCCAGCATCTCAGGCGAGAACTTGATGGCATGGCGAAGCTGTTGAAGGTCGCGCTCGGAGCGCCCGCCCTCGGAGGCTGCGTCCATGAGGGCCTGCGTGTACGCCCGGACCTTCTCAGAATCGAGGCGTCTAGTCGTCATTCAGACTACCTACTTCCGAAAGATACTTTGCGGCAAGCTCGCGCTGCTCGTTCTCGTCGAGGGCGTCGCCGATGATCTTGCTGGCGATCTCGACGGACAGGTCGACGACCGAGCCAGACAGCTCGGCCATGGCCTTGGTGCGCTCGGCGTCGATGACGTCGTGGGCCTTGGCGATGATCGCCTGGGACTCCTCCTGGGCCTTGGCAATCATGTCGGCGCGCATGACCTCGGCGTCGTGCTTCGCCTCCGCCATGATGGCGTCGGCCTTGCGGTCGGCCTCCTCGATCTTGGCCTGATACGCCACCTTGGCCTCCTCAGCCTCCGCCTGCGCCTTGGCCGCGGCGTCGAGGTCGTTCTGGATCTTCTCCTGACGCGCGTCGAGGACATTGATGATCATGGGCCAAGCCATCTTGGCCATGATGACCCAGATGACCAAGAAGGCGATGAGTGCCGGTATGAACTCCGCTGGCTTGGGGACCAGGATGTCGGAGCCGGCAGCGTAGGCAGTTGCGGGGGCGACGAGCTGGCAGGCAAGCGAAGCGGCACCAGCTGTAGTCGCGAGCCTCGCGAAGCCCAGCTTGTTCGTGTTCATTCGAACCTCCAATAATCGGATCGTCACTACGCTGTGTGCGCTAGGCGATGAGCGTGACGACGAAGCCGATCAGGGCGAGGGCCTCGACGAAGGCCGATGCCAGAATGAAGACGGTGAAGAGACGTCCCTGAACCTCAGGCTGACGCGCCATAGACGTCGTCGCACCATAGGCGGCAAGACCGATACCAAGAGCTGCGCCAATAACACCAAGGCCGTAACCGATGACTCCCACGATTCCTCCTTTGTCATTCGCCGGATCGTCCGGCGAGTTTCAAGACTACGTATGTACTGCGGGCAGGTCCGCCCGCAAGACACCAAAACTAATGCTCGTCAGCCTCAGCCAACTGAATGTACACGGCCGAGAGCAGCGTGAAGACGTACGCCTGAATGGCGGCAACCAGAAGCTCCACCGCGTAGATGACCATCAGGATGGCCACCCAGAACACCGAGGCGCCCGCCTGGCCGAGGGCCGCCGCCGAGACGCCCTGCAGCAGGGGCTCGAAGAACAGCGACGCCAGGATGGCGAACGTTCCCAGCACCACGTGGCCGGCGAAGAGGTTGCAGAACAGACGGACGGCCAGCGTGACCAGACGCAGGAAGGTGGAGAACACCTCGATGACCCACACTAGTGCGTTCATGGGGAACGCCACGCCCGCCGGCGCAAGGCTCTTGATATAGCCGATCACGCCCTTGCTCTTCATGCCCACCACGATGAAGTAGACGAAGGACACCAGGGCAAGCGCAGCCGTCGTGCCGATGCAGCCCGTGCCGGGCTTGCATCCGGGGATGACGCCCACGATGTTGTTGCACAGGATGAAGAAGAACATGGTCGCGATGAAGGGGAAGTGCTTGCGCCAGGTGTCGCCGAGCAGCGCCTTGCAGAGGTCGTCGCGGCAGTACTCCACGAGGAACTCGACGCCATTGACAAAGCGGCCCTTGGGCACGACGCCGTCCTCTGCCTGCTTCTTCTTGAAGGTAAAGATCACCGCCAGAAGGACGATGATGGCGACGCACATCCAGAACGAGTACTGGGTGACGCCTACGTTGAGGTCTCCGACTACCGGAGTCGAGGAGAAGCTGTTGACCAGCTCATCCATCTCCTCAGGAAGCTTGTCTAGTGGATTCACCACTGTTCCTTTCTCCCGGACGAGCGGGTGCGTTCGCATCCCGCCATGCCCTCCAAGCCTCGACTGCCCAAACGAGCAGGAACGAGGCAGCCTCTGCGCACCCAAAGAGAAGAAGCTCCGTGCGCGCAACCGCCCAGACCGCGAGCAAGGCCACCACAAGAATGGTGAAGGAGGCCATGATGCCCGCGAATCCAGCAGCGACGCTCACCGGCCGGGTCTTCCGTAGTGCAAGTTCGAACAAGGCCGCCGGCGGCAGAGACCCCACAAGACCAAGCGCAGCGCCCACGCATATGGCGCCGGTCGTTCCCATGGCATCAGCCTCCAGTGACGCAAATTCAGAACGGTAGAAGTCTAGACCTGTTGCTCACAAAAGACCAGAGCTTGCCCCCGAAATTGCATCCCTGCCACAATTGCCACGCCTTACCGCCCTGACGAGGCAGTTTGCATGCGAGAGGGACCGCGGAGAGCGGCCCCTCTCAGAAAGCGAGCGCGTATCGAGCGAAGGGCACCGCGCTACTTGGTGCCGTAGACGCGGTCGCCGGCGTCGCCCAGACCAGGAAGGATGTAGGCGTGGTCGTTGAGCTCGCGGTCGATGGTGCAGGTAAAGAGGCGCACGTCGGGGTCGGAGTCGAGCACGGCCTTGACGCCCTCGGGGCAGCTGACCAGCGTGAGAGCGCGAATGTCCTTCACGCCAGCCTTGCGCAGGAGCTTGATGGCCTCAATGAGCGAGCCACCCGTGGCAAGCATTGGGTCAACGACTAGGCAGGTGCGGTCGGCAACCGAAGGCGGGAACTTGCAGTAGTACGTGCGGGGCAGATGGGTCTCGTGGTCGCGCTCGAGGCCAACGTGGCCCACGCGAGCCGACGGCACGAGCGTGAGGATGCCGTCGACCATGCCAAGGCCTGCGCGCAGGATGGGGATGACGGCGATCTTTTTGCCTGCGATCTTCTTGCCAGTGGTGACCTCAAGCGGCGTCTCTACCTCCACGTCCTCTAGCGGCAGGTCGCGAAGGGCCTCGTAGCCCTCAAAGATGGAAAGCTCGGTCACCAGCTCGCGGAAGTCCTTGGTGGAGGTCTTCTTGTTGCGCAGGATGGCCAGCTTGTGCTGCACCAGCGGGTGGTCGATAACGGTCAGACGACTCTCGTCATAAGCGGGCATTGCGGCTCCTTTCAAAGCAGCAGTTTCATCTTTTCCAGTGTAGGCCTTTGTGTGCACGGAATGCCACGTAAATGGCGCGGGACGCACATTTTGAGTGCGCGCGCAGGCCGACCGGCTCTGGGACCACCCTCCCCCGGCGCACCGGGCCCAACACAGAAACAGCCCCCTGGCAAGGCGCCAAGGGGGCTGCGTGCGTTTGGATTGGATGCGACCGGCCAAAGGCCGCCCGCAAGGAGCCAGCGGGCCTAGCCCAGCTCGGGATAGAGCGGGTGCGCGGCCAGAAGCTCGGCCACCTCGGCCTTGACGGAGGCCATCGTGGCCTCGTCGCCCAGGTGCGTGACCGTCTCGCCAATGAGCTCGCCGATGCGCTCGGCCTCGGCCTCGTTAAAGCCACGTGTGGTCATGGCTGCGGAGCCCACGCGAATGCCGCTCGTCACAAAGGGGCTGCGCTTCTCGCCAGGGATGGTGTTCTTGTTGACAGTGATGCCCACCTCGTCTAGCGCGTTCTCGGCCAGCTTGCCGGTCACGTCGTCGCCAGCGGCGGTAAGGTCAACCAGCAGCAGGTGGTTGTCGGTGCCGCCGGTCACCATGCGCAGGCCCTTAGACTCCATGCCCCGCCCGAGTGCCTTGGCGTTGGCGCACACGCCGTCGATATAGGTGGCAAAGCTGGGCTGAAGGGCCTCGCCAAAGGCAACGGCCTTGCCAGCGATGACGTGCTCGAGCGGACCGCCCTGGCTGCCGGGGAACACGGCGCTGTTCATGCTCTTGGTGTACTCCTCGTTGTTCCACAGGATGAGACCGCCGCGGGTGCCGCGCAGGGTCTTGTGCGTGGTGGTGGTCACCACGTCGGCCCAGGGCAGCGGGCTGGGATGAGCGCCAGTGGCCACAAGGCCGGCAATGTGGGCCATGTCGACCATGAGGGCGGCGCCCACGGAGTGCGCGATCTGCGCAAAGCGCTCAAAGTCGATGATGCGCGGGTAGGCAGAGGCGCCCGCAATGATGAGCTTGGGCTGGTACTTCTCGGCCTTTGCGGCAACGTCGTCGTAGTCGATGCGCTCCGTCTCCTCGGACAGGCCGTAGCTCACAATGTTGAAGAGCTTGCCCGAGTAGTTGGCGGGGCTGCCATGGGTGAGGTGGCCGCCGTTAGAGAGGTCCATGCCCATCACGGTGTCACCGGGGCCGGCAAAGACGCTCTCGGCGGCATAGTTGGCCTGGGCGCCAGAGTGCGGTTGCACGTTGGCAAAGTTGCAACCAAAGAGCTTCTTGGCGCGCTCGCGGGCAATGTCCTCGACCGCATCGACGGCCCAGCATCCGCCGTAATAGCGATGGCCGGGCAGACCCTCGGCGTACTTGTTGGTGAGCGTGCTGCCCACGGCCTCCATAACGGCCAGGCTCACAAAGTTCTCGGATGCAATGAGCTCGATGGAGTTGCGCTGGCGCGTGAGCTCGTTGTCCATGGCGGCTGCGAGCTCCGGGTCCTGACTTGCCAGGTGGGTAAATTGCATGTTAGTGCTCCTCCTCTGCCGTCCTGCAGCAGGTGGGTGGGTACGGTGTCTTGCCTAGCGCTTCACGCCCGTGTAGGTGGGGTCGTCCTCGCGCATGATCTTCTCGACGCGTGCAACGTGCCTGCCGCCCTCAAACTCGGTGGCAAGGAACTCGTCGATGATAGCCTCGTTGTCCTCAAGGCTCACAAAGCGGCCCGAGAGGCACAGCACGTTGCCGTTGTTGTGCTGGCGGAACAGGTGGGCAAAGTTGACGCTCTGGATAGGCGCGGCGCGCACGCCTTCGACCTTGTCGGCAACGAGGGCCATGCCAATGCCCGTGCCACAAATGAGAATGCCGCGATCGGCGTCACCGCACGAGACCGCGCGGGCAACGGGATCGGCGTAGTCGGGATAGTCGACGCTCGCCGCGTCAGAGGGACCAAAGTCGGTGACCGTGTGGCCAAGTCCCTGCAGGTATGCCACGATGGGGCCCTTTTGGTCGAATCCGCCGTGGTCGGAAGCAATGGCAATGCGCATGCTCTTAGACTCCTTAGGTTTGGTGCAACAGTCCGTACGCTAGCGTAGCGCATGAGTGATTACAGGCGCGTGAACGATAGGACGCCCACAACCTCTGTGCATGTTGGCAGGAGACATTTAGCGGACGGGCCGCATCTGTAAGGAAATGGCACGGTTTGGCGTGCTGCGAGCCTACTCGCCGAGCGCCACCCGCATGATCTGGCCTGTGGAGAGGGCGCCCTCGCGGAAGATCTGCGGACGATCGCCCGCGCAGCCCACAATGGTGGAGGCGACCCCAACCGGAGCAGGGCCAGCGTCGAGCGTGAGGTCGGCCTCGCGCACGATGCGAGCCTCGATGCCGCTCCCGCTGGTGGCCGCCGCCTCGCCATGCGTGTTTGCGCTGGTCGTGGCCAAGGGCGAGCCGAGCTTGCGGGCAATCTCGCGCACGAGGTTGGAGTCGGGGCAGCGCAGCGCAACGGTGCCGTCAGCCGCACGGTACTCTGGGGGAACCGCGTTTGAGGCTGGCACCACGAGGGTCAGGGCGCCGGGCCAAAAGCGAATGGCCAGCTTGACGGCGTACTCGGGCACGTGCGCGGCGTAGGTGTGCAGGTCGGAGGCATCGGCCACCAGCCACGGCAGCGTCTGGCTGCGCTCGCGGCGCTTGATGTCAAAGATGCGCTCGTGGGCAGGGTTGCCCTCCGTTGCCGCGCATCCAATGCCATAGACCGAGTCGGTCGGCATCACCAGCACGCCACCAAAGGCGAGCGTGGCCACCGCCTCGTTGATGGCGTCGCGGCTCGGGTTTGTTTGACTGACCTGCAGCACCGATCCCATGGCTCTACCCCTCTCGCACAGCCACCAGCACGCGCGGACGGCGCGTGAGGTCGTTTCGCACCTCCACGTGCGACCACCCGCCCTGCGCCCGGCAGAGCTCGGCGGCCTGCACCACGTTGTCTTCTGAGAGCTCCACACAGAGCCAGCCACCCGGCACAAGGACCTGTGGAGCCAAGGCCAAGATGCGGCGGAAGAGGTTGAGTCCATCCGGCCCGCCGTCGAGCGCCAGGCGCGGCTCGTGATCCTTGACCTCGGCCGGAACGTCGTGCTCGAGCACCGCCGTGGGTATGTAGGGCGGGTTTGACACGAGCACCGAGAACGTGCCCATGAGCTCGGCGGGAACGGCGGCTGCCAGGTCGCACTCATAGACGTCAACCGCATCGTCCAGGCCAAGCTTTGTGCAGTTGCGGCGGGCAAGGCTGGCCGCAACCGGCGACAGGTCCGTGGCAACCACGTGCGTGCCCTCGCGCTCGCTTGCAATGGAAAGGGCAATGCAGCCAGTGCCCGTGCAAAGGTCGAGCACACGCGCGCCATCCTTGCCGGCAGCGCGTGCCGCAGAGAGCACCTCCATCTGACGCACCAGCTCGTCAACGACGCGCTCGTTGGGCAGCTCCTCCTCGTTGGTGCGCAGGACCTCTTGCAGCTCCTTAACGCGAGCCTCGGCCCTTGTGCGCTCGGCCTCGTAGGACTGCGCTCGGCGGCACTCCACGTCGCCCCACGTACGACCTGCTGCGACCGCGGCGTCCACGCCCTCAAGAGCCGCGTCAACCAGCACCTCGGTCTCGGGCCTGGGGATGAGCACCCCCTCCTCGCAGCGCAGGATGATGTGCCTAAAGGGCATTTCGCCCGTGACGTACTGTAGCGGCTCTCCCCTGCCGCGCCGCGCGACCGCGTCGTGCATGCCGGCGAGCTCCTCGGCCGAGAGCGGACGCTCAAAGTTGACGTAGAGCTCCACGCGAGAGAGGCCCGTCACATGGCAGAGCAGCCACTCGGCCGAGAGCCTGGGGCGCTCGTCCCCCTTGCGCTCGAGGTAACCCACCGTCCAGTCGAGCACCCTTTGTATGGTCCACGTCTCTTCGGACATGAGCACGCGCTCCTCTCGGCCCTTTGGCGGCGCCCTGTGGCGCCTGCGAAGCCGCATGGAATCCTGGGACCAAGGCGACAGCCCGCGCTCTCTGGCGCTGGCGCTCGCAGCCGCCCGGCAGGCGCCGGTCCCCCGCCGCATAGGCCACATAACGATTTAGCGACCAGAGCGTTTGCCCTGGTCGCCATGAGAATGACTTACCTTACACAGCCTCAGCGAGCTTCTGCGCACGCTCTGCGGCAGCCAGGGCGTCGATCACGCTGGCCAGCGTGTCTCCCAAAAGCACGCCATTGTAGGTGCCGTTGAAACCAATGCGATGGTCGGTCACGCGGTCCTGCGGCTGGTTGTAGGTGCGAATCTTCTCGGAGCGGTTGCCGTGGCCAATCTGGGCCAGACGCGAGGCGCCCTGCTCCGCCTGCTGCTTCTCGAGCTCCATCTCGTAGAGGCGGGCGCGCAGCATCTGCATGCACACCTCGCGGTTCTGGATCTGGGAGCGCTGGTCCTGCGACTGCACCACCGTGTTGGTGGGCAGGTGGGTGATGCGCACGGCGGAGTAGGTGGTGTTTACGCCCTGACCACCGGGGCCGCTCGCGCAATAGGTGTCGATGCGCAGGTCTTCCTGGGCAATCTGGATGTCAATCTCGTCGGCCTCGGGAAGCACGGCAACGGTGGCCGTGGAGGTCTGGATGCGGCCCTGGCTCTCGGTCTTGGGGACGCGCTGCACACGGTGCACGCCACTCTCAAACTTCATGACCGAGTACACCTTGTCGCCGGTGACCTTGAACTCGATGGTCTTGAAGCCGCCCGCATCGCTCGGGCTGGACGAGAGCACCTCCACCTTCCAGCGGTGGCTCTCGGCAAAGCGCTGGTACATCTTAAAGAGGTCGCCGGCAAAGATGCCTGCCTCGTCGCCGCCCACGCCGGCGCGAATCTCGACGATGGTGTCCTTCTCGTCATTGGGGTCGCCGGGGATGAGCATGATCTTGATCTCGTCCTCGAGGCCAGGAAGCTTGGCCTCGTTGGTGGAGATGTCGTCCTGCAGCATCTCCTTCTCGTCGGCGTCGACCGTCTCGCGCAGCATCTCCTTGGCGACCTCGATGTCGTCGAGGGCGCTCAGGTACTCGCGGGCCTTGGCTACCAGCGGCGCCTGGTTGGCGTGCTCTTTGGCAATGCGCGCGTACTCCTTGGGGTCAGACACGACCGCCGGGTCGACCATTCGCTTCTCGAGCTCGCTGTAGGCCTCGAGCAGCTTTTCGAGCTTGTCTCGCATGAAATAACTCCTTGAATGATGCCGCACGGCGCGGCAGACGTATGTTCAACCCTATTAAGATACCACCGCCAGCGGCAGTCCTAATCACGCAGATTGCCCGTGCACGTGCTGTCGCACAGCTTGTGCACAAAGCGCTGCGCATATGCGCGTGGGTGCCTCGGGGCCATAAGTGGTCGACCGCCGAGGCGAAAAGCCCCATTTTTGGCAGCGAGTTGGGATGGCATGCACTTCACGGACCCACAGGACCAAAAAACGTTCAACTTTCGCCGCTAGTGTACGGCCTGATCCTTAGCCCACGCCAAACGGGAGGCCATGGTGCGGCCCTGAGTTGCATTTTTGTCATCCAATGTTGGCTCCTGGCGGGCTGAGGCCCGTACGCAACGTACACTAGCGGCGAAAGTTGAACGTTTTGCCTTTGTTGTCTCCGCAAGTAGGAGGATTGCGCACATTCTGCGGGCAAGGATGGCAAATACAGCACGACCCCTTGGCGCACCCGTGTTGAGGCCCTGCCAAAAACGATGTATTTCGCCAGAAACCCGCGCGACCAGGCCTGCCTACCACCCGGGCACCGTTCTCGTCCACGCGTTTTGCTGACAACGGACCCACCGCGCGCATCAACCTCACTTATACACGAGTCTTTACTTCCATGACCCTCAATAGCAACCCAATTGCGGGCGCTCGCCCCTCACTCTTTCTTGGATTGGCAACTCACCGCAAATCTTGCCGTAGAATCAACTTTGTAATCATTTTGAAACCTAGCCCCCAGAAAGGGACGCCCATGACCGAGCGAGCGCACGAGCCCATGACTCAAAAGTTGCTGGACCTTCTTGCTGCCAACGGACAGCTCAAGCAGCTGCTCGTTCGCTCCATCGCCAAGGCCGCGGCAATCAACCCCGACCCCATAACCAATCCGGCTCAGGACCTTGAGAGCTACCTTGAGTACCTCGACTGGGCAGCGCGCGCCCTCCCCTGGCAGATCTCGCCATGGACCGAGTCGTACTCGTCGCTCTACGACCAGATTGACCAGGGCCTGGCGTACTTCTACTTTGTGCTCGACCAACCGCTCGAGGAGCTCGAGGGCATTACGAGCTACAACAACACCCTGCAGTACCTTGAGCCGCTGAGCTCCTGGCTGCTGGAGTTCACCCGCCGCTATGGCGCCTACCTTGACACGCCCGAGAGCTGGTGTGATGAATACGCCGCCCGCGTTCGCGCCGACTCGGCCTTCCTCGTGGACCGCGGCGATTATGAGCCCGACGAAAACTGGCACACCTTTAACGAGTTCTTCTGCCGCAGGCTGGCCTCCGAGGACAAGCGTCCCATCGTTGCTCCGGGCGACGCAAGCTATGTGGCCTCGCCAGCCGACTCGGTCCCGCAGGGCGTATGGGACATCGACGCGCACAACTGCGTGCTAAGCGACCACGCCATCGTCATCAAGAGCGGTGTGCTGCGCAGGATCGACACGCTGCTTGGGCCCAGCCGCTACCGCACCGCCTTTGCCGGCGGCAAGCTCACCCACGCCTTCCTCAACGTGCACGACTACCACCGCTATCACTTCCCTGTGAGCGGCGTGATCAAGGAGGTCCTGAGCCTTCCTGGTCAGGTGGCAGCAGGCGGCGTGACCCTTTGGGACAGCGCCGTTGAGCGCTACCGCCTCTTGGGCGACGACACCTCATGGCAGAGCATCGAGACGCGCGGGCTTGTGGTGGTCGACACCGAGGAGTATGGTCTGGTGGCCTGCCTCGCCGTGGGCATGTCGCAGGTGTCGTCGGTCAACTACGAGCCGCAGGTCATGGTGGGTGCGCACGTTAAGAAGGGCGACCCGCTGGGGTACTTCCTCTTTGGCGGCAGCGACTTTGTCATGATCTTCCAGAAGCGTGCCAACTTTAGGCTGACCGCCCCCACCGACGGTGCGCGCGGCTGGGCTCACCTGCAGGCGCGCGAGGAGTACGGCCGTCTGGGCTAGATTGTTCCCCAAGCCATAGATCATGGAAGGGCGCGGATGCCACAGCTGGGCATCCGCGCCTTCTTGTTATGCTCGCAAGAACCAAAGGGACAGACCGCGCCTCCTGCACTACGCAAGCGCCTTGGGCCGCCGCGGGGTGATGCGGTGGGCGTTCCCGCAGCCGAAGACGACCTCATGGTGTGGGCGCCGATGACCTCGCGGGCGGGACGGGAGGCTTGGATGCCCTCGTCATCCCGATGCAGCTTCCCAACACCTGGTCGGCAGGCTCTGAACAGGCTACGGTGCTCCCGTTCCTCTTGTCATAAAACAGGAGGAACACATTTACTCCATTTTGAGACGCATGAGACGCCGACTGCGTACAGTAATGTGGCAAACGTTTTTCGAAGGGAGAAAGGATTTCCCATGGATACCAAGAAGTTTGTCCCGAGCATCTGGCGCATCGTGGCCATCGCCGCACTCTGCTGCTGCCTGGTACTGGGCGCAATGGCGTTCTCCAAGCCCTCAGCCACATCGGCCGACAACGAAGAGCCCGCTGCCGCCCAACCAGCTGACGAGGGCACGACCGAGGACGAGACCACCAACAGCGAGGACCCCTTGAGCCTGTGGACCGAGGGTGCCGCCTCCAAGCAGGCGCTCATCGACTATGTTGAGGCTGTGACCGACGAGTCGTCCCCCGACTTCATCCCCGCCGAGGACCGCGTGGCCACCTTTGACGTTGACGGCACGCTCATCAACGAGACCGACCCCAACTACTTCGACTACATGTTGCTTGTGCACCGCGTGCTCGAGGATCCCGACTACAAGGGCAAGGCCTCTGACTTCGAGAAGTCCGTCGCCAACAAGATCGTGGACCAGAACGAGAACGGCACCAAGTACGACGAACTCCCCGTCGAGCACGGCCAGGCCGTGGCCAGCGCCTTCGCGGGCATGACCGTTGACGAGTTCTACGACTACGTGCACGAGTTCGCAGCTTCTGACATGCCCAGCTACGAGGGCATGAAGCGCGGGAACGCCTTCTACCAGCCTATGGTGCAGGTGGTTGAGTACCTGCAGGCCAACGACTTCGACGTCTACATGGTGTCGGGTACCGATCGCCTCATCATGCGCGGTCTCTTCAGCTCGGAGCTCTGCCCGCTCAACATCCCGCTCGATCACGTCCTTGGCTCCGACGAGTCTCTCGTAGGATCCGAGCAGGAAGAGGCCGACGGCCTTGACTACACCTTCAGCCAGGACGAGGAACTCGTGCTGGGCGGAGAGTTCTACATGAAGACCCTCAAGGAGAACAAGTGCTACATCATCCAGCGCGAGGTGGCCAAGGTGCCGGTGCTCTCGTTCGGCAACAGCTCGGGCGACTTCTCGATGGACAACTACGCGCTCTCCAACCCCGACTACCGTTCCGCCGCCTTCCAGCTGTGCTGCGACGACATCGACCGTGAGAACGGCAATCTCGAGAAGGCCGAGGAGATGCGCACCCAGTGCGAGGAGAACGGCTACGTGGCCATCTCCATGAAGGACGACTGGAGCACCATCTACGGTGACGGCGTCACCTACGTGGGCGCCGAGGAAGAGCTCGCTGCCGCTGCGTAAGCATTCGCGCGCATACCCGCACACACGACCGGGGCCATCCGCACGACGCGGTAGCCCCGGTCGTTTTTCTGCGCTGGGGGATTCTGCGCAGGCGAGAGCCGCGGCCATGGGCGCTTTACCGTGATTGCAGGTGACCATTAGCTCTATCGTGCTTGCGGCTGGGTCGGCCGACCGAGCCCAAACCGCGAGCATCAGAGTGCATTCACGTTCTAGCGCGCCCGCAAGCCTTGTGCGCACACTTGCGCTACGCTGGTATGACCCGCCCAGCACAGCAGAAGGAGAGGCCATGCCCCGCAAGAGCGTCTTTGACATGGAAGCCAACCGCGTGTACGAGGCGCTCGTCACCAAGGCCGAGCGCAAGGGCCGCACGCGCGCCGAGGTGGACGAGGTTGCCTGCTGGCTGCTGGGCCACACGCCGGAGGGGCTCGCGGAGGCGCTGGCTCCCGAGGCCACCTACGGCGCATTCCTTGGCGGGGCGCCCTCGCCCAACCCCAAGGCCGCACTCATCACGGGAAAGATCTGCGGCGTGCGTGTGGAGGAGATCGAAGACCCACTCACGCGGCGCATGCGCCAGCTCGACAAGCTGGTTGACGAGCTGGCGCGCGGCCGCGCCATGGAAAAGGTGCTGCGCGCGTAGGCGCGCAGCACCACGGAGTCGCAACAGATTGGCTCCCGGGGGGTGACCCCAGGCCACGTTGGCCTGCAGCCCCTCCCTAGACTCTAGGCTGCTGCTGGGTGATGCAGTGGATGTTGCCGCCACCAAAGATGATCTCCTTGGTGTAGATGCCAATGACCTCACGGTCGGGGTAGGCACCCTGGATGTCCTCGAGCGCCTGGGCGTCGTTGGGGTCGCCAAACTGCGGCACCAGCACAGCACCGTTGATGGGCAGGAAGTTGAGATAGCTGGGCTCAAAGGCGTCCTCGGGGGTGCGCGGCAGCACGCCCTCCACAGGGTCGATGGTCGAGGCCTCCTCCTCGGTCATGTACACGCTCTTGCTCGGCATGATCACCTTGTGGATCTTGAGCTTGCGGCCGCAGGCATCGGTCGCCTCGGAAAGCGTCTTGTAAGCAGCCTGGCACTCGGCGTAGAACTTGTGGTTGGGGTCGTCGGTCCACATGCAGCAGACCTCGCCCGGCGCGCTAAAGCAGGCCACGTCGTCCACGTGGCCGTTGGTCTCGTAGGGGTCGATGCCGTCCTTAATCCAGATGACCTTCTTTACGCCCAGGTACTTCTTGAGCTCCTCCTCGCAGTAAGCGCGCAGCTCCTCGCTCCACGGCTCGAAGTCCGTGACGCTGGCGTTGCGTCCCGGTGAGAGCAGGCACATGTCGGTGGTCACCACGGTGCCCTGACCGTCACAGTTGAACGAGCCACCCTCGAGGATGAAGCCCTCGGGACGGTAGCGGTCGCACTGCACAATGTTGGCCATCTGCAGGCCCAGCGAGGCGTCCTTGTCCCAGGGGAAGTAGAGACCGTCCACAAAGCCGCCGTACGCGTTGAAGTGGAAGTGGCTCAGGGCCAGTTCGCCCTTATCGTTTACGAGGAAGGCCGGGCCCGGGTCGCGCAGCCACGAGTCGTTGTACTCCATGAGCATGACCTGCACGTTGTCCACGCCGTCAAAGAGCTGGTTGACCGCCGGCCAATCCTCGGAATTGACGCCCACCGTCACCGGCTGGAAGCGCGCGATGGTGCGGATGATCTGGGCAAAGACCTTCTGCGCGGGCTTGGCGCCGTTGCGCCACACGTCGGGGCGGTGCGGCCAGAGGATCCACGTGCGCTCCTGCTCCTCGTACTCGCCGGGCATGCGGAAGCCGTCGGCCAAGGGGGTGGACTCGGACTCGTAGATGGTGCGCATGGAAAACCTCCGTCTCTTGCGGTACATGACGACCCAAGCGTAGCTGCGGAGGAGCCGGGATGCACGCCTGTCGCCGGCGCAAAAGCGCCGCTCGCCCCCACTCAACCACAATCAACTATCTAAAAAGCCGTAGGGCGACGGCGGGACCATCGCAATTTCGGTGCAAGGCGTGCCAAGGTGGTCCGCAGCGAGGACGTGATTGCGGCAGACGACCCTATGGCTTCCAAACCGATTCGTCGTATGATGACAAGCCAACGAGCAACAAGCCAGTGAATCGGTCAATGCCTATATGAGCCATGAACCATCCCAGCCCACCGCAGAGCAGCGTCTCTTCAGCTCGCTGGAGGAGCGAGGCTTCGTGACGCGGGGCCGCTCAAAATGGGGCGAGCCCGCCCTGCGCACCATCCCTGCCGGGCACGAGCCGCAACGCACCAAAGACGCGAGCGCCTTGCAGCGCCGGTTCGTGGCCTGCGCCCACGCCACACCCTCCCCCGGCGACGACCTCTGCGCCAGCTGGGTCGAGCAGGCCTTCTCACGGCTGGGCCTCGGCATCGTGCTTGGGGACGCCACCCATCTCTATCGGAGCTACTGCCACTACGACGACCCCGCGGACCTCTTGGTGGGGATGATCGTAGCCGTTCCCCGCCACCCCTACTCCGTGCAGGGCACCATTCATGGTCATGTGGGCATCTATCTGGGTGATGGCATCGTCATGGACAGCGTCGAAGGTCGCACGCGCAAGGTACCGCTCGCTCTGTGGCTCAGCGCATACGGTCTCATGGCCCCGCCGCGCTGGGGCTGGCTCGGCAGCATGGGACTCAGCTGACACATGCATGCGAAAAGCCGCGCCTTACCCTACAATCCGAGTACCGTCATCTGTGCAGGAGGCGTCCATGGAGCTACGCGTTCTTAAATATTTTCTCGTAGTAGCCCAGGAGGGCAACATCACCAATGCCGCTGCGCAACTGCACATTGGCCAACCCACGCTGTCGCGGCAGCTCAAGGAGCTGGAACAGGAGCTTGGTCAGAAGCTCTTCGTACGCCAGGCACATGGCATCAGGCTCACCGAGGCGGGTCAGAGCCTGCGTCTCTCGGCCAAGGAGATGGTTGCCATCTCCGACAAGATCGAGCAGGACTTCGCCCTCATGGCCACCAATCCGCTCGGTGACGTCTACATCAGCGGCATCGACGGATATCTCGGAGAGAGCGCCAGGCTCGTGCGCTTCGCCCAAGAACGGAATCTTATGACCACTGTGCACTACACCTCGTGCTGCTCCAGTGATGCGCTGGCAATGCTTGATCGCGGACTTGTCGACTTCGCCATCGTCTCTCAGATTGTTAAGATCGATCACTATGAGGTGATTCGTTTTGCAAAAAAGGGCCAGTGGATTGCCCTCATGAGGGTTGATAACCCCCTCGCGACAAAAGAGCGTCTCGTTGTCGAGGACCTCGTGCAAGAGCCACTCGTTATGTACGAACAAGCCCTCAACACACCGCACGAGTACAACAGCCTTGCCCAGTGGTTTGGAGATAGTTTCTCTCGGCTTAACATAGTCGCCACCTCCAACCTTACGGCCGCGCTTATCGCCCTTGCCCAAGAAGGGTTAGGCACCCTGCTCACTTGGGAGAGCATCGCATCCATCAGCACTCATGACATGGCGATAGTGCCCCTGTGTCCCGAGCTGCCAGCCCAGGGGGCGCTTGTGTGGCACAAGGACCGGCCTCTCTCGCCGGCGGCCGCACGCTATCTCTCGCTTCTCAAAGAGCTACTGGATACTGGCGTAATACCTTAAGGGCATTTCTCTTTATCTAAACTAAGCATTTTCATTGCTCGCTGCATGCATCTACAATGGACAATTGTGAAGGAATCATGGACGCCTCGGCCAGAGTCATCCATATTCCCGCACCTTTTGGGAGAGAACGATTGCAGGAAAAGGAGGTAGTTGAATGGTAAGCATTGTCCTAGCCAGCCATGGCAGGTTCTCCGAGGGCATCAAGGAGTCCGGACAGATGATCTTCGGTCCGCAGGAGGACGTCGAAGCCGTCGTCCTGACGCCCGAGATGGGTCCTGACGACTTCCGCGCCAAGCTGCTGGCCGCCATCGACACGTTCAGCCAGAAGGAGCAGGTGCTCTTCTTGGTGGACCTGTGGGGTGGTACGCCGTTCAACCAAATCAGCAAGCTCATCGACGAGCGCGGCGGCGAGGATTGGGTTGCCGTCACCGGCATGAACCTGCCGATGGTCATCGAGGCTTACGGCGACCGCATGGGCATGGACACCGCCAAGGAGATCGCCCAGGCCATCAAGCCCGAGTCCAAGGGTGGCATCCGCATCAAGCCCGAGTCCTGCGACATCGAAGACGCCGCAGCTCCGGCCGCAGCCGCCCCGTCCAAAGCGCCCACCGGCGCCATCCCCGAGGGCACGGTCCTCGGCGACGGCAAGATCGACATCGCCTTCGCGCGCATCGACACCCGTCTGCTGCACGGTCAGGTGGCAACCACCATCACCAAGATGGTCAACCCCGACCGCATCATCGTGTGCTCCGACGCCGTTGCCCACGACGACCTGCGCAAGTCGATGATCGAGCAGGCGGCTCCTCCCGGAGTCAAGGCTCACGTCGTGCCCATCTGGAAGATCGTCGAGGTCTCCAAGGACCCGCGCTTTGGCGACACCCGCGCTATGCTGCTCTTTGAGACTCCGCAGGACCTGGAGCGTGCCCTGGAGGGCGGCGTGGACATCAAGGAGGTCAACCTTGGTTCCATGGCCCACTCGCTGGGCAAGGTCGTCGTGACCAACGCTGTGGCTATGGACCAGGCCGACGTCGACTGCCTGGAGCGCATTGCCGCCAAGGGCGTCAAAGTCGAGGTCTATAAGGTTCCTGCCGACTCGCATGAGTCGCTCGACGCCGTGCTCAAGAAGGCCAAGGCCGAGCTCGCGGCCCAGAAGTAGAAGAAGGAGGATAGCGCATGAATCCCATTTCGATGCTGCTCGTCATCGTCGTCGCGTTCTTCGCCGGCATGGAGGGCATTCTCGACGAGTTCCAGTTCCATCAGCCGCTGATCGCTTGTACGCTCATCGGCATCGTGACCGGCCATCCCACTGAGGGCATCATCCTCGGTGGCACCCTGCAGATGATGGCTCTTGGTTGGGCCAACATCGGCGCAGCCGTCGCTCCCGACGCGGCCCTCGCCTCCGTCGCCTCCGCGATCATCATGGTCAAGGGCCTGGGTGGCGCAGACGTGGATACCGCCATCAACACCGCAATCGCACTGGCCGTGCCCCTGTCGGTCGCCGGCCTGTTCCTCACCATGCTCTGCCGTACCATCGCCATCCCGATGGTTCACTTCATGGACGCCGAGGCCGAGAAGGCCAACTTCAGGGGCGTCGAGATGTGGCAGCTCCTGGCCATTGGTCTGCAGGGCGTCCGTATCGCCATTCCGGCCGCCATGCTGTGCATGATCCCGGCCGAGGCCGTTACCGCCATGCTGCAGGCTATGCCTGACTGGCTGGCCGGTGGTATGGCCGTCGGCGGTGGCATGGTTGCTGCCGTTGGTTACGCCATGGTCATCAACATGATGGCGACCCCCGAGGTCTGGCCCTTCTTCGCACTCGGCTTCGTTGTCGCGTGCATCCCCAGCATCACCCTCATCGGTCTCGGCGTCATCGGTGTTGCTCTCGCCCTCATCTACCTGGGCCTCAAGGACCTTGCCAAGCAGGGCGGTGGCGCTGGTGGTGGCTCGGGCGATCCGCTCGGTGACATCCTCAACGACTACTAAGCCGCTACGCCTCTAAGGAGTGTGATAAACAATGGCAGAGAATGAAATCAAGCTTTCTGTTGCTGATCGTCGTTCAGTGTGGTGGCGTCATCAGTTCCTGCAGGGCTCTTGGAACTACGAGCGTATGCAGAACGGCGGCTGGTGCTACGCCATGATCCCGGCCATCAAGGCTCTCTACAAGGACAAGGAAGAGCAGGCCGCGGCACTCAAGCGTCACCTCGAGTTCTATAACACCCAGCCCTTCGTGTCCGCCCCGATCATCGGCGTTACCCTCGCACTCGAGGAGGAGCGCGCCAATGGCATGCAGGTCGAGGACCAGACCATTCAGGGCGTCAAGGTCGGTATGATGGGCCCGCTCGCCGGCGTCGGCGACCCCGTCTTCTGGTTCACCATCCGCCCGATTCTCGGCGCACTCGGTGCCTCCATGGCCATGGGCGGCAGCATCGTCGGCCCGCTGCTGTTCTTCATTGCTTGGAACGTCATTCGTATGGCCTTCCTGTGGTACACGCAGGAGTTTGGTTACAGCGTGGGCACCACCATCGCCAAGGACCTCTCCGGCGGCCTGCTTGGCAAGGTGACTGAGGGTGCCTCCATCCTTGGTATGTTCATCATCGGCGCACTGGTACAACGCTGGGTGTCGATTTCCTTCACCCCCGTCGTCTCTAGGATTGAGCAGGCTGCAGGCGCCTACATTGACTGGGCCAACCTTCCTGCCGGTACCGAAGGCATCAAGGAAGCACTGATTCAGTACAACTCAATTGGTGGCACCGCCCTTGATCCGATCAAGGTCACCACGCTTCAGGACAACCTCAACCAGCTCATCCCGGGCCTTGCCGCCGTATGCCTCACGCTGCTGTGCTGCAAGCTCCTGAAGAAGAACGTCTCCCCGATCACCATCATCCTGGCGCTCTTCGCCGTTGGTATTGTCGGACGTCTCCTGGGCTTCATGTAAGCGATTCTCTAGCGGGGCTAACCCCTCCTCCCTTGTCCCGCATCCCTTCCCTTGACAGCCGCCCGGCCAAGTTGTGCTACCGTGACTTGGCCGGGCGGTTGCCCTTAACCGCGTAGCCTTCCAGAGAGGACCCTCGCATGGCTCAATCGCAAAACAGCTCCGTCGACCTCACCATCAAGGCGACCTCGTTTGCCGGCATAGGAACGTACGGAGACCTCATGATAGGCAACGCGGCGCTCGAGTTCTACAACGAGAAGAACCCCGAGGACTACATCCAGATCCCTTGGGGCGAGATCGACCACATCGCCGCCGAGGTCATCGGCAAGAAGATCACGCGCTTTGCAGTGCTCCTCAAGCAGGGTGGCCATTTTGCCTTCTCCACGCGCGACAACAAGGCGACGTTGCGTGCCGTGCGCGAGTACGTGGGCGAGGACAAGCTTGTGCGGTCAATCTCGTTTGCCGACGTCATCAAGGCTGGCGTGCGCGGCGTGGGCAGGCGCATCACCGGCCGCGCGTAAGCAGCTGGCAGTCGGGCTACTCCTCCGCCAACAGACGCCGCAGCAGCCCCTCGCGGTCCCGGATGAAGAGGTCCATGGTCTGAAAGGCCTCGGTCTCCTCGTAGGCCACCTCCTCGATGCCCTCCTCGTCAAAGCGCAGGATCTGCGCATCGGGCAGCGCCATGATCACGGGCGAGTGCGTCGCTACGATGAGCTGTGCGCCATGCTTGGCCAGCCGGTGGAGCTGCAGAAGGAGCGTCAGCTGACGCGACACCGAGAGCGCGGCCTCGGGCTCGTCGAGGAAGTAGAGGCCGCTCTCGCGAAAGTCCTGCTCCACGACGGCCAGGAAGGCCTCTCCGTGGCTGAGCTCATGCAGACGGCGCGTCTTGTCCCAGTACCAGCGGTCATATTCCTCCGAGGCTGAGGACACGTTGTAGAAGCTCTCCGCCCGCAGGAAGAAGGCGCCCCACGGGCGACCGAGCGTTCGCTCGAGGAACATGGCTTCATGCAGCTCGGAGTGGGTATCGTGCGTCGAGAAGGCGTAGTTGCGGCTGCCTCCCTCGGGGTTGAGGCCGTATGCCACGGCCATCGCCTCGAGCAGCGTGGACTTTCCGGTGCCATTCTCACCCACAAAGATGGTGATGGGCTGCGAGAATCGCAGCGGCAGACTCTGCAGCGCGCCAATCTGGCGCACGTAGCTGTCTTCGTCGACCCAATCCCAGAGGATGCGGGCCTCTCTGATGAACGGTGCGCTCATCGTGCCGCCTCCTTGTGCTATCGAGCCGCCCCAACCTACCGCGCGCTTGACCCTTCGTATACAGAAGCCTCAGTCAACTATTATCTGAGGGCATGAGATATTCGAACATAGAAGAAAACCGCGAATATGGCAACACTCTTGGCAGGATTTCTGTCCGTGCTCGGCGGGGGCCTTTTGCTCTACGACTTTGCGTAGCGCGAACGGCGCGAGATGCGCTGCTTTCGCGACCCTAAACCGCATAGCTCTTAGACGCAGTGGCTCTTCCCGTCGTTCGGGCAAGCAAAACCCGCCATAGCCTGAAGAAAATCGGCGATTTGGCAATCTCTAGAACCTATGCATTTTGAGACGTGTTTTATGCATGCAAAAAACGCAGGTCACACGGAGTTGGCATAGCACCGAATCTTACCGAATCCCATCGGAGCGCCAGTGTGCCAAAAAGAGATTGCCAAATCGCCGATTTTCTTCAGGCTATGCCGGGTTTTGCTTCACTGCCGAGCCTCGATTGGCATCAAACGCCGCATAAAAACGATTACAAGGGTGCTCCTGCCCTGCATGAAGAGAACGTGAACAGCAACGCGGGATTGCGGAGGTACGAATGAGGGCCCGCCCAGCGCGAGGCGAGCCCTCATTCGTACCTTGTCGTATGTCCAGACCTTATGCGGCCTCCTCCTCGGCAGGCTCGTCAAACTGACTGGGCACGCCACGGCCAATGCCGGGATAGTCCTGCGTACGGCCACGCTTGGACACAATACGCACGACCTCGCCCAGGGCAAGCAGGATGATCGTACCCACGAGCATGGGGAGCTTGCTCATCTCGTCGGGAGTGCCATTGAGCGGCACGATGGTCGCAATGATGGAGAGCACCAGCTCAATGGCTGGAATGGTGAGCATCACGTCGAGGAGCTTGCCCTCAAACGGCGCGCGGTACACGCGCTCGCGAGCGCCGTCGCGCTTGCGCAGCTGCAGAAACGCCGGGAACATGGGGATGTAGGACAGCAACAGGAAGACCACGTTCATCGAGAAGAAGATCCAGAAGATGGGTGCGTCCTCGCCCAGCACGAGCTGGAGCAGCAGCACGGCGCTCGCCACCACGCCGGTGCAGACGGCTGCGCCGTTGGGCATGCCGGTCTTCTCGTTCAGGCGGGCAAAGGGCTTAAGCATGTTGCCCTGCCTGGCGCCATAGCTGGCCACCATGTTGATGCCAAACGACCAGCTGGTCATGTTGGCAAAGAGCGTCACCAAAAACACGAAGGCCACGATCTGCGTGAGCGGAGCGGTGGTGCCAAGCATGGTGGCAACGGCGTCCACAATGCCGGAGTCGAGCGAGAGCTCCTCGGTGGGGATGGCCGCGCCAATGCCAAAGCCGCAGAACACGTAGACGGCCACGATGGCAATGCCGCCCACCACGAGCGCCTTGGGGATGTCGCGCTGCGGGTTCTCCATGACGCTGGTGAAGGTGGCAATGACCTCAAAGCCCATGAAGTTGAACAGGATGATTGATAGGTACGTGAGCGAGTCGATGCTGTCGAGGTGCGGCAGGAAGGTGCTAAAGCTCATGTCATTGGCAAAGCCGTGCGTGACGCCAAACCAGATGCCCACGCAGCCAACGACGGCCGTGATGAACATCTTGATGGCCGCGCCGCCGTTCATGATCCACTCGGCCTCGGATACCGGCGAGAACGCCAAGAAGGTGACGCCCCACACAAAGGCCAGCTCAATGAGGATGGCCACCGGCAGCGACAGCTGAATGCCCCAGACGGAGTTCATGATGGAGGGGAACATGCAGGCGAGCGAGCTCATCCACAACGGGAAGTTGACCCAGTAGTACCAGCTCACGCGCGAGGCCCAGCTGTCGCCCAGTCCCTCACGGACCCAGTCATAGAGGCCACCATCGGAGTCGTAGGTGGTGCCCAGCTCGGCCACCACCAGGCCGTAGGGCAGGAGAAAGGTGATGATCAGGAAGATCCACCAGAAGAACTGCACGTTGCCCATGGCAGCTGCCGGCGCGCAGGCCTCGATGGTAAAGGTGACGCAGATAACGGACAGTACCACGTCTATTAGTCGAAACTTCTTATCAGCCATATGCTGGCTCCCTTCAGATAAGAGAGGGCCCGCGCCGACGGGTAGGCGGGTGACCCTCAATGGGGAACGTTCACCTGCCAGAGGGGCTTCCTATCTGGCAGGTAGATGACAAGGACATCCCCTCCAGCAGGTGAGAAAAAAGGGCCGCCGGGCATTTGGCTCGGCGGCCCCAGACGGGCGACTAATTACGCCTTGGGCTCCTGCTGCGTGATGCAGTGGATGTTGCCGCCGCCAAAGACAACCTGCTCGGTGGTCTTGACGCCGCGGACCTTGAACTTGCCCTCGCCCCAGGTCTCGTCGTAGATCTTCTGGAGGGTCTCGACGGCGAGGTCGTCGTTCTCGTCACCGTACTGCGGGGTGATGATGCCGCCGTTGGTCACGAGGTAGTTCATGTAGGAGGCGATCAGCGGCTCGTCGGGCACGCGCGGCTCGGCGTTCTCGTCGATGTCGATGGAGTCGCAGGAGGCCTGGTCCATGAAGACGGGGTTCACCGGCATGGGGAGCTTGTAGACCTTGAGCTTGCGGCCCTTGGCGTCGGTGGCGTTGGAGAGGGTCTCATACGCGTCGTGGCACTGCTGATAGAACGGGTACTCGGGATCATCGGACCAGATGCAGGCCATGACGCCAGGGGCGATGAAGGTCGCGACGTCGTCGATGTGGCCGTTGGTCTCAGAGGGGTCTATGCCCTCGTGCACGAAGATAACCTTCTCGACGCCGAGGTACTCCTTGAGCTCGTGCTCAATGTAGGCGCGCAGCTCGTCGCTCCAGGGCTCGTACTTGCGACCGTAGGTCGGCCAGATGTTGTCCTCGTCCTCCTCGTTGAGCACGGCGGAGCAGGTGCGGCCGGGGCAGAGCACGCTCTGGTCGGTGACGACGACGGTGCCCTCGCCGTCAACGGTGATTGCGCCACCCTCGAGGATCATGTAGTCGGGGCGATAGCGCTCGACCTCGGCGATCTCGGCCATCTTGAGGGCGATCTGCTCGTCCTTGTCCCAGGGGAAGTACAGGCCGTCGATGAGGCCACCATAGGCGTTGAAGTGCCAGTGCACGGCACGCTTGCCGCCCTTGCCGTCGATGACGAAGGTGGCGCCGGTGTCACGGAACCAGGCGTCGTCGGTGGTCATCTCGATGACGTGGACGTTCTCGCAGTCCTCGAAGACGGCCTTGCAGTTGGCGTAGTCGACCTGGTTGGCGCACATGTAGACCGGGGTGAACTCGGCAATGGTGCGGGCAACATGCTCGTACTGCTTCTGGGCAGGCTTGGCGCCGTGGGCCCAGGTGTCGGTGCGGTGGGGCCAGCCCATCCACACGCGCTTCTGCTCGGCCCACTCGGCGGGCATGTAGAAGCCGTCAGCCTTGGGGGTGGACTCGGACTCGGTGATGGTGCGCATTGCAAACTCCTTCTCTTAAAAAAGGTTCCTTGCAGATGACTTGCGGATGCAGGTTCGTACTATTTCGAGAGCCTGTTACTCCTGCTCGGCGGCAGCCTCCTCGGCGAGGCGCTGAGCGGCAAGCTCGGGGGTGAGACCCTTGTACTCCTCCTTGCGGTCCTTGGCGGAGACGATGCGGACGATCTCACCAATGACCAGGAAGACGATGAGGCCGATGATCATCGGGACCTTGTCGCCAACCTCGTCGGCGGACAGCGGGATGACCGTGGCGATGACGGCGGCGATGAGCTCAACCATGGGAACGAACAGCGCAACCTTCATCATGGCGCCCTTGAAGGGGAACTCGTAGATGCGCTCGCGGTTGGGGTCAACCTCGCGCAGCTTGAGGAACGCCGGGAACATGGGGATGTAGGTGAGCAGCAGGAAGACGACGGACAGGCCGAAGAGCATCCAGAAGATGTTGTTGGAGATGAACTCGTTGGGGATGAGCTGGATGCAGAGGATGAGCGACGTCACGACACCATTGATGATGGCGGCGTTGTCGGGCATGCCGTTCTTAGGGTTGAGCTTGCCAAAGGCCTTGGGCATGTTGCCGGTCTGGGCGGCGTAGGCAGCCACGGAGTTGACGCCAAAGGACCAGGAGGCCATGTTGGCGAACATCGTGATGAGGAACAGGACGGCGACCAGCTTGAAGAGGAAGCCGTTGCCCACCATGGTCTCAAGCGCCACGACCATGCCAAAGTCGGGGTCGATCTCGTCGGCCGGAATGGCGGCACCGATGCCGAAGGAGGCAAAGAGGTAGATCACGGCAATGGCGACGCCACCGAGGATGACGGCGCGCGGAATCTCGTGCTTGGGGTCGTTCATGTCGCCAGTCATGGTGCAGATGACCTCAAAGCCCATAAAGTTGAAGATGATGATCGAGAGATAGCCAAGGGCGCTACCTGCGGAGAGGTCGGGCAGGAAGGTCTTGAGACTCATGTCGGAGGCAAAGCCGTTCTTGCTTGCGTACCAGATACCAACGCAGCCCACGAGCACGGCCACAGCCACCTTGATGATGGCGCCGCCGTTGAGGACCCACTCGGAGTCGGAGACCGGCGAGAACGCCATGAAGGTGACGATCCAGGTGAAGGCCAGCTCAATGCCAAGGGTGAGCCAGATGTTCGACTCAAAGTCGATGGTGTATCCCGAGATCATCGTCATGATGAACGGGAACAGCGTGGCCAGCGAGGCAATCCAGAACGGGTAGTTGACCCAGTAGTAGTATGCGGCGCGCGCGGCCCACTTGTCGCCCAGGCCGTCGCGAATCCAGTCAATGATGCCGCCGTCGCTCTCGTAGGCGGTTCCGAGCTCGGCCACAGCCAGGCCGTAGGGCACCAGGAAGGTGAGGATCAGGAAGATCCACCAGAAGAACTGCTGGTTGCCGATGGCTGCAGCCGGTGCGGCAGCCTCGCACACAAACACGACGCAGATGACCGTCGAGATGATGGTAAAGAACGACAGCCCCTTTTTCTTTTCAGCCATGTCTGGCTCCTAACTCGCTTCAATGGGGAACGGTTGCCGTTGGCGTGAAGCAGGCACCAACGGCAAGATGGACACTGGGGGCGGCCCCTCGGACGTGCGCCCTAAAGGGACCGTCCCCCAACAGTCGGATTTTACGCCTGGAGCTCTTCGATCTTGGCGAGAGCAGCGTGGAGCTCGGCCTTGGCGGAGTACTCGACGCCCTCGTCGTTCAGCGGGGTGCGCTTGCCAAAGGTGGCGAGCAGGGCGCGGATGGAGTGCTTGCGGTTCTCGGCCTCAACCCAGCAGAGGGAGCGCTCGGGGTCGTCCATGACCTCGTCCACAACCTCCTCGCCGCGGGTGGCAGGCAGGCAGTGCATGAACTTGGAGTTGGGGCCGGCGTAGTTCATCATGTCCATGGTCACCTGGTACTTGGGGTAGAAGACGTCCATGTAGTTCTCGCCGGAGACCTCCTCGTCGTAGAGGCCGTACCACACGTCGGTGTAGATGAAGTCGGCGCCCTTGATGCACTCGATGTCGTCGGAGATAACGATGGAGCCACCGGACTCCTTGCAGTTGGCCTCGCCCACGGCCATGAGATGCTTGCCAAACTCGGCGCGCTCCTCAACGGTGCCAACATGCAGGCCGCCGTCGGGGATCTGATGGCCCTTGGGTCCAAACTGCACGAACTTCATGCCGACCTTGGAGGCAACAAACATGAGGGAGACGCAGACCTGGGTGGCGTCGCCGATGAAGGCGAGAGTGCAGTCCTGGATCTTCTTGCCCTCGGGGAGGTTCTCGAGCATGGTCAGGAGGTCGCCGATCTCCTGGGTCGGGTGGTTGTACTCGGACATGCCGTTGAGCACGGGAGCGGCGGAGCCAGCGGCCAGGCCCACGACGTCCTTGTGACGGTCGACGCGAGCCATCATGATGTCGAGGAGGTCGCCCATGACACGAGCGGTGTCGCCGAGGGACTCATGGCCGCCGAGCTGGATGGTGCCGGGGCCGTAGAACTGGGCGTGGCCGCCGAGGTCGCACATGGCGGTCTCGAAGGAGAGGCGGGTGCGGGTGGAGACCTGCTGGAAAATCATACCGAGGCTCTTGTTGCGGAGCAGGTGCGGATAATAACCGTCGACCTTGATGGCCTTCTTCATGGCGATGGCGAGGTCCTCGATGGCGAGGATCTGCTCGGCGGTGAGCTCGTTGGTGTCGATGAAGTCCTTGGGCATGCTCATGATGAGCTCCTTTCTTGCGCCGGTTCTGCCGGCTTCGAGGGGTTGGCGGCTGCGCCGCCTTGCCAAAACACTTGCCAACACTGACTATGCGCCCCTCCTTTCGCGTTTGCAAAAATATGCTGGTTTACCTGCTGTTTAGCGAATTACAACCAAAATAAACTTGCAGGTTTGATACCCAGTTTGCTAGCAGTGGCGCGCTTTTGAGTGTTACTTACGGATGGTAGTACAAACGTGGTTTGCCCATACCTTTTGATGGACCAGCGGCCATCCCCCAAGAGCCTCTTGAGGGCAGGTTGGACGCGGCTGCTGTGCACCTTGAGCTGTCTTCGCGTGCTCTGGCAACCCCTCACCCTCCGTTCGGCCAACGCAAAGGACTCCCACGACGTCTTGCGCTAGGCTTGTGCCCACACAACACCTAAGGAGAGCAGGCCATGCAGCGCAAATCTTTTAACGATGGTTGGACCTTCTATCGCGACGACTCCCCCGCTGGCGAGCCCGTTACGCTGCCGCACGACGCCATGATTCACGCGCCGCGCTCGGCCGACGCCCCCTCAACGGGCGAGCAGGGCAACTTCCACGGCGGCAGTTATCGCTACGAGAAGCGTTTTGTGGCGGCCGCCGAGGCTCAGCGCACGGTCCTGCAGTTTGGAGGCGTATACCGGCGCGCGCACGTTTTGCTCAACGGCGAGGAGCTCGCCTACCACGCCTACGGCTGGACGCCCTTCTTTGTTGACCTTACTGGCGCCCTGCGCGCGGGCGAGGAGAACCTGCTGGTTGTGACCTGCGACAACGCCGCACAGCCCGACTCGCGCTGGTATACGGGCGCCGGAATCTTTCGGCCAGTATGGCTCTGGGAGGGCAGCGAGCGCTGCATTGATCCCGAGGGCGTTCGCATACGCACGACCTCAATTGATCCCACGCAGCTAGAGGTGGACATCAGCGCCAGCGAGGGTGACATCCGCTTTGAGCTGCTCGATGGCAAGAAGGTCGTGGCCGCTGGCTGGGGTCCATGCCTCACACTGAGCGTGCCAAACGCGCACCTGTGGAGCGCCGACGACCCGTACCTGTACAGCTGGCGAGTAACCCTCGGCAAGAACGGGGAGGTCTGCGACGAAGCCAGCGGACGCTTTGGCATTCGTGAGATAACCTGGAGCACCGACGGCCTCTTTGTCAACGGGGAAAAGACGCTGCTGCGTGGCGGCTGCATTCACGCCGACTGTGGCATCCTTGGCGCTGCCGCCGAGCCCGAGGCGGACCGCCGCCGCGTGCGCATGCTCAAGGAGGCCGGCTACAACGCCCTGCGCTCCGCCCACAACCCTGCGTCGGACGCCACGGTGGAGGCCTGCGACGAGTACGGCGTCTACCTCATGGACGAGGGCTGGGACCAGTGGTTTTGGCACAAGAACCCCTACGACTACGCCGACGAGTGGCGCGAGAACCACCTGTCCGACCTTGACGCCATGGTTGCGCGCGACTTCAACCACCCGTCGGTCATCATGTGGTCCATTGGCAACGAGGTGAGCGAGCCCAGCTCGAGCGAGGGCCTTGCCGCCATTGACGAGATGGTCGCCTACCTGCACGAGGCCGACCCCGGCAGGCCCGTGACCTGCGGAATCAACCTTGCCATCCTGGGCAGCGCCGCTGCGGGCCACTCCGTGTACAACGCCGACGGCGACCCCGAGGCCGACGACAACGCGGGCCAGGGGCTCAACAGCACCACCTTTAACGCGCTCACGCAGGCCATTGGCACCGCCATGAACTACATGGCCAACCTGCCGTCGTACGACCGCGCCTGCTCGCCCGCGCTCGACCGGCTCGACATTGCCGGATACAACTACGCGCGTGGACGCTACGCCCTTGAGGGCCGCGCGCACCCCGGCCGCATTGTGGTTGGGTCCGAGACCTTCCACGGCGACGTGGTGCGCAACTACCGCGCCATGCAAAAGCTGAGCTACCTCGTGGGCGACTTCACCTGGTCGGCCTGGGACTACCTGGGCGAGGCCGGATGCGGGGCCTGGAGCTACGGCGACTCGGACACCGCGTTCCAAAAGTCGTACCCATGGCTGCTCGCCAACCAGGGGGCCATCGACATCTGCGGTCAGCCCAACGCCGAGCTCTTTCTCGCACAGGCGGCGTGGGGACGCACGACCAGCTCGCCGCTCATTGCCGTGCAGCCGCTCGGCCAGGGAGCTAAGGCGTCAAAGGCCATCTGGCGCTTCTCCAACGGCATCCCCAGCTGGAGCTGGAGCGAGTGTGAGGGCGAGCGCGCCACAGTTGAGGTCTTTTGCGACGCCCCCGTGGTGGAGCTGCGGCTCAACGGGCGCTCCATTAGCCGCAAGCGCCCGCACGGCTGCGTGTGCAGCTGGAGCGTGCGCTACGAGCCAGGCGAGCTGACGGCCACCGCCCTCACCGCGCGCGGCGAGGCGCTTGGGTCCACGACCCTGCGCTCGGCCGGACCTGCGCACGTGCAACTGCGCCCCGAGCCGCATGAGGCAGCGCCAGGCGCCGTCGTGTTTGTGGATGTGGTCGTGGCAGACGAGGCGGGCACCGTGGAGTCGCTCGACGATCGGCCCCTCGCCGCAAAGATGACCGGCGGCGAGCTGCTTGCCTTTGGCAGCGCACGCCCGCGAACCGAGGAGCGCTACGACGCCGGCGCCACCACAACCTACCAGGGACACGCGCAGGCAATCGTGCGCCTGTCGGGAGCCGAGCCCGCCACGCTGACCGTTCGCGACCGCCTCACCGGCGAGCGCGCCACCGTCACCCTCGGCTAGCTCACGCATCTGTCCTGGTCAGCGCCTCGCTGCCGACTACCCCGCTAGTCGTCACCCAAATACGGAGTCGCGCCGTGGCTGGCGCACTCTTCCACAAACCGCTGCAGGATGGGAACGAGCATCTCCTCGGTCAGGTCGTAGTTGGCGTAGGAATCGCGCAACGCATACTTGTACCAGCGCAGCTTGAGCCCCGTGACCCTGTCAAAGAAGTTGGGGCAAATCACGGCGTTGTCGAGCTCGTCCATCACGTAGGGCTGGACAACGAAGTGATGGGTGGCCGTTGCGTGTTTGTTGTAGGGCACCGGAGCTGGCGCCGGAGGGGTCCAGGTCTGGCGGTAGCCATAACGGTCAAAACCCGCCTGCCTGAGGGCGCCAACAAAGAGGTCCTCGAGCCGACTGTCCACAGCAAAGTCGCCTCTGGAGTTTCCAAAGAGCCTGTTCTCGAGTTCCATTGTTGCCCCTTTTTTTGTTGCCCGTGTGAGCCCTCGGCATACGCTCGGTTTTAGAATACCACGCTGTGCCCAGTCACAAATGTTCCTGTGCCCTGCTGTCAACGGTACAGTTCGCAAACGGTGCTGTCGCCCGTGCAACGGCACAACCCCTCACCGATTTATGCCTTTTATAAACACGCTGTTAGTAACCCACTTTTCGGGACTCCCACCTGCTTTGCTGCCAAGCTTGCATATCAAAAGGAGTACGATTTTGGGCACTGCCCCCAAACTGATGGCGAGAGGCGAATCATCGTGAACGCAGTCATCTTCGTCTACACGATTGCCCTGATATTGGTCTGTTTTGCCGCGGCAATGCTCTCAATATCGGCCTATGCGGTGTCGCACAAGCGCTCGCTCATTCCTCAAGCAGCCTTCTTCGTCTTCTACATCATTGATATCTGCGCCATCTTTGGCATCGAGTTCCTCAGTCAGAACATCCCCTACTCGGCAGAGAGCTACTACGAGATTCCCGTTCCCCTGCTGCGCATCATCTCGGGAACCGGCGTCGTTGCCAGCCTGTGGATCATGCTGCTCGACATCCTCGACATCCATGACCGCAAGATACAGGTTGTGCCAGTGGCCGTTTTTGCACTTGGGTGCTGCATCGTGGTCTGGGGGCTCCCCTACGGGCCCTTCCGCCAATGGCTCTTCTACACCCTACGGCAGGTCTTTACCGCCTTTGGCCTTGCCTTTGCCTACCTCAAGTGGCGGCACTCGGCCGACATGCCCTACCGCGAGCGCCTTGGCAAGCTGCGCAGCCGCTACCTGCTGCTTTGGTTGCTGCTCGCATGCATCCTGGTCGAGGACTGGTGGATCATCCTTGCCTCGCCCATTCCCTCGGCCAACAGCAGCTGGCTCACGCTGTATCTCTCGGAGCGCAACTTCTCCGAGAACATCATGATGCTGTTTGTGGCCTACCACGTGATTCGTGGGTCGCTCAAGACGCTCGCCCTTCGCTTTAACGCGCCGCCAACGGTGGCAGTAGTCCATCCCACGCTTGGGTCCGAGCCAAAGGCGCAGGCAAAGGCCGACAAGAAGGTCACCGACCTCAAGCGGCACATTGAGGACGCTTTGCCCGCCTAT
>CADCHF010000017.1 GCA_902801175.1 uncultured Coriobacteriaceae bacterium | reverse complement strand
GTGGAAAGATTGTGAAAGCCACGCGGTCGGGCGTATCTCTCCCATGAGCAATTAAACTAGAAAAGCTGCTGAATTGCGGGATTGTTCTGTCTCGGCTGCATGCTCCATCCTGTGTAGGGGCACCTGCTCGCGGTCGACTCGCTAACAAAAACCAAGGAAGCAGTCTACGTCGGATGCGGTCCGCTGGGGAAGGGCGCAGGGTGCGCCTCTAAATGGTCCCATGACCGCCGAAGGAAAGGACCAGAGATGGTCAACACGATTCTCGGCCGTAAGCTCGGGATGACTCAGGTGTGGGACGCCGACGACAACGTCGTGCCCGTCACCGTCATTCAGGCTGGCCCCTGCACGGTGTCGCAGGTCAAGACCAAGGCTACCGACGGCTACGAGGCCGTCCAGATCGGCTTTGGTGACATCACCCCCAAGCACGTCAACAAGCCGCTCGCTGGCCACTTTGCCGCCCAGGGCGTCGAGCCGATGCGCTACCTGCGTGAGGTCCGCGTTGACGACGCCAGCCAGTACTCCACTGGCGACCAGGTGACCGTTGCCGACTTTGCCGACATCAAGGCAGTCGACGTCATCGGCACCTCCAAGGGCAAGGGCTTCCAGGGCACCATCAAGCGTTGGAACTTCCACCGCGGGCCCATGACCCACGGCTCCCGCAACCAGCGCAAGCCGGGCTCCATCGGTCAGTGCGCCTATCCCGCACGCGTCCGCAAGGGCCTGCACATGGCTGGTCACATGGGCGATGAGCGCGTCACGGTCAAGAACCTCAAGCTCGTCCGCATCGATGCCGAGCAGAACCTCATGCTCGTCAAGGGTGCAGTGCCCGGTGGCAAGAACGCCCTCGTCCAGATCCGCATGGCCTAAGGGCCCAGTCTCTTACCGCCTTTAGGCACACAAGGAGGACAAAGATGTCCAACATCGAAGTCAAGAACGTCGAGGGGCAGGCCGCCGGTACGGTCGAGCTCTCCTCTGACGTGTTCGGCATCGAGCCGAACATCCCGGTGGTGCACCAGGTTGTCGTGGCCTACGAGGCCAGCCTTCGCCAGGGCACCCATTCCGTCAAGAACCGTCATGAGGTTTCCGGCGGCGGCCGTAAGCCTTATCGTCAGAAGGGCACTGGCCGTGCACGCCAGGGCTCCACTCGCGCCGGCCAGTGGACCGGCGGCGGCGTGATCTTTGGGCCTACTCCCCGCAGCCACGCCAAGCGCGCCAACAACAAGATGAAGAAGCTCGCCATGCGCTCCGTGCTCTCTGGCAAGCTTGCTGACAACGAGCTCATCGTGCTCGATCAGCTCTCCTTCGACGAGCCCAACACCAAGCGCGCCCAGGCCATCCTCAACGCGCTCGAGATCGCAGGCAAGCGTGTGACCATCGTTGTCCCCGACGACGACGTCATCACCTACCTGTCGTTCCGCAACATCCCCAAGGTCGAGGTCATCGGCATCTCCGAGGCCAACACCCGTTTCCTTATCGACAACGCTGTCCTGGTCATGACCACCGAGGTTGCCAAGCAGCTCGAGGAGGTGCTCGCGTAAATGCACTCCGCATACGAAGTCATCATTCGCCCGATCGTCACCGAGCGCTCTTTTGACCTCATGGAGCAGGGCAAGTACACCTTTGAGGTTGCTCGCAAGGCCCCCAAGGAGGAGATTGCTGCCGCAATCGAGAAGCTCTTTGGCGTGCACGTGGTCAAGGTCAACACCATGTGGGTCAAGCCCAAGACCAAGCGCGTTCGTTACCAGGCCGGCAAGACCCGCACCTGGAAGAAGGCCGTCGTGACGCTTGCTGCTGGCGAGCAGATCGAGGTCTTTGCTCCCCAGACCGCCGTCGAGGAGTAAGTGGTAATTCGCCTTGGTCCCCAAAAGGGGCCAGGGCTTCTATGCCGCGCAGGATAGATACGCGCGGTACCGTGGTAATCCGGTGTCGCTTCGCCAATCCCTGAGTGAAGCGGCCAACGGACAAGAAGGGAAAGGTACGTAATGGCAGTCAAGCACCTCAAGCCTACGAGCGCAGGGCGCCGCTTCCAGACGGTCTCCGACTTCGCGGAGATCACGACGGACAAGCCCGAGAAGTCGCTTCTCGAGCCCCTGCCCAAGAAGGCCGGCCGCAACAACAACGGCCGCATCACCACCCGTCACCAGGGCGGTGGCAACAAGCGCAAATATCGTAGGATCGATTTCAAGCGCGTCAAGGACGACGTGCCGGCCAAGGTCGCCACGATCGAGTACGACCCCAACCGCTCCGCCCGCATCGCGCTTCTGCACTATGTTGACGGCGCCAAGGCCTACATCCTGGCTCCCCAGGGCCTCAAGGTTGGCGACAC
The DNA here is from genome assembly GCA_902801175.1 of uncultured Coriobacteriaceae bacterium. GTDB lineage: Bacteria > Actinomycetota > Coriobacteriia > Coriobacteriales > Atopobiaceae > UBA1367. The sequence continues at coordinate 107,916 of CADCHF010000017.1, read as the reverse complement.
CGTCATCTCTGGCACCAAGGATGTCGACATCAAGCCCGGCAACGCTATGCCGCTCTCCGAGATTCCTGTTGGTACCCTCGTGCACGCCGTCGAGTTCCAGCCTGGCAAGGGCGCCGCAATGGCTCGCGCCGCCGGCACCTCCATCCAGCTGATGGGCAAGGACAACGGCTATGCCGTTCTGCGCATGCCCTCCTCCGAGCTGCGTCGTGTCCTGCTTACCTGCCGCGCCACCATTGGCGTTGTGGGCAACGCAGACCACTCCAACATCGTCATCGGCAAGGCTGGCCGCAAGCGCTGGGCCGGCGTCCGTCCGACCGTTCGTGGTACCGTCATGAACCCTGTCGACCACCCGCACGGCGGCGGCGAGGGCAAGAACCACACCTCTGGCCGTCCTTCGGTCACTCCGTGGGGCAAGCCCACCAAGGGTAAGAAGACGCGCGACCCCAAGAAGGCCAGCAACCGTCTGATCATCCGTCGTCGCAAGACCAAGAACAAGTAGTCGGAACACGAGTAGTAGGAGATAGAAAGCATGAGCAGAAGTCTCAAGAAGGGACCGTTCGTGGAGACTCGCCTCCTTGCGCGTGTCGCCGCTATGAACGAGTCTGGCAAGAAGGAGGTCATCAAGACCTGGTCGCGTTCTTCGACCATCTTCCCCGAGATGGTTGGCCACACGATCGCTGTCCACGATGGCCGCAAGCATGTCCCCGTGTACGTCACCGAGTCGATGGTCGGTCACAAGCTGGGCGAGTTCGCCCCCACGCGCAAGTTCACTGGCCACAAGGTCAAGTAGGGGGGATAGGACTTAAATGGCTAACAACACCGACAACCAGGTGCGCGCAACGGCCAAGTTCGTTCGCATGGCACCTCGCAAGGTCCGCATGGTCGTGGACCAGATTCGCAACAAGAGCGTCGAGCAGGCCCTTGAGGTCCTGCAGTTCTCCACTCGCGCTGCTGCCGAGCCGGTCGCTAAGGTCGTCCGCTCCGCCGTGGCCAACGCCGAGAACAACAACAACCTGCGTTCCGAGAACCTCGTGATCGCTGCCGCTTATGTTGACGAAGGCCCCACCCTGAAGCGCATCCGTCCTCGCGCCAAGGGCTCTGCGTCGCGCATCAACAAGCGCACCAGCCACATCACCGTCGTCGTCGCACCCAGGAAGGAGGCGTAAGCATGGGACAGAAGGTACATCCTACTGGCTTCCGCCTCGGCACCACCGAGGAGTGGCGTTCCCGCTGGTACGCCGACAAGGATTACGCCGAGAAGCTCGGCAACGACCTCGAGATCCGCAAGTTCCTCGAGAAGCGTCTCGCCCGTGCCGCCCTCTCTCGCGTTGATATCGAGCGCGCCGGCGACAAGGTGAAGGTCATCATCTACACCGCCCGCCCCGGCATCGTCATTGGCAAGAAGGGCGCCGAGATTGACACCCTGCGTGCCGACCTTGAGAAGATCGCCAAGCTTGGCAAGGGCCAGGTCAACGTTGACGTCATCGAGATCAAGCGTCCCGAGCTCGACGCCAACCTCGTTGCTCAGTCCATCGCCGAGCAGCTCGAGGGCCGTATCGCCTTCCGTCGCGCCATGCGCAAGGCCGTCCAGTCCGCCCGCAAGGCTGGCGCTCTTGGCATCCGTATCCAGTGCTCTGGCCGCCTGAACGGTGCCGAGATGGGTCGTCGCGAGTGGTACCGCGAGGGTCGCGTGCCTCTGCACACCCTGCGCGCCAAGATCGACTTTGGCGAGTCCACCGCTCGTACCACCATGGGTGCCTGTGGCGTGAAGGTTTGGATCTATCTTGGCGAGAAGCTTCCCGGCCAGCCCGCGCCCAACCCGGCGCTTGAGGGCACGAGTCGTCCTCGCCGTCGCAATAACGAGAGGAGGGGTCGTTAATGCTCGCTCCTAAGCGTGTCCTCCACCGTAAGGTGCAGCGCGGCTCCATGAAGGGCCAGGCTAAGGGCAACACCAGCCTGCACTTTGGTTCCTATGGCATCCGTGCCGAGGAGGCCCACTGGATTACGAACCGTCAGATCGAGGCTGCTCGTGTCGCTATGACTCGTAAGATGCGTCGTGGCGGTAAGGTCTGGATCACCATCTTCCCCGACAAGCCCATCACCAAGAAGCCTGCCGAGACTCGCATGGGTTCTGGTAAGGGTAACCCCGAAGAGTGGGTAGCCGTCGTCAAGCCGGGTCGTATCATGTTTGAGATTGATGGCGTCAGCGAGGATGTCGCCCGTGAGGCCCTTCGTCTCGCCCAGCACAAGCTCCCGATCAAGACCAAGATCGTGTCTCGTGCCGACCAGGCAGGGGAGGAATAAGCAACATGAAGTACAAGGAGATTCGCGAGCTCACCGATGAGGAGCTGGCCAAGAAGCTCGAGGAAGGCCGTGCAGAGCTCTTCAACCTGCGTTTCCAGATGGCCACCAGCCAGCTCGACAACACCGCTCGCGTGACAACTGTCAAGCGTGACATCGCCCGCGTCCAGACCGAGATGCGTGCCCGTCAGATCGCCGCCGACAAGGCACAGAACTAGATCGAGAGTGAGATAAGTTATGGCTGAAACCGAAATCAGGAACGCGCGCAAGGTGCGCACCGGTGTCGTCACCTCGCTCTCTGGCGACAAGACGATCACGATCAAGATCGAGTACCGCAAGCATCATCCCAAGTACGGCAAGATGATGACCATTCACAAGAAGCTTCACTGCCATGACGAGAAGAACGAGGCCGGCCTCGGCGACACCGTTCGCGTCATGGAGACCCGCCCGCTGTCCAAGACCAAGCGCTGGCGCCTGGTCGAGATCGTGGAGCGTGCCAAGTAAGTAAGGACCGCTTGCTTTTAGCCACGTGCACCGCTTGCGCAGGTGCACCTCTGGCTTAAAGAGTTCGGAGGATGTTCAATGATTCAGATGGAGACCATGCTCAACGTCGCTGACAACAGCGGCGCCAAGCGTGTGAAGTGCATCAAGGTCCTTGGTGGCTCCAAGCGTCGTTACGCCGGTCTGGCCGACGTCATCATCTGCGCTGTGCAGGAGGCTACTCCTGGCGGCCAGGTGAAGAAGGGCGACATCGTGCGTTGCGTCGTGGTTCGCACCGCCAAGGAGACCCGTCGCAAGGACGGCAGCTATATCAAGTTTGACCAGAACGCATGCGTGCTGGTCAACAAGGACGGCGAGCCCAGGGGCACGCGTATCTTTGGGCCTGTTGCTCGCGAGCTTCGCGACCACAGGTACATGAAGATCGTCTCTCTCGCTCCCGAGACGCTTTAAGGAGGCGAGAGACCTATGGCAAAGATGAATGTCAAGAAGGGCGACAAGGTCGTCGTGCTCTCCGGTAAGGACAAGGGCAAGGAGGGCGAGGTTCTCGTCGCCAAGCCCAGCGAGGGCAAGGTTATCGTCGAGGGCGTTGCCATCGTCAAGAAGGCCACGCGTCCGACCCCGGCCAACCAGCAGGGTGGCATCATTGAGCAGGAGGCTGCCATCGACGCCTCTAACGTGATGCTCATCTGCCCTAGCTGCGGCAAGCCGACCCGTGTTGGCCATGCCAAGGATGCCGAGGGCAAGAAGGTTCGCGTCTGCAAGAAGTGCAACGCTCAGTTCTAAGCATACGCACCTTTAGCTAGTAGACAGACCCTCCCCTTCCTGCGAAACGCTCAACAGCGTATCCAGGAGGGGGAGGGTTTTCTGTATGCGCTATGCTTGATTAGCTATTCGGCTTGCCGCGTGCTATCGATAAGTTCTTGCGCGCTAATTAGGGTCGGGTAGAAGTCCGAGCGCTTCGTCTCTTGTGGTTACGCAATGGGCTGGACGATTCAAAGAGAAGCTTGAGGGGGCAAAATGACAAAGGTCAGTCTTGCGGGCAAAAAGGTTCTGGTAACGCTTCCTGTAACTGACGAGGAGCGCGAGGTCATTTCCGGGCTCATAGACGAGTCAGGTGGATCCGTCTCGTTCGTCCTTGAGCCTGATGTCGTGGGGTCAGACGTAGACGAGGCGGCTATTGTGCTGGGTAACGTCCCCGCCTCGCTCTTTCACTCGCAGGAGGCTCTGGAGTGGTTCCAGACTTCTTCGGCCGGCTACGACAATTACCTGGCTCCAGGAATCCTCGCGACAAAGGTTCGCCTCAGCTGCGCTGCTGGCACCTATGGTCAAGCGGTGTCGGAGCACATGTTTGCCCAGCTCCTCTGTCTCATGAAGAAGCTCCATCTCTATCGCGACAACCAAAGCCAGTCGCTTTGGCATGACGAGGGGTTTGTAGACACGCCTGCTGGTGCCGAGGTGCTGGTCATTGGCGCTGGTGACATTGGCACCAAATTCGCCCAGCTCATGGCCGCAATGGGGGCTAAGGTGACCGGTGTGCGGCGCAAGGTGGTTGAGGCCGGGGCTCCATATGTCCGTATGGCAACCATGAACGAGCTGGACGAGCTGCTGCCCAAGGCCGACGTTGTTGCCAGCGTCCTGCCGAGCACCCCAGACACCAAGGGGTTGGCAAACGCAGAGTTCTTCCAAAAGATGAAGGACGGAGCGTACTTTGTGAACGGTGGTAGGGGAGACCTTGTTGACTCCGATGCCCTCGTGGACGCGCTCAAATCTGGCAAGCTTGCAGGCGCAGCCCTTGATGTCACAAACCCGGAGCCGCTGCCCAAAGAGCATGCGCTTTGGAAGCAACCAAACGCACTCATATCGCCTCACATCGCAGGCTTTTGGCATCTTGGAGCACAGACGCGCGAGACCATAGCGTTCTGCATCAACAACTTGCGTGCCTATCTCAATGATGAGCCGCTGGTAAACGAAGTGGAACGCTAGTCGAACGATAGGCATAGTCCAACCAACGGGAGGTCGCACAAAGGCCCGAGCGACATGGTGCTCAGCGTAAGAGCCAAAGATGGCTGCATTAAGGAATGCAGGCTCCTGCCGGAGGGGTACGTCTTTGCAGTCGACTAACGCGCGGAGTGGTTTCCGTGTGTTGGCATTACACACGAGACGCAAAAAGAGTTACAAATTGACGTGCGCAAAGCAACGGCATGTTGGTCGGCCGGCAACTGTTGCCAAGCGCCCCTTGGTCAGCACTGCCAAGAGATGCGCTTATATAAATAGTTATATAACCGCATCGCAACCATGGTTAACTTGTGTACAAACGGTTTTCAGGCGCGGAGAACACTATATTTCTGAACATGACTCAAAACGACAAACATACAAATGGCAAGTCCCCGCTCTGGTGGCGCATAGTATCACACCTCGATCGCCTGGTCGTTCTTATAGGTGCGTTGCTTATCTCTGTCGACGCTTGGCTCGCACGTACGTGGGAGTCACTGTCAGTAGATGAGGTGCTCTATCACCTCAAGGCTCCACTTGAGGGTACCGACACAACCGTCGTGTGGGAGTATCTGCGCTTCTACGGGCTTATCGCTCTGGCAATCGTTGCCCTCATCTCCATTATGTATGCCGTCACCTCGCGCCATGGCCGTTTTGGCAAGGCATTCTCGTTTGCGCTTACCCTTGCGCTCGGCATAGGCATGAGCGTTGGCGCAGTGTATGACTTCATTGAGCGCACTGGTATCCATGGATATCTTTCTATGGTTGACGAGGACTTCATTGGTGCGCATTACGTCGATCCAAAGTCGGTCGACATTGAGTTCCCCGAGCGCAAGCGCAACCTCATCTACCTCTTCCTTGAGTCGATGGAGATGACGTATGCCGACGAGGCCTCGGGTGGCGCGTTCCCACAAAACGTCATTCCCGAGCTGACCCAGCTCGCACAGCAAAATGAAGACTTTTCGGGCGCAGAGACCACCCTCAATGGCGGATTGGTTCTTCCTGGTACGGGCTGGACGGTCGGCGCCATGTTTGGACAGAGCTCCGGCGTTCCGCTCAAGCTGCCCTTCAAGGGCAACAACATGGGAGACCTTGACAGCTTCTTCCCGGGTCTTACCACGCTCGGAAACATCCTGCAGGACAACGGCTACCATCAGACCCTTCTCATTGGCTCCGATGCTGACTTTGCCGCACGCCGCGAGTACTACCTTGAGCATGGCAACTTTGACGTCTATGACTATAATCGCGCAGCCGAAGAGGGTTATATTCCCGAGGGTTACAAGGTCTTTTGGGGCTTTGAGGACGCGCGACTCTTTACCTGGGCGCAGCAGATCCTGCCTCAGCTCGCCGCTGGCGACCAGCCCTTCAACCTAACAATGCTCACGGTGGACACCCACTTTGAAGACGGCTGGGTCTGCGACCTGTGCGGCAATGAGTTTGGTGACGACCAGTATGCAAACGTCATGGCCTGCTCGAGCCGTCAGGTGGCCGCTTTCGTAAACTGGCTCTCACAGCAGGACTTCTGGGAGAACACCACGCTCATCATCAGTGGCGATCACACCACAATGGACAAGGACTTCTGCGAGAACGTCTCCGAGGACTACAGCCGCCGCACCTATATGACCATTATCAATGGCGCGGCAACGCCCGAGGACCCCGAAATGACCCGTTCCTACTCCACGCTCGACATGTTCCCAACGACGCTCGCTGCTATTGGCGCAACCGTCGAGGGCGACCGTCTTGGCCTGGGCACCAATCTTTACAGCACCCGCCCCACCATCGTTGAGCAGTATGGCTTGGAGACCTGTGTCGAGGGCCTTAACCGCCAGTCTGAGTTCCTAAACGGCTATTCCGACGCAAAGATTACCGACGACCTCGTTTCGCGTGCACTCAACAGGTGCTACCTCAACTATTGGTATGACCATCGCGGCATGACAGGCTTTGCACTGGCCAACTTTGACCTCATCAACGAAGAGATGGTCGAAGAGGCGATCCTAGAGGTAACCGACGATCGCACGGGCTCAAAGACTACCTACGAGCTTGAACGGTACAAGGAAAACCCCAACCACCCGAATGCCTATATCTTTGTTGAGCGTCGCTACATCCATCCCGACGACCTCAAGTACATGAGAGCCAAGGTCACTGTGAAGGTGACGGGCCACGATCCGCTTGTGGTGGCCGCGTGGACAGGCTCACGAGGCAATGTCCTGCTCAGTGAGTACGATGAGCTCGAAGAGGCCGCAAGGGCGCGCTGGGCATCACAGCCGGGAGTGCGTCATCTTGGCGGTGGCCGAACCAACAATGTGTTCCTTTCGTACTGATTGGCATTGAGCTCACTAAAGGCGTACTATATATCCTTGCGTCTATAGGTAGGGACAGTTCTGCCTATAGCGTGCTACATGGCTCCCAGGTCGCCAGCCTGGGTGGTGCGAGGCAAAAATCCCGCACGTAAACCACCACGATAGTAAGGAGAAGGATATGGCAGAAGAGAAGTACGTTCCGCGCCTCAAGGAGTACTACGTCTCCACCGTGCGCGATGAGCTTCAGAAGAAGTTCGAGTACAAGAACGTCATGATGATCCCCAAGATCGAGAAGATCGTGGTCAACATGGGCGTTGGCGAGGCCGCTCAGGATTCCAAGGCCATCGACGGCGCTATCGCCGACCTGCGCACCATCACCGGCCAGCAGCCCGTCGTGCGTCGTGCTCGCAAGTCCATCGCTAACTTCAAGATTCGTCAGGGCATGCCCATTGGCTGCAAGGTTACCCTCCGCGGCGACCGCATGTACGAGTTCCTCGATCGCCTTATCGCCACCGCCATTCCTCGCATCCGCGACTTCCGTGGCGTCAAGGCCACCAGCTTCGATGGTCATGGCAACTTCTCGATGGGCGTCACCGAGCAGCTCATCTTCCCTGAGATCGACTACGACAAGATCGACCGCACCCGTGGTATGGACATCACCATCGTTACCACCGCGGCTACCGACGAGGAGGGCAAGGCACTGCTCGACGCCTTCCACTTCCCGTTCAAGCGCAAGTAAGCGCCCTAATTTTGGTAAGTAGCCTCTCCCGAAAAGAGGGAGAGGCCACGTGTTTGAAGGAGGATTTGTGGCTAAGACATCGATGATCGTCAAGGCTAACCGCGAGCCGAAGTTCTCGACGCGCAAGCAGAACCGTTGCCAGCGTTGTGGGCGTCCCCACTCCGTCTATCGCAAGTTTGGTCTGTGCCGCGTGTGCTTCCGCGAGCTGGCGAGCAGGGGCGAGCTTCCTGGCGTCACCAAGGCAAGCTGGTAGGCCAGGGCACACGCGCCTAGGCGTGGGCGCTAAGGGCGCCAACGAACCAGGTGCGCAGTTTCATCACGAACGAAGGAGAAACAAGGTATGAAGGTTACCGATCCCATCGCTGACATGCTGACGCGCATTCGCAACGCTAATGCTGCCGGCAAGACCGAGGTTTCGATGCCGTCCAGCAAGGTGCTGGTCGAGATCGCTCGCGTCTTTTGTGAGGAGGGCTACATCAAGGGCTATGAGGTTGAGGACACCAAGCCCCAGAAGACCCTCCACATCACCCTCAAGTATGGTCCCAAGCGCAGCAAGGTGATTCGCGGCATCAAGCGCATCTCCAAGCTGGGCCTTCGCATTTATTCCTCTGCCGACAAGCTGCCGCGTGTTCTCGGTGGCCTGGGCACGGCCGTCATCTCGACGTCCAAGGGCATGATGTGCGACCGCGACGCCCGCAAGCTGGGCATCGGCGGCGAGGTCATCTGCTACATCTGGTAACCCGCGGCAGTGAGATAGGAGGACTTAAATGTCTCGTATTGGTAAGCATCCTGTCCAGATCCCCGCTGGGGTTACTGTGACGATTGATGGAACGCACGTGGCGGTCAAGGGCCCCAAGGGCGAGCTCGAGCGCACCTTCTCCGAGCTCCTCAACATCGAGCTCGAGGGCGAGCAGGTGTGGGTCAAGATCCCGCGCACCCCTGGCACCGAGGACCTCTCCCACGAGGACTTCAAGCAGACCAAGGACTACAAGGCTGCTAACGCCATGCAGGGCCTCACCCGTACGCTCATCCACAACATGGTCGTGGGCGTCTCCGAGGGCTTTGAGAAGAAGCTTGAGATGACCGGCGTTGGTTACCGTGCCACGCTCAAGGGCAGCGACCTCGAGCTCTCGCTTGGCTACTCGCACCCCATCCTGTATCCGGCACCCGAGAACATCACCTTTGAGGTTCCCGACAACACCCACATCAATGTCAAGGGCATCTCCAAGGAGCAGGTTGGCCAGGTTGCCGCTGAGATTCGCTCCAAGCGTCCGCCCGAGCCGTACAAGGGCAAGGGTGTCCATTACGTTGGCGAGCACATCCGCAGGAAGCTCGGCAAGGCCGCTAAGTAACGGTTTCGCCTGGCAAACAACAAGACCATCACCCCGTCAGGTGATGGCAATGCAAAGGAGAAGGAATGAACAAGTACAAGGCCAAGAAGGAGCAGCTCGAGCGCCGCAAGCGTCGCGTTCGCGCCAAGGTCTTCGGCACCGCCGAGCGTCCGCGCCTCAATGTCCGTCGCACCAACGCCCATATCTATGCACAGGTGATTGATGACGCCGATGGCAAGACCATCTGCTCTGCCTCCACTATTGACCCCGCTTTCAAGGCTACCGGCAAGATTGGCTCCAACAAGGAGGCAGCCGAGCTTGTGGGCAAGCTCGTGGCGGAGCGCGCCTTGGAGAAGGGCGTCACCACGGTCACCTTCGACCGCGGCGGCCACCTCTACCATGGTCGTGTGAAGGCTCTCGCTGACGGTGCCCGCGCCGCGGGCCTGAAGTTCTAGGAGGATTAGTTTCATGCCACGTGATCGCAAGCGCCAGAATGAATCCGATCTTCAGGAGCGCGTCGTCTACATCCACCGCGTTTCTAAGGTCGTCAAGGGTGGTCGTCGTATGAGCCTCGTCGCCCTCGTTGCCGTTGGCGACGGCAAGGGTAACGTAGGCCTCGGCATGGGCAAGTCCACCGAAGTGCCCCTGGCCATCCAGAAGGGCGTCGACGACGCCAAGAAGAACATGTTCCACGTCCCCGTGACCGAGAGCGGCTCGATTCCCCATGAGGTCTTGGGCCATTACGGTGCCGGCCGCGTGCTCATCAAGCCCGCTGTCGAGGGTACCGGCGTTATCGCCGGCGGCCCCGTCCGTCCGCTTTTCGAGCTTGCTGGCATCACCAACATTCTCTCCAAGTCGCTGGGCACCAGCAACGCACTCAACAGCATCAAGGCTGCTGCCGAGGGCCTCAAGGAGCTCTCCAGCCCCGAGGATACGGCAGACCGTCGTGGCCTCTCCGTTGCCGAGATGTTTAGCGGTAAGGAGGCCTAAGCCATGGCAGACAAGCTGAGGATCAAGCTGGTGCGTAGCGCAACCACCAGCACCAAGAAGGACCAGACCGCTACTGCTCGCGCTCTTGGCCTGCACAAGGTCAACAGTGTCGTCGAGCAGCCGGACAACCCGAGCATTCGCGGCATGATCTTCAAGATCAAGCACCTGGTCGAAGTGGAAGAGATTTAGGAGTCACCAATCATGCAGCTCAACGATCTTCGTCCCGCGGACGGTTCGCGCAAGAACCGCAAGCGCATCGGCCGCGGCAACTCGTCCGGGCACGGCACCACGGCCGGCCGCGGCACCAAGGGCCAGCTCTCCCGTTCCGGTGGCGGCAAGGGCGCAGGCTTCGAGGGTGGCCAGCAGCCGCTCGCCATGCGTCTGCCTAAGCTCCCCGGATTCAAGAACCGCAACCGTGTGGAGTACGCTCCGGTCAACGTCGCTCGCCTCGAGGCTCTCTTCGAGGACGGCGAGACCGTCAACACCGAGGCACTCGTTGCCAAGGGTGTTATCAAGCACGACTACATCCCCGTCAAGGTCCTCGGCGACGGCGAGCTGACCAAGAAGCTCACCGTGGCTGTTGACAAGGTCTCCGCCTCGGCCAAGGCCAAGATTGAGGCGGCTGGAGGAAAGGTCGAGTAAGCCGTGCTTAAGGGATTCGCAAACGCATTCCGCATCCCCGAGCTGAGGAAAAAGATCGCAATCACCCTTGCGATTTTGCTCCTTTACCGCTTCGGTGCATATCTGCCTGCTCCTGGCATTCCGTTCACGGACATGCTTGAGGCATACAAGAACGCAGCTTCCGAGAGCGGTGCGCTCGCGGTGCTTAACCTCTTCTCTGGCGGCGCACTGTCGCGTGTGTCGGTGTTTAGCCTTGGCATCATGCCCTACATCACCGCGCAGATCATCTTCCAGATGATGCAGACCGTCATTCCTTCCCTTGGCGAGCTTGCCAAGGAGGGTGAGAGCGGTCAGCGCAAGATTACCCAGTACACCCGTTATCTTACGGTTGCGCTTGCGACGATCAACGCGATCGGCTACCTGTTCCTGTTCAAGAGCTATGGCATCGACTTCTCTGGCCTCGGGTTCCCCGAGATGCTCGAGAACATCATCATCGTCTTTGTGCTGGTGGTTGGTGCCATTCTCATTATGTGGCTCGGTGAGGTCATTACCCAGAGGGGTATTGGCAACGGCATGTCGCTCATCATCTTCTGCAACATCATGAGCGGCCTGCCCACTGCCCTTATCTCCTCGGTGACGACCTCCACCAACGGCATGATCCTGACCATCATCACCCTTGTCGTGATTCTGGCCATCATCCCGCTGATCGTCTACATCGAGCGTGGACAGCGTCGTATTCCCGTGCAGTATGCCAAGCGCGTTGTTGGCCGCAGGGTCATGGGTGGCCAGTCCACCTACCTGCCCATCAAGGTCAACACTGCCGGCGTCGTGCCCATCATCTTTGCGAGCGCCATCCTGTACCTTCCGGCACAGCTTGCCGTGTTCTTCCCGCGTGTTGGCTGGATCCAGGCATTTGCCAACGCCATCTCTACTGGTTGGCTCAACTGGATTCTCTCCGTCGTGTTCATCGTGTTCTTCGCGTACTTCTACACGGCAATGGTGTTCAACCCCGAGGAGACTGCTGACCAGCTCAAGAAGTCAGGTGGCTTTATTCCTGGCGTCCGCCCTGGCAAGGCCACGGCCGACTACATCCAGAGCGTGCTTAACCACATCACGCTTCCTGGTGCGGTCTTTATGGCTGCCCTGGCGGTCATCCCCTCCATTATCTTCACCTTCACGTCTAACCCGTTGATTCAGGCTTTTGGAGGAACTTCGGTGCTCATCATGGTGGGTGTTGCAATGGATACCATCGCATCGCTCGAGAGCCAGCTGAAGATGCACAACTACGAGGGCTTCTTCAAGTAAGAGTGCTCACATAGTGCAAGTATGAGCGGGGGCCATTTGGTCCCCGCTTTTGTGTGTAACGGCTCGGTGCGCAAATCCGAGGCACCAGTTGAACCAAGCTGCTGTGGGCAAACGTTTGCAAGGTAGGGTGCAGGGGAGTTGATGGTCAACTGTCGTCCTAAAGCATGTAATGCAGAAATGCATCCATAGAAAGTGCGGCCCAACATCCACCGTAGCTTAGGCCTCAACGGATTCTTTGTTGGGTCAAGCTGACTCAGACAGAAGCCGTCGGGATGGATCTGCGGGAGTCATCAGCCGCATTGCTGCTCACCGATGGAGCACGTGAGGTGAAAACAATCAGCCCTTATATCTCACGCCATGCGAGTAGACTGTATGTATCAATGTGTCACCCATCCATGAAAGGCGGTACCTTATGAATCTCGTTCTCCTTGGCGCTCCCGGCGCTGGCAAGGGCACCCAGGCTCAGAAGCTCGTTGCAGATTACGGCATTGCTCACATCTCCACTGGCGACCTGCTTCGTGCGGCCGTTAAGGCTCAGAGCGAGCTCGGCAAGCAGGCCAAGGCCTTCATGGACGAGGGCAAGCTCGTTCCCGACCAGCTCGTCATCGACCTGGTCAAGGAGCGCCTGCAGGCCGACGACGCCAAGAAGGGCTTTATCCTTGACGGCTTCCCGCGCAACACCGCCCAGGCTGTGACCCTTGACTCCGAGCTCGAGGCCATGGGTGTCAAGCTTGATGGCGCACTGCTGGTTGATGTGGCCTTCCCGGTCATCATCGAGCGCCTCTCCTCTCGCCGCACTTGCCGTAGCTGCAGCTACACCGCTCCTGCAGGTACCGAGGTCTGCCCTCGCTGCGGCGGCGAGATGTACCAGCGCGACGACGACAAGCCCGAGACCATCCAGAAGCGTCTCGACACCTATCAGGCCCAGACCGCTCCGCTCATCGAGTACTACGGTGGCAAGGGCATCCTGATCAAGGTCGACGGTGACCGTCCTGTGGATGAGGTCTATGTTGACGTCAAGAAGGAGCTTGGCCTATAAACTAGTTCCTCAATACGATATGAGTGCGCCCCGGAGTACTTGCGGGGCGCATGTGCATAAGGTGGTGGGGGCCGCCTTGCTCCTGTTGGTAGATGGAGAGAGAAAGAACTGCGTCACATGATCATCATCAAGTCGCCCGAGGAAATCGAAGCGTTTAAGAAGGCAGGTGCGGTCTCTAAGGCAGCACTTAGGCTTGCCGGCAGCCTTGCCAAGCCTGGCGTGTCCACCAAGGAAATCGATGCGGCCGTTGAGGGATTCATCAGGCTGCACGGTGGCATTCCTGGCTTCAAGGGGCTGTATGGCTTCCCGGCCTCCGTCTGTGCCTCGGTAAACGAAGAGATCGTTCACGGCATCCCATCGCCCGTCACCTTCCTCAAAGAGGGAGACATCATTAGCATCGATACCGGCGCCACCATTGGTGGTTGGGTCGGAGACAACGCTTGGACCTTCTTTGTGGGCAAGGTGTCCGATGAGGTAAAGGCGCTATGCGAGGTCACACGCGACTGCCTCAAGGCTGGCATCGAGCAGGCAGTTCCCGGCAACCACCTTGGCGATATTGGCTACGCAGTGCAGCATCTTGCGGAGAGCAACGGCTACGGCGTGGTCCGCGAGTACGTTGGTCACGGTGTTGGTCGCGTGATGCACGAGGATCCAAACGTCCCCAACTACGGTAGGCGCGGTCGTGGCGTTAAGCTGCAGGTTGGCATGACCATCGCCATCGAGCCGATGATTACTATGGGCACCCACAAGAACCATACCTTGGCAAATGGGTGGACCGTTGTAACCAACGACGGCCAGCCGGCAGCTCACTACGAGAACTCGATTGCCATTACCAAGGACGGCCCCGTGATTCTCACTGCTGACGACGAGGGCCCATGGTGCACACTGCAGGGTGGCGAGTAGTACTAGGCTAAGGCCTTCCACTCATACAGGCAAATGCGAGTAACCAAAGTGCCGTACTGGAAGAGAACAGCTCCAGTACGGCACTTTTACGTTAGGTCCTTAGGGTCAACCGCTTGCGAGCCGATGTGGAAACGAACAGTCAGGTGGATATTGAGCAATGAGTTTTTGGTATGCAAAGGCTTCCTGCAAGGAGTTGGCGTAACGGCGAAATCGGGTGGGATACTGTGCTGACTTCTTCAATCTTGCAGCTATTGTGCATGTGCGATGCGAAAAGCTGTGATGGTTTCATGCACGGTGGACTCAGAACTCTGTTTTGGATAAGATTAATAGTCGCTGTGTTATGCGCGTAGAAGGCAGGTTTGTGTGAGCAAGCAGGATGCAATCGAGCTTGAGGGTAAGGTCGTCGAGCCTCTTCCCAACGCAATGTTCAACGTCGAGCTTGAAAACGGCAAGACCATCCTCTGCACCATCTCTGGAAAGATCAGGATGAACTACATCCGCATCCTCCCCGGAGATCGCGTGGTCGTTGAGATTTCTCCCTACGACCTTACGCGTGGTCGCATTACCTACCGCTACAAGTAAGACTTGCAGCAATAAGCACTACCAATGAGACCCCAGGGGTCTCATCAAGTGAGTATGGAATTCACGCCTGCGGCTGGGCGAAGATATAGCGCGGACTAGCTTCCACCTGGTTCGCCACCCCGTACCACCAGTACGTATAAGTACTACCGGAAGGAAAGACAGATGAAGGTACGTCCTTCGGTCAAGAAGATGTGCGACAAGTGCAAGGTCATCCGTCGCCATGGCAAGGTTTACGTCATCTGCGAGAACCCGCGCCACAAGCAGCGCCAGGGCTAGGGAAGGAGACAAAGTTGGCCCGTATCAATGGCGTCGACCTCCCGCGCGAGAAGCGCACGGAGATCGCACTCACCTACATCTATGGCATCGGTCGCACGAGCGCAACCAAGATTTGCGAAGCCACCGGTGTTGACCCCACCATCAAGTCCAAGGACCTCTCCGAGGACGAGGTTACGCGTCTGCGTGACTACATCCATGAGAACTACACCACCGAGGGTGACCTCCGTCGCGAGGTTCGTCAGAACACCGCTCGCCTGATGGAGATTGGCTGCTACCGCGGCCTCCGTCACCGCAAGGGTCTCCCTGTCCACGGCCAGCGCACCCACACCAACGCTCGTACCCGCAAGGGCAAGAAGCGCCAGATCGGTGCAAGGAAGAAGGGCTAGGAGTAGACCATGGCACAGAAGAAGAACCAGCGCGTTCAGCGCGTCCGCCGCAGCGAGCGCAAGAACATCGCCGTGGGCCAGGCCCACATCAAGTCCACGTTCAACAACACCATCGTGACCATCACCGATCCCCAGGGCAACGTCATCTCCTGGCAGTCGGGTGGTACCGTCGGCTTCAAGGGCTCCCGCAAGTCCACGCCGTTCGCCGCCCAGCTGGCCGCCGAGGCTGCCGCAAAGGCCGCTATGGATCATGGCCTGAAGAAGGTCTCCGTCTTCGTGAAGGGCCCCGGTTCGGGCCGCGAGACGGCTATCCGTTCCCTCCAGGCTGCTGGCCTCGAGGTTTCCGGCATTCAGGACAAGACCCCCATTCCGCACAACGGCTGCCGCCCCAAGAAGCGCCGTCGCGTGTAGCACGAGGAAGGACTCATAACTATGGCAGTTGATAGGACCCCTGTCCTCAAGCGGTGCAGGTCCCTCGACATTGACCCGATCGTTCTGGGTATCAATAAGAAGAGCAATCGTCAGCCCCGTCGTCGCCGTCGCCAGGAGAGCGAGTACGGCCAGCAGCTCCGCGAGAAGCAGAAGGCCAAGTTCATCTATGGCGTGCTCGAGAAGCAGTTCCGCGGCTACTACGACTCCGCTAAGAAGATGAGCGGCATCACCGGCACCAACCTCATGGTCATCCTCGAGAGCCGTCTTGACAACGTCATCTTCCGCCTGGGCTTTGCCCGCACCCGTAAGGAAGCTCGTCAGACCGTGCGTCACGGCCACATCACCGTCAACGGCAAGCGCGTGGACATTCCGTCCTACCGCGTTAAGTCCGGCGACGTCATCGCTGTGTCCAACAAGGCCAAGGACCTGCTCCCCATCAAGGAGGCTCTGATCTCCTCCGAGCACATGGCTGTTCCCGCATGGCTCGAGGTCGACATCGAGAAGCTTCGCGGCACCGTGCTGCAGCTCCCGACCCGCGACCAGATTGACCTCATCTCCGACGGCACCATCGATCCCCAGCTCATCGTCGAGCTCTACTCTAAGTAAGACTGGACCGGTAGGAGGTATTCATGTCCGAATTCATCCAACCGCAGGTGTCGGTAGAGGAGATCAACGACAACCTCGCTCGCGTGACTGCAGAGCCGCTCGAGCGTGGCTACGGCGACACGCTTGGCAACTCGCTGCGTCGCGTGCTGCTCTCCTCTCTCGAGGGCGCTGCTGTGGAGGCCATCCAGATCGACGGTGTTCAGCATGAGTTCACCACCGTTCCTGGCGTGTTTGAGGATGTCACTGACATCGTTCTTAACGTCAAGGGCCTGGTGTTCCGCGCTAACGGCACTGCCGACGAGGCTGTTGCCACCATCTCGGTTGATGGTCCTTGCACCATCACCGGCGGCGACTTCAACATCCCCTCCGACTTTGAGCTGATCAATGTCGAGCATCACATCTGCACCCTGGGTGAGGGCGCTCACCTCACCATGCAGATGCGCATTGGTACTGGCCGCGGTTATGTTTCTGGCGACGACAACGAGCGTGAGGGCGATCCCATCGGTCTCATCAACGTTGACTCGCTGTACTCGCCGGTTCGTCGTTGCGCTAAGGTCGTTGAGCCTTGCCGCGTCGGCCAGCACACCAACTACGACCGTCTGATCCTTGAGGTCGAGACCGACGGTTCCGTTTCTCCGCGCGACGCGGTGGTCGAGGCCGCCAACATCGTCGACCAGCACATGAAGGCATTCATGAGCCTGACCGACGAAGAGGAGGCCCAGGAGGAGCCCTCGATCTTTGCCGTCGGCGTCGAGGAGGACAACACCGAGCTTGACAAGCAGATTGAGGACCTGGACCTTTCGGTTCGCTCCTACAACTGCCTCAAGCGCGCTGGTATCCACTCTGTGCGCCAGCTGGTTGAGTTCTCCGAGAACGACCTGCTTAACATCCGCAACTTTGGCGTGAAGTCCATCGAGGAAGTCAAGGACAAGCTCGAGGCCATGGGCCTTGGGCTCAAGGCCTAGACACTCGCACGTTATTTAGGAGTAGATAGACCATGAGGCACAACAAGAAGAGGGGCATGAAGCTTGGTACCGATGCCTCTCATACCAAGGCAATGAAGAAGAGCCTCCTGCAGGCACTTCTTGCCAACGACCGCATCAAGACCCTCGATGTGCGCGCCAAGGCCATTCGTCCCGATGTTGACAAGGTCATCACCTGGGCCAAGAAGGGCGACCTTGCTTCCCGCCGTCTGGCTCTTGCCAAGGTTGGCGACAAGGAGCTCGTGCGCGAGGTCTTTGAGAAGGCCGCTCAGGGCATGTGGGCCGACCGCAACGGTGGCTACACCCGCATCATGAAGCTTGGCCCCCGCAAGGGTGACGCCGCTGAGGTCGTCATCATCGAGCTCGTGACCGAGCCCTGCACCCCCAAGAACGAGGCCGTTACCAAGGTTGAGGAGTAGCAGGTAAGCGCTCACACCATTCGGTATGCAAGGGAGGTTGTGGTTTGCGCCACAGCCTCCCTTTTCGTAGCGATAGCACCAAGGGGGAGAGGGAATGGCTGAGTATACGCGTCAAGGTACGCTCGTGCTTGAGCTTGGATATCGTGGAACGGACTTCTCGGGCTTCGCCGAGCAGGAAGGCTATCGTACGGTGGCTGGGTCGCTTAGGGAGGCACTTGTTACCGCCTTGCGTCGCGACGTTGAGCTTGTTTGCGCGGGGCGTACCGATGCTGGTGTTCATGCCATCTCTCAGTATGTGAGTGTTCCCGTATACGACAGCGAGCTCGATCTGTCGGGCCGACGGCTCTTGGCATCGCTGACAGCCCTTGTTCCGGACGACATCTCGATCAGGCGAGTTCTCAGGGCCAACGAGGACTTCTCGGCACGCTTTGACGCAAGCTCAAGAAGCTATCGATATCGCATCTCATGTGGGCGTCAGCGACCCATGCAGCTCCTTGGATACACCTGGTGGCTCAGGCCTGCGCAAGATCTCAACGTCGAAGCAATGAACGAGGCGGCACAGCTTTTGGTGGGGGAGCATGACTTTACGAGCTTCTGTAAGGTGACATCTGCACGCATGCTCAAGGAACAGGGCCGTTCGACCAGTCGCAACGTCATGAGCCTTTCGGTGACGCGAGAGCAGGAAATGGGCGAGCAGGTCACAGCCATTGACATCACCGGCAATGCCTTCCTCCATAATATGGTTCGCATCATTACTGGAACGCTCGTCGAGGTTGGTCGTGAGCACAGGGACCCCGCATGGGTGGGGGAGGTTCTTGCGGCGCAAAACCGTACGGCAGCTGCGCAGACCGCTCCTCCCGAGGGCCTAACCTTTACCAACGTAAGCTATCCCGATGGCCTGCTCAGTGTTTGGGAGTAACAGAAGCGCAGGTATTTGCCTACATATTGTGAAATTGCGGCCATGACGCGAGCGAGCAGCTCACATGGAAGACACAAGTGGGTACTCTGATTATTTGACCACTGACCAGGGAGGATGACTTGGGCTTTCTTTGGGACGTACTAATTGACAGCGTGTTTGACACCGCTGAGCTCATACCCTTTTTGCTTTTGACCTACATCGTCATGGAGGCCATTGAGCATGGCACCGCTGGTAGCGCAGAACGCATCATTGCGCGTGCCGACAAGAGCGGTCCTATTGTGGGTGCTCTTTTGGGAGCTCTGCCGCAGTGCGGCTTTAGCGCCATGGCAGCCACGCTCTATGCTGGTCGCGTCATTAGCGCAGGAACCCTTGTTGCCGTCATCCTTTCTACCTCGGACGAGCTCATCCCAGTGTTTTTGGCATACGGCGCGCAGGTTGGTCGCTTGGGCTCAATCATTGGCATCAAGGTCGTGGTTGGCGTGGGTGTTGGTCTCATTGTCGACGTCATCCTGCGTGCTCTTCACAGGGCCGGAGATGGGCATCCGCACATCGCCGAGCTTTGCGAGAGGGCGCATTGCCATTGTGCAGACGTGGAAGAGGGCGAAGCCGAAGCCGAGGGTCACAGCCACGTTCATCACCATGATCACGACCACGGTCATGGGCATGCTCACGCGCATGGTCATTCTCATGATCATGGACCTCATGGGCGCTGGTGGCATATCGTGCGCAGTGCCCTGGTGCATACGGCTGAGGTAACGCTGTTCATCTTTGTGGTTACACTACTGTTTGGCCTTGTCATTGAATGGGTGGGCCAGGACGCGCTTGCAACGGCACTTGGCATCCATCCCGTTCGCGCCACCTTCCTTGCGGCGCTCATAGGCCTTATTCCAAACTGCGGTGCCTCTGTTGCCATCGCACAGCTCTTCCTTGAGGGTACGCTTGCAACCGGCCCCATGCTTGCTGGTCTGCTCGTCTCTGGCGGAATGGGCCTTTTGGTGCTCTTCCGCACCAATGCAGACACGCAACAAAACATCGAGATCGCTGGCTTTATCTATGCGGTTGGCGTGGCTTGCGGCCTGGTGGTAAACGCAATTGGACTGGTGTTGTAAGGCGCTCGCACCTCTCGTGGTAAGCGCGTTAATCTCTGTGAATCTGCTGAATTCACCGACGGTGCTCGCGTCGTCCACTTAAAGGGGCCAAGTCTGGGCGATAATCTCCAATGTCTTAAGTTTTGAAACGAAGCGAAAAAGCCAGGAGACATACCAACATGACCCCATCGCAACCTCTCGTCTCGATTATCA
The DNA here is from genome assembly GCA_902801175.1 of uncultured Coriobacteriaceae bacterium. Lineage (GTDB taxonomy): Bacteria > Actinomycetota > Coriobacteriia > Coriobacteriales > Atopobiaceae > UBA1367. The sequence goes on along the minus strand of CADCHF010000017.1, from coordinate 87,990 downwards.
TACCGGCCTATAACGTGGGCCAGTATGTTCGTCGTGCCGTCGAGAGCTTGCAAAACCAGACCCTGCGCAATTATGAGGTGCTGGTTGTGGACGACGGGTCAACCGATGACACGGGTCGTGTGCTTGATCTTATGGCCGAGCGCGACTATCGCATCACGGTCTACCACAACGAGAATGGTGGTGCCCCAGCGGCGCGTAACTATGCGCTCGACCGTGCGCGCGGTACCTATATCTACTTCATGGATGCCGATGACTGGGCTGAGCCTCGTATGCTTGAAGACATGGTGTCTTTGGCCGAGCGAAGCATGCTCGACCTGGTTGTTTGTGGGTTCTACATTGACACCTACTACGGCAACAACGGCGAGTACACCTCTGAGACAAAGAGCCGTCCCAGCGCCATCTATCCCACTCAGCAAGAGTTTAGGGCAGCGGCATGGCAGCTCTTTGACCAGAACCTCTTTTATACCCCTTGGAACAAGCTCTTTGTGCGCGAGCGCATCGAGAGGCTCAACGTTCGCTTCCGTCCCACCTTCTGGGACGACTTCCCCTTTGTGCTCGACTACATTCGCGACATAGAGCGTGTGGGCGTCATTGAGCAGGCTTACTACCACTTTATTAGGCAGCGCTCTGAGTCCGAGACGGCACGTTGGCGCCCCGATATGTATGAGAAGCGCGAGGAGGAGCACGGCTGGATGCTTGACCTCTATCGCCATTGGGGGCTCGAGGGTGATCCGGCTAGCATGGAGGTCGTCCAGCGCCGCTACATCGAGCGCCTCATTGGATGCATCGAAAACGTGTGCAACCCAGCCTGCAAGCTTTCGACCAAAGAGAAGCTTACTCAGATAGAGACCATGATCACGAGCGATCGCGCGCAACTTGCTGTTGCAACGGCCCATCCGCGTAGCCGTATGATGCGCACGATGCTCATGCCTATCAAAGCACGCAATGCGAGGCTTGCATATCAAGAGGGCGTCTTTATCTCATTTGTAAAAAGGCATAACACCAAGGTCTTCGCAACACTTAAGGCAAATCGCTAATCACGTTCCTTTTGCACCCTTTTGTGAACGAGAAGAGTATTCATCAAAAGATTTTCGGCATTTATGGCAGTTTCTGCGTCAAAACTGGTCAAGTGGTGCAATAATCTCTCTATTGCTTCAAGGGGAAAGGAAGGGGCGGCACCATGCCTATCGTGATGCGGCTTGACAGGATGCTTGCTTTGCGTGGAATGAGCTCCACCGAGTTGGCCTCGCTCATTGGGACCTCTACCGTGAACCTGTCCAATATAAAAACCGGCAAGATTCGTGGAATGCGCTTCTCCACGCTCGAGGCCATGTGTGAGGTCCTCGAGTGCAAGCCTGGTGACCTGGTCGACTACCTCACCGATGAGGAGTACGAAGAGGAGAAGATGCAGAAGGAGCTTGCAAAGAAGAGGATTAAAGCCTCTCGGCTTCGTCGCTAGTTCCTTTTACGGCTTTGCATGTAGCAACATTCCCAACGCCTAGTTTCGCATGCGGTTAGGCGGCAGGTGTCAAAACAAGAGATGAGCGGGCACGCGAGATGATTCTCACGTGCCCGCTTCCCTATTTGGCGAGGCATCAAAGTTATTATGGTTTGCGAGCAATCGGCATTGTGCAGCACTAGCGCATTCGAGATGGCTTGCCTCGGAGTCGAACTCGAGAGTGGGTGGGGTCGTGCCAAGGGGACGAATAGGCTAGTGCACGAGGAAGGACAACAATCAGAGGCCTGACTGGGTGTGCTAGTCTATACCGACCCTTGGACGCCCTCTCACAGATCGACACCTAGCGCCCCATCATGAAATAACTCCCACCAAACGAGGTTGATGGGAGTAATGTCCAGCTGCATTATCTAAAGCTAGATATAGAATACTATGCAATACCGCTTAAACTTATACATAGATGCATATATATCAAATTCATGTTCTTATGCTTTGCCGTCTAAAGAGCGAGTCTGCGCAGGGCGGTCTATGCCTTGACCCCGTACTGCTCGTAGTAGGCGTCGATGGCAGCCTTGAGCTCCGGCGTGATGACGGTGCCGCCGAGCGCCTCAACAACCTCGCTCATGCTCACGATAGCAGCCGTGGGGAAGCCGTACTTCTCGCTCACCTCGTCGATGGCGGCCATCGTGCCGCTCTTGCCGACCTCCTGGCGGTTGAGGGAGACCATGAGTCCCACAACCTCAACGTCTGCCGCTGCCTTGAGCTTGGGATAGGTCTCGTCGATGGACTTGCCGCTGGTGGTCACGTCCTCAACAATCACTACACGGTCGCCGTCGTGCAGCTCTGCGCCAAGCAGCTGGCCCTTGTCGGCACCGTGGTCTTTGGCCTCCTTGCGGTCGCTGCAGTAACGAATCTCCTTGCCGTAGAGCTCGTGATAGGCAATGGCGGTAATGACCGACAGAGGAATGCCTTTGTAGGCAGGTCCAAAGACCACGTCAAAGTTGTCGCCAAAGGTGTCGTGGATGGCGTGGGCATAGGCCTCGCCCAGCTTCTTGAGCTGGCCACCGGTCACGTAGGCGCCCGCGTTCATGAAGAACGGTGACTTGCGGCCGCTCTTAAGGGTGAAGTCGCCAAACTTGAGCACGTTGCTCTCGACCATGAACTCAATGAACTCCTGCTTGTAGGCCTCCATGGGTCTCCCTTCTGTTGGAGTTGGTTTGCCGTGCACCATCATACGGTATGAGCCTTGCCACGGGTGCCGCCAGAGGCCATCGCCATTCAACGCGCAGGTCGGTCACTTGCAGGGGTGCTAGAGCTGCGAAGCCACGCCCTGTACGAGGCAGCGCTCCACCGTATCGGCGGCCTCCTCGGCAAGCACCGAGAACTCCTCGGCAAAGTTGCCCTTGAGCTTTCGAAGCGCATAGTCTGCCACGCTCATCTTTCCAGGCGGTCGGCCAATTCCGCAGCGCACACGGCAAAAGTCCCTGGTGCCAAGCTTGTCGGCAATGGACCTGAGCCCGTTATGCGCATTGAGCCCGCCACCAAACTTCACCTGGATCTTTCCCTCGGGCAGGTCCACCTCATCGTGCACGACCAGTATCTCGGCAGGCTTTACCTTGTGCGCGCGGGCGAGCTTTGAGAGCGGCCCGCCACTTGTGTTCATGTAGCTCTGTGGCTTGGCGAGCATGACCTCCCGCACGTCTGCACCGGCACGCAGCTTGATGGTTGCCACGTCGCAGCCACCCTCGCTCTTCCAGTAGCGCACGCCATAGCGTTGCGCCAGGGCGTCAACAGTGGCAAAACCGGCATTGTGGCGCGTGAGCGCATATTCTGCTCCGGGGTTGCCGAGGCCGCACACAATGCGTATCTCCGCTGGTTGTGGCTGTTGGGCCATCCTTCCTCCAATAACTGTAAAAGGGCGCTACTGCTCCCGATCGCTACACGATGGACTCCGAGTCTTCCCTAAGGTCTTCCATGTACCTAAGCAGTGCTATGACGCAGAGCAGAAAAACGGAAAAGGCGATGGGAAGCATTCGGATTGGAGCGCTGTCATCTGGAATGAGGGCTATGGGAATAGGATCGGTGATAATGAAGATCTCTTCTTCAAGGGGCTTAAGACCAGAGCTGCAAGCCTGTCTTGCAAGCATTGTGACTCCCGATACCAGGAGAGCATTTGAGAGCTTGCGAAAGTTCGATCTGCTGCTGCTGGAAAACAGCAGCAGAAATCTTGAGAGCGAACAGAGCGATGCGAAGGCAAAAGATTCGCTGAGCATGGATCTAAGCCACCATGTACTTGAATACGTTTCAGTGATCCCGACTTGCCGATAGGCGAGATAGACAACGATAACGGCGATAAAAGTAACAACGGAGAAGAGCACCATGACAATGGCGCCGGCCAGGGCAACCTTTCTGGCGAAGATGAGCTCCTTATTGGTGCGTGGGTCCATGGCGTTAGATCCTATTTGATGTTGCCGGCTATGTGTCGATGCTCGTCGGAGGTGGGCTCAAGCAGCACACCTACCGCTCGATTCCAACGTGGCTTTCCTGTAGGTTGACCATCTTATCGTAATTGGGGCAAACGGTGCTTGCATAGGTGATGGCGTCGCACGCTTTGCGTCTCGCATTGAGGTAGATTGCGAGCCGTTTGGTTCGAGACTTACGAGTTTGGTGCAAGGGCGCCGACACCCTGGTGAGTGCCGGCGCCCGTTGAAGCGACTTGCGCTAGAGAGCAACTACAGGTTGAGGTCGCCACCAAAGATGTCGGTGGTGGGCTCGTTCACGTACACGTGGTGAATTGCCTCGGCGAGCTCGTCGGCCACGCTGATCGTCTTGATCTTGGAGCCGGGGCGGTCGGCCATGAAGCAGGGGATGGCGTCGGTGACCACGCACTCCTCGATGGGGGCCTCCTGCAGGCGCGTGATGGCAGGGCCGCTAAAGATGCCGTGGGTGGCGCATACGTAGATGTCGCCCGCACCCTGACGCTTGAGCTCGTTCATGGAGCCCACGAGCGTGCCGGCAGTGTCGATCATGTCGTCGTTGATGATGCAGGTCTTGCCCTTGATGTCGCCAATGAGGCTCATGACCTCGGCCACGTTGTGGCGCGGACGGCCCTTGTGGGCAATGGCCAGGCTGCAGCCCAGGTAGTCGGAGAGCTTCTTGGCATGCTTGGCGCGGCCGGCGTCAGGCGAGACCACGACGGTGTTGTCCCAGTCGAAGTTTTTGGACTTGAAGTAGTCGCCAAACAGGTAGAGGGCGGTGAGGTGCGTCACGGGGATGTCAAAGAAGCCCTGGATCTGGCTCTGGTGCAGGTCGAGCGTGATCACGCGGTCAACGCCGGCGGTCTCGAGTAGGTTTGCCACGAGACGTGCGGTGATGGGCTCGCGCGAGGCGGCCTTGCGGTCCTGGCGAGCGTAGGCGTAGTGGGGGATAACTGCGGTGACGCTGGCGGCGCTTGCGCGCTTTGCGGCGTCGGTGGCAATGAGCAGCTCCATCAGCAGGTCGTTGACGTTCTGACCCGACATGGACTGGATGATGAAGACCTCGTCGCCGCGCACGGACTCGTCAAAGCGTGCGTAGACCTCGCCGTTTGCAAACTTAGAGAGCTCTAGGCCACTGATCTCGAGGCCCAGCTTGTTGGCAATCCTTGCTGCCAGGGCATGGTTGCCCGTACCAGTGTAGAGCTTGATGTTCTTCTCAACGTTTAGTGGCTTGCTCAGGTCTGTGTACATCTACCTCTCCGCTCTCTCGCCGCGCGCTTTCTCTTCCTTCAGCCTGCTCATACGCTTGGTTGCATAACCTTCGATCATGACCTGTTCGCTGCGCTCGACCGCGAGGGCGCCCGCAGGAACGTCCTCGGTGATGCAGCTGCTTGCACCAACAAGGGCGCCGTCGCCAATGGCCACGGGTGCCACCATCATGGTGTCAGACCCAACAAAGACATCGTTGCCAATGGTGGTGCGATGCTTAAAGACGCCGTCATAGTTGCAGGTAATGGAGCCTGCGCCAATGTTGACGCCAGAGCCCATCTGGGTGTCGCCAATGTAGGAGAGGTGGGGCACCTTGGAGCCCTCGCCAATCGTCGAGTTCTTGATCTCGACGTGGGTGCCCACATGTGCGTTCTTGAGCAGATGAGTGCCCGGACGCAGGTAGGCACGCGGGCCAACGGTGACGCCGCTCTCGATGACGGTGTCGTAGCCCACGGTCTCCTCAACAGAGGCACCGTCGGCCACGGTGACGTTGGTGAGGCGCGTGTTGGGACCAATGACGCAGTCCTCGCCGATGGAGGTCTTGCCCCAAAGCATGGTCTGGGGGAGGAGCTCGCTGTCCTGGCCAACGCTAACCTCAGGGCCAACCCAGACCTGATCGGGGTCGAGCATGGTGACGCCAGAGGCCATGAGCTGCTCGTTGATGCGGCGCTGCATGATCTTGGTCACCTGGGCGAGCTGAACGCGCGAGTTGACGCCCAAAAGCTCGCTGTCGTCGGCAGCAAGGAGGGCCGAGACGGGCTCGCCCATCTCGTGGTAGATGCCGACCATGTCGGTGAGGTAGTACTCGCCCTGCGCGTTGTCGTTGCCAATCTTGTCGATGTTCTCGGTGAGGCGACGACCGCAGAAGCAGTAGATGCCCGAGTTGCACTCGGTGAGCGTGGCCTGCTCCTCGGGGGTGCAGTCCTTGTGCTCGATGATGGCCACCACGCCGCCGTTGGCGTCACGCTTGATGCGGCCGTAGCCGGTGGGGTCCGCGGGGCTCATGGTGAGCACCGTGCAAGCGTTGTGGTTTGCCTTGGTCTCGTTGACAAGCGAGCGGATGGTCTCCGCACGCATGAGTGGCGTGTCGCCGTAGAGGACGACGGTCGGGCCCTGGAAGGCGCCGAGGGCGTCGCGCACGCACATCATGGCGTGGCCGGTGCCAAGGCGCTCGGTCTGCTCAACGCACTCTACGTCTGGGTCGTTTGCAAAGATGGCTCGTACCTCGTCTGCCCCGTGGCCCACAACTACCACAATGCGGTCGGCACCGGCCTCGCGTGCAGCGTTGACCGGCCACCAAACCAGCGGCTTATCCAAAAGCTTATGTGCGACCTTGGGGTGACGGGACTTCATACGCGTTCCCTCGCCTGCAGCGAGGACGATCGCGGTCATTGACATATAGGCCTCCATTAAGGATTGGCTGTCCCATAGTGGTGCCATTCTTGGCACATTACCTATGTTAGCGCAGTCTACCGACATAAAGGGGCCGTCTACGGATACAAGCAGGAGAAAGTCATAGGATGAGGGATTTTTTCACGCCTTTTGTGCGTGTTTGAGCAGTAGTTGTGACAAATGTTGTGAGAGCGTGTGAAAACTCAGAAATGTTTGATGTTATGCAGTTAGCAGTTAGCTGAGAACGCGGTGCCCACCATTGGAGCAATTTGGCGCTGTCGTGACTCCTTACGCCGTCTAACAGCTGTTTTATATGATAGTTGCGCTACACTTGGCCCATGAAGAACAGCTCAGACATCTCTCGCGCTGACTTTAGAACACGACTCATCGCCTTTTTGGTGGTGCTTGCCGTGGGCTTTTTCATGGGTTGGCTCAATGGCCGAAACGATGTGAGCCGCAATGCCGATGGCGAAGCTATCGAGCAGACCAAAGACCAAGAGACCGCTAGCGAGCAAGGCTATACCACGGTGGACGAGACCTCCGACGAGCAAACTACCGCGGAGGATGAGGACACCGAGAGTCCGTCGTCGCAGGTTGATACAACTTCCGACGACAGCGGGTCCACAACCGTTGCCCCCACTCGCGGCCCCACAGTCGATGAAGACGGTTGGTACACCTCAAAGGACGAGGTGGCCCTTTACATCCACACCTACGGGCGGCTTCCTGGCAACTTCATTAGCAAGACAAAGGCACGCGATCGCGGTTGGGTTGCATCGGAAGGCAACCTTGATGAGGTTTGCCCAGGCATGAGCATTGGCGGCAGCCGATACTACAACGACGATGGCGAGCTGCCCGACAAGCGCGGACGCCAGTGGACGGAATGCGACATCAACTACCACGGTGGTTTTCGTGGGCCGGAGCGCATAGTGTTCTCCAGCGATGGGCTCATCTACTACACGGCGGACCACTACGAGACCTTTGAGCGGCTGTATTAGAGGACTGGGGGTAGCCATGGCCGAGCAAGTGCTTATGAGGGATATCTACGAGGTTCCTATTGACGAGCGTGACCTGCTTGATATCGAGACGGTCCACGACTATCTCCGAGTGACGCTGGACTTTCCCGAGCACTACGGCAAGAACCTCTCGGCCTTGCGCGACTGCCTTGGCGACCTTGACAAGCCCACGCGCCTCTATATCATGCGCGACGCCACAATGCCTGTGGACAGCGAATATGCTCTCAAGATGGACAAGCTCTGCAAGGTGCTTTTGAGGTGCGCAAGAGAGAATCCCATGCTCTCGGTTTCTATCAGCACCGTTCATTGGCCAGACAACTCCTAGGAGCGCGACATGCCCCGCAGCAAGCTCATAAAGGACACGACGCGCGAGGAGCGCATACGTATTGTGGCTGAGGGCCTCGATTGGTGTGGGGATGGCAGCTGCGAGCAGTGCAGCGGTTGCAGCTTGGGCGTTGGGGCGCTAGACAAGATGTATCAGCCATACATCGATGGCAAGCTCGAGCTGGCCGAGATAAACATGCTGCACGCTGCCACGCGCTACACCCACGGCTAGGGGTTTGGCGGGCATTGCTGTGCGTGGGGTAGGGGCGCTACCTTTTCGCAGGAATCTGCGCCTCCGCTTGCCGCAGCACAAACAGCCCACACACCGAGCACATACGTGAACCGTATACTGGTGGATACTCTTTTTCCGCTACAGACACTTGTTGTCATATTGGGGGACATCCATGAGCGATACCAAGACCCCGCAGGATACCTGCGTGCTCGTCACCGGCGGCTGCGGGTTCATCGGCAGCCACACCGTCGTCTGCCTGCTCGAGCAGGGCTACCAGGTTGTGATTGTCGACGACCTCTCGAACGCCAACGAGAAGGTGCTCGACCGCATCGACCAGATCGTGGGGCCCGAGGCTGCAGAGCGCCTCAGCTTCTACCGCGCCAACGTCAACGACCGCGAGGCGCTCGACATCATCTTCGACGACAACCACGTCGACGCCGTGATCCACTTCGCGGGCTTCAAGGCTGTGGGCGAGAGCGTCACCAAGCCCATCGAGTACTACTCCAACAACATCGGCAACACGCTCACGCTGGTTGACGCCATGCGCAACCATGGCTGCAAGTCCATCATCTTCTCCAGCTCGGCCACGGTCTACGGCGACCCGGACGCGCTGCCGCTGACCGAGGAGAGCCCCAAGAAGCCGGCCACCAACCCCTACGGCTGGACCAAGTGGATGATCGAGGAGATGCTGCGCTCGCTGGTGGTGGCCGACCCCGAGTGGGACGTCGTGCTGCTGCGCTACTTCAACCCCATCGGCGCGCACCCGTCCGGCCTCATGGGCGAGGACCCCAAGGGCATCCCCAACAACCTGCTGCCCTACGTGGCGCAGGTCGCTGTGGGCAGGCGCGACTGCGTGCACGTGTTTGGCAACGACTACGACACCCCCGACGGCACTGGCGTGCGTGACTACATCCACGTGATGGACCTGGCCGCCGGCCACGTGGCGGCGCTCGCCTGGATGGCCGGTCGCACGGGCTGCGAGGTGTTCAACCTGGGAACGGGCAAGGGCACCAGCGTGCTCGAGATCATCGAGGCGTTCTCCGAGGCCTGCGGCCGCGAGCTGCCCTATGTGATCGAGCCGCGCCGCGCGGGCGACGTCACGGCCAACTGCACCAAGGCCCGCGAGATGCTCGGCTGGGAGGCCCAGTACGGCATCGCCGAGATGTGCCGCGACAGCTGGAACTGGCAGAGCCACAACCCCAACGGATTTGAAGACTAAGCCATGGCAACAGATAGCTCACGCGCCTTTGTTGACTATCTTGCACGGAGGCGCCCCCAGATCGAAGACTTCCTCGCACGCTTTACCCTGCGTCCCGAGGATCCAACCGCGCATGCGGCAGCCGACCTCGCTCGCTACCTGTATGAGCCGCTTGCTCGCTTTACTGTTTCAGGTGGCAAGCGCACGAGGCCCGCTCTTTGCCTGCTGGGCGCCGAGGCTGTGGGCGTGGACCCCATCTGCGCTCTCTCCACGGCTGCCGCGATTGAGTACTTTCAGAGTGCGGCGCTCATCCACGACGACATTGCCGACTGCGGTGAGATGCGCCGTGGCGTGCCCTGCCTGTATCGTACAGATGGCGAGGGCATTGCCATCAATACGGGCGATTTGGCACTGGTGAACGTCTATGCGGGCCTACTTTTGGATGACTCGCTTGAGAACGACACCTGCCTGCGGGTGCTCTGCGAGCTCACCTACATGATGCAGCGCACGCTTGAGGGCCAGGCCCTCGACCTTGGTTGGGTGCGCGACGGCCGCTGGGATGTGACGGTAGACGACTACCTGACCATGGCCTCGCACAAGACCGCCTATTACTCCGCTGCCACGCCGCTGGCCTGCGGGGCAATCTGCGCTGGTGGTACCGACGAGCAGATCGAGGCGCTGTTTGACTTTGGCTTGGATGCCGGTCTTGCGTTCCAGCTGCAGGACGACCTGCTCAACCTGGTTGGCGATCCTGACGAGCAGGGGAAGGACTTCCGCAGCGACATCACCGAGGGAAAGCGGACGATGCTTGTCGTGTGGGCTCTGCAGCATCTTGACGGTGCCGAGCGTGACGAGCTGCAGGGCCTTCTTTCGAGCGGTACGACCGATCAGGCCAAGCTGGCGCGAGCAGTTGAGCTCATCGAGGCCTCGGGAGCGGTGGACTTTACGCGAGAGCATGCGCACATGCTTGCCGAGCGCGCAAAGGCAACTCTAGAACGTACCGAGTTTGACGAGCAGGCGCTTGTCGTACTCAAATCTATGGCAGACTTCTTTGTGGAGCGTCTCGGTTAGGCCGAGCCTGCGCGAACGGGAGAGGATATGGACCCCATCCGAGAGGGCGCGACTGGCGCCGCAGTTGAGGACATTCAGCAGCGTCTTGCACAGCTTGGCTACGAGGCCAGCGAGGCGGAGCAGCTTGGCCAGGTGTTTGGCACTTCCACCGCAACGGCCGTTGCGCGCTTTAGGCTCGACCACGGGCTGCCTCTAGGCTCTGAGGTTGACGCAAAGACGTGGTCGGCGCTGGTCGACGAGTGCTATCGCATGGGTGACCGCACCCTGTACCTGCGACTTCCCAACTTCCACGGTGCGGACGTGCGCCAGCTGCAGAACTGTCTCAATATTTTGGGCTTTTCCTGCGGCGAGCCCGATGGGTACTACGGCGTATATACCGAGGCCGCTGTGAAGCAGTTCCAAGAGAGCCAGGGGCAGCTTGCCGACGGCATGGCATTCCCCGACACCTTTGACGCGATTGAGCGTCTGCACCATGTGTGGTCGGGCAAGCCTGCGGCAGGTCCACATCCCATGGGCGGCATGGGCTTTGCGCGTGCGGCCGGCGTTCTTGAGCGCATGCAGATTTCGATGGCGGCCGAGGATCCCATCTCGCGTAACGTTGCTGGGCGCATTTGGAACCTTGCCTCTGCTACCACCGACCACAGCGGCCTTGACCTGGTGGATGACCCTGAGCGCGCGCGTGAGGGTGATACGCTTGTGTTGGTGCTGGCAACCACACCGCTCGAGTCCACTCACGTGATGCCCAACCTGAGCACCGACGACATCGACACGCTGCCGCTGCGCATTCGCACTGCCTACGAGAGCTCGAGGCGCAACCCGCCCCTCATTAGGCTGGAGATGCCCTTTGGCGCGAGCTACGACGGCACCTTTACCATTGGTGACGCGCAGACCTTTGCCGTGATGCTGCTCGACGCCATCTGCACCGCCTTTGAGTAAGTGTGAGGGCGTGCGGCACACTGGCTGAATCGATTCGATACAGAGCATTCCACGGAGCCCCGAAAGGGGCTCCAACTGTGTCTGGGGGACAAACTGGCACGCGTAGACGAGCGACCAGAGGGGGGTGTGTCACGGGGACGTATAATTTGACACACTCGGAAACTCGCTCGTCATGGTGTCGGCCGCTCTCGAAGGCCATCTGTCCTGGTGACTTGACTGAGTGTGTCAAATTATACGTCCCCGTGACACACCCCAAGCCCAACAGAGATCTTAGTCAGAATCTATGATTAAAATAGGATTCAAACAACAAAAGGTCAGAGGTTACACCACCTCTGACCTGCTGTTTTGTTGGCTGGGGCACTAGGATTCGAACCTAGGTTGGCGGCACCAAAAACCGCAGTCCTAACCACTGGACGATGCCCCAGTGCAATCACTGCGCTGGGCTTCCAGCCAAGCACATAACAGTGTAGCAGCTTTTGCGGCCGTTGTGGGGCGACCTCAACTTTATAGCGCAAGAGCTGCGAGCACTTACTGGCCCTGCCTCTCCTTACCCCAATACCTCACCGGCAATGCGGGCGCTCTCGTTGGCATCCTTGGCGTAGTAGTCGGCACCCACCATCTGGGCGTACTCGGGATTGAGCACCGCTCCTCCCACAATGACCTTGCACCACGGCGCTTGGTCATGCAGAAGGTCAATGGTCTCCGCCATCGCGGGAACTGTGGTGGTCATGAGCGCCGAGAGCCCTGCCAGCTCAATGTGCTGGTCAACCACAACGTCGGTAAAGACCTGCGGGTCAACGTCGCGTCCCAGGTCAATGACGTCATAGCCGTAGTTCTCAAGCAGCATGCGTACGATGTTCTTGCCAATGTCGTGGATGTCGCCCTTAACGGTGGCGAGTGCGATCTTGCCCTTGCTGGGCACGTCCTGACCCGAGGACTCCTCGCGCAGCACTCCAAAGCCGGCCTTGGCAGCCTCGGCCGATGCCATCAGCTGGGGCAGGAAGAAGGTGCCCTTCTCAAAGCGCGCGCCAACTTCGTCAAGCGCAGGAATCAGCACCTGGTTGATCACGTACATTGCGTCGTGTGAGGAGTCGGCATCGGCGAGAATCACTCGCACGGCGTCGGGCACCGGGCCCTTTCGGCCGGCAAGCACCAAATCCCGCACTTGTCCTTCAGGGGAGTTGTCGGCGGCGCCAGCGTCCTTGGGTTTCTCCGCTGTCGCATTGCCCGCGACAGGAGCCGCTCCGCCTGTCATGGTTGACGAAATGCTCTGTAGCGAGCTGGCCATGGACGCCAGTGCCGCAGCAATGCCCTCGTTCGTGCTCAGGTCAAACGTTGGCGCCTGCGCCGTGTTGCCAGGCGGTCCGTCCTTGCGTGTGGCATAGGCCGCCACGTACTCCTGGGCGCTCTCGTCCTCTCCAGACAACACGCGCCACGAGTTGACCACGTCCATCAGCCGCTCGTTCATGGGGTTGACAATGGCCAGGTCAAGCCCTGCCGAGAACGCCGCGGCAAGGAAGGTGGCGTTTACCAGCGGACGGAAGGGCAGGCCAAAGCTGATGTTGCTCACACCAAGCACGGTGCGCACGCCGGGCAGCTCCTGCTTTACCAGGCGAATGCCGTCGAGGATGGCGCGCGGGGCACGCTGGTCGGTTGATGCGGCCATGGCCAGGCAGTCAATCACGATGTCCTGCCGCGGGATGCCAATGCTCTCGGCCTGCGCGACGATCTTCTTTGCAATTGCCAGGCGTCCCTCGGCGGTCTGGGGGATGCCCTCCTCATCGAGCGTGAGGCCAACGATGGCGCAGCCGTAGTGTTTGGCAATGGGCAGCACCGCGTCGAGCACCTCCTGCTTTCCGTTGCAGGAGTTGATGATGGGCTTGCCCGGGTAGGCGCGCACGGCGGCCTCGATGGCAAGCGGGTCCGACGAGTCGATCTGCAGGGGCAGCGTGGTCACGCCCTGCAGTTCCTGCGTGAGTCGCACGAGGGTCGCGCGCTCATCAATCTCGGGCAAGCCTGCGTTGACGTCGAGGATCTGCGCGCCGGCGGAGGTCTGGCTGATGGCCTCGCCCATCACGTAGTCGTGATTGCCACTGCGCAGGGCCTCCTTGAGGCGCTTCTTGCCCGTGGGGTTGATGCGCTCGCCAATGACGCCCACCTGTCCCATAGAGATTGCACAGAGCTGCTGGGCGCTGGTCACGGTAAAGTGCTTGTGCAGTTCGCGTCCCTGTGCCAAACGCCCTCTGAGCAGCAGGTTCTCGCCGGCAATGAAGGCGGGCGAGGTCCCACAGCAGCCGCCGACCACAGTCACGCCAGCGTCGAGCATGGTCTGCACGGCGGTGCAGTACTCCTTGGGGCCAATGGAGTAGTAGGTCTTGCCCTCGTGTACATGGGGGAGTCCGGCGTTTGCCTGCGCCATCACCGGGCAGCTCGACCACGCGATCATGCGCGAGATGAGCGGGGCAACGTCGGCGGGTCCCAGCGAGCAGTTGATGCCGAGCACGCTTGCGCCAAGCGCCGAGAGGGTGACCGCTGCGACCTCGGGCGTGGTGCCCAAGAAGGTGCGACCGTCCTCGTCAAAGGTCATGGTCACAAAGGCGGGAAGGTCGGAGTTCTCCTTAACGGCGAGCAGCGCCGCCTTTGCCTCGGCAAGGTCAGCCATCGTCTCGATGATGAAGAGGTCGGCGCCAGCTTGGGTGGCTGCGCGCACCTGCTCGGCAAAGAGGTCGTAGGCATCGTCAAAGGAGAGGGTTCCCATGGGCTGCAGAAGTGCGCCGGTGGGGCCAATGTCTGCGGCTACGTAGCGAGCGCCCGACGCACGAGCGCAGTCGATGGCTGCCTTAAAGATCTGCTCCACAGAGGCGGCGTCGCCGAGCTTGGTGCGGTTGGCGCCAAAGGTGTTAGTGGTGACTACCTCAGAGCCTGCCTCGACGTATGCCTGATGGATCTGGGTTATCTCGGCGGGGTTGGTCAGGCACAGAAGCTCGGGAATCTCGCCTGCGGCCAGGCCGCGTTCCTGCAGCTGAGTGCCCATTGCCCCGTCAAACAGCAGGTAGTCGTGACCTTCCAATACGCGGGCAAGGTGCTCGTCCTTAATGCGCAGACGGCGGCATGCCTCGTGTCCAAAGGGTGTGGTGGTTGCAACGCATGCGGTCTGACTAGCCACGGCAGGTCCTTCCAGTAGCGCGAATCGTGCAGAACTCGGCGAGCGAACAGATCGAGCACGAGCTCTCGAGCCCGGGCTGCGGGTTCGGGTGAATCCCCACCACTGCGGTGACGCTCTTGGTGGGCACCATCAGGTTTGATGGCGTAAGCGTGATGCCAAGCTGTCTCGTGGCATCTATGGTACGCAAAAAGTCGCCCTGTATGGAGAGGGGAAGATCGCCATACCCAGGGGAGAAGCGCCAGCTGGTGAAGGCGCCAATACCCGCGGCATAGGCACGTATGTGAGCGTTTGCGGCATCGGCGGCACGTTCCACGAGCGCCGTTGCCGCCGAGTCAAAAACGACCTGCTCGAGGGCGTCGGTCAGCGAGAGGCGGCGAAGCTCGCGGTCCACGTCCATACCAAGCGTGGCCGCAAAGAGCACTACCTGCGTGGCGTCCTTAAGATGGTCGGCGATGTCGTGCCCGGTGAGGCGCAGGGTGCAGCCGTCGAGAATGACCTCGTTTGGGCTCACGCTCTGCACTGGAAAGGCTGCAATCGTCGCTCGGGGCTTGGCAATCTTGAGGCAGCTCGCCACGACGGCGTCGATGCGCCCGTCAAGCTCGCCCGAGAGCGCCTGCCCATGATAGCCCAGGTAGCGCAGCACCTCCTGCCGGTCTACCGAGCTTATGCTGTATGTTTCGCGCGCAACGCGCAGCCCCGCCAACATGTCGCTACGCGGAAAGATATCCGCAGTCTACGAGCGCGCTGTGCATGGCGCGACCAATCTCCGGGCGGTTCATGCTGTAGATGTGGATGCCGTCCACGCCGTTTTGCGCGAGGTCCACAATCTGTTCCTGCGCATAGCGGATTCCTGCCGCGGCCTGAGCGGTGGGGTCGTCACCAGCGGCAACCAGGCGCTTGACCACGCGTGCGGGGATGGAGGCGCCGCAGTTAAAGGTCATGCGCTGGAGCTGCTTGACGCTGGTAAAGGGCATGATTCCGCACACGATGGGGACCTTGATGCGCTTGCGGTCGCAAAGCTCGCGGAAGCGATAGAAGTCGTCGTTGTCAAAGAAGAGCTGCGTCACCAAGAAGTCAACGCCTGCATCGACCTTGATCTTGAGGTGCTCGAGGTCGTCGGACAGGTACTCGCACTCAACGTGGCCCTCGGGGTAGCAGGCAGCGCCCACGCACATTCCGGCTTCCTTGAGATAGGGGACGAGGTCCGAGGCGTAGAAGAAGTCGATTGCCTCACGTCCCGGCGCACGGTCGCCGCGAAGGGCAAGCACGTTTTCAATGCCGGCGGACTGCAGCTGGCGCACGTAGGCGTCAACATCTGTGCGGCTCGACCCAAAGCAGGTGAGGTGTGCCAGTGCCGTGGTCCCAACGCCTCGCTCAATGCGGCGACCGATGTCTGCCGTGCGCTTGGAGTTGCCCGATCCACCTGCCGAGAAGGTCACGCTGATCCAGTCGGGGTTGTTCTCGCAAAGCTCGGTGGCCACCTTTTCGGCCTGCTCAACCGACATGTCGCCCTTGGGTGGGAAGATCTCAAACGAGAACGATTGGCGCTGGGCCAAGATGTCACTGATTCTCATAGCAGGCTCCTTCGAATTGCGGGGCTTTCCATGGTAGACCTCGGCTGTTACACGTGCGTGACCAGGCTCGTGCCGCGCGGGCAATCTGTGTCTTGCCGTGCCCCCAAGGTGCAAATTGAGTGCTAGTAGAGGGGAAGGTCTCCGGTCAAGGGGTCTATCTGGCTGGCTCGCAGCGGCTCAAAGGCCAGGCAGGTGAAGGTCGACTCCCCATGAAACTCGGTGAGACCGGCATCGCGCACGAGGGCGTACACAAAGCCTAGCTCGCGCCCGCGTGCGGCAAGGTCGAGCAGCTCTTCCTCGGAGTCGACGTACACGCAGACCTTTGCCACGCCAGCGTCAAACCAGTCCGAGAGCGCAGTGGCCTCGGTTGCCTCGTCGTCCAGGTAGACCCAGGTGCCTGCGTCGTTTACACGCACCTGATCGAGACGCCCCTCCTTTGCAAGGGCCATGAGCACGGCCTCTACGCAGGCGTGTCCTGCCTGCGCGGCAATCTTTCCCTTGCGCATCTTGAGGTCGCGGCGCATCACGATCATCTGTTTTGCCTTGTAAGAAGAGACGGCCATGGGCCCTCCTTTGTGGTGACGTGTGAGCAAAGAGCTCTAGTGGATTTGCCAAGCATAGCAGCAACAGCCGCTTGGCTGCATTTGGTCTTACCGTCTTCACATGGAGCTGCTACCCTTATGTCCGTATCTGATGGATGGGCCCAAAGGGAGCAAAAATGGAGATGGAAGCGGCACATCCGCAAGCAGATGGCTTTGTGGGAGTCTTTGACTCTGGTGTGGGCGGTGTGAGCGTTCTGCAGCACCTGGTGCGTGAGCTGCCTCACGAGGACTTTCACTACTTTGGCGACTCGGCGCACGCCCCCTATGGCGAGCGCAGCGTTGAGGAGGTCTGCGAGCTTACCGACGCAATCGTCGACCGTATGGTGACAGACGGTGCCAAGGCAATTGTCATAGCCTGCAACACGGCTACGAGTGCCGCTGCCCCCGAGCTGCGTGAGCGCTATGCCAACCTGCCCATTGTGGGCGTGGAGCCCGCGCTTAAGCCGGCGGTGCTGGCTGGTGGCGAGGGCGACATCCTGGTCATGGGAACCGAGATCACCCTAAGGCTCGAGAAGTTCCAGAAGCTTGAGGAGCGCTGGGCGTCTGGTGCTCCGGTTCGAGCCGTTGCGTGCGTGGGCCTTGCTGGTCGGATTGAGCATGGTAACCTTGATGATGCCGACGTGCACGAGCTGCTTGAGCACTTGCTTGGAGCTCATAGGGGAGAGGTTGACCGCGTGGTGCTGGGCTGCACCCATTACCCCTTTGTGCGTAGCCAGATTGCCGATGTGCTGGGCGACGTGCGCTTCTTTGACGGAGGCGCGGGGACGGCTCGGCAACTGCGCAGGCTACTTGACCAGCGCGAGCTGCTGCGCGACGAGACGCATGTGGGTGAGGTCTCCTTCGCGAGCAGCATTGACAGCCCAGAGGAGCTCGAGCTCTATCGCTGGTTCTTTACGCAGCCCTGCTAGAAAAGACGAGGTGTACAGGCCGTCCCAAAAGATGGCCTGGAGCTACATAATCGTGGCCAGCGGTTTGAGGCCCAACCGTCATGCCTTGCTATGTGGAGAGCATCCATCCAACTAGCCGCGAGGACATCTGAGCAGACAGCGTTTTCGGCTCATCTTAAGTGTCGCAGGTGGGTGATTGGGCTGCCGTTGAGACACCTGTATAGAAATGCGGTCGCCTAAAACTCGCATTGGCGCTGACGTTTTCCCACGTTTTGCTATGGCCCAATGCGAGTTTTAGGCGACTAGGAAAGTATCCAGTCTCCTCTACATGTAAGCGGCCCCTTTTTCAATGCGCCTACCGTATCGACCCATCATTAATAAACGATTGGTTATACATCTTTTGTGATGAGCCTTACGGCTCTGGCTAACGGCGTTGGTATTTACCTGCACTTTAAAAAAATCGTGCGAGCTAGCTGCGACTATAGTGCGACATGGCTTTGAGACAATCCAATGCCATGGCTATCTTTCTTGGACATAGAACCGCTGAGTTGCTCCTCAACCAGCCCAGTATCGGACTCCTCGATCCTTCCCCGGACCAGGAGCTGGAACACTGTTGGGCAAGTCAACTAGATTTTGGCCATGTTGACCTGAGCGTGCTTGAGTCCATCTCAAAACCGTTTGATATCCTCGTGTCATCGCAGGAAGAATTGAGAAAATGGGAAGGGATGCATTGTCATCTGTGTACGGCACAGCTTCCCGGTGGCTCTTTTATCGAGCTTACGCAAGATGTTTTTGTGGCTTCGCCTGCTCTTTGTCTGATTCAGCGAGCGCAGGAGCTTACTGTTCCACAGAGCATCGCCCTCATAGAGCGGTTCTGTGGCAACTACACGCTCGACAAGAAAAAGAAGAGTGGAATCACGGAGAGAAAGCCTCTTCTCACGCTTGATGACTTGCGCTCTTATATGGACCGTTGCCATCGGCTTAGGGGCCTCGCTAAAATGCGGCGAGCCTGCTTCTATTCGTTGGAGGGCTCGGCTTCTCCGATGGAGACTATTTCAAGACTGGTCTTTTGCCTGCCAAGTCAGTTTGGTGGGTTTGGATTTCCTGCCCCACTTATGAACTACGAGATTGGGCTCAACGACCTAGGCCGGCGAATCGTAGGAAAGGACTTTATTCGCATAGACCTATTTTGGAAGGAGCATGACTTTGGTATTGAGTACCAGGGCAAATACGCTCATAGCTCAAGCACCGATATTGCAGCGGACATAGCCCGGCAACTTGCCGCAGAACGAAAGGGCATCCAACTGCAGATGATCACCATTGAGCAGCTGCGTGAGCAGGCACAGCGATGGGAGGTCGCGCGAAAGATATCGCAGAACCTGGGAGTGAGTCTTCCGATGGGTAAGGACTTCCAGTTCGCCAACCAGCGACTTGTCGACGAGTTGATATCAGCGGCGACCTCCTAAAACTCGATCTTGTCATGGCCCAATACTTTCCTAGTCGCCTAAAACTCGCATTGGCGCGGACGTTTTCCCACGTTTTGCTATGGCCCAACACGAGTTTTAGGCGACTAGGAAAGTATTGGGCCTGCTGCGTGCAAGCATTGAGGTCATGGGATTGTCGTTTTTTGCTAGTTGATCAGGCTTGAGTGCCTTTCGTTATAGATAAAGGAACGACCCGCCACCCATTTGGGCGACGGGTCGTTGTGGATGTCTGCACCGCGGCTCCCGGGCCGCGAGTCGGTCAGACGGAGGGTACTACTCGGCCAGAGCCTGCTCGACGGCCACGGCGCACGCCACGGTGCAGCCAACCATCGGGTTGTTGCCCATGCCGATGAGGCCCATCATGTCGACGTGAGCCGGCACGGAGGAGGAGCCTGCGAACTGGGCGCTGCTGTGCATACGGCCCATGGTGTCGGTCATGCCGTAGGAAGCGGGGCCAGCGTGCATGTTATCGGGATGCAGCGTACGGCCGGTGCCGCCACCGGATGCGACGGAGAAGTACTTCTTGCCAGCCAGCGTGCGCTCCTTGAAGTAGGTGCCTGCCACGGGGTGCTGGAAGCGGGTCGGGTTGGTGGAGTTGCCGGTGATGGAGATGTCGGCATTCTCGTGCCACATGATGGCAACGCCCTCGCGGACGTCGTCGGCGCCGTAGCAGTTGACGGCAGCGCGCGGACCATCGGAATACGGGATGGTCTGGACGACCTCAAGCTCGCCGGTGAAGTAGTCGAACTTGGTCTGGACATAGGTGAAGCCGTTGATACGGGCGATGATCTGAGCGGCGTCCTTGCCAAGGCCGTTCAGGATGACGCGCAGTGGCTTCTTGCGGGCCTTGTTGGCGTTGTTGGCGATACCAATGGCGCCCTCAGCGGCGGCGAAGGACTCGTGGCCGGCCAGGAACGCGAAGCACTCGGTGTCCTCACCGAGCAGCATGGCGCCCAGGTTGCCATGGCCCAGGCCGACCTTGCGGTCCTCGGCCACGGAGCCGGGGACGCAGAAGGCCTGCAGGCCAATGCCGATGGCGGCGGCGGCGTCGGAAGCGGTCTTGCAACCCTTCTTCACGGCGATGGCGCAACCAAGGGTGTAAGCCCACTTGGCGTTCTCAAATGCGATGGACTGGATGTCCTCGGTGATGTCATAGGGGTTGAAGCCCAGGTCGGTACAAATCTTGAGGGCTTCCTCGAGGTCGGCGATACCATACTCAGCGAGCGTCTTGTTGATCTTGTCGATACGGCGCTCGTAGCCTTCGAACGTGACTGCCATTAAGCTCAGCTCCTTTCCTTGTTCTTGAAGTTACTCTTTGCGGGGGTCGATGACCTTGGCGGGGGCGTCCCACTGGCCATAGCGGCCGGTGTTGGCCTTGATGGCCTCGTTGGCATCCTTGCCAGCCTTGACGTCCTCCATGAACTTGCCGAGGTTCAGGAACTCGAAGCCGATGATCTCGCTGTTGGCGTTGAGGGCCAGCTGGGTGATGTAGCCCTGGGTGAGCTCGAGGTAACGAGCGCCCTTGGCGGCGGTGCCGTAGGTGGTGCCGACCATGGAGCGGAGACCCTTGCCGAGGTCGTCAAGGCCAGCGCCGATGGGCAGGCCGTCCTCGGAGAAGGCGGTCTGGGTGCGGCCGTAAACGATTTGCAGGAAGAGCTCGCGCATAGCAACGTTGATGGCGTCGCACACGAGGTCGGTGTTCAGAGCCTCGAGGATGGTCTTCTTGGGAAGAATCTCGGCGGCCATAGCGGCGGAGTGGGTCATGCCCGAGCAACCGATGGTCTCGACGAGGGCCTCCTCGATGATGCCCTTCTTCACGTTGAGGCTGAGCTTGCAGCCACCCTGCTGCGGAGCGCACCAGCCGATGCCATGGGTGTAACCAGAAATGTCCTCAAGCTGCTTGGCCTGGACCCATGCACCCTCCTCGGGGATTGGTGCAGGCCCGTGGTATGCGCCCTTGGTCACGGGGCACATCTTCTCCACATCTGACGAATACTGCATGAATGCTCCTCTCCATCACATCACGCGCGCCCCCTCTTGTGGGATTGCGCTGAGGTCCAAAATGTGGGGGTCGATGCCAAAGACGTCAGAACCACCCCTCCATTTGGAAAGGAAGCCCCCCAGCCGTCAGTGAGACAGCAACCACCATCGTCAAAATAGTGTATGACTCTGTGGCACGGTCTGTGCGCACGAGAGGCGCAGACGTTAAAAGATGTTCGGGAAGCGTTTCTGGCAAGACGCAAATAAGCTTTTCGAGGCCCATTTGCGGACGTATAATCTTTCGAATGCAGCTTTGTGCGTTGTGCGGGGCTATTGTCCCGCTCAGAGGCAATGAGTTTTCCTAGGAGGGTGATGCCCGTGATTAGCGAGTCTGCGCTTGCGCGAACGTGTCGCCCTGCCATCTTGGGTCGAGCTCGCATGATTGCCCAGCGTGAGGGGCGTATTTGGGATCGCACCTGCTCCTACGAGGGAAGCCTTACCCACCTTTGCGCGCGCGTCGACAGCTCATCGGGCTATTCGGATAGCTACGAGACGTCTGTCACCATTGACGAGGTCTCCGACGAGGTCTTTGACTATGAGTGCAGCTGTCCGGCAGCGCGAAAGTTCTCTGGGCCCTGCAAGCACAGCGTTGCGCTGGTGCTCGACTTCAATCGCAACGCCAAGCTGTATGAGGGCTACAGCCAGTTACAGCACGTCACGACCTCATCGGTGGTCTCCTCGTTTCTTGACCGCGCGGGGCGCTGTGCCCGGCCGCGTATCGCAAGGGACTCGAGCGAGCCTGCGGGCACCGTGCGTGTGTCGGCGAGGCTCATACGCGACAACGACCTGTTCCTGGGTATAAAGGTGATTGGCGCCCGCGGCGCCTACGTGGTCCGCGACCTGGGCGAGTTTGAGGCACACGTGAGCGAGGGGTCGTTCTACGAGTATGGTAGACGGCTTGCCTTTACCCACGACATTGGCGCCTTTGACCCAGCAGACGTAGAGCTGGTGCGCTTTGTGTGCCGCTGCGTGCGCAACCGACGCACCTACGCCGGCACCAAGGTATATGGGCACATGTACTCCACGTCGTCGCAGGCGCTGTCGGCGTCAAAGGAGCTCAGGCTCTCGCCGCCAGAGATAGACGAGCTTTTGGAGCTGCTGCAGGGACGCGTGGTGAGCCTTGAGTATGCAACGGCCGCCCGCGCCGGCAACACCGGCGAGGTGCTTGTTACCGATGGCGACCCAGACATCTCGGTGCGCATCGTTTCCGCTGGTGGCGAGGCTTTCGAGATAGTGCGCGAGGGAGAGGCCGACGTCTTTACCACGGGCGAGCGAATCTACGCCGTGCAGGGTCCAAGGCTCTATCGCTGCTCCGATCAGCTTTCGCCCGCGACGGTCTTTCTCCAACAGGTGTACTGCAGCCAGGTGTCTCAGCTGCTCATGTCGCGAGACGATGCCCGCCGCTTTGTGATTACCGCGCTTCCGTCCATCGAGCGCTCGATGTCGGTGGAGCTTGACCCTCAGCTGGACGCCCTGCGCCCAGACCCGCTGAGGCTCGTGTTTGTGCTCGACACCTCTGGTGTGCTTGTGACCTGCGACGCACTTGCCCGCTATGGCGACCGGACCGTGCGGCTGTTCGACCGACCGCAGGGCGACGAGTCCCTGTGGCGTGACTCCGGCGCCGAGGCGGATGCCCGAACGGTGGTGTCCCGCTACTTCACCACGGTGCGCGAGGCAGGGCTTTTGGTGAGTCGTCCCGATGCCGATTCGGTTGCGCGCATCGTGTTTGAGGGGGTGCACGAGCTCGCGCGCTTTGGACAGGTTCGGGCGTCCGACTCCTTCAAGGCGCTCTCTCCCAAGGTGAGGCCGCAGGCCCGCGTGACGCTCTCGGCACGCCCTGGCCTCATTGACCTCTCGGTCTCGTCGGGAGACCTGCCCTCCGACGAGCTGTATGCCGTGCTTGCAAGCTACCGACAGCGCAAGCGCTATCACCGCCTTCGCGATGGATCGTTCGTTGACCTGGAGGGAGCCGACCTTGCCGAGGCGGCGCGCCTGGTGGACGAGCTTGGCCTCTCGGTGGGCGAGCTTGCACAAAGAAGGGTCGAGGTGCCCTCCTACAAGGCGTTTCTGCTGGATGCCATCGTCTCGGACGACGAAAAGGACGAGTCGTTTGCCGCCAGCGTCGAGGGCTTCCGCTCGGTTGACCCGAGCGTCTACGAGCCACCCGCCGAGCTTGCGGAACGCCTGCGGCCGTATCAGGTTGGCGGATACCAGTGGCTCTCGGCCCTCTTTGACATGGGCTTTGGCGGCATCCTTGCCGACGAGATGGGCCTGGGCAAATCCGTGCAGGTCATTTCGGTCATGCTCGCACGGCGCGGGCAAGGCCCCTCGCTTGTGGTGTGCCCGGCTTCGCTGGTCTACAACTGGGTTGCCGAGTTTGAGAAGTTTGCCCCGGAACTCGATGTGGTTGCCGTTACGGGAACGGCGGCAGAGCGTCGCCAGATTCGCGCGCAGCGGGGCCACGAAGTCTTTGTGACCTCGTACGACCTGCTCAGGCGCGACGTTGAGGACTACGCAACAGAGCAGCTGTGGTGCGTGGTGCTCGACGAGGCGCAGTACATCAAAAACCACCAGACGCTTGCCGCAAAGGCCGTCAAGACGCTCAATGCGAGCCATCGCATTGCCCTTACGGGCACCCCGGTCGAGAATCGCCTCTTAGAGCTCTGGAGCATCTTTGACTTCCTCATGCCTGGCTTGCTCGGAGGTTACGAGCGCTTCCGTGACCGCTATGAGCTGCCCATTGCCGACGGCGACGAAGATGTGGCTCATACCCTGCGATCTGCCGTTGAGCCCTTTGTGCTGCGACGCCTGAAGGCCGACGTGCTTGCCGACCTCCCCGAAAAGCTCGAGCAGGTGGTGGCATGCCGCATGCCTCGGGCGCAGCGGGAGCTCTACCAGGCCCGCGAGCAGGCGTTGCGCGAGTCCATTGCCGGACAGGAAGGCGCGCTTGGAGGCGAACGCATGCAGGTGCTCGCCGAGCTTACGAGGCTGCGGCAGCTCTGCTGCGATCCGCGACTGGTCTACGAGGACTACGACGGGGGCAGCTGCAAGCTCGACGCCATTTGGCAGCTTGTCTCGTCGGCGCTTGACGCACACGTCAAGGTGCTGGTGTTCTCGCAGTTCACGAGCTTCCTCTCGCTCATAGCCGAGCGGCTCGACAACGAGGACACGCCCTACTACACCATTACGGGCTCGACTCCCAAGCAGCGCAGGCTCGACCTGGTAAACGCCTTCAACGACGATGACACACCGGTCTTTTTGGTGTCGCTGAGAGCTGGCGGCACGGGCCTCAACCTGGTGGGAGCCTCGGTTGTGATTCACGCCGACCCGTGGTGGAACGCCGCGGTGCAGGACCAGGCCACCGACCGAGCCCATCGCATAGGCCAGACGCGCGACGTCACGGTGTACAAGGTGATTGCCGCCCACAGTATTGAGGAGCGCATTCTGCTGCTGCAAGATGCAAAGAGCGACCTTGCGGAGCAGTTTGTGGGTACCGGAGGCGGTGCCTCGTCGCTCGCCGCGCTGCGTCGCGAGGACCTCTTGGAGCTTTTGGACGACAGCTATTAGAGTGCCTGCATGGGCCCGTCGCGTAATTCCTCGTTGTTGTACCGTGCAGCATGTTCTTCTGCACGGTACAACAACGAGGAATTACGCGACGGGCCGAGCCAAAGCTAAAACAGTGCCAAAGGTGATCTAACAGGCGACTAGGTAGGTAGCTCGACGGCTCTGTGCGCAAAAAAGGAGGGACTGGCAAGCCAGCCCCTCGCGTTCAAGTTAATGCCCTTGCCCGCTCGTTACTTGTGCCACGACTCGTCCGCGTGGCTGGTGTCGGAGGCGGGGGAGTGAACCTTGTCGTCCGTCACGCCGTCGCGCGTGCGAATGAGCTTGCGCTTGATCTTGCCGCCGATGGTCTTGGGCAGCTCGTCCACGTACTCCACGATGCGCGGGTACTTGTACGGCGCGGTCTCCTTTTTGACCCAGTTCTGCAGCTCCTTGGTAAGCTCCGGCGAGGGCTCATAGCCACGGGCCAAAACCACGGTGGCCTTAACCACCTTGCCGCGGATGGGGTCGGGGGCCGCGGTTACGGCGCACTCAATGACTGCGTCGTGCTTGACCAGCGCGCTTTCGACCTCAAAGGGGCCAATACGGTAGCCAGAGCACTTGATGACGTCATCGTTGCGGCCAACAAAGCTCACGTAGCCATCGATGTCGCGCCATGCCATGTCGTGCAGGTTGTAGTACTCGCCGCCAACGGCTTCCTCGGTCGCCTTGCTGTTGCCAAAGTAGCCAACAAAGAGTCCGGGCGGGTAGGCCTCCTTGAGACCGGTCACGCAGATGGCACCCTCGTCGCCGTCCTCGACCTCGTATCCGTCATCGTCGAGCAGCTTGATGTTGAGCAGCGGGCTCGGCTTGCCCATGCTACCTGGCTTGGGCTCGATCCAGGGGAAGGTGGCCAAGAGCACAGGGCCCTCGGTCTGGCCAAAGCCCTCGCGGATCTTCTTGCCGGTGAAGCGCTCCCACCTGATGGTGACCTCGGCGTTGAGGGGCTCGCCGGCGGTGGCAAAGTTCTGGATGCTCGAGAGATCGTAGGCGCCTACATCCTCCTGCAGCATGAAGCGATACATCGTGGGAGGCGCGCAGAAGGTGGTGAGCTTGTAGTCCTGCATGTGCTGCAGCAGCTTGGTGGGGACAAACTTGATCATGTCGTAGGCAAAGATCTCGGCGCCAGCGATCCACTGGCCATAGATCTTGCCCCAGCCAAACTTGGCCCAGCCACTGTCGGTCACGCTCATATGCAGCTTGTTCTCGCGTACTTGCTGCCAGTACTTGGCGGTAATGATGTGCCCAAGCGGATGCGCAAAGCTGTGCATGACGGCCTTGGGGTTGCCCGTGGTGCCGCTCGTGAAGTAGATGAGCATGATGTCCTTGGAGGTGACGCCAGCGTCGCCCACAAGGCGCTCAAAGGTGTCGGGCTCGTCCGAGATCAGCTGGTCAAAGTTGATCCAGCCCTCGCGCTCGCCAGCCACAATGATCTTGTTCTGAATGCTCGGGGCCTGGGGAAGGGCCTTTTCGACCTGCGTGTTCACGTACTCGTCGGCAACGCAGACCATCATCTTGACGTTGCAGGTGTTGGCGCGATACACAATGTCGTGGGTCGTGAGCTGCAGAGATGCGGGGATGACCGTGGCTCCGAGCTTGCAGAGGGCGCTTGCCACTACCCAATACTCCCAGCGGCGGCGCAGGATGCACATAACGATGTCACCCTTGCCAATGCCGAGCTTTGCAAAGGCATGGGCCGTCTTGCTGGAGAGGCGGCTGATGTCGGTAAAGGTAAACTCGCGCTCCTCGCCGTCATCGTTGCACCACAGCAGTGCCTTCTTTTCGGGCTCAACGCGGGCCCACTCGTCCACGACGTCATAGCCAAAGTTAAAGTTCTCGGGCACGTTGATTTTGAAGTTGCTAAAGAAGTCCTCGTAGGAGTCAAACTCGATGCGCGGGCAGTACTTTTTCAGAATGTAGTCCATGATTCCTCGATGCTGTTGGTTGGCGGTCTACTCGGCGATGACGGTCACAAACCGTGCGGGTACGTCGCCGCCGCAGCGCTGCCCGTGAGGGATCGTGGGGTTGAAGTAGATACTGTCGCCAGGCTGCAGGACAAACTCGCGGTCGCCCCAGACCACAATGAGGGTGCCCTCGAGCACCAGGTTAAACTCCTGGCCCGAGTGCTGCACCAGCTTTGCCGGTGCGTCCGACGGGTTGATGGTGACCTCGAGCGGCTGCATGATCTTGTTCTGATAGCGGAAGGCGAGGTCCTCAAAGTGGTAGCCAGGGTAGCGCTCGACCTCGCGGCCCTTGCCAGCGCGCACCACCTGGAAGGTGTTGAGCTTGGCGGCGGTACCGGTGAGAATCTCGGTGAACTCGACACCAAAGCGCTGGGCCATGTGATAGATGGCAGAGATGGGCACGTCAGCGCCTGACTCTTCCCAGTTTGTGTAGGTCTCGAGGCTTACCTCGAGGTCAGCCGCCATCTCCTCGCGTGTTACGTCGCAGGATTCGCGCAGTCCCTCGATGCGCTGGCCAATCTCGCGGAGTGCCTCGTCATTGGTGGTCATGGCAGTCCTCCATGCTCGTTGATACCTGTTTGGTAAAGAACGATTATAGAAAACCTCACGCCACTGGCCGATATTGTCACACTCCTACAACATAGGCCGCTGGCACGCACACATTGCCAGCCATAAGGGCCGCAAGACCTGCGTATTGTTTCGGTTTTACAAACCCGCAGCAAAGCCTTGGTGAAGAACCGATTACTTGTGGCATAGTCAACACACCGTAGCCATGGGGGCTACGAATGCGCATAAGGAGCTCATGATGACACGGACCGGAAGTGCGAATACGCGAATTGCCGAGTGCATGGCAGCATGCGCTCTCCTTGGCGATTCCAGCGCCCTTCCGATGCGACTTACGAGCTCCCTCCTGGCCTAGCTTAGCCAGGGGGCATTGGCGCGCGAGGCGCGCCGCCGCGCCACAAACAAAGGCGCCATTCGCACTTCACCCTCATCAGAGCTTCTCGCGGCCGATATTCGGCTTAGCCTGCCCTTGGGGCATCATAGAGAGGAACAATGCCATGACCAGGAAGATCGACATCTTTGACACCACGCTGCGCGATGGCGAGCAGTCACCTGGCTGCTCAATGAACTCGCAGGAAAAGACCATCGTTGCCCGCGAGCTCATTCGCCTGGGCGTTGACGTAATCGAGGCTGGTTTCCCGGTGTCGAGCGCAAGCGACTTCCGCGCGGTCTCTGAGGTGGGCTCCATTGCCGGCGACAAGGCCGTCGTTGCGGCCTTTGCCCGCGCAACCGAGAACGACATTAATGTGGCGGCCGACGCACTCAAGACTGCGGCGCGTCCCCGTATCGTCACGGGCATTGGTGTTTCTCCCACTCATATCCACGACAAGCTGGGCCTCACCGAGGACGAGGTCGTGGAGCGTGCCGCCCATGCGGTTGCCCACGCCAAGACGCTCGTTGATGACGTCGAGTTCTATGCCGAGGACGCAGGTCGAGCCGACCTGGCATATCTCGTGCGAGTGATTCAGGCTGTGGTGGATGCCGGCGCGACGGTTATCGACATTCCCGATACCACTGGCTACTGCTTGCCCGACGAGTACGCAAAGATCGTCAAGCACGTCTCCGAAAACGTGAAGGGCATCGAGAACGTCAAGATTGCCGTTCACGCGCACAACGACCTTGGCCTGGCCACCGCCCTGGCCCTTGCTGGCGTTCGCGCTGGCGCCACGCAGATCGAGTGCACGATCAACGGTCTGGGCGAGCGCGCCGGCAACACTGCGCTCGAAGAGGTCGTTATGGCCATTCGCATGCACGGCGACATCCTCGATGCCCATACCGACATCGTGACGACCGAGCTCACGCGTGCGAGCCGCCTGGTGAGCCGCATCACTGGCATGAGCGTCCAGGCCAACAAGGCCATCGTTGGCGCAAACGCCTTTGCACATAGCTCTGGCATGCATCAGGCTGGCGTGCTCAAGTCGCGCTCTACCTACGAGATCATCGATCCTGCCGAGGTTGGCGCCAGTGGCTCCGACATCATCCTGTCTGCCCGTTCCGGTCACTCGGCACTGCGCCATCGCCTGCAGGAGCTGGGCTACACCTTTGAGGACGAGGCCTTTGAGAAGGTCTACGAGCGCTTCCTCGAGATTGCCGACCAAAAGAAGGAAGTCTACGACGAGGACCTCGAGTCCATCGTTCAGGAGCATCAGCGTGAGGTCGCGTCCATCTACACGCTCAACGCGCTGCAGATTCAGTGCGGTGACCCGCTGGTGCCCACGGCCGTTGCCACCATTACCGACGAGTTTGGCTCCAAGCATGTGGTGAGCGCCACCGGCACCGGCCCCGTTGATGCCGCTTACACCGCTATCGACAAGGTGGTTGGCATTGAGAGCGACCTACAGGAGTTTGCAGTCAAGGCAATTACGCGCGGCATCGACGCAATTGGCGAGGTCACGGTGCGCATCACGGCGCCTGACGGACGCGTTTACAATGGACGTGGCTCGGACAACGACATCATCGTGTCGAGCGCCAAGGCCTACATCAATGCCATCAACCGCATGATTCAGGCCACGCGCTCTCGTTCGTAGCAAGGCTGGCTGCTGCTGGGCTGTTTGTGGGCCTGGCGCAACCGCCAAAACGACTTACGTGCCACAGGGAATCCTCCCTGTGGCACACGCGCATCTTGGGGGAGCAATGGAGAGGCTGACCGGTGCTCAGATAGTGGTAAAGACCCTGATAGACCAGGGTGTTACAACGATCTTTGGCTATCCTGGCGGTACGGTCATCGACATCTATGACGCGCTCTTTGACGAGTCCGAGCGCATAACCCATATCGAGACCACCCACGAACAGCACGCGGCTCACGCTGCCGATGGCTATGCGCGTGCCACCGGTCGTACCGGCGTGGTGCTCGCCACCTCTGGCCCTGGGGCAACCAACCTGGTAACGGGCATAGCCACGGCCTATCTTGATTCCATTCCCGTGGTGGCAATCACGGGCAACGTTGCTGGTGGCGTGATTGGCACCGACGCCTTTCAGGAGCTCGACATTACGGGCGTCACCCTGCCCATCACCAAGCACAACTACTTCGTGCGCGACATCGCTCGTCTGCAGGACACCATTCGCGAGGCCTTTGCGCTGGCAAACTCTGGCAGGCCCGGTCCGGTTTTGGTGGACATTGCAAAGGACGTGCAAGAGGCGAGCTACGGCTTTGAGTCCAAGTCTCCCATTGAGCCGCGTCCGCATAGGGTGCCTGCGCCAGAAGTGCTTGAGGCGGCTGCGGCGGCCATCAACAAGGCAAAGCGACCCTTTGTGTACATGGGCGGAGGCGTGATTGCCTCTGGCGCGGGCGAGCTGGTGCAAGCTCTTGCCGATCGCATTGGGGCGCCCATTGGCAGCTCGCTCATGGGCATCTCGGGAGTACCTACCAACCATCCGCGCTTTCTGGGCATGCAGGGCATGCACGGCCATTATGCCTGTACGATGGCCATGGACGATTGCGATTGCTTGATTGCGCTGGGATCGCGCTTTAACGACCGATCGACGGGCGACCGCCGCAAGTTTAGGCCGTCGGGCAAGGTCGTGCGCATTGACATCGACTCGTCGGAGCTCAACAAGACGCTCATCGATCAGGTTGATGTGCGCTCCGATGTTAAGTGCGCGCTCGAGCGACTTTTGCCACTGCTTGACGAGGCAAAGCATCCCGAGTGGGACCGCGAGGTGGCGGCCCTGCGCCAGCGGGAGGAGAGCTTTGCGGACGTGCGCGATGGCATGACGCCCAAAAACGTCATGGAGGTCATCAACAGCCATCGCGAGCAGGACATGCCGCTGGTTACCGACGTTGGTCAGCACCAGATGTGGGCCGCGCAGCATCTGAGCTTTTCGCAGCCACGGACCTTCATTTCTTCGGGCGGTCTTGGCACGATGGGATTTGGTCTTGGTGCCGCGATAGGTGCCTCGCTTGCTACCGGCAAGCACTCAGTGCTCGTGAGCGGAGATGGCTGCTTTGCCATGAACATGGCTGAGCTCATTACGGCGGCCGACCATGATGTCCCGGTGACAGTGGTCCTGCTCAACAATGGCGTGCTGGGCATGGTCCGTCAATGGCAGTCGCTGTTCTACGGTCAGCGCCACTCCAACACCACGCTTGCCCGCAAGGCCAACTACGTGGCAATAGCCCGTGCGATGGGTGCCGAGGCGCAGCGCGTGGAGTCGCTCGAGGAGCTTGACCAGGCCCTCGAGAAGGCTCTTGCGTTCAACGGTCCCACGCTTATCGAGTGCCCCATCAACAAGGACGAGTTTGTGACGCCAATGCTGCCCGTGGGCGGCACCATGGAGGACCTTGTGGTCAACATGGACGACGTCGACAGGCTCTTGGGGAATCGCCAGTAACGGTGTCTCGGCTCCCCCGTCCCCAACGGACGGGAGGCGAACGTTCGACTACACTGGCTTGGAACACCAATGTCAGAGCGCAGCGCACGTGGGAACGGGCTTCTCGCTGGGCAAGAGAAGGGTTGCGACATGAACATCTACAGCATTGCCATCATGGTGCGAAACGAGTACGGCGTGCTCAACCGCGTGACCAACATGTTTAGGCGCAGGCAGTTCAACATCACCTGCCTGACCGTGTCCGAAACCGAGACCGAGGAGCTGTCGCGCATCACCGTGCAGTTTGAGGGCGAGAACGACCGTGCCCGCGAGCAGCTGGTGGCGCAGTTGGCCAAGCTCCCCGACGTCATTGAGTTTCGCGAATTTAATCCCGACGAGTCCATCTCGTGCGAGCTGCTGCTCATCAAGATGGCGAACAACGACGAGCAGCGCAGGCAGATGCTCGATGCCGCGGACGCCTTCCACGCAAAGATCGTCGACTACACGCGCGACTCCATTATCTTCCGCATTGCCGGTACGAGCCGTCGCATTGACAACTTCATTGACCTCATGCGCGACTTTGAGATTCTTGAGGTCTGTCGCACGGGCATCATCAGCCTAGAGCGCGGTCCTCAGGTGATGCGCACGATCAACACGCTGTAGCGCAGGGTGTCGTGACGCTGGCTCAACAGGCTTACAGATAGTCGCGGCGCCCCCGCCGTCACGACAGAGACTACTGCTCGTAGATCCCTTAGGCCCTCGTTTTGCGAGGGCCTCGCCATAGCGTTGCGTCACACAACGGGAGCAGCAAAAGTAAGCGTCGTAATACTTTCAAGTTCCTGAGAGTTGCCTTGGGCGATTGTTGCAATTTGCACCGTATATTTGGGCACTCTGGCAGACGGGTGCGAGGGCGCCACAGCTAGAACAACTACATTTAAGCTGTTCTACACCTCCAATGGGAAGGAGCCCCACTTATGAGCAAGATCGTTGTTGTCGGCGCCAACCATGCTGGAACCGCAACCATCAATACCATCCTTGACAACTACGCGGGCAACGAGGTCGTGGCCTTTGACGCCAACTCAAACATCAGCTTCTTGGGCTGCGGTATGGCCCTTTGGATTGGCAACCAGATCAGCGGTCCCGACGGGCTGTTCTATCAGACCAAGGAGCAGTTTGAGGCCAAGGGTGCAACCATCCATATGGAGTGCCCGGTGGACCGCATCGACTTTGAGAAAAAGGTCGTCTATGCCACCGACAAGGACGGCACCGAGTATGCCGAGTCCTACGACAAGCTTGTGCTGGCAACCGGCTCGCTCCCCATCATCCCGCGCTTTGAGGGCGGCGACCTCGAGAATATCCAGCAGGTGAAGCTTTTCCAGAACGCGGCCGAGGTCGTGGACAAGCTCAAGGACCCCAGCATCAAGACCGTCGCGGTTGTTGGCGCTGGCTACATTGGCGTGGAGCTCGCCGAGGCCTTCCAGCGCAACGGCCGCCACACGCTGCTGGTGGACATGGCCCCCACCTGCATGGCCAACAACTTTGACCCTGAGTTCAGCGCCATGATGGCCAAGAACCTCGAGGACAACGGCATCGAGGCCCACTACGGCGAGGGCGTCGATCACTTTGAGGGCGTTGACGGCAAGGTTACCAAGCTGGTCACCGACAAGGGCGCCTACGACGTGGACATGGTCTGCGTGTGCATTGGCTTTAGGCCCAACAATGCGCTCGTGGCCGATTCGGGCATGGAGCTTTGGCGCAACGGCGCCATCTTGGTGGACCGTCACCAGATGACCAGCATCCCCGACGTGTACGCCGTGGGCGACTGCGCAACCATCTTCAACAACGGTCTTGACGGCGAGCCGGGCTACATTGCCCTTGCTTCCAACGCCGTGCGCAGCGGTATCGTTGCCGGTCACAACATCTGTGGCACCGCTCTTGAGACGCCGGGCGTGCAGGGCTCGAGCGGCATCTGCATCTTTGATCTCAAGATGGTCTCGACTGGCCTCACCGAGGCCGCTGCCAAGCGTGCGGGCATTGAGGTCAAGACCACGACGGTCACCGACTGCCAGAAGGCTCCCTTCATTGAGCACGACAACCCCGACACCACCATCAAGATCGTCTACGATGCCAAGACGCGCGTCATCCTTGGCGCACAGCTGGCAAGCACCTACGACATGAGTGGCAACATCAACATGTTTAGCCTTGCCGTTGAGAAGAAGGTCACCATCGACGAGCTGGCACTGCTCGACATCTTCTTCCTCCCGCACTTCAACGCGCCGTACAACTACATGACCGTGGCGGCCCTCAAGGCCGAGTAAGCTTTAGCTGCACATAACTGCGAGTAAACGTGGCCCCCGATGGCTGAGCGCCGTCGGGGGCCATACTCTGTTATTGCTGGTGAAGCGTGCGAGTGCTCCTGCGACTGCATTGCGCGAGGGACCGTGCGTCTCCTGACTTACCAGAGCTTGAAGCGCCTTGGACTGCGCGCGGCAGCGTCGGCCGTTGGTGCCTCGTTCCAGCTTGCTGCCACAGATCCAGTCGTGCGGCGGCTCACCTGAGCGTTGGCCATCGCCTCGTAGGCAATGTGGGTGCCAATGTCGTCGCTCACGTACTGCGTGGCGCGGTCGGCGCGAATGCCCATGCGGCCCGCCTCGGCTGCGGCATCGATGTTGGCGCCAAGGAAGATGAACTCCCAGCCCTCCCTCTGGCGTGCCTTAATCATGTGCTTCACCTCGGCATAGCTACGGTGATTGCTGGCGTTCTCGAGTCCGTCGGTGATGATGGTAAAGATCACGTTCTCGGCACGGTAGTCCTCGGGGAGTATCTGCTGGACCTTTTGGATGTAGCGAACGGAGTCGCCGACGGCATCGAGCAGGGCCGTGCAACCGCGCACCTGGTATTGCGCGGAGGTAAGCGGCGCCACCTCTTGGATGGGCTTTCGGTCGACAATGACCTCGCTCGTGTTGTCAAAGAGCACGATGGAGACCAGGCAGTCGCCGTCCACCTCGCGGTTCTTCTTGAGCGTTGCGTTGAGGCCGCCGATGGTGTCGCTCTCGAGTCCTCCCATCGAACCGCTGCGGTCGACGATAAAGACAAGCTCGGTCAGGTTCTTCTTCATGTGATGCTCCTCTCATCTTGGCGGCGTTGGCCGCCTCCCTATCTGCTGCTTTGCAGTCTAGGGAGCGAGGGGAACCGAGTGGTCAACTGCCAGGTGACATTGGAGCGACCCGCGAGAAACCTGATGCTGAGGGCGCCGCGAGTCCGGCGCTTTTGGGTCCCAATAGATTCCCAGGTGCCTAAAACTCCCGTTCGGCGCACCCAAAACGTGGGAAAACGTGTGCGCCAAAGCGAGTTTTAGGCACCTGGGAATCTATTGCGCCTGCAAGGAGCCTCGCGAATGCTCCAGAGGGGGATGCCAGCCGCTATCCCAACAGCGGCTGGTCGTAGGCAAAGAGTGCCTCGTTGATCTGGAAGACGTCGTAGATGCCCTCCTTGATGAAGAACTCGACGATGACGTCGCGGTAGTCGGCGTGGCTCAGGGCAAAGCCAGCGCGCTCAAGCAGCAGGTTGGTCTCTTGTGGCGAGAGCTCTAGAGCGATGGCAAGGGCAAGCACCGTGGTCTTCGTGGGCTTGTACCTGCGGTTGCTTCGAATCTTTGAGAAGTGCTGCCTGGTAAGGTTGGCGCGCTTGTAGACCTCGGAGTCCTTGAGGCCGCGCTCGTCGATCATGGCCAGCAGGGTCTCCGAGAACCCGGCGTCCATGTGCGTGAGCAGGTTGGTGAGCATGCCCGGCAGATGGAGCCCGCCCGGCTTGCTGCCAGTTGGTGCGGGCGGTTCTACGCGGGGCCGATGTCCCATCGTTGGTGCGGCGGGTGCCGCGCTCGGAGCCTGGGGAGCTGCGCTTTGGTAGAAAACTGCGCCATCGGACCAGCCTGCCGACTCTTCTCCCCGAGCAGGAGCGGCAAAGCTTTCCGGTGCCGATAAGGGCGATACGTCCGGCGCACCCGTCCTAGTCCACACCCCGCAGTTGGGGCAGAACGCGTCGTCAGAACTCAGCGGCTCTCCGCAATGGGGACAGAACGCGTTGCTAGGGTGCTCCGGCGCACTCTCTTCGGCCGACTCCAAAAGCACGTCTTCAAACGCGTCGTGGGCAGGAGCGTTAAAGATGCCTTCCGCTCCCCACGTTGCGCCTTCCCAAGCCTCGCGCCTGCGGTAGCGCGCATGCGCCCCAACATAGACGTCGTCTATGTAGCGCTCCACCCTCAAGCGAAGCCCCTCGGCAAGCTTTACTGCACCCTTGTTAAAGAGCACAAGCTGTACGTCCATGTCATGGTCGCGCAAAAAGCCTGTTATCTGGGTGCGGGCAACCTCCAGCGCCTCATCTTGCGGGTACCCGTAGATGCCCGCCGAGATGAGCGGAAAGGCAATGGACCTGCACTTGAGCGAATGGGCAAGCTCGAGTGAGCTGCGGTAACAGCTCTCGAGCAGCTCGCGCTCTCCGTTTGTTCCACCCCTCCAAATAGGTCCCACCGTGTGAATCACGTAGCGCGCGTGCAGGGCAAAGGCGGGGGTCGCTACAGAGCTGCCAGTATCGCAGTGGCCAATCTTGTTGCAGGCCTTCTGCAGCTTTTGGGCGCCTGCGGCCTCAAAGATGGCCCCGCAGACCCCACCTCCGTGCCTCAGCTGCTCGTTGGCCGCATTAACGATGGCGTCGGCATGCACGTGGGTGATGTCGTCGCGAACGATGGTGAAAGGCATGGAAACTCCGATCAATCGGGGCGAGTGGACTCAAGTATACGGCGCAATTAACGAACGTCCCAGCAGCCAGCCTAAGGGAACGGTTGGCCATACGTACGCTCGACCGATGCGCGGCGGCACAATCTACCGTTCCCGCTTTGGCACGTGTAACAATGAGCTGTGACCACATCTCACCTCATGGGAGCTCTCATGCGCCAGCTCATCGTAGAGATAATCACCGACGAAGAGACAGACAGCCACCGGGCTCACGTCTATGACACGTACATGACCATCGTCATTCTGGCGAGCCTTCTGCCACTCTGCTTCAAGGAGATGACGGACTTCTTCAAGTACCTCGAGTGGGTGACGACAACCGTTTTTATCATTGACTATCTGCTGCGTTGGAGCTGCGCGGACCTCATCCTAAAGAACAAGAGGTTTGCGTTTGTGCGCTATCCCTTTAGTCCCATGGCCCTGATTGACCTTGTGTCCATCGTGCCTACCTTTTTGCCGGTGTCGCAGGTCCTGCGCCTGTCGCGTATCATTCGCCTGCTGCGCATCATGCGCGCGCTCAAGCTCTTGCATCACTCGCGACCGCTGCAACTGGTGGTTCGCGTGCTGTACCGCGAGCGAGAGCCGCTGATCGCCGTGCTGTTCATGGCGCTGGGGTACGTGTTTGTGAGCGCGCTGCTCATCTTTAACGTTGAGCCTGACACCTTTGACTCCTTCTTTGAGGCTCTCTATTGGGCGGTGATCAGCCTCTCGACCATCGGCTATGGCGACATCTACGCAACCAGCGTTGCGGGTCAGGTCATTTCCATGATTTCGGCTTTGATGGGCATTGCTGTGGTGGCTCTGCCCTCGGGCATCATTACGGCGGGCTTTGTGGAGGAGCTCCGCAGCACAAGTGAGAAGAAGCCTCCAAAGGTGACGCGCTTTTAGTGTGAGGTTGGTTTGGGGTGCGAAGGGGAACGAAGCCAACGAGCCAATTGTGTCCGATGCCCTCTGTAAGGTGGGTGCTATCAGATGAAGCACACGCCCAAGGAGGCAATCATGTACGAGCCGAGTCGCGAGTTCCTTAATTTCCACGTTGCCGGTTTTTCTCACTGGTATGGCTATAAGGTCATGCACAAGCTGGTTCCAGGCGCCAAGCTGCACTTTGTTCCAGAGCCCGATAACCCTTACGACCCCAATGCCGTTGCCCTGTACAAGGGCAAGACCAAGATTGGCTTTGTGCCTCGTGCCTGCAACGTCGAGCTCGCGCAGCTGCTTCGCTTTGGCCACACGGATGTCTTTGAGTGTTGTGTTACAGCAGTTGACCCAACCGCACATCCAGAGCGTCAGGTTCGTGCAAAGGTGCTGGTAAAGGACGCGCGCAAGTAGTCGTTTCCACGCAGGGAACGGGAATACTTCCATTACACGCGGAGGAGCCGTGTGATTGGGACCCCGCTCTCCGCATACCGTCTGGACCTGCCAAAAGGGTCCCAACTTGCGCGGAACATCTATCAAACAATACTCGGTCTACTAGAGAGCATGCTCCTAATTGCTCCGTCTGCCGTAGTCTTCGTTACCAATCGTAAAACATACGTCATATAACGACATATAACGTGTATAGTTCCACCCAATTGAATAGCACCATCAAACCGAAGATGCGGAAGGTAGACGCACATACGCGCGACGAGCGAGCTTGGGACGGTGTGAGCCAAGACGAGATGCGGGGCGTTGAATGGGCCGCGGAGGGCGCACCAAACAGGCATTTGCCCCAGTAGGCTGCGACGCTTGGCACACGTTACGTGCCAGGGTGTGCTGGCACCTGCAAAGAAGCATGTACATATCATGCTGCGGTCCAAAGCACCTGCAAAGGGCGCGGATTATCCGCGAATCAAGGTGGCACCGCGAGCCAAATGGCCCGTCCTTGATGCAAGTCATCAGGGGCGGTTTTTTTGTTGCCGCTCCTAAGGCCTGGGCCAGTGGCCCAAAGAGACGAAAGGATGCGTGTCTGTCGTGATTAAGGAAGCCATCGAGAAGATCGTCATGAAGGAAGACCTCACCTTTGACGAAGCCCACACCGTTATGACCGAGATCATGAGCGGAGAGACGACCGCAACGCAGAACGCTGCATTCCTCGCGGCGCTTTCCACCAAGAGCACCAAGGCCGAAACGATTGACGAGATCAGTGGCTGTGCCTCTGCCATGCGCGAGCTCGCGACTCCGGTAGAGCATCCTGGCGTTGACGTGCTCGAGATCGTGGGCACCGGAGGAGACCGTGCCAACACCTTCAACATCTCGACGACCACCGCGCTCCTGTGCACGGCAGCTGGTGCAAAGGTGGCAAAGCACGGCAACCGTGCCGCGTCTTCTCAGTGCGGCACGGCAGACTGCCTCGAGGCGCTCGGTGTCAACCTCGAGCAGGATCCAGACAAGGTGCGAGAGCTTCTGGACTCGGTGGGGATGGCCTTCCTCTTTGCGCAGAAGTACCATCCCGCCATGCGCTTTGTGGGCGCCGTCCGACGTGAGCTGGGCTTCCGCACGGTGTTCAACATCCTTGGCCCCCTCACCAACCCTGCACGTCCCTCGTACTTCCTGCTGGGCGTGTACGACGAGTATCTGGTAGAGCCGGTCGCCAAGGTCCTCTCATCGCTTGGTGTGCGTCGTGCCTTTGTGGTGTATGGGCAAGACAAGATGGACGAGATCTCGCTCTCGGCGCCAACGACGGTGTGCGAGCTAAAGGATGGCTATTACCGCACCACCGTGATTCGTCCAGAGGACTACGGGTTCTCGCGCTGCAAGAAGAGTGACCTTCTGGGTGGGACGCCCGAGGAGAACGCCACAACCGTTCGGGCGATACTTGCTGGTACCGAGACTGGCCCCAAGCGCGATGCTGCGCTGCTCAATGCGGGTGCCGCCCTCCATGTTGCCGGCCTGGCCGAGAGTGTTTCAGCTGGTATCGACCTTGCGCGCGAACAGATTGCAAACGGTCGCGCCACGCAGGTCCTCGATGCGCTGATTGAGCAGTCGCAGACGGCGTAGGACGGGACGGCTGGGCGGGCTGGCGCCTGGGCACCCCAGTCTGGGGCCTTTGAGCCGTCACCAGTCTTTGGAGGCAGCATGGCTGAACGAGAGAACATATTGCAGCGAATTGCCGCACACGCGCGCGGTCGCGTGAGGGAGCTTCGCGACCATGGCCTTGAGAAAGAGCTGGTCGAGCATGCTCGAGAGATTGCCTCACGGGAAAAGCGCCCCCACGTCTTTGACGATGCGCTTCGCGCTCCTGGGATGTCGTTCATCTGCGAGTGCAAGAAGGCCAGTCCAAGCAAGGGGATCATTGCGCCCGATTTTGATCCAGTTGCCATCGCGCGGACTTACGAAGAGGCAGGGGCCGCGGCAATCAGCTGCTTGACCGAGCCGCATTGGTTTATGGGCACCGACGGCTACCTCGCCAACATCGCGCGCAGCGTGGACATACCGGTGCTGCGCAAGGACTTTGTGGTAGACGAGCTCATGGTCTACCAGGCCAAGTGCCTTGGGGCCCATGCGGTGCTGCTCATTTGTTCGATACTCGATGACGAGCAACTGGCGCTTTGCATCAACGCGGCGCACACGCTGGGGATGGATGCGCTGGTGGAGGCATACGAGCCGGGCGAAGTGCCACGGGCGCTGGCTGCCGGAGCGCAGATCGTGGGGGTCAACAACCGCGACCTGCGCACCTTTGAGGTCGATTTTGGTCGCAGCATCGACCTGCGACCACTTGTTGGGCCCGATCGGCTGTTTGTGTCAGAGAGCGGAGTCAAGACTTGCGAAGACGTGGCGCGACTCGAAGATGCTGGCATTGATGCCGTGCTTATTGGCGAGACGCTCATGCGCGCCCCAAACAAGCAACGTGCGCTCGATCAGCTGAGGGGTGGCACACGATGATGGACCCAAACGCAAGAACTCGCATCAAGATTTGTGGGCTCAGGCGAACGGAGGACGTTCGTGCGGTCAACGAGGCCAAGCCAGATATGGCGGGCTTCATCCTGTCGCCCGGTTTCAGGAGGTCGGTGCGCCTAGAGGACGCCTTCAAGCTGGCCGACCTGCTCGACCCCTGCGTCACTGTCGTTGGTGTGTTTGTGGACGAGCCAATCGAGCATGTGGCGCGCTTTACGCACCACTTCGACTTTGATGGCTTTGAACCGGCGCGCGGGATTGCGGTTCAGCTGCATGGCGACGAAAGCGACGACTACATTGACCAGCTAAGACATGCGATGGCCTATCCCGGCTGGTATGGCATTCCCATCATCAAGGCATGCACCGTGCGCACGCGCGAGGACGTGGAACGAGCCTGCCGTAGCAAGGCCGACCTTGTGCTGCTCGACAACGGACAGGGCAGTGGGAAGACGTTCGACTGGTCGCTGCTGGACGAAGCCGACCGTAGCTATGT
This sequence comes from uncultured Coriobacteriaceae bacterium, assembly GCA_902801175.1. Taxonomy (GTDB): domain Bacteria; phylum Actinomycetota; class Coriobacteriia; order Coriobacteriales; family Atopobiaceae; genus UBA1367. Next base: position 47,778 of record CADCHF010000017.1, on the reverse strand, counting down.
CTTGGCCGGAGGTCTTGGCCCCGAAAACGTTGCGGATGCGGTTAGGCGCCTGCATCCCTTTGCGGTGGACATGAGCAGTGGCGTGGAAACCAACGGATGGAAAGACCCAAGCAAGATACGGGAAGCGGTCGGGGCCGTGCGAGGGGAGTCCTAATGGTGAGACAGCCTGGCCAAGGCTTCTCATCGCTGCTATGAGACGGCTGGTACGAGCAAAGGTAGGGAGCTGTTGCCTCGCACGAACGAAGCATGACGTTGGAGCCAACAGCTCAGGCATGAGGTCCAGTTGGGACAGAAGGAGTGCAACAAATGGCTAATTCGCCAGATTCGCGTGGACGTTTTGGTATCCACGGAGGCCAGTACATCCCCGAGACGCTCATGAATGCGGTCATTGAGCTGGAGGAGGCCTATGATCGCTACAAGCTGGACCCGGCCTTTAACGCGGAGCTCACCGACCTGTTCAACAACTATGCCGGGCGTCCAAGCTTGCTCTACTTTGCCGCCAATATGACGGCTGACCTTGGCGGGGCAAAGGTGTACCTCAAGCGCGAGGACCTCAACCACACTGGCGCCCACAAGATAAACAACGTGCTTGGCCAGGCACTTCTGGCCAAGCGGATGGGCAAGAAGCGGCTCATCGCAGAGACCGGTGCCGGTCAGCATGGGGTGGCAACTGCCACCGCTGCAGCGCTCATGGGAATGGACTGCGTTGTTTACATGGGCGTGGAGGACATGGAGCGCCAGGCGTTGAACGTCTACCGCATGCGTTTGCTTGGCGCCGAGGTCCGTGGTGTCTCTGCTGGTACGGGCACGCTCAAAGACGCCGTGAGCGAGACCTTCCGTGAGTGGACCAACCGAATCGACGACACGCACTACTGCCTGGGCTCGGTCATGGGGCCACATCCGTTCCCCACCATCGTGCGCGACTTTCAGGCCGTCATCAGCCGCGAGGCGCGCGCACAGTGCCTGGCGGTTGAGGGCAAGCTTCCCGATGCGGTGCTCGCCTGCGTGGGAGGCGGCTCCAATGCCATTGGCAGCTTCTATCACTTCATAGATGACGCGGGCGTGCGGCTCATTGGCTGCGAGGCTGCTGGTCGCGGTATCGATACCTGGGAGACGGCGGCCACGATGAACACCGGCAAGCTGGGCATCTTCCATGGCATGAAGAGCTATTTCTGTCAGGACGAGTACGGTCAGATTGCGCCGGTCTACTCAATTAGCGCGGGGCTCGACTACCCGGGCGTGGGGCCGGAGCACGCATGGCTTCATGACACGGGCCGCGCTGAGTACGTGCCGGTGACCGACGAAGAGGCCGTGAGCGCCTTTGAGTATCTGAGTCGCATGGAGGGTGTCATTCCTGCCATCGAGAGCGCCCATGCGGTGGCCCATGCCATCAAGATCGCTCCAACGATGGGGAAGGACCAGGTCATTGTTGTGACGCTCTCGGGTCGTGGTGACAAAGACGTAGCTGCCATAGCCCGCTACCGCGGCCACGACCTGCATGAGTAGGACCAGACGAAAGGAGCATTCATGAAAACCATCGCAGACGCCTTTGCTCTGAGTCCCAACGGCAAGGCCTTCATCCCCTTCATCACAGCGGGAGACCCAACGATTGAGGTGACCGAGCAGCTTGTGCGCGCTATGGCCGAAGCCGGTGCCGACCTCATTGAGCTGGGCGTACCTTTCTCAGACCCCACCGCCGAGGGGCCGGTCATACAGGATGCCAACATCCGGGCGTTGCGCAACAACGTGACCACCGACGACGTGTTCGACATGGTTGAGCGCCTGCGCGAGGGCGGCTGCGCCGTGCCGCTTGTAATCATGACCTACGCAAACGTGGTCTTCTCGTATGGGATAGAGCGTTTTGCGGAACGCGAGCGCGAGGTGGGCCTTGCGGGCGTGATCCTGCCCGACGTGCCACACGAGGAAAAGGCGGAGTTTGCCGAGGTCTTTGGCTCTCATGGTCTGGATGTGGTGAGCCTCATTGCACCCACCTCTCACGAGCGCATTCGTCAGATTGCGGCAGATGCCTCGGGTTTTGTCTACATCGTGAGCTCTCTTGGCGTCACGGGCGTACGTAGCGAGATAACGAGCGACATTGCCGGTATGGTTGAGCTGATTCGCTCGGCAAACCCGCAGGTGCCCTGTGCGGTGGGCTTTGGAATCAGTACTCCTGAACAGGCGAAGCGCATGGCCTCGGCGTCGGACGGCGCCATCGTGGGCTCTGCCATTGTCCGCATGATTGGCGAGTGCGGCGAGGGCTGCGTGCGGCCAGTGGCCACCTACGTGCGCGAGATGGCTGCGGCGGTGCATAGCGTGTAGCGTAGCTCTTATGGGCGCATCTTCTCTTCCTTCGTATACGATGTGAGATAAGTCGTGCGAAGGGAGATGCGCCATGGGCGTTCGCAATATCGTGTTTGACATGGGTGGGGTCCTTATGGACTGGGACCCAATCAAGATTAGCCTTGCGCTCTGTCCCGACCCCGACGACGCGGCGCTGCTGCGCAAGGCGGTCTTCGACTCTAGGGAATGGGGCTGGGTGGATGCCGGCGCAATTGCCCCCGAGACCGTGGCGTGGACGGCAAAGCTCAAGCTGCCGGAGCGTCTGCACGACCTTGCCGACACCTTTGCCCTGCATTGGTTTGACGTCTTTGACCCTATGCCCGCTACGGGCGAGCTGGTGCGCGAGCTCAAAACGGCGGGCTATGGCGTGTACCTGCTCTCAAATGCTGGCACCACCTTTGAGCAATACTGCAGTCGCATTCCGGCAATTGAGGTCTTTGATGGCATCCTCGTGTCGTGCTACGAGCATGTGGTAAAGCCCGACGAGGCCATCTACCGGCTGTTCTGCGAGCGCTATGGGCTTGAGCCTGCCAGCTGCCTGTTTGTGGACGACCTCAAGCGCAACGTTGTGGGGGCCGAGCGGGCGGGGATGCAGGGCTACGTCTTTGACCGTGACATCGATGCCCTCCGTCGGTTCATCAAGGCGCAGGATGGGGCTGCGCTATGAAGCGGATCCAAGTCATAGCCACAGGCGGCACCATTGCATCGCTGCCAACAGAGGATGGCATGGGCGGACTTGCACCGGCCCTCACGGGTGCCGAGCTGGTGGCGCGCGTGCCGCTGGTGGAGGACCTCTGCCACATAGACGTGGTGCAGCTCATGAACATAGACTCCACCAACATGAAGCCCTCGGGCTGGCTGGCCATTGCGGCCCAGATCGAGCGCTCCTACGAGGACTACGACGGCTTTGTGGTGCTGCATGGCACCGACACCATGGCCTACACGGCGGCGGCACTCTCGTATTTGGTGCAGGGCAGCCCCAAGCCCATCGTGCTTACGGGCTCGCAGCAGCCCATGAGCGCTCCCTTCACCGACGCCAAGCTCAATCTGTACCAGAGCCTGCTGTGGGCCTGCGATGACGCGGCGCGCGACGTGCATGTGGTCTTTGACGGCAAGGTGATCGTGGGGACGCGTGCCCACAAGCAGCGCACCATGAGCTACAACGCCTTCACCAGCGTCAACTGGCCGCTTGCGGCTATTGTTCGCGGCAACCGCGCGGTGCGTGAGATGGGAGGTGCCGCGCATTGGGCAACGGAGTCCAACAAGCCCGCCTTCTATCACAGCCTTGACGAGCGCGTGGTTGTGCTTAAGCTCACGCCGGGGCTCGGACCAGAGGTGTTCACGGCGCTGGCAGGTACCAGCACGGCGGTAATCCTGGAGACCTTTGGCATAGGCGGTATCCCCGACGGCTTTGAGGAAGCGCTCTTTGGCTGGGTGGATGCCGGCCATACGCTGGTGCTCACCACGCAGGTTCCCGAGGAGGGTCTTGACCTGGGCGTCTACGAGGTAGGCCGTGCCTATGCGGAGCATCCCGGAATCTTGCTCGGCGATGACATGACCGTTGAGGCGCTCGTGGCAAAGACCATGTGGGCCTGCGGGGTCGCGAGCGGCCAGCGTCAGCTTGGTCGCCTGTTCCAGCTGCCCATCAACCACGACCGACTTGGGTGATGCAGACCGCTGCCAAGAAGGCGCGCGCCATCACGCCAGCCATGTCACTTCGTTAGCAGAAATGCGGCAAAGGCAAAGCCCGCAGAAATCAAAACGAGCAGGGCCATCAGCAACCAAGACAGCGGGCGGGCGTAGTTGAGGGTCCAGCCCATCCCAAAGCGCTTGGGCACCCAGACGCTCGGGTCCTCGGGGTTTACGTAGAAGACTCCCAGCTTGTAGAGGTGGTCGTCATCGCGCGCGACGCCGTCGTTCGTGCGCATCTCTGCCGCCACGCGTCCGCCGGACTGTCCCAGACGCACCGAGACCCAGATCTCGGCAGCAACAAAGATGAGCGCCACACCAACAACGAAGACGCCCGAGAACTCCAGTGTGACAACTCCCAGCCACGACAGAAGGAATGCCGCGGCGCTGCAGGTGTTGAGGGCCAAGCCTCCCACGAGCATGATGAGGCTCTGGATTCGAGCGAACTGCGCGTAGGCAAGGGCAGAGGTGGCAGGTGCTGCAGGGTCAACGGGTCGCTTTGAGCGCAGGATGCCCCAGTGGCAGAACGCGAACACTATTCCCAGAAACGCTGCCTCAAGAACAGGGAAGAGCGCGACACGTGGGCTCTTTGCGGCGTACTCGGTAACGGACCCTCCCAGGTCAGCATGCATGGGAACCTGTGCGGGCAGTCTGTCATAGACAACTGCGATGAGCGCCATGAGCACGGCGACCACCACAAGGTGCAGGAGCTCCCAGGCGAGCGGTACGGGCTGGGGAAGATCGCCATCTCCCACGATTGCTGCGGCATGTGCACCCGTTGCCGTCCAGCCTTGGGTCTGCTTGAGCGCCTGGACTTGCTTGCGGTTGTGCAGCATGAGGGCAAACGAAGCAGCCATGGGGGCGAGCACAACGCCCATAACGATGAGACTGGCTGTGAGGTCGTTGGCTTTCGGCAAGGTAAACACTGTTATTGCGACGTCAACAAGGGTGAGCGCGCCGACTCCCATCGCATAGTTGCGATAGAGCGCCCTCACGCGCGGGTCACGCTTGGCCGATGGCGGCACCGTAACGGTGAAGCACTCGGTTGGAGGCATGAGATAAGGGGTGGCTGCGAGAATCGCACCAACAAGCGCCACCATAAAGATGTTGATGACGATGATGCTGGACATGCTACGAGCCTTTCTACTTATGGGTGCAAAGACTTGCCAATGAGGTGGTTCGCGGATGGCGACTGGTAAAGCGATCCGTTTGGGCTGCTTCTACGCTCAGGTGCCTTGGCCTGGCGGACAGAAGACGGCATCTGCCTGCGCTGTGGCCAGCCGTACAAACTCGTCGCGAGTGCCGCCGCGCGCCTTAAGCTCGGTGGCAAGGCGTGCCAGCTCTGCGGTGAGTCGCTCCCTGTGTTCCTGGGCTCGGGCGGGGGAGGCCATCCGCGTAATGTCGGCAATGACTGCGCCGCTGCGTCCGCGCATGGTCACATAGCCCTCGTCGCGCAGCATGGCATATGCCTTGTTGACGGTATGCATGTTGACGCCTAGGTCGCCTGCGAGCGAGCGCACGCTGGGCAGCGAGTCGCCTGGCGCAAGCTCGCCAGAGGCGACGGCCGACACGATTTGCGCACGTATCTGGCGATAGATTGGCTCGTCCGAGGACAGGTCGACTTCTAAGAACATCTTGCCTCCCATCTGTTATATATGTACTATAACAAATAGAGCAAAAGTCGTAAAGGGGGAGTCATGGACAAGCGTCTTTTCGTCTATCTGGCTATTGCCTTTGGTGGGAGCTGGACCGTTTGGATGGCTGCGGGCATGCTTACGGGTGCGATCACAGCCGGCGTTAGCTCCTCTGCCGCTATGGTCGCGGTCGTTGCGGTGACAATGTTCTTTCCGCTGCTTGGAGCCCTTGCGGCACAAGCGACAGCTCCCGCAGAGAAGCGCATCGATCTGGGCCTGAGCTTGCATCTGCGCGGCGACGTTCGCTTCTATGCACTGGCCTGGCTCACGCCGGCCGTGTTCACGGCTATTGGCTCGGCACTGTTCTTTCTTGTGTTTCCCGGGCTCTTTGATGCGGATGCCTCCCAGCTGCATGAGGCGTTGCGAGCGGCAGGAGTGCCAGACGATCAGCTGGGGATGGTCGTTGTGGGGCAGCTTGTTGCGGCGCTAGCGGTAGGCCCATTAATCAATGCCGTCCCTTCGCTTGGTGAGGAAGTGGGATGGCGCGGCTTGCTGTTTCCTCTACTCTGCGAGCACATGTCCGAGCGACGTGCCGTGATTGCGAGTGGTGCCATTTGGGGCCTCTGGCATGCGCCGATCATTGCCATGGGACACAACTACGGCATGGACTATCCGGGCTTTCCGGTGGCGGGCATTCTTACGATGGTTGTCGCCTGTACCTCCATTGGCTGCTTGCTCTCATGGCTTCGTCTAAAGACGGGGAGCGTGTGGCCGTGTGCGGTAGCTCATGGTGCCATCAATGCCATATCCAATGCCGCCGTGCCCTTCTGTACGATTGGCGCGACGCTGGTCGGACCTTCCCCCTTGGGGCTTGTGGCAGGGCTGCCTTGCCTGCTGCTGGCCGCATTGTGCTGGAGCAGTTTTAGGAGAAGTAACTGATAGACGGTGCATTGAACCTGCAAGCTGCTGCCAGCAGCCTTGTGCGGCGCCTCTGCGTTCTGCTCAAAAAGGGCTGCCCCGGCAACAATGCGCCGAGGCAGCCCTCAAACCAAAGGTGTCTAAGGTTCTTGCTTACACAGCAAGGCCAGCCGCATAGGCCTCCTTGCCAGCAACGAGTGCGTTGCCGGCCTTGATGGCGCTGCCAATGACCTGCACGTTGTCGCACACCTTGCGCGCGGCCTCCTCAAGCGGGTTGTACGCGCGGTAGCCAAAGCCGCTCACGACGAGGCCAGCGGGGAGCTTGTGCTCGCCCTCGGCGTCCTCGTAGACCACGCCGTCGGCCTCGATGGCCTTGACGGTTGCCTTGGTCTTCCACTGCACGCCAGCCTTGGCCATCATCTCAATGAGGCAGACCTTGGTCATGGGCATCATGTCCATGAGGATGTCGTCCTGCATCTCGAGCACCGTTACCGGTACGTGCGGCATGAGCACCTCGGCGATGTAGTCGGCCGTCTCGCAGCCGACCTCGCCGCCGCCGCAGACCACGATCGGTGCGGCCTTGACCTCGACCTTGCCCAGCAGCACGTCCTCGGCGGTGGCCACGTTGGCGCCGTCGATGCCAGGGATGCGCGGCACCAGCGGCTTGGCTCCGGTGGCGATGATGACAGCGTCCGGCGCAAATGCGGCGATGGCAGCCTCGTCAACCGCGCAGCCCAGGTGCACGGGCACCTCAAGCTCCTCGAGACTCTTGCGCAGGCTGCTCACAAAGGTGGAGAGCTCGCCCTTGCCAACGGGGAAGGCGGCGGAGCGGAACTGGCCACCCAGGTGGTCGTCGGCCTCAAAGACCTCGGGCTTGTGACCGCGCAGGGCGAGCGTCTCGGCGGCGATGAGGCCGGCGGGGCCACCGCCAATCACCATCACGCGCTTGGGCTCGGCCACCTTGGCCAGGTCGTTCTCAAACTCGCGGCCGCAGCGCGGGTTAACGAGGCAGCCGGCCTGGTCGTCCAGGAAGAGCGGCATCTCGCAGCCCTGCAGGCAGCCAATGCAGTAGCGGATGGCCTCAAAGCGGCCGGCCTTGGCCTTGGCGGGCAGATACGGGTCGGCAAGCGAGCCGCGAGCCATGCCAATGAAATCGGCCTTGCCCATCTTGAGCAGCGTGTCTGCCATCTTGGGGTCGTTGATGCGGTTGGCCACGATGACGGGGATGTTCACCAGGCTCTTGATCTGTGCCGCACGCTCCATGTTGATGGCGTGGTCGGTGAACATGGGGGCAATGATCTGCTGGGTGGGGTGGCTTGCGTACATGCCGTTGGAGACGTGGATGGCGTCAAAGCCAATCTCCTCAAAGTGACGGCAGAGCTCATAGCTCTCGGCCTCGGTGCGGCCACCGGCAACGAAGTCGTTGGACGAGAAACGCACCTGGATGGGGAAGTCCGGGCCCACCTGCGCGCGCATGGCAGCCATGATCTCGTCGACAATACGCACGCGGTTGTCAAAGCACCCGCCGTACTCGTCCACGCGACGGTTGACGGCGGGGCTGAGGAACTCGGCCAGCAGGTAGCCGTGGGCGCAGTGGAGCTCTACTCCGTCATAGCCGGCATCCTTGGCGCGACGGGCGGCAGTGCCAAAGTCCTCCACCAGCTGGTGAATCTCGTCCACCGTCATCTCGCGTGCCTGGAACTGGCACATCGGGTCCTTGGTGGGGCTGGGTGCCACGGGGGTCTCTCCGCCGTTGGCAGCGGGCGTGGTCTGACGGCCGGGATGGTACATCTGGGCAAAGATCTTGGAGCCATACTTGTGCACCGCCTCGGTCACGCGACGGCTGCTGGCAACGTGCTCCTCCTTCCAAAAGCCGGGGATGCGGCTATAGCCCTTGCCAGCAGGCTGAACGCAGTAGTCCTCGGTGATGAGAAGTCCCCAGCCACCCTTGGCCTTCTCCTCCATGTAGGCGACGTACTGGTCGGTGATCATGCCGTCATGGGTGCAGTAGTTCATGACCATGGCGGGAACCACGAGGCGGTTGGGAATCTCGCACGTGCCGATCTTCATGGGTGAAAACAGCGTATCGAGCTTCATGTTCCTCTCCTTTGCGAAGCGCGCTGACAATATCATTAGGATGAAGGTGGGGGTTACCACCAGGTCAAGCATGCGAGGCGGTTGCTGGAGGCAGCGGTGCGGTATACGCAGAAAGACATTTGCAAGGCGTTTGACGTCACGCGTGAGACGCTGCGCCACTACGAGCGGCTGGGGATTCTTTCGCCCGAGGTGGACCCAAACAACGGCTATCGCTACTACGACGACTGGCAGATCAACCTGCTGTGGGAATGCAAGCGCTATCAGGCCATGGGCTTCTCGCTCAGCGAGGTCAGCCAGATTCTGCATTCCGATACGATGGGAGGCCTCACGCAGCGCATTGAGCGCCGGGTGGACGAGCTCGAGCAAGAGCTGGCGTATCAGCGGATGCGACTGGAGTGGACCCATGACTATCGGCGGCTCCTCAGGGGTGCGACCGGTCTTTTGGGGACGTACCGCGTGGTGCAGGTTCGGCCAATGCGTTATGTTGCGCGTCGCGAGGTGCATGACCTGCTGTTGGACGACAGTGGGCGCGATGCGGGCTCGTTCGTCAACGCGCATCAGGCGATATGCTCCCCGTTCGCGCTCTTTCCCCGCATGGACGAGCCACGCTACTTTTGGGGCTTTGTGATGTGGGCTCACTGGTATGACCAACTGGGCGGTCCGTACGAGGGAAGCTCGCTGTTGCCTGGTGGACGAGCGCTCGTTACTTGTGTCGATGCGGGAGGACGCGGTGGGTTTGGCCTCGATCTTTTCTCGAGGCTGATTGAGCAGGCGCGGGCGATGGGGGAGCGCCCTGCCGGTCCACTTTATGGGTACCTGCTTGCGCGTGCCTACGGTGAGGATGGCTCGTACCATCGCTACGTTGAGGGCATGCTGCCCCTGCTCGATGACGAAGCGGGTGCCTTTGAGTGGCCTTTGGGGCATGCTCCAGCGTGAACCTTGCAGTAGAGTGATGAGCGGTTCTTTTGTTATGAGCGCGGAGGCATAGTGGACGTCGAAACCATAGCGATAGCTCTCTATCTCGCAGTTGCTAACGTCGCGGCGTTTGTGTGCTACGGGGTGGACAAGCGCCGGGCCGAGCGCGGTGAGTGGCGCATTCCCGAGCGAACGCTCTTGACGCTGGCGTTCTTGGGCGGTGGCCTGGGTGCCTTTTTGGGCATGCATGTGTTTCACCACAAGACCCGCAAGCTGCGGTTTCGTCTGCTGGTTCCCCTTGCGCTCGTGTTGAGCGTTGTTGTGGGAGGAAGCGCGCTCTACTTTAGCGTCTACTACCACGCCGATGCGGCGGCACTGGAGGCGGTGGAGACGCCTGAGGGCGGAGTTGAGGTTCGTGCAATGGGCGGAGGCGACCTTGCGTTTGTTCCGCAGGACGCTCGGGTTGGAATGGTGTTCTACCCAGGAGCAAAGGTGCAGCCCGAAGCCTATGCGCCAATGCTCGAGGCCTGTGCCACGCGCGGTGTGCTGTGCGTGCTGGTGTGTCCACCCCTCAACTTTGCGCTGACGGACGTCTCTGCGGCGCAGGGGGCCATGGATGAGTTTCCGCAGGTGGAGCGATGGATCTTGGCTGGACACTCGCTTGGCGGGGTAGCCGCGGCGCAGTATGCGAGCGAACACCTCGCAGACGTCGATGCCATGGTCTTTCTGGCGTCCTATCCGGCGTCCGACCTCACGAGTCTTGCAGGGCCCACGCTTTCCATCGTGGGTAGCGACGATGAGGTCCTCAACCGTGGTGCCTATGCAGATGCATGGGCCAAGCTCCCAGCTGGTGCGCAGGAGCTTGTCATAGAAGGTGGAAACCACGCCTACTATGGCAACTACGGCGAGCAGGCAGGCGATGGCGCGGCCACCATTACGCGCGAGGAGCAGCAGGCGCAGACCGTGGAGGCAATTGTGGCTCTGGCGGAGCGGCTGTAGATGTGCCGCAACCACATCACGCGCCGCAATCCCTCATCCAAGCTTAATCAAGATTAATCGACCCCTCAGGTTGGGTTCATTTCTGAACCGCATCATATGAACCGTCAAGAGGCGAGGCCAAGAAGAGGCCTCCAACCAAGAAAGGGTGTTGATCATGGAGATGCTGGAGAAGGTCGAGCTCATTCGCGAGAAGTGCAACGTGAGCTACGAGGAGGCGCGCAACGCTCTCACGGCCTGCAACGGCGATGTGCTGGACGCAATCGTAATGCTGGAGAACGAGCACAAGGTGACCGAGCGCATGCCCACGGTAGAGCAGAGAGAGCCGGAAGCTGCTCCCGAAGTGACCTACGAGCTGCCCGAGGCCGCCGCTGGTACAGGGTACACCGCTAATGCACAGGCACAGGCGAGCCCCAGTGCAAACAGCGCCTGGAGGCGTTTCTGCGCAAAGTGCAAGGAGCTTTGGAACGCCGGCATGGAGATGACCTTTGTGGCCGAGCGCAAGGGCGAGCGCGTCCTTGCCCTACCGGTGGCCCTCGTTGTTCTGGGAATGCTCTTGTGGGGTGCGACCCTGTGGCTGATGGTCCTTGGCCTGTTCTTTGGGCTGCGCTATCGCATTGAGGGTGACGGCAGGGCGGCCCAGACCGTCAATGCCCAGACCGTCAATGACGCTATGGACAAGGCTGCCGATGCTGCGGACAACATCAAGGAGAGCATCGCATAGCGATAGCGACTATCCGCTCTAACAAGGGCCCCGCGAGTTAATGCTCGCGGGGCCCTCTCGTTATGTGGCTGTCTGCGCAGATTCCTACGATATGACTCGTGGCATGTGCATGCTGTACTGGTGCTTGTCGCCACGCAAAACCTGCTTTGACACGTGCAACGGTACGCCGTCCTGATCGAACACGTGGTCCTCGATGAGCATGAGCGGGCTGTCTCGTTCAACTCCCAGCTGAAACGCCTCACGGCTGTTGGCATAGCAGATGCCAATGGATTTGGTGCCCGTTGAGGGCTCTTTGCCGTAGCGTGCCTTGAGGGATTGGTAGAGCGATCCGTCAAGCTCCTCTCCCGTGAGATCGGCGTAGGCGAGCGGCAGCCAGATGGTCTCAAGCATTATGGGCTCGCCGTTCACCGAACGGAGGCGGGTTACCTCAAAGAGCTCGTCGGACTCGGTCACGCCAAAGAACTCTGCCAAGCCGGGCGTGGGAGTGGTGTTGCGCAAGTCGATGGTGCGTGTGGTTGGCGTGGCACCGAGCGAGAGCGCGTTCTCGGTAAAGCTCAAAAAGGTGGGCGTCATCTTGCTGGCAGCTTCCACGCGCTGCGGGAGTTCCGAGACGAACGTTCCCTTGCCCTGCGATTTGGTTACATACCCTTGGCCAACTAGCAGCTGCAATGCCTTGCGTACGGTGCTGCGCGAGTGGCCGGTGGTTCGGCAGAGCGTGGGTTCAGACGGCATGCGGTCACCTGGCGCGTAGACACCTGTCTCTATGTCTGCACGTAGCTTGTCTGCGAGCTCGATGTAGAGGGGGTTGTTGCTTGGTGCATCGGGGTTCATAAAAGTGTCCTTATGGGTTTATTGTCATATGAGTAGCATACAAGTATACCCAACTTGTGTAAGCATGTGATACATGTTTCTACTTTGAGATAAAGACCAAGGTAAACGGTCGAAAAGCTGCCGAAAAAGGGGAGAACTCGCAAAAGAGCGAGTAATTTGGAGAAGGAGCTTCACAGCTTAGTCATACAAGTTGTTACATACTTGTATTTCACTTGTTTGTATGTTTAGATACAAGAAGAAACAGGCGCTCATTCATCCGAAAGGAACATGCCATGAAGCTCGTGCAAGAAGTCAATCAGATTGTTTCGCAGGTACTCGACGAGAAGGAGGCTGCAGGAGGCCTTGCCAACGTCGTGTGGGTTGCGGCGGGCGGTTCCAACGGCGGTAACTATCCCGCTCAATACTTCATGGAGCACGAGGCAACAGTGCTGACGAGCCATGCCTACACTTCCAACGAGTTTGTGCGCGCGACCCCCAAGTTTGTTGGCGCATGCACGTTGGCTGTGGTCGTCTCCATGCGCGGGACGGCCGAGACCATCGAGGCGGCGCGCGTGGCCAAGGCCCTCGGCGCAACAACCATCGCCGTCTATGTGGACGAGTCCGGACTCACCGAGGCCTGTGACTACAAGATCAAGTACGACAGCCTGGCTGTGGACGAGAGCGACATGGCGCGCACCAACAGTGCCGTGGTGCTGGCGCTGGCCATGGAGCTCGTGCATCAGACCGAGGGCTACGAGCACTACAACCAGGCTATGGGCTGCTTTGACATCATTGACCCCATCTATCGCAAGGCAGTGGACTACTGCACTCCGCTCGCGCAGGAGTGGGCAGCACAAAATGCCGATCGTCCAACCATCAACGTTATGGGCTCTGGACCGGCCTTTGGAGCGGCCTACGTCTTCTCAATCTGCAATATCCAGGAGATGCTGCAGATTGACTCTGTTACCACAAACTGCTGTGAGTTCTTCCACGGCCCCTTCGAGATCCTGGATAAGCGCACGAGCGTGTTTCTGCTGGTCTCCGTGGGACGTAGCCGTGCCAATGACGAGCGCGCCATCAGCTTCCTCAATACCTACGGTGGCAAGCGCGTGTACCTGCTCGACGCCAAGGAGATTGGCCTCAACGATCTGCCCGATGCGGTGAGCGAGTACTTTAACCACCTCGTTTTCTCGCCCATCCTTAACAACGTGTACATGAGGGCTCTCTCCGCCGTCACTCACAAGGACTATATGACCCGCCGCTACATGTGGAAGGTTCAGTACTAGTTCGGTGACCAATTGCAACATGGAGAATGGCAGGTGAGAGGCGTGAACCAGCGGGTGCAAGGCGTGCTTTTGCTGGCGGTCACTGGCGCGCTGTGGGGGTTCAACGGCCTGTACGTACAAGTTTTGGCACAGCTGGGTCTCAGCTCGCTGAGCATCGTGTTCGTGCGCTATCTCTGCGCTCTCATGATGCTGGCTCCGGTAGTCTCCGCCGCCTCGGCACATGCGACTCGTAACGTCCTCGCGCTGCGTCCCCAGCATCTGGCGTGCTGCGTGGGCCTGGGTTTGGTGTCCAATGCATTGGGCAGCGTGCTCTCGGCCTACGCCATTGCCGAGGTAGGGGTGTCAATCACGACTGTTCTGCTCTATACCGCGCCGGTCTTTGGCTGCCTCATGTCGTGGCGGCTGTTTGGCGAGCACCTGACCCGCAACAAGCTGGCGGCCATAGCCTGCAACTTTGCGGGAGTCGTGCTGGTGGTCGCTGGCGGAGGGTTGCTCGGGCCAGATGCTGGCGGGGGAGGGCTCGCAGCCGGTCTGGGATATGGCCTCACGTATGCCCTTACAGCCGTATTTAGCAGGCCTATTGCGGGCAAGTGCCATCCGCTTGCGGTGGTGTACTACTGCTCGCTCACGGCGGTGGCTGCGTTGGCGCTGCCCGCCCTGGGCACGGGCGACTTGGCCCTTGTGCTTCAGCCTGCCGGGGTTCTTGCGTCTCTGGCCTATGGAGGCATCTCTACGGTTGCGGCCAATGTGCTGTACCAGCGTGGATTGTCAATGGGAGTGGAGACCTCCCGTGTGGCCGTAATCACATCGGTCGAGGTGGCAGTGTCCGCCTTTGTGGGGACGGTGGCATTTGGTGAGGCGCTGTCTGTGGGCAAGGTCGTGGGAATCGGCTGCGTGTTCGGGTCGATCGTGCTCATGAACGCACATGCCAAACCGGGCGAGGTCCATGGCGTGCGCATGTTCCCAATGCCCTTTGAGCTGCACAAGGCGTTTGTGCAGGGTGATGGCCTGGCGGCCGCGACCAACGACGTCAACGTTCGTCGGGAGCGCTTTCTGGTGGGCGAACGGTAGGATATGAAGGATAAGTGGTTGTTCGCAACTTGTATCCTCTTGTTACTAACTTGTATGGTATAAATGATTCAACAAGAAGACAAGCAGGAAGGAAGGAGCAAACAAGTGAGGCACGTGATCTTAGCATCACACGGAAATCTGGCGAGGGGGATGGCCGACACCATTGGCATGATCGTCGGCGAGGTGAGCAACCTTTCCACCTTCGTGCTCGAGCGCGACGACATGGATCCCATCTCCAACCAGGTGCGTAGGGAGCTCGATGCCTACGATCCCACTGACGAGGTCTTTATCTGCACCGACATGGTAGGGAGCAGCGTCAACAACGATATGGTTGGCTTGTTGCCCGACTACCCGCAGGTCACGCTTATCAGCGGCATGAACCTGCCTCTCGTTATCACGCTGGTGATGGACGAGGGCCCCACAACCGAGGAGGAGCTTGCCGACGTTATCGCTATGGCGGCCGACGGCATCAAGAACTGCAGCTTGGCCCTTCGTGCCCAGGCTGAGGAAGACGAGGAGGACGACCTATGATCAAGCTTGTACGCCTGGACTACCGCCTGCTTCACGGACAGGTTTGCTTTACCTGGGTCCAGCATGTCAGCGCCAACCGCGTCATTATCGTGGACGACGCCAGTGCAAAGGACGACCTCAAGAAGAGCGCCCTCAAGCTGGCAAAGCCTCAGGGTGTTCGCCTGAACGTCTTCACCCTCGAGCAGATCATGGCCAAGATGCCCAAGGTCAAGACGCTGAACGAGAACATCATCATGATCTTTGGCAACGTGCACGACCTGGCCACCTTTGCTCAGGCTCACCCCGAGATCGGCGAGATCAACTACGGCGCCACGGCCAATCGTGCCGGTGCCCAGCAGATAGACCAGTCCGTATTCCTGCTGCCCGCCGAGATCGAGGACACCCGCGCCATCCTGGCTGCCGGCGTGAAGATCTACAGCCAGCAGACGCCCGGTCATACCCGCACCGACATCACCAGCATCTAGGCCTGTGGGCGGTACAGTCCGCCACCCCATCCAATTGGCCCCATAAAACCGTCCCCGGCAAGGAACCACCGGGACCGGCTAGGGATAGCTTTGTCAAAAAACGCACGTCAGATAGGTATTTAGTCAGTTTTGAAAGGAGCATTGAGGCTATGAACTCCATCGGTATGGCAGTGCTCATTGGTCTAGTCGCGGTCTTCGCGATGCTCGACTCGCGCCTGCTTGGTCGCCTCAACTTCGAGCAGCCGCTCGTTACGTCCGCAATCGTCGGTATCCTGCTGGGCAACCCCGCCGCAGGCCTCGCCTCTGGTGCCACCATCGAGCTCATGAGCATGGGCCTGGTGCAGGTTGGCGCCGCCACCCCGCCCGACATGGTCATGGGCGGCATCATCGCCACGAGCTTCGCGATTCTTACCGGTTCTGATCCCGAGACGGCCGTCGCAATCGCCATCCCCATCGCCGTGCTCGGCCAGCTCCTGGGCGTCACCTTCCGCACCATCATCGCAGCCCTCGGCCATCGCGCCGATGCCGCCATCGAGAAGGGCAACTTCCGCGAGGCCACCAACTACCACATCGTGTGGGGCACCATCCTGTACTCCACCATGTACTTCATCCCCGTGTTCTTGGCCATCTACCTGGGCACCGACTTTGTTCAGGGCATCGTGGACGCCGTGCCCGCCTGGTTCACCAACGGCCTTAACTTTGCTGCCAAGCTGCTCACCGCCTACGGACTCTCGCTGCTGCTGTCCATGATGGCCAGCAAGGGCATGATGGTCTTCTTCCTGCTGGGCTTCTTTGGCTGCGCCTACCTGGGGCTTGACGTCACCGGCATCTCCATCTTTGGCGTGCTTCTTGCCTTCATCCTCATGAGCGTCAAGTATCAGGGCGGCTCCGCTGCCACTGCGGCCGCCGGCATTGACGACGACTACGATCCCCTCGAAGACGACGAGCTGTAAGGGAGGCAGCAGAAATGTCTGAGAACACCACCGCCATCCAGGTCTCACCCAACAAGCGTTACTCCCAGTACTTCTGGCGGAGCTGGGCCATCCAGGACTCTTGGAACTACGAGCGTCAGATGAACATGGGCTTCCTCTACGGCATCGCTCCCACCATCGACCGCCTCTATCCCGACGAGAACGATCCCGAGCAGGTCGCCAAGCGCAAGGAAGCCTACGAGCGTCACATGGCCTTCTACAACTGCACCCCGCAGACGTCCGCCTTCGTGCTCGGCCTTGCCTCTTCGATGGAGGAGGAGTACGCCCGCGACCCCGAGAACTTTGACCCCGAGACCATCAACGCTGTCAAGACCTCGCTCATGGGCCCGCTCTCTGGTATTGGCGACTCGTTCTTCCAGGGCACCATCCGCACCATCGCCTTTGGTCTGGGCACCGCGCTTGCCGCGCAGGGATCCATGCTTGGTCCCGTGCTCGCCATGGTCATCTCCGCGGCCTTCTCCATCCCCATCACCTGGTACGCAGGCAAGTTTGGCTACGAGATGGGCAACAGCTTCCTCGATCGCCTGCAGTCCGGCACCATGGAGAAGATCATGTACGCCTGCGGCATTGTCGGACTGATGGCCATCGGCGGAATGGTTGCCACGCTGATTGGCATCACCACCCCGCTCACCTTCTCTGAGGGCACCGTCGTCCTTCAGGACATCCTCAACGGCATCGTGCCTATGATTCTCGACCTCGCTGCCGTCATGGGCATGTACTGGCTCGTCAAGCACAACGTCAAGACCAGCTGGCTGCTTGCTATCTGCATCGTGGGAGGCATTGCCCTCTCTGCCCTCGGCATCCTTGCCTAGGCCTTCCTTCCCCGGGGCTCCCGCACCTTCCCGCGCTGGCGGGAGCCCCATCCTTAACTCTTCGGGCAAAAAGCCCGCAAACAATCAACTAACGAGCAGCACAGGGCTGCAATAAAGAAAGGGTTTGATTCCATCATGTCGCACCACACCATCGACCTTGCCAACGTCAAGCAGATCATTGCCCAGATCGTTGCGGACCACGATATCAAGAGCGTCGCCTTTGTAGGCTGTGGCGCCTCCAGCTCCGAGCTCTATCCTGGTTACTACTTCCTGCGTGACACCGCAAAGCAGCTGCGTCCCTTCCACTACACCGCATCCGAGTTCAACCAGGACACGCCCTCTTGGGTTGACGAGACCGCGCTCGTGATCACCTGCTCGCTCGGCGGCACCACGCCCGAGACCATCGAGGCCAACCACACCGCCAAGACTCATGGCGCCACCGTCGTGGCCGTGACCCACGCCGCAGGCTCTGCCCTCACCGAGGAGGCCGACTACAGCATCGTGCACGGCTTTGAGCTCAACTACGCCGCCAAGATCGAGAAGATGGGCTACGTGATTGCGCTGGCGGTCGAGGTCCTCAACCAGGTCGAGGGCTACGAGCACTACGACGCCATGATCGACGGCTTTGACAAGATCTTCGACCTCGCCGAGGCGGCCGCGCAGAGCGCCAAGGGCGGTATGGCCAAGCAGTTTGCTGAGCAGTTCAAGGACGACGAGATCGTGTACTACATGAGCTCCGGCGCCTCCCTCGATGTTGCCTACTCCAGCTCCATCTGCCTCATGATGGAGATGCAGTGGATCAACTCCGGCAGCTTCCACTCTGGCGAGTACTTCCATGGCCCCTTCGAGATCACCGACAAGGACGTGCCGTTCGTGTTGCTCATGAACGACGGCAAGACCCGTGCCGCCGATGCCCGCGCCCTCACCTTCCTGCAGCGCTTTGACGCCAAGGTTGCCGTGGTCGACGCCAAGGACTACGCGCTCTCTGGTGCCATCGACGGCAGCGTGGTGACCTTCTTCAACCCCATGCTGCACACCGCAGTGTTCCGCACCTATGCCGAGGCTCTGGCCGACGCGCGCAGTCACCCGCTGACGGTCCGTCGCTACATGTGGAAGCTCGAGTACTAAGCCGTGTTCGTTAGTTAGCGAGCTACGGGCGCCTGCGCTGGATGTACTTCCGCGCAGGCGCCCTTTTTTTCATTGCAGGGCGGTCCGATACGTATCTGGTCGCCTAAAACTCGAGTTTTCCGCGGGTGTTTTCTGGGACTCCACGTTGGACAAAGCGAGTTTTAGGCGACCGCCAAAGTACTAGACGGCTGTGACCGAGCTAGGAGGAAGGAGCGAGCATGCTCAGGGCGGTGCTTTTTGACATGGACGGGGTGCTGGCGGATACGGAGAGCTTCTACAACCGTCGACGCGCAGCATATCTGAGCGAGGTTCTGCCCAGCTACGATGGCCCGTGGGACTTTGCAGGCTCAAACGATCGGGCCATCTGGGAGACAATCGTGCCGGACGACCCTGTGCTGCGCGAGCGGCTGCATGCTGGCTATGACGCGTATCGTGCGGTGCATGCGGAGGATTACCGCGAGCTGGGAAATCCCGACGCGCCAGCGGTGTTTGCGCAGCTCAAGGCAATGGGGCTCCTGCTTGGTATCGCGTCGTCGTCCGAGGTGGAAGCCATTGAGCGCATGATGCGCGAGACGGGTCTGAGCGCGCTGGTGGATGCCTATGTGAGTGGACACGATGTGCCTCGCCACAAGCCGGCGCCCGATGTGTACCTGGCTTGCATGGAGCGGCTGGGCGTCTGCCCTTTGGAGTGCGTGGTTGTAGAAGATTCTGCAACGGGCATCGCTGCAGGTGTGGCCGCTGGCGCTTGCGTGGTGGCTCTCGAGCAATACGTGGCTGACGGGACCAATCAGAGCGCTGCCGACTTGCGTATCCCGCGGCTCTCTGATTTGCCACAAGCGCTTTGTACGAAATTTTGATTTATGAAAAAAAGAACAAACGTTCTTTAAGTGTGCTATACTGGCTTCGCGATGAGCCAGTGTGGGTGGGTGCAAGGTGCACCCTTGGTCGAGCGAAGCTCCCGCGCCCCACAAGATCCTCTGCACATAGTCGAACGCGCATGACACTATGTCTGTTCCTGTCTATGCAACTAAATATAGTTGCATAGACAGGAACACCTGCTAGAGTGAGGAGGAGCAATGGGTCAGAAAGAGAAGTTGATTGCCCGCCTGAGGTCGCTTCCGCGCGACTTTACGTTCAACGAGGCCGAGCGTCTGTTGGGGTATCTGGGATTTGTTCGGTCAAACAAAGGAGCTACGAGTGGTTCGCGTGTCAAGTTTGCAAGACCAGAGGGCGGAGAGCTCATGCTTCACATGCCTTATCCGGGCAATGAGCTCAGGACTTATCAGGTGAAGGAGCTGCTGAGCATGCAAGAGAGGGAGGGATTGATATGAGCGGAACAATGAAGTATCGAGGATACGTCGGATCAGTTGACTTTTCTGAAGAAGACAATCTTCTTTTTGGGAAGGTTCTTGGAATACGAAGCTTGATTCTCTACGAAGGCATTACCTGTAAAGAGGTGGTGCAGGACTTCCACAAGGCGGTGGATGACTACCTGCTCACCTGTGAGCAGGAGGGCATTGCGCCTGAAGTCCCCTACAAGGGGTCCTTCAATGTACGCATTACTCCCGGTCTTCACGAGAGGCTGGCCCGCTATGCCATCAGCGCTGGCAGGAGCCTCAACTCCTGCGTTCAGGAGGCGCTTGAGCGCTATGTTGCGGCAGAGGCGGGTGCCCAAGCTTAAGAGCAAGCGCTTGCCGACGAGGCGCAGCGTGCTTACTCGCGCTGCGCAATACTGAACGCATTAACATCTCGACGGTTTGGAGGCATCCATGTATCGCATTGGCATCGACATCGGCGGTACGCAACTTCGTATCGCGCTTTTGGATGACGACTATCAGATTGTCGAGGTGCATAAGACTGCCAACGACCGCACTTGCGATGCGGCTGCCAACTGCGCGCCGCTTGTAGAGTGGATTCGCGCCAAGCAGGAGGCGGGCTTTGAGCTTGCAGGTATCGGCATTGGCAGCCCTGGCCCGCTCGACCTAAAGGCCGGAAAGGTACTCAACCCGCCCAATCTGGTGGGCTGGGACAACTTCGAGATCGTGAAGTACTTTGCCGATGCCACAGGTCTTCCCACCTTCCTCAACAATGATGCCAACGTGGCCGGTCTCTCCGAGGCGCTGCTTGGTGGTGGCAAGGGATACGAGTCGGTCATCTTTGTGGGGCTCTCCACGGGCTTTGGAGGAGCTTTCATCTATCGTGGCGAGCTCATTAACGGTGCGCATTGCAACACCGCTGAGTACTGGAACTCCATCGTGTGCGATGACCCAAACGGGCGGGGGAGTGCCAACCCTGGCTCACTCAACGAGAACGCGGGCGGTACGGGTATCGCACGCGTTGCTACCGCAAAGTACAGTCGTCCCATGGAGCCCAAGGAACTCTTTGATCTTTACTATGTGGGAGATGAGGTGGCGCAGGAGGTCTTTGATTTCTGCACCGAGATTCTGGCACGTGGGCTGGCCAACATCTATTGGAACTTTGACCCAGACGTGGTTGTGGTCGGCGGCTCCATTGACCTCTATCATCCCGTTTATCTCGAGGAGGCGGTCAAAAAGGCGGCACGCTATCTGCCAGCTCCGGACTCGCTTCACATAGAGAAGGCTCGCTTTGGCGATGACGCAGGGCTCGTTGGCGCAGCCTTGCTGGTGAAGTAGGGGCTTTGCAAAACAGGCTCGTGGTCAGCTGTCAAATGAGGCGCAGAATCTGCCATTTTTGCATGGCTGTCGGCTCTGCTTAGAGCGAACAAACGGGAATGGCAAAGGCTCGCGCACTGCCTTATGCTGCCCGCTTGCCTAGCGCTCTCGCTGCATGGGCACTGCTCAAATTAAAATGAAACTGTCTGTATAGGCAAAGGGAACAAGGAGGGAACTATGGCATTTCCGAAGGGCTTTTTGTGGGGCGGCGCGACGGCAGCGAACCAGTACGAGGGCGCTTGGGACGTTGACGGCAAGGGTGCCTCGATCGATGACCATCTGCGTGGCGGCGACGGCATTCATGGCATTCCCCGCCAGATAGACGAGGTCTTTGATCCCAACGCGCTGTACCCCAGCTGGGAGGCAACCGACTTCTATCATCACTACGAGGAGGACATCGCCCTCTTTGCCGAGATGGGCTGGAACGTGTTCCGCATGTCCATCAACTGGTCGCGCGTCTTTGCCAACGGTGACGGCGAGCCCCTGGAGAAGGGCCTCGAGTTCTACGACAAGGTCTTTGACTGCTGCGTCGAGCACGGCATCCAGCCGCTCGTGACGCTCTCGCACTATGAGATTCCGTACTCCCTGGTCGAGCGCTTCAACGGCTGGGCCTCTCGTGAGCTCATCGACATCTTCTTCAACTACGCGAAGACCGTCATCGACCGCTACCATGACCGCGTCAAGTACTGGCTGACCTTCAACGAGAACAACCTCGGCTGGTCCGACATGGGCACCATGCTCTCCACCAGCATGCTCAAGGGCTTCACCGGCCCCAACTCGGCCATCAAGACCGAGGCTCAGGACCGCGTCAACGCCCTGCACTACCAGTTTGTGGCAGCCGCCAAGACCATCAAGTACGTCCACGAGAACTACCCTGACGTCAAGATGGGCAACATGGACTGCTTCATCCTGACCTACCCGCTCACCTGCGATCCGGCAGACGAGCTGGCCAACCAGAAGAACATGCGCATGAGCAACTGGTACGCCTCCGACGTCCAGGCCCGTGGCAAGTATCCGCGCTACGCCAAGAAGCTCTGGGAGGAGTGGGGCGCCGCTCCCGACATCCAGCCGGGTGACGAGGAGCTGCTGGCAGCTGGCAAGATCGACTTCTACAGCTTCAGCTACTACATGTCCAACACCGTGACCACCCATGAGGGTGCCGAGACCACTGCTGGCAACATGAGCATGGGCGGCAAGAACCCGTACCTCGAGGCCACCGACTGGGGTTGGCAGATTGACCCGCAGGGCCTGCGCTTTGCTCTCAACGAGATCTACGACCGCTACGAGATTCCTCTGATGGTCGTCGAGAACGGCATGGGCGCCTTTGACGAGGTCGTCATTGAGGACGGCGTCGAGCGCATCCACGACCCGTACCGCATCGAGTACCTCAAGAAGCACATCGCCTGCATGGGCGAGGCCATCGACGACGGCGTTGACCTCATCGGCTACACCTGGTGGGGCCCGATCGACGTCGTCTCCGCCGGCACTGGCGAGATGCGCAAGCGCTACGGCTTCATCTACGTCGACAAGCACGACGACGGCACCGGCGACCTGCACCGCGCCTGCAAGGACTCCTTCTTCTACTATCAGAAGGTCATCAAGAGCAACGGCGAGGACCTCGACTAAGCTCTGATTGGCAATAGTCCAAGCTCAAACCAAAGGCGCCCCTGACGGCAATTTACGTCAGGGGCGCCTTTCCGCGCCAAGCGCTCATCAGTAGTTGAACCTGCACTCCAATGGTCCTGCGCCAACAAAATGTGGCCTTTGAACAGCAAACATCCCTGCTTTCTATGGTCGCTACGCGCCCGTCTATCGGTATGCGGCGAGCGTAGTTTGAGGGCTCATCTACACTTAAACCATGCATGGAAGTGAAACAATCGAGAGGAGTAAGCATGGCATTCCCGAAGGGCTTTTTGTGGGGCGGCGCGACTGCGGCAAACCAGTACGAGGGCGGCTGGAACGTAGACGGCAAGGGCGACAGCCTCTGCGACCACATGCGTGGCGCAACCGCGACCACCCCGCGTCAGATTGACGAGGAGTTTGACCCCGCAGCACTGTATCCCAGCTGGGAGGCAACGGACTTCTACGGCCACTACGAGGAGGACATCAAGCTCTTTGCCGAGATGGGCTGGAACGTCTTCCGCATGTCCATCAACTGGACCCGTCTGTTCCCCACGGGCGAGGAGAGCGAGCCCCTGGCCGCTGGCGTCGAGTTCTACGACAAGGTCTTCACCTGCCTCAAGGAGAACGGCATTGAGCCGCTTGTGACCCTGTCTCACTACGAGACCCCGTACAGCCTGGTCAAGAAGTACAACGCTTGGGCCGACCGCCGCTGCATCGACTTCTTCCTGACCTATTCCACCTTCTGCCTCGACCGCTGGCATGACAAGGTGAAGTACTGGCTGACCTTCAACGAGGTCAACACCGGCATGCCGTTCATGAACAACGCGCTCTCCACCAGCCTCGTGCAGGGCTACACCGGCACCACCGCAAACGCCCCGCGTGACGCCAAGGCCTGCTTCAACGCACTGCATCATCAGTTCCTGGCCGGCGCCAAGACGGTCAAGTACGCCCACGATCACTATCCCGATGTCAAGATGGGCAACATGACGGCCTTCCTGACCACCTATCCGCTGACCTGCGATCCCGCTGACCTGCTGCTGACCCAGCAGAAGCTGGACGACTGCGACTGGTACGCCTCCGACGTCCAGGTTCGCGGCGCTTATCCGTACTATGCAAAGCGCATCTGGAAGGAGTACGGCGCCGAGCCCGATATCCTGCCTGGTGACGAGGAGATCCTGGCCGAGGGCACCGTGGACATGTTCACCTACAGCTACTACATGTCCATGACCGCCACCACGCATGCCGACGGCGAGGAAGTGGCTGGCAACATGAGCCTGGGCGGCAAGAACCCGTACCTCAAGGCGAGCGACTGGGGCTGGCAGATTGACCCGATCGGCCTGCGTTGGACCATCAACACCGTGGCCGAGCGCTACAACAACATCCCGCAGATGGTTGTTGAGAACGGCTTTGGCGCCTACGACGAGGTCGTCGTCGAGGACGGCGTTGAGAAGATTCACGACCCGTATCGCTCTGACTATCTCAAGGCCCACTACGACGCACTTAAGGCCGCCGTGGAGGAGGATGGCGCCAACGTTATTGGCTACACCTGGTGGGGCCCGATCGACGTCGTGTCCGCCGGCACCGGCGAGCTGCGCAAGCGCTACGGCTTCATCTACGTCGACAAGCACGACGACGGTACCGGCGACCTGCACCGCGCTCGCAAGGACAGCTTCTTTGAGTACCAGAAGCTCATCAAGGAGAGCCGCGGCGAGTAGAGTTTTGTCAACATTTACCGCTTTGGTTTGGATGTAGGTCTTGGGGCTGCCTCCGGGCAGCCCCTTCCACAGACGCACGACCCAGACACAGTGGCTTACTTGACCGAATAGACTGTTTTTCGGTCATTTTCATCCATGGTATCGTCCGTCTCGAATTCGCCGACGGTTTATTGAAGCTCGTTAATAAGTGAGCTATCAATAAAACATTTCACATGTGTAACCTGCTTAGTTACAAAGAGTGGTGGTTCCAGATAGTCACATTACCGTTGCCGAATGAGACTTGGTTATGCTTGTGTTGTTGGGGATGTGAGAGTATGATAATCATAAACAATCAAAAACAGTCAAGTGAAGCCAGGGAAGGTCGCGCATGATTGCCGAAGAACGACGTCGTCAAATCGTCGAGCTGGTAAACCAGCAAGGCAGCATGTCGGTAAACGACCTCATGGAGTGCCTTAACGCCTCCGAGTCAACTGTTCGTCGAGACCTTTCAACACTGCATCGTGAAGGCAGGCTGCGGCGTGTGCACGGAGGTGCAACGCGCGTTATTGCCTCTGAGTTTGTCATGTCCGACCAGTCGTACGCTGGTCGTCAAGAGCAGCACGTGCTCGAGAAGCAGGCGATTGGCGCCTACGCGGCAACGCTCATAGGACCCGATGACTTCGTCTTTATTGACGGCGGAACAACTACAGAGTGCCTGGTCGATGCTATCACCGAGACCAACGCCATCTATCTGACCAACTCGTTGCCGCACGCGCAAAAGCTGCTGGCCAAGGACTGCCGCACGCTGCTGCCCGGAGGCGAGGTCAAGCAGGCCACCGAGGTTCTGGTTGGCTCAGAGACGGTCAACCACATCAGGCGCTATCACTTCACTATTGGCTTTTGGGGCACCAACGGCATTGGCCTCGAAAGCGGATACACGACACCAGAGTTTGGAGAGGCAGCGGTCAAACAGATTGCCATGGAGCAGACCGTGCGTCCCTTTGTGCTGGGAGACTCGAGCAAGTTCTCCAAGGTGTCGCTCATTACCTTTGCGGATTTTGCCGATGCGACGCTCGTGACCGACGTCGTGTCGGATCCGGTGTATCGGCAGTCAGGAAACATTGTGGAAGTAGGGCAGTAGCAATGATTTACACCATCACGTTCAATCCATGCATCGACTACATCATCCGCGTTGACGACCTTACGCTGGGCAAGATTAATCGCGTCAACTACGAGAACATCCTGCCGGGCGGCAAGGGCGTCAATGTGTCCATCGTGCTGGGCAACCTCGGCCACAAGAGCGTTGCTCTTGGCTTTACCGCTGGTTTCACTGGCGCCGAGATTGAGAACCGCATGCGTGCCTATGGTGCCGAATGTGATTTCATCCATGTCGCCGAGGGCATGAGCCGCATCAACGTGAAGGTCAAGTCCAACGAGGAGACCGAGATCAACGGTCTTGGCCCCAAGATCACCGATGCCGACGTCGAGGCCCTCTATGAGAAGCTCGACGCGCTCGAGGCTGGCGACTATCTCGTCATTGCCGGTAGCGTTCCCTCGATGCTTCCTTCCGACATGTATGAGCGCATCATGGCCCGCCTCGATGGCCGTGGCATCAACATTGCCGTCGACGCCGAGCGCGATCTGCTTACCCGCGTTCTTCAGTATCATCCGTTCGTCATCAAGCCCAACAACCATGAGCTTGGCGACATCTTTGGCGTTACCCTCAAGAAGCGCGAGGAGGTCGTTCCTTACGCCAAGAAGCTCCAGGAGCGTGGTGCTCGCAACGTCATCGTGTCGATGGCTGGCGAAGGCGCCGTGTTTGTGGGCGAGAATGGCGAGGTTGCCATGAGCGAGGCCCCCAAGGGCACCGTGGTCAACTCCGTTGGTGCTGGCGACTCGATGGTGGCAGGCTTCCTCGCTGGCGTTATCGAGACGAACGACATGGCGAAGGCCTTCCGCATGGGTCTGTGCACGGGCTCTGCAAGCGCCTTCTCGCCCGACCTTGCCACTCGCCCCGAGGTCGAGGCGCTTCTCGCAACTCTGTAAGAAGAGAGCCTGACAAAAAAGCGGTTGGCAACTTCTAGGTACGACGATTTGACCGAAACTGACCGAAAAGTAACAGAATTCAGCCAGATAAAGTCAAATAGATGCTCAAATATGATTGATAATGACGGAATTCGATGATATATTAAATGGAACGAGTCAGAGTCAGTCATTGTGAGAGTCATAGGCGTTCTTCTCGGCACATCAACGGCCGAGCGAACATAGCACGGTAGGAAACTGGCCTTAGGCAGGAAGAAAGGGGAGCAGTCGATGAAGATCACAGACTTGCTCAAGCCAGAGGGCATCAAGGTTGGCGCTACTGCAGCCAATCAGATGGATGCCATCGATCAGCTTGTCGCCCTCCAGGACGCAAGCGGAAACATTAGTGACAAGGCAGGCTACAAGGAGGGCATTCTCGCTCGCGAGGCAGAGTTCTCCACTGCAGTTGGCGACGGCATCGCCATCCCGCACGCCAAGGTGGCCGCTGTCAAGCAGCCCGGTCTGGCTGCAATGACCGTTCCTGGTGGCGTTGACTGGAACTCGCCCGACGGCAAGCCCGCAGACCTCATGTTCATGATTGCCGCTCCCGAGGGCGAGGCCAACACGCATCTTGAGATGCTCGCCAAGCTCTCCGCGCTGCTCATGCATGCCGACTTTGCAAACGCCCTGCGCCGTGCCCACAACGCAGCCGAGTTCCTGCAGATCATCGATGAGGCCGAGGCCCATCGTGACCTCGAGCAGGCTCAGAAGAACGCCGCTCAGGTTGCTGCTCGCGCCAACGCCACCGACGATGCATGGCCCAAGATTCTTGCCATAACCGCCTGCCCCACCGGCATCGCCCACACCTACATGGCCGCCGAGAACCTTGAGAAGAAGGCCACCGAGATGGGCATCCAGCTCAAGGCCGAGACCCAGGGCTCCGCTGGTGCCAAGAACATCCTGACCGCCGAGGAGATCGCTCACTGCGAGGGCATCATCATCGCTGCCGACAAGAACGTCGACCGTGCCCGCTTCGCTGGCAAGCAGGTCTACAGCACCAACGTCTCCGCTGGCATCAACGACCCCGAGCGCCTGATCAACATCATCCTCAACCACGAGGCTCCCGTCCAGGAGGGCACCGTCGTTGAGGCTGGCGCAGCCGCCGAGACCGAGTCCCTTGGCTCCCAGATCTACAAGCACCTCATGAACGGCGTCAGCCACATGCTGCCGTTCGTCATTGGTGGCGGCATCCTGACCGCTCTCGCGTTCCTCTTTGACATGGGTGCCGCTGGCACTGGCGCCTACGGCTCCAGCACCTTCATCGCCGCCTTCTTCAAGAAGATCGGCGAGGAGGCCTTTGGCATGATGCTCCCGATCCTCGCGGGCTACATCGCCATGTCTATCGCTGACCGTCCTGGTCTGGCTCCTGGTGTCGTGGGTGGCCTCATGGCCAAGTCCGGCATCAACCTGGCCTTCCTGCAGACTGCTCCTGACTTTGACTCCAGCGTCTGCGTCTCTGGTGGCTTCATTGCCGCTCTCGCCGCTGGCTTCCTCGCTGGCTACATCACCAACTTCATCAAGAAGGCCTGCGACAACCTGCCTGAGTCCCTCGAGGGCATCAAGCCGATTCTGCTCTACCCGGTTCTTGGCATCCTCGCCACTGGCGCTGTCATGTACGTTCTCAACCCGATCTTTGGTGCACTCAACACCGCTATGAACAACTTCCTCGGTGGTATGCAGGGTGCCAACATCGTTCTGCTCGGCGCTATCGTCGGCGGCATGATGTCCATCGACTTTGGTGGCCCCTTCAACAAGGCCTCCTACGTCTTCTCCACCGGCCTGCTTGCTGACGCCGCTCTTGGTGGCCCTGGCCAGGTCGTTATGGCCGCTTGCATGGCTGGTGGCATGGTTCCGCCCATCGTCGTTGCTCTCTCCACCACCTTCTTCAAGAACAAGTGGAGCAAGGCTGACCGCGACGCTGGCCTCGTGAACTACATCATGGGCCTGTCCTTCATCTCCGAGGGCGCCATTCCGTTCGCAGCTGCTGACCCTGGTCACATCATCCCGACCTGCGTCATCGGCTCCGCCATCGCCGGCGCCATGTCTGCGGCCTTTGGTTGCTACAGCCCCGCACCTCACGGTGGCGCTTGGGTGCTCCCCGTCATCGGCAACCCCGTGATGTGGCTCGTCGCCATCATCGCTGGCTCCGTTGTGGGCGCCCTCATCCTTTCCTTCTGGAAGAAGCCCGTCGAGGAGTAAGCCTCTAAAACTCCTTGCCCTTCCCTTCCTTGCGCCCGGGGTGGTCATACGGCCATCCCGGGCGTTATTTATGTTCGAAGTTAACCTTAGGGCCTGCACTGCTTTTCTGAGCTGCCAAAGGGGCCGGTTTCTCGAGCGTGTTGCGCTGGTCCCAACACGGTATGTCAGTTATGCAAAGTAGATTCGCGTTCGCCTGGAGTACAAGCTCTTTGCGACCTGCGCTTTTCCCAGTGACTACTTTGCTGGGTGCGATTCTACTTTGCGTAGCTGACATACCGTGCAAGGCAACTGCGCTACGTCCCGTAAGCTTTGCATTTGGCGTGCGTACGGTCCTGCCACGCGGCAACCGGTACAAGTGCGTCGTCCGGCAAACAGTAAGGTACGGCGCCAAGGAGAAGGGGTACAAGCTCTTATGCGATAATCTTTGCAGTATGCTGCGTCTCTCGTGAATGGTGCCGTCGGTGGATATCTTTAGCTTCATCTTTGGTCTCATTGTGTTCTACACCGTGCTGACCGTGGGGGCGATAGTCATTGGCGCCCGATTCACCTACAAGGGAGCTCGTCGCTTGGCGGGATGGATTCGCGAGCGCAAGCTTCTTCCGTCTGCGCGCGGAGATCGCGGGCAGGCCCCTCCCATTCCTGCGCGCGACGTGGTGGTTGAGTCGGTCGATGCCCAGCCAGCTCCTGTTGTGACCGAGCGCAAGATCTACGAGCGTCTCGACGTAGAGAGTGGGGCCACGGCAAAAGACGTGCTGCGTGTGCTTGCAAGCTACGAGGACGACACGGTGGTGGGGCCTCACGCGGTGACGGTTGCCGAAACTCTGCGTAGCGCAAACCTGCGCCAGCAGAGCCTGTTCGTGGAGCTGGGAGAGACCTTCCAAAAGGGCAGTATGAGCTGGGACAAGTTTGCTGCTCCCGCATATGCTGCCTTCGATGCCATCCTGCGCAACTCCATGGTCTTGGCAAACCGCATTCAGGCCTTTGACTCCGCAGGCTATCTGCGCCTAAAGCAGCAGGTGGCAAATGGTGACGGCAATATCCAGCACGGCGCACGGGCAAAGCGGCTCGAGGTGTTTGACCAGACACTTGCGGCAATGGAGCAGATGGAAGAGGCTGACGAGAGCCTCCTGCTCGAGTTGGATAAGCTGGCATCGGAGCTGGTCATTATCTCCTCGGCCGACAACACAGAAAACGGCGACCAGATCATTGACGAGATTCGTCGGCTAGTCGAGGAGGCCAAGTACTACCGGTAAGCTCTTGGTGCCGCAGCGCGTTGGTTATGCCCAGGGGCAACACAACAGCCGCTTTACTTCCGTCCCGAGTCGCCAAACCTAATTCGTAGTCTTGCTGCTGCCTTCAAATGTTCCTTGCAGAGTTACTATTGCGGGTCTAAAGTAAACCTTGGCATACTTTATGATTCACAACTTGTCTGCAGGGACTTTGAACATGGCGCAAGAGGGATTTCTCACAATAGACGGACTGACCAAGAGCTACGGAACCGGTGAGGCGCGCACGCAGGTGCTTCGCGGTATCTCGACCAACATCGACAGGGGTGAGATATGCGTGCTCTTTGGCCCGTCCGGCAGCGGCAAGTCGACCTTCCTCAACATGGTGGGCGGACTGGAGCCTGCCGATGAGGGCCGCATCGTGGTGAACGGCACCGACATCACCAAGCTCCGCGACCGCGAGCTGGTGGAGTATCGCCGCCGTGAGCTGGGGTTTATCTTCCAGTTTTATAACCTTGTGCCCGACCTCACCATCCGCGAGAACATCGAGGTCTGCCAGTACCTCTCAAAGAACCCACTCCCGCTCGACGACCTCATTAACTCGCTCGGCCTTTGGGAGCATCGCAAGAAGTTCCCCAACCAGGTGTCTGGCGGTCAGCAGCAGCGCTGCGCCATCGGTCGCGCACTGGTCAAGAATCCGAGCCTGCTCTTGTGCGACGAGCCAACGGGTGCTCTTGACTACCACACCTCAAAAGAGATTCTTGATTTGATGGAGCGTGTGAACCGCGAGTACGGTTCGACCATGGTCATAGTCACGCACAACGATGCCATTCGCCACATGAGCCATCACATCTTGCGCTTGCGCGATGGCCAGCTGTCAGAGGACGTGCGCAACGAGCATCTGCTTCCTGCGCGCGAGCTCACCTGGTAGGCACCCATGTCTCCGCTCAACAAGCGCCTTCCGCGCGACCTCGTGCACAACCTTGGCAAGTATCTGGGCATCTTCTTGCTGTTCCTGTTTGCTATTGCAATGGGATCGGGCTATCTCAGCGCGGCACACAGCATTGAGGTGATTCAAAAGGGCCTTCACGAGGCCTCGCATGTCGAGGACTTTCACTTTGCTACGCAGTTTGAGGCTGCCAAGAGCTCCATCGAGGCAGTTGAGGCCATGGGCTGTACCATTTTCGAGGACTTTACTGCCGATGTCCCCATGGAGCTCGACGGTGACGACCGTGCCATGAACTGCCGACTCATCAACCAGGACAATCGCATGGAGGTCAACCAGGGTTACTACTTTGAGGGACGAGCCCCACAGGCCCAAGACGAGATCGCGGTCGATCGCGTGTGGGCAAAGAACAACGGTATCCACGTGGGCGACGCCATCACCGTAGGTCGCCAGCGGGTGAGCGTTGTGGGCATTGCGTCGGTGTCAGACTACGAGTGCCTCATGGAGAAGAACACCGACATGATCTTTAACTCAACGACCTTTACCATCGCGCTGGTCACGCCAGATGGCATGCAGCACATGGCTGGTGGCAAGCGAGACTATCGCTACGACGGCGTGCTAAACGACCGGTCGATGGACCTGGTCGCACGCACGGAGTTTGAGCGTGACATGGCCGACCTGCTGGTAGACGAGGGCGAGATACTGACCGACCTCGTTGACTACGAGTTTGACAACAAGGCGATCTTCTTTGCCAATGACGACGTTGAGAGCGACCAGGTCATGTGGCAGGTGCTGGTGGGCCTGCTCGTGGTGATTATGGCCTTTGTCTTTGTGGTGCTCACCAACGCTACAATCGAGCAGGAGTCCGCAGTCATTGGCACGCTTTTGGCCTCGGGCTATCGCAAGCGCGAGATCATTGCCCACTACATGGTGCTTCCCACGTTCATTGGCGTGCTGGGCTGCACGGCGGGAAACGTGCTTGGCCTCACGCTCATGAGCACCCCCATGCAGGAGCTCTACTACGGCTCGTACAGCTTGCCACCGTATGTGTACAGCTTTAGCCCCGATGTGTTTGTGTTCACTACGGTGGTGCCGTTCATGCTGCTTGAGGTGGTCACGCTTGTGGGGCTTATGCGCAAGCTGCGCTTTACTCCGCTGGCGTTCCTCCGTCGCGAGATTGCCAGCAGGAGCCGTCGCAACACGCTGCCCCTGCCAGACGCTCTCGGTTTTGTGCGTCGCTTCCAGCTGCGTGTCTTTCTGCGAAACCTCTCGCACTTTGTGGTCCTGTTCTTTGGCATTAGCTTCTGCAGCCTGTTTTTGCTGTTTGGCCTGTGCCTCATGCCCATTATCAATCACTATGCCGAGATGCTCAGCTCGGACGTGGTGGCTAACCATATCTACCTGCTCAAGGCCCCGCTCGAGCTGGAGGGAAGCGCCGAGGAGCGCCGTGCCTACGCGGCGGTCGAGGACCTCATGAGCACCGATGACCCCCTCTCTGACCTTGGCTTTATCGGCTATGCAAAGGTCCTTTTACGAACGATGGACCTCGACGAGGACGCCCATCCCGTCAATACGATCGACAACGGGGAGGCAAAGATCTCTCAGGCCGAGAAGTTCTCTGCTGCTTCGTTCGAGATCGACCATGTTGTTACCGACAGCTCCGAGGAGATTACGGTCTACGGCATCGAGCAAGATTCGCGCTATTGGAGCGATGTGGATGTGAGCGACGGCGCCGTTGTGGTAGGCACGGGCCTCTCGCAGAAGTGCCGCATTGAGCCAGGCGAAACCTTTGTTGTGCACGACAAGTACACCAACACAAACTACGAGCTCACCGCAACCAGGGTCTGGGGCAGCACGGCAAACATGAACATCTACATGGACAGGACTGCCCTCAACGTGATGGTCGACGAGGACGAGGACAACTTTGTTGGCTATGCGAGCGACGAGGATCTTGAGCTTGATGAGCGCTATCTTGCCACCGATATTACGCCGGAGTCGATGACCTCCACTGCCGATCAGATGCAGGAGTCCTTTGGCGGAATCATGGACATGATCGTTGGCTTTGCGGTGCCGGTCTATCTGATTCTTGTTTACCTGCTGACCAAGACGGTCATCGACCGCTCGAGTCGCTACATCAGCTACATGAAGGTCTTTGGCTACCACAATAACGAGATAACGAAGCTCTACGTGCGAGCGATTACGGTTACGGTGATGGTTAGCCTAGTGGCGAGCCTGCCGTTCGTCATCAAGCTCTGCGACGTGTTTGTCAAGCTGGTCATGGACCGCTACTCGGGCAATCTTGAGCTGTACATTGAACTGCCGCTTATGGGAAAGGTTGTGGCCATTGGTGCGGTGGCGTATCTCGTGGTTGCCGCGGCGCATATCTGGCACATCAGGCGAGTGAGCCTCTCAGAGGCCATGAAGGTACAGGAGTAGCAGCACCTGTTGAACAGGAGCTCCAACGGGTAGCGTGTCAAGGGGACGTCCCCTTGACACACCCCTCGCATTCCACTCACTAGCCCCAAGGCGCACGTCCCCGCTGACACACCCCTCTCCGCAGCCCTCAACTTGGGTGATTGTCTGCTTCTAAGAGATGATGCAGGGGAGCAAACCTCGTCGTGGTAGGGTTGGTTAGACACTTCCAACGAGAGGAACCGCATGATAAAGCTGGTGCTCACCGACCTTGACGACACGCTCATCTGCCACGGGCTGCCCCGTGCGACGGATCACGCCATTGAAGGCGTCAGGGCGATGATTGCCGAGGGGCTGCACTTTGGTCCTGTTTCTGGGCGCATCCCAAATGACATGGGTTGGATGTTTGACAATCACGGCGAGTGCTATGCCACGGGCGCCTATTGCAACGGTCAGATGATCTACGTTGACGGCGAGCTGGTGCGCGAGGAGCAGATTGCGGCCGACGAGCTCAATCGGCTCGCCGAGTGGCTCACGCGCACGGACCGCGGCATCCTCACCATGTTTGACGTGCATCGCGGCGACATTCATACCGCAGGTTACTTTGTGACCCCCGACGACGCTCATGCCGAGCGCATGCTGGGAAGCTTTGGTGCCGCAAAGCGCTACATCCACAAGCTTGATGGTACCGCCTACACCAAGGCAAACATCCACGTGACGGGCGACCGCACCTATCAGACCGAGACGCGCGACCTCCTGCGCGAGGAGTTTGCCGCAATGGACTTTGTCTTCCCCAGCACGACGGCTCCTCTGATTGACGTCTCGCCGCACGGGTGGAGCAAGGGGAGTGCTGTTGCTGCGTTGGCCGAGGCGCTGGGCATTACCCTTGACGAGGTTGCGACCTTTGGTGACTCCGAGAACGACCTCTCGATGATTGAGGCTGTTCCCAACAGCGTGGCCGTTGCAAACGCAAGCGATCAGATAAAGCAGGTGGCTCGCTGGCACATTGGCGACAGCGCAGACGATGCGGTGGCAGACGCGCTCTTTGACATTGCCGCCGCGGCAAAGAGTGGCTCGATGCCATCGTTCATGCAGGCATAGGCTTGATTCGGAGGGGTCATGGCTGCCAAGTTTTTCTCTAACATGCAGGAGCGAATCCTCAAGAACCCTAGTCGTTCGCTGACCGTTGGTTGCGCCGTAATTGTGGCGCTGGTCTTTCAGGCCATGACGATGGCGCGCAACAACTACAGCACGTGGCGACTGAGCTTTATGGGTCTTGAGCTGGCGGTGGCGCTTGCCTCGTCCTTTGCCGCCAATGCCGTCAAGGGCCTGGATGCCCGTGGCGAGTCGTGGGCTAGGATCTACCTTTCCAACGAGTCGAGCCTGCTGTTTAAGATCATGGCGGCCTTGCCAGCCGCTGCTGCGCGCGGAGCCATCCTCTGTGCATGCCTCTCGGCGGTAAACGCGACGGTGGTGCCGGTCGTAATCTATCGCGAGGAGATTGGCAACCCCGTGATTGCCATCATCGTGCGCTTCCTCGCCGACATTCCCCAGGCGATCCTTATCTGCCTGCTCGTGACCCTTGGGATTCGCTATTTGGTGAGAAAGAAGGCGGCCGCGTAGTCGCGCGAGGTGTGGTGGGTGTGTCAAGGGGACGTATAATTTGACACACCCACCACACCCCCAAACAAAAGACGACACACCGGGGGAAGTGTGTCGTCTTGCAATGGGACTATGCCCTATTCCTCTGAGGGGGAGAGGGTCCCTCTTGGAAGGCTAGTGTTACTTTACCTCATATATCCTAGAATGCAACTAGGAATTAGAACTTTCTTCGCCTTTACGCAGCTAGACTAGTCGCTGAGCACTCGTTCGTAGGCCAGTCGAGGGTCGTTGTCCTCGTGAACATAGATGATTCCGCGACGAGTGAATCCAATCTTTGCCAGTAGATTCTGCAGCACATAGTTGTCGGAATGGGTGTCTATGCGCAGGTGCCGACTCTGCTCAAGGGCCCATGTGATGCAGGCGGTGCCCGCACCTCGCTCAATGCCCGCCGACGCAATGCGATGTACCACGCCATACGGCTCGTCGCTTTCCCAGGATCCGTCGTCAATTACGGCGTAGCAGGGATCGATATCCTTGCCAAAGTCATAGAAGAAGACCGCTGCGATGCGTCTGTCGTCGCAAACGGCAACATGGCTCTTCTTGTTGGCGATGTCTTGCGCAACGAGCTCTCGTGGTGGCCACTTGGTTGGGCCCCACTGGTTGGGATTGCCGTGCTCGGCCATAAACTGGCGTGCATGAGCATAGATCCCCATGACCTCGTCGAGCTCCTCTGGACGTGTGGTTCTAATCTTCATGGCCTCTCCTCGAAAACACGGGCGTAGGCCTCCAGTATGACACGTCGCGTAATGCGCACTAGGTTCGATAGACACGAAAGACGACGCGCCAAGGGGGGGTGCGCGTCGTCTCGTAATGGGACTATGCCCGCTTCCGGGGAGGGGGAGAGGGCCCCCGCAAGAAGTTAACTATAGTTTACTTATTATCTCCCCCATTGCAAGTAGGAATTTGTAAACAATCGATTGCCTACAACAAATCGCACTCTAAACAGCCAAAACACCAAAAAGCCCGTCCCACGCGGGAAACGTGGAACGGGCAACAACATAAGTGGCCAAAGGTTCGTGCTGCAGCTACGAGACCTAGAACTCGCGGTTGGCGTAGAGATGCTCGGAGAGACGCATGGAGGCCAGGTACACCAAGATCACAGCGCAGGCCCCGCCAGCAAACAGCGGCGCGGGCGTACCAAGGGCTGCCTCCACATGCTCGAGCTTATTGAGCAGCGAGATCAGCGCATCGCGCACAGGCTCAATGGTGAAAAGCATGCAGAGCATGAACGGAATGGAAATGGCCATGCGTGCCTTCTCAATACCCAGATGAAAGACTATGGGCATCTCAATCGAAAGAAAGAGCAGGCCCACAAGGGCAGCGCCAATACCGGCGAGGAAGATGATGACAAACCCGCGCGGAGCGGCAACCGATCCATGGATCAGCGGGAGAACCAGCTCAACGAGCACGCCCAAAGCCGAACCCAGAAGCACCGTCCCCAGGGAGGTCAGCACTGCAAAGGCGTAGCGGCTGCGCACTACCTGGTGTGTCGAAATGGGGAGTGCCAAACGAAACTGCTCCCAATCATTGCTGGTGTCAAAGCTAAAGATGCTCAGCGTGAGATAGATGGTCATCATCATGACGCACATGGTGACGACGGCAGTGCCGGCAGCAAGCTCGCCGTCATTGTTGCCCATCACAACGATGGGCGTCATCACAAACATCGTGATGAGCAGATAACGAAGGAACACCCTGCGGACAATGGTCCAGTCGGCGTACATAAGAGCACGCATCTATCTCACCTCACCTTTCACGAGGAGCACCATGACGTCGTCGATGGACGCGCGGTCGCACACGTAGTCAGGGTACGTGCGCAGGAAGGCTGCGCGGTTGGTCACGAGCATGTCATAGCTCAGGTCGTGACGAAGGACATAGGCCCTGTCGGCAATCAGCCCGTCTGCAAGCACGCGCTCAAGCTCGGCCGAGCGCAGGTGGGCAATGCCCATCATGTCAATCGCATCGCGCTCGCACGACATGATCACCTGTCCGTTCTCGATGAACACGAGGTAGTCGGCAATCTTTTCAAGATCTGTCGTTATGTGGCTCGAGATGAGCGCACTGTGCCTGTCGTCCTCCATCCACTCGCGGAGGATGTCGAGCACCTCCTCGCGCACGATGGGGTCAAGACCCGCGGTCGGCTCGTCGAGAATCGCAAGGTCGGCGCCGCAGGCTAGCGTGCAGGCAAGCTGCAGCTTCATGCCCATGCCTCGCGAGAGGTCCTTGACCTTTTTGCCTGCAGAGCTGGGCAAAAGGCCCATGCGCGTTGCAAACTGCTCGTATGCCGCCTGGTCAAACGACCGAAAGGCAAACTGGTACATGTGGGCCACTTCGGTGACAGTCATCACGTTGGGGTAAGCGGTGACCGCGCCAACAAAGCACAGGCGGTTGCGAAGCTCAACGAGCTCGTTCTGGGAGAGGCTCGCAACGTTGCGCCCAAAGAGCTCGATGCTTCCGCCGTCAATGTGGACGGTTCCCAAGATGGACTTCATGAGCGTGGTCTTGCCCGCGCCGTTTTGCCCAATAAGGCCCACAACCGAGCCACGGGGGACATCGAGGGAGACGCTGTTGAGCGTAAAGCCGTCATAGTGCTTTGTCACGCTGCTAACGTGCAGGTCACAGGGTTCGTCGCCAATGTCCATGAAGGGGAGCGCGGGAGTTTTGCTGATCATTGCTGGTCATCCTCCAGAAGAAGGTCGAGCATCTCGCGGAGCTCGTCGGTTGTGATACCGGCACTCCGCGCCTCGGACACGGCTCGTGCGAGCGAGTCTTCCACCTTGCGCAGACGTTCCTCTCGCAAAAGCTCAAGGTTGTCACCTGCCACGAAACAGCCCTTGCCGGGTACCGTGTTGATGTAGCCCTGTGCCTCAAGATCCTGGTAGGCGCGCTTGGTGGTAATCGCGCTGATTCGCAGCTGAGTGGCGAGCGAGCGGATGGAGGGCAGCTTGTCTCCTGCCGCAAGGACGCCCGTGAGCACTTGCTCGCGAATCTGCGATGCGATTTGCTCGTAGATGGGCTTGTCCGACGAATTGGATATGACGATTTCCATGGGGGTCCCTTCCATGGTTGATCATTTGGTGCGCGGAAGCGTCCTTCCGTATCTAATGTATATACTGTACATACACAGTTGTCAAGTGTGTATATGAACTATATACACGAAAGGCTCTGGCCCTGTGCAGGGTTCAACACGGCGCGTCTGTCGTGGCGGCAAGAGACGTGCCAGCAATATGTGGATGCGTTATGCAGCGGGGTTCTGTACCAGTAAGAGCTCGAATCAGTAGAGGTCGTACAGCAATATGAGCTCGGGCAACACCTCTGAGAGCACATCGCGATAGGCGCAGCCGCGGTCGGTGAGGTAGCACACGTTCTGCCTCCTGCAGCCCCCGTTGCAGAACCTGGAGTAGGGACAGCCAGTGCAGGGCTCGCGCCGACAGTCCTCGTCGTCGAGGAACGCGCTGACAGCTGAGCTCACAGACAGATCGCGTAGTGGCGCATCGGCAATATTGCCCATCTTGTACTCGTCCAAGCAGTAGAAGTCGCAGGGATAGACGTCGCCATTGGCCTCAACCACATACTGCACGGTGCAGCGTCCGGTCATGCCGCACTGGACGGGATTGTAGCCCTCAAGCATGTCCGCCAGGTCCTCAAAGAGGTTGATGTGGATGAGCCGCTCGCTCTCGAACACCTTCTTCCAAGCGCGGAAGAACCCCAGATAAAAGCTGCGAAAGTCCTGGGGCCGCAGGCTCACGCCGTCATCGGTGCCATCAAGCGGAGGAAGGCAGGGGATGAGCTGCACGTGCACGTAGTCGTGGTTAAGGTAGAACTGCATGAGCTGCTTGGGCTTTTGCGCCAGCTGTCGGGTGACCACAGTGAGGATGTTGTATTCCACATCCGCCGCTTCCAACAGGTCTATGGCGTGTATCGCACGGTCGTAGACCCCTTCACCAGAAGCGTCGACGCGGTAGCGGTTTGTGTTGGCACGCGTCCCGTCGACCGATATCCCAACCAAGAACTCGCGTTTTGCAAGGAATGCGCACCATTCCTCGTTGAGTAGGGTCCCGTTTGTCTGAAGGATCCAGTTGGGTCTAACGCCTGGGTAGCGGTCCATCTCCGCGGCAAACGACTTGAACCAGTCGAGGCCCGCCAGCAGGGGTTCCCCGCCTTGGAAGCTGATGTTTGCCAGACCGCTAAAACCCACTGCCTCGGCAATGCGCTGCGCCAACAGTGCCGCCGTCTCTGCCGCCATCACTCCGTGATTGGCCACCTCGCGCGATGTCGCAACGTTGGTGTAGAAGCAGTATTTGCATCGAAGATTGCATGCGCTCGAGGCCGGCTTGACCAAGACCGAAATCTTATTCAACGAGAGCTCCTTTGCTCGGCTGTGACTTGTGGCTTAACGCGCTTGATGCGCGGCGATATGGATGCACCGCGTTTGCCTGGGGTTGGATTCGCTTCCCAACAAGGATAGCGAGAAACGGCCCGTTGCTTGGGCTCACTGGGATAGTATCTTGCGTAAGCAGGACGGAGCCAAGGAGCGCATATGCCTCATCGTTCCAACATCCTTTATTTCGTGGCCGATCAGATGCGTGCTGACGCGCAGCACTACCTGGGCAACCGTGCCGCACACACGCCAAACCTTGATGCGCTGGCAGGGGAGGGTGTGGCCTTTAGGAACGCCTACTGCCAAAACCCCGTGTGCGTGCCCAGTCGCTGTAGCTTTTTGAGTGGCCTGTATCCGCACACCACCGGGCATCGCACGATGCACTTTTTGCAGAACGAGGACGAGCCCAACATCCTGCGCACCATGAGGGGTGCGGGCTATGAGGTCATATGGATTGGCCGCAACGACGTGGTTCCGGGCACGCGGCCCAAGGCCGCCTACTGCGACGAGTACTACGACGGCATCAGCCCCAAGAACCAGCGCGACAGGCGCATCGACGTGATGAAGTCGAGCGGTCTGGAGCATGGCACGGCAGGCGATGCGGCCCAAAAGTGGGATCCCGACAGGTACTCCTTCTACATTGGGGAGACCCAGCCGGGTGGCTATGGCCGCTCCGACGAGGGTTGTGTGCAAGCGGCGCTGGACTATCTCGAACGCTATGCGGCCGGCGGCAGGAAAAGGCCCTTCTTCGTTTACTGCTCGCTCGCGTTTCCGCATCCACCGTATGGCTGCAATCGCCCGTGGTATGGCATCACCGACCGCAGCGCCTTGCCTCCTCGCATTCCGCGGCGCAAGGACGGCCCCGCGATGCTGGCAGAGACCGTGCGCAAGATGAACCTCGACCCGCGTTGGCCCGAGGAGAGGTGGAACGAGCTGCGTGCCACCTATCTGGACATGGTGGCCAAGCTTGACGATCAGCTTGGGCAGGTTGTGGGCAAGCTCCGCGAGACGGGTCTTTATAACGAGACCTCCGTCTTTGTGTTCTCGGATCACGGTGACTACACAGGCGACTATGGCCTGGTGGAAAAGGTGCAGAACTGCTTTGAGGACGCGCTCACCAACGTGCCCCTCATTGTGAAGCCGGCGGCGGGCATCCCGGTGAAACCGCGGGTGACCCCGGCGCTCGTGGAGCTGAACGACCTCTGCGCAACGGTGGCGGACATGACGGGGATGGACCTGGGCTACGTGCAGTACGGCACGTCGCTTTTGCCGGTGCTTGCGGGTGACGACGTGGGAAGGGATGCCGTGTTCTGCGAGGGCGGCCGCGGATTTGGAGACCGTCCGAGCATGGAGCTGGGTCACGACGACCCACACGACCCGTACTGGCCGCGCATCTCCACGCAGCACGAGGAAGGCCCCAGCCACACGCGTGCCACGATGATTCGCATGGGCGCGCTCAAGTACACCATGCGCCTCTACGAGCGGGACACCCTCTACGATCTTGAGCTCGATCCGCATGAGCGGGTCAACCGCATCGACGACCCAGCCTATGCCGAGCGTGTGGCCGCCATGCGCGACCGCCTGCTCACCTGGTACCAAGAGACGGCCGACTGGGTGCCAAACCGCAAGGACGTGCGCTAAGCGGTCAGCCCAACATACAAGCGCCGCGGATCACCGGGTACCTTGCCAGTGGTCCGCGGCTTGTTTGCCCTAGAAGCCCAGGTTGTCGTTGACCAGGATTACGTGGATGCGTCCCGCGTGGCGCGAGTAGCGCGTGATGAGGAACTGGCAGCAGATGGTGTCGGCCGACTTGCAGTTGGCGCATGCGCCCGTCTTGCTGCAGGGGGTCGCCAGGCCAAAGCGCTGGGCGTTGATGGGTGCGGCTACGTTGCGGGCGCGCTTTATGGCACCGTCCACGTCGCTGCAGACCTTGTTCATGCCCACAATGAAAATGACCTTCTTTGGTCCTTGGGCAATGGCCGAGACGCGGTTGGAGTTGCCGTCAATGTTGACGAGCACGCCGTCCTCGGTCATGGCGTTGGTACTGGCAAGAAAGACGTCCGCGTCGTAGGCCGCGAGCATGGCGGCGCGCTTGTCCTCGATCTTGTCGCGGTCTATGAAGTTGTAGTCACCCTCTTGCACGGCCTTGACCAGGCCAATCTCGTGCGCGCTCATGGCGCCGCCCATGGTCACGGTCGAGCCGGGCTCAATGAGCTCGAGCGCCTTTGCAAGCGCCTCCTCACGCGTTGCGGCGTAGTATCCGGTCATGTTTCGCGACGCAAGTCCCTTGATGACCTTTTGCGCCAGAAGCTCGTTGCGCTTGGTGATATTGACGTCCATACCCTCTCCTATCCATTGCGGCATGTCCTCCTACATGCCGTGTTCCATGATACGCCGATGCCAACCAGTGGCTGCGGCGTTTGCGTGCGTGGGTGCCGTTTGCTAAAGGGACGTGCTCGGCTTTTGTGCGAGGCCGCTGACCTGTGGCGCATGCTCCAATGCGTCCAACCTGCCGTGGCTCTTTGCACGAGGACGCTCTTGATGTGAGGCGCATTCCTGCGGAACGGTGTTGCCTGCGGGTGCCACATGCGAGGCCCTTGGGACGCAACGGCGTTTCTCGGAGACCGGTGCCAGGGGCTTTCCGTATGCCTGTGGCTTATCATGAAATCGAAAGAGCACAGCGAGGGAGGCAACTCATGGAGTACGAGTACAAGAACCACGAAGGCGATATGATCCTGCGCGACCACCTGGCCTATGACCGGACCAAGTTTGCGCTGCTCAGGACCTTCCTCTCTATTGAGCGCACGGCGCTGGGCCTGCTCGCGTCCGGTGCAGGCCTCATCATTACAAAGAGTTCGCCCACGCTTGTGAGCATTGGCTACGTGCTGCTATTGGTGGCCACGGCGGTGTTTGTGGCGGGTGGCGTGTACAGCTTGCGCGCCAAGAAGCGCCTTGACGGACTCAAGGACAGTCCGGCCCTGCAAGAATAAAGCGGTGAGGGAGCGTCCGGAGGAGGGAACGGACCATGCGTATACGTCAGATTCGCAATGCCACACTTGTTATTGATTATGCGGGGGTCTCGCCTGCTGGTTGTCCCATGGTTTGAGGCGGCGGGCACGGGCATGCTCGCAACGAGCCCCTGGCCCGAGCGGGTGCCGCCTCTCAAAACGGCACCGCCCTTCCGCTTTGCGTTGACGGACCCTGGCTACTGCTGCCCAATCATCAGCTGTGCGAGGAGCTGTGCCGCAAAGTCGCGACCGATGGCATCGGTGTTGATCATGAGGTCGTAGGTGGCCGGCTCTCCCCAAACGGTGGTGTCGCTGCCCAGCGCATGCCAGGCGCGACGGTGCGCGTCCTCAAACGCGATGGCCGCGTCAAGCTCGGCGTCGCTTGTGAGGTTGGCATACAGCGGCGAGACCTTGGCGCGTACGCGCATGGCGGGCCGGTCGGTTGCGTAGGTCATAGCGCTTGCACAGGTCTTTCCGAGGCTTTCGACAAACTCCTTGTCAACGCGGTCATGGATGAGACAGGGTCCCTGCGCGAGTGCTCGCTCGGCTGCCAGGCGATAGGCGCCAATAATGCGCTGGTATTCGTTGCTCTCTCGCAGGGCGGCAAGGTCAGCGTCGGGCTCGGCGGACTTTAGCTCAAAGGCGTCCATGTCGCCGGGCGTTACGCCGCACTCGGGAACCAGCTCAAGAAGGGTTGTGGTGTCGTGATATGTCCAGCCAGCCTGCTTGCAGGCAC
This sequence comes from uncultured Coriobacteriaceae bacterium, assembly GCA_902801175.1. Classification (GTDB taxonomy): domain Bacteria; phylum Actinomycetota; class Coriobacteriia; order Coriobacteriales; family Atopobiaceae; genus UBA1367. The sequence goes on along the minus strand of CADCHF010000017.1, from coordinate 4,712 downwards.
GCACGGCCACCATGCGACCCATCGAGCAATAGGCGCTGTCGAGCACCACACAGTCGGGCACGGCGTAGCCTCGCTCAAACTCGCTCATTCCCTTGGTGCTTGCAACCTTGCTCATGTCCTCTGCCATGATGTCTCCTTCCTCCAATGCGATAGCTCAGTGGCGCGTGACCGCTATTCCAGGCAAGCGCCGTTGGTGCGGCAGACCTGTGCATACCAGTCAAAAGAGTCCTTCTTGATGCGACGGAAGCTGCCGTGGCCCTCGTCGTCCACATCCACATAGATGAAACCGTAGCGCTTTGACATCTCGCCGGTGCTGGCGGCAATGATGTCGATGGGGCCCCAGCTGGTGTAGCCCATCACATCAACACCGTCCTCCTCAATGGCCAGCTGCAGCTGCTCGATGTGCTTTCGCAGGTAGTCGATGCGGTAGGGGTCGTGGATGCGTTCCATGCCGTTTTCCACTACGACCTCGTCCACCGCTCCCAGCCCGTTTTCCACCACCATTACTGGCAGCTGATAGCGGTCCCAGAGCTCGTTGAGGAGAAACCGCAGGCCCTGCGGGTCAACGCCCCAGCCCCAGGCGCTCTTCTCTAGGTAGGGGTTGTCGTAGCCGGTCTGGATGCCCTGCAGACCCTTGAGCACGCCACCAGTCTTTTGGCCGGTCACGTGCGTGAGGTAGTAGGAGAAGCTCACAAAGTCCACGGTGCCCGAGCGCAGCACCTCCGCGTCGCCGGGCTCCTCGGGCAGCTCGATGCTCTCGCGTGCAAACTGGCGCAGCTTGTAGCCGGGGTAGTAGCCACGGCACATGACGTCGCAGTAGTACATCATCAGGTGCTCAAACTTCATGGTGCCAATGACGTCGGAGGGGTCGCAGCTTGCGGGGTAGGAGAGGTGACCGTTGTACATGAGGCCCACGCGGTTTTCGGGGTCAATCTCATGCGCGAGCGCCACGGCCTTGGCCGACGCGAGAAACTCGTGATAGGCTGCCCTGGCGCGCACGCCCTCATCGGCGGAGTCCACGCCTGCGGCGACCCAGGGGTTGGTGCTCATGTTGTTGATTTCGTTGAAGGTGAGCCACAGGTGGCAACGGCCGCAGTAGCGCTCAAAGAGCGTGCGGGCAAAGCGCACGTAGCACTCCACCATCTCGCGACTCTCCCAACCGCCAAACTTGCGTACCAGGCCGAGCGGAGTCTCAAAGTGGCTGATGGTCACAAGGGGCTCAATGCCCCAGCGCTCTAGCTCGTCAAAGAGTCGGTCGTAAAAGGCCAGACCCTCCTCGTTGGGCTCGAGCTCGTCGCCGTTGGGAAAGATGCGCGTCCAGGCGATGGAGAAGCGGTAGCACTTCCAGCCCATCTCACCAAAGAGGGCAATGTCCTCTTCCATGTGGTGATAGTGGTCAATTGCCACGTGGCTGGGGTAGTAGAGGTCGGGGTGAATGCCGTCTTTGGTGACCTTGCGACGCTTTCCGCGTCCGCCCACGGTCATGACATCGGCGGTAGATAGTCCCTTGCCCGCCACGTTGTAGGCGCCCTCAAGCTGATTGGCGGCCGTTGCCCCGCCCCAAAGGAATCCGTCAGGAAATGCCACTGTTGCCCCTTTCTCACGCTCCTTCTATTGGTATTAAAGCGCAGGGGGTGCGTAGGAGGCCCCCTTGGGAGCTACCGACGAACGGTGTTGCGCAATTGGGGTGAGGCGGATCCTGCCTCGAGCAATGCTGTTGCGCGTAATGGATGCGGCAGCAGCCTTGTGGCGAGCAAAGGGTGCCCTAAGTGGCAAAAAATGCGCGATATGCGAGTCATACATTTTGGAGCCTCTTCCAAGGGGCCGTTTGGTGCCGTGGCAAAGCCAACAAACAGGCAATTTGCGGCTAGCGATTGCTGTTGGTGGTGCTTGTCACAAGATTGGACTCGCATATCGCGCAATTCTTGCCACTTGCGAGGACCTTGCTCTGTTAGCTGCTTAGATTCATGCAAAAACACGTATAGAAGATACGTAATATGCAAAAGATGAAAGCGGCACTCACCATGTCCCGCATTGCGGCGGGCATCACGCATCAGATGCCCGCCGCAATGCACGGGTAAGGTCTACTCAAACTTCTCTGCGGCGACCTCAAGCTGGTGAACGATGTCGATGTGCTGCGGGCAGGCGCCTTCGCACTGGTAGCACTGGATACAGTCGCTGGCCTTGACGCCATCGCGCGTGGCAAAGCCGTAGTTGCCCTTGCCCTTGTCAATCCCATAGAGGGCATCGCGGTTGAGGCTCTCCATGATGCCGGCGATGGGCATGCTTACTGGGCACTCTTCCATGCAGTAGTGGCAGCCGGTGCAGGGCACGGCGATAAGCTCGGCGAGCTTTGCGCGCGCGGCGGCCAGAGTGTCGAGCTCGGTCTGCGAGAGCGGGGAGAGACCCTTGAGCGTGGCCAGGTTCTGCCGCATCTGCTCGAGCGAAGACATGCCCGAGAGGCAGGCGATAAGCCCCTCGGTGTTCATCGCAAAGCGCAAAGCCCACTCAACGGGTGTGCGATCTGGCTCAGCGGCGCGCAGGATGTCGAGCACAGGTGCGGGCGGGTTGGCGAGCATGCCGCCCTTGACGGGCTCCATGATCACGACGGGCTTGCCGTAGCTACGGGCGACCTCCCACACCTTGCGGCTCTGCACGCTGCCGTCCTCCCAGTCTGCATAGTTGATCTGCAGCTGAATGAACTCAGCGTCGTCCGCATGCTTCTCGAGTACGCCCTTGAGCGTCTCGGCGTTGTCGTGGAACGAGAAGCCCAGGTGGCGAATCTTGCCCTCTGCCTTCATCTGCTTGGCCCACCCCCACATGTCCCAGCGCTCAAAGACCTCAGTGCGGCTTGCGCCAAGGTTGTGCAGCAGGTAGTAGTCAATGTAGCTGGTGCCCAGCCTCTCGAGCGATGTCGTCAGCTGTGCGCGTGCCTCCTCGGCACTGGTTGCGCCAATCCAGGCGGCGTTCTTGGTTGCAATGGTGTAGCTCTCGCGCGGGTAGCGCTCGATGAGTGCCTGACGGATTGCCTCCTCAGACCTGTTGTAGGCCCAGGCGGTGTCAAAGTAGGTGCCTCCAGCCGCCAAGAACTCGTCGACCATCTGCGATACCTGAGGCACGTCGATGGTCCCGTCCTCAAGCTTTGGCAGGCGCATGAGGCCAAAGCCCAACTTGGTGGTTCCCTCTCCTAAATACGACATATCCTTCTCCTCTCATACGGCATGCCCTCCTACATGCCTGTTTCCCTTTGAGATTAATTGTAACTGTAAGGAGGCCACCGTCTTTCATTATGCCTGGCGGCGTGTCCCGGGGGCCACCTTCTGCATTCGCTTGTCGTATAGGTGCAAAGCGGGCTGCGTGGGACTGGCGCACACTGCTAGAATCATCGGTGCGCCTTGATGGCAAGGAAAGGAACGCCCATGATTTACGACAACATTTTGCAGGCGGTGGGCCACACCCCGCTCATTCGCCTCAACCATATCCCCGAGGCCGATTGCGCCCGCATCCTTGTAAAGTTTGAGGCCACCAACGTTGGTGGCTCTATCAAGACTCGTACCGCACTGCAGATGGTGCGCGGTGCGGAGGAGCGTGGAGAGCTGCGCCCCGACTCCATCATCGTGGAGCCTACCAGTGGAAACCAGGGCATTGGCCTTGCGTTGGTGGCGGCGGTCCTGGGCTATCAGGCCAAGATCATCATGCCCGACTCCGTGTCCATCGAGCGTCGTCGCCTGGTGGTGCACTACGGAGCGCAGGTCATCCTTGAACACGACGACGGCGACATTGGCGCCTGTGTCGATCGCTGCATTCAGCGGGCGCTCCAGATGGCCAAGGAGGACCCCCGCGTTTACGTGCCGCAGCAGTTTGAGAACGTTGACAACCTTGCTGCCCACCGCGAGCACACGGCAGTCGAGATTATTGCCGACGCAGACACGCGCATCGACGGCTTCTGCTCGGGCATTGGCACGGGCGGCACGCTCACCGGCGTTGGTCGCGTGCTGCGCGCCGTTAATCCCAACGTGCGCATTTGGGCAGTTGAGCCCGACCAGGCGGCCATCCTTTCGGGGCATCCCGTGGGCACGCACCTGCAGATGGGCATTGGCGACGGCATCATTCCAGAGATCCTTGACCAGGACATCTACGATGACATCTGCATCGTGACCGACATCGAGGCCCTTGAGATGGCCCGTCGCCTGGCGCGCGAGGACATGTGCGGCATCTCGTCGGGCACCAACGTGGTTGCGGCACTCAAGCTCGCGCGTGAGCTTGGCCCCGGCAAGACGGTGGTCACCATCTTGCCCGACACCGGTGAGCGCTACATCTCCACCAAGCTCTTCTGCGGCGAGGAGGGCCTGATCTACTAGGTTGCCGCGCCGCTCGGATACAAAGGCAGGGGCCTGACGCAGACCTACCCTGCGAGTTTGCACGCAGACACAAACAACAGCCCGCCACACTCCTAAAGAGGGTGGCGGGCAAACTATTGTGAACCAGTGCGTATCTGCTGCTAGTTCCAGAGCCCGAGCCCGTGGGCAACCAGCGTGATGAAGTCCTGCACGTTGGTGACCAGAGTCGTTGCGGCAAGGCTGCCACGGTCGAGCAGCTTGTTGACCACAAATTCGTCGGCATCCACGGCATAGAAGTACACTGGGCGCACGGTCCCATCGGGAAGCACGCGGAAGCTCGGGGTCATGTTGCCTGTTGCGATGGTGTGCAGC
>CADCHF010000016.1 GCA_902801175.1 uncultured Coriobacteriaceae bacterium | reverse complement strand
GAGGGGCCAGCACCAAGGTTAGGAAATCAAGAGACATGAGAATGTTGAAATCCCAAAGGCTCGGGCCGGCCCCTCAGGGCCAACGAGAACTGTAATGGGCTCTGCGTGTCTCACCAACCCCCGCAATATCTTGCGTGCCTTGCCCGCCACGGCCGACGCGCGGGGTGCTGGTGGTGGTACGGCTCTCGTGCTTGATTGCTCCATGTACCGCACTGGGGGCACGGGTATCTCCCCGATTCTATCGGGGAGTACCCTGCCCAGGGGGTACCGTACCTTTTAGGTATATAAGGGCTATCCGGTACGGTACGGGGTACCGATTAGGGGGTATTCGGTACGGCACCCCCCTCGGTGTCCGACTCCGCTGCAAGCTGTTCGTCGCTGAGCCGGTAGAGCTCTTGGGTGGTGGGGTCCACGCGGTACCGGAGCTTCCCGCCCCTCAGGGTGTTGTTCTTGAACGTCGCGCTGGCCCACTTGGGCATGCCCATGCTCTCGCGCCGCTCGTTGAGCACGCCGAGGCACGCCGCCCTCGTCGCCCTGTTGCCCTCGGCGTGGATGTCGTCGATGATGCCCGCCAGGGCCTCATCCATTGCGTCCCAGTCCCTTTGGCAGCTCTCGCCCTTGGCGCTGCCGCCCCTGCTGCCGTAGTCCGCGCTGCTGCCGGCAACCTTGCATTCCTCGAGCTCGCCGGTGCCGTCCACGATATGGAGCGGGTGGCGAAAAATGAGGTTGATGGGCTTGATGGGTGCCTCGGCGCGGTTCTTTGGGAACGTGAGCCTCCATGCCGTCGCGTAGATCCGCGTGCCGTTCGCCCTGGTCTGCGCGTGCGCCTTTAGCAGCTCGTCGGCCGCGCTGCCCGGGTCAACCCTCAGGGGCGCTAGCTCCATGCACACGTCCGGCGCGTCGAGAAACACGCTGGAGCCGCGCCCGCGCTCGCCGTCTGCCTGGCCTTGCCCCTTGCCGGTGTGGTGGATGACGATGCACGCCGCGCCGCTGTCCTTCGTTAGCCGCTGCAGCGACGCGAACAGCGCCCTCACGTCCGTGGAGCTGTTTTCGTCCCCTGTCATGATGGCGTTTATCGTGTCGATAATGATCAGGTCGTAGGGCTTTCCCGTGGCCGCAATGTGCTGCCGTATCTCCGTGTCGAGCACGTCTGCCGTTGCCGTCGTGCCCCTCAGGGACACTACGTCCAATCGGCCTCTGGCCTCATTTTGAGTAAGCCCCATGGCGCGCGAGATTGACTGAATGCGGCGGCGAATGTCGTTTGGATGCAACTCGGGGTCGATGAACAGGGCCCTCCCGTGGACGCAGCTAAAGCCCAGCCAATCGCGCCCGGATGCAACGCTAAGGGCCGCAGCGTATCCCATGAACGTCTTGCCGCTGCCGCCACGGGCGACGATCTGCCCGATGCGCTCTCGCGGTAGCAGCCCGTGTATCACCTCGTCCAGCGGCACGACGGGCTCGCCAATGATCGAGCTTATGTCTGTGAACTCGATGTTGGCGCCGTCTTTGGCGTTGGGTCCCGCGCCGTCGCTGGCGCTCGCGCTGCCGCCCGCATGGCCTGCCTGGCGCTCTGGCTGGAACGGGTGCCCCGTCCTCTCGCGCAGCCATCTCACGGCCTCGGTCTTTTGCATGTGCCGTGCCCGCTCCAGGTAGTCGAGCACGTTGCCGCCCGATGCGTTCTTCGATGGGTCGGCGTTTGGGTTGGATGCGCTGAAGCATGCCCACGAGTTGGTTTCCGGGTATGCGCGGAAACAGTCGTGCCTCCCGCACACAGGGCACGTGTGGAACGACACGCAATTGCCGCTCTGTCGGCCGATCTCTCCCGTGTCCTCGCGCGCCAGATCCAGAATGCTCACCTCTGCGCACATGTCCATGAGCTCGTCCCGGTCGCGGGTGGCGGCGCTCGCGGTGCTGGTCGAGCCGCCGTCGATGCTAACGCTGTCCTCCCATCCGATTGGCTCGCCTCCCGCGCTGGCGGCTGTCTCAGCGGTTAACTGCTTGGTGCCGTGCTGTTCCGCGGCCTCCGGGTCTGCCGCCACCATGGCCCTGAGAACGTCCAGGTTGCTCATGCCGGGGCCTCCCCTCGCCACAGCTCCGTTACCGTGCCGTTCGACCCATAGAACAGCCTGTTCGGGTTCTTGCACGATGGGTCTGCCTCCGGGAACGCTCGCAGGAGCGCGGCGATTATCCCGCGCGCCTCGCCCTCGTCGGCCACAGGCTCGGGCATGGCGAACACGAGCCTGAACCGCTGGTTCTCGGGTCGGTCGTGCATGGTGGCGTATGTGCACAGGGGCACGAGCCCAAGGGCCTCGCACCTTGCGAGGGCCTCGGTGGGGGACAGGTGGCCCTCTTCGTCCGGCAGAAGCGGCCTCTTGCCCCTGCCGCCGTCCTTGCGCGCGTACTCGGTTGCGTTGTCTATGTCGAGCGCGAACACCTGCTGCCCCACGAACAGCCCCCAGCCGCTCCCGCCTGGCTGATAGGTTGCCCCAACCCACGTCTTGCCCTGCCTCACGTGCTCGCAGAAAGATGCCTCGTCCAGCTCCGTGGGGTGCGCCGACTTCATGCGTGCGGTGATGCGGCCCGCCTCGCTCGCGTCGGGCTTCGTCTTGTATGCCTCGGTATCGAGGGTGACCATGAAACTCATATCCAGCGGTTCCCCTCTGCGTCAAAGCTCGTGTAGTGCTCCCCGATCCACTCGTTCTCCCTGAGATTGCCGCACATCCCACAGCGGTAGCCCTCGGGGTAGTCCCTCCATCCGCGCTTATCCTTGATGCCGATTGCCAGCGCGCACGATGCGCCTCTGCATGTCGAGCCGCTAAAAGGGCAAATGGCTTTGATGTGCTTGTACGACAATCCGTCGTGCTCGTGAGCCTTCTCTCCGCTGTTCGTCATAGCCAGCCACCACCCTACGCCTGCACGCCGATGATGCGCATGAGCTCGCTGCGGTTGATGAGCCACTTGCCGTGCAGCTTCACGGCCGGCAGCTCGCCAGCCTCGCACATGCGCGTGATGGTGCGCGTGCTCAGGCCTGTCAAAAGCGCGGCCTTGGTCGGCCTGATAATGAGCGCCTGTGAGGTGTTGTTGGTGCTATCGGTCTTGTTAGGCATGGTATACGCCCCTTCCCCGCCTGGTATGGCGGCTAGAGAATGGGCGCGGTGGCCACCACGCAGCGGGTCACAAGTTGCCCCGCCACGACATATGTTGACATATCGAATAATCGATGTTTTTGCAGGTAGATGGCCTAAAATCGACCCATTGGTGCGCACATCGGCGGTTCTGCGCACATTGCTTTCGGTAAAAAGGAAACCCATGTGCGCAGGATAGGGCCTCTGCGCACATGGGCAACGTCCGAAAATAGTTTTTGGTGCCGGGCATTCACCACAAGCCGACCACAATTGGCGCCTGCCACTCACTTGTCCTTAGCCGCTCGTCTCTCTGCAACCCTAGCAGCTGCCCTACGGTATTCATCTGGCCTGTGCAGCCACTCTAGTTCGTCCAGATCGCTTAGGTAGCTGCATAGCTTTACGCGGCTCTCGGTTGATAGCACCTCGTAAACATCGATAACTCTCTCCGCGTCCCACTCGCGCCCTTGCAGGTATGCGAGCGAACAGCCGAACAGCTCGCACGTGGCCAGGACTTCGCTTCGCTCCATGGTCGATGGCGATTCGAGCCACCTGCTAGCGACTTTCTTATCCTTGCCGTGATTCGAGCACCTAGCCGCCCACTCTGCGAGGGTGATGCCGTCGCGCTCTTTTGCGCGGTCGTAGGCGCTCTTTAGCCGTAGCGCTGTGTGGAGTGCGGGACTTTTGAGGGTGACGTTGCAAAACTGCTTATCCCGCCGCTCCGGCGTTAGCTTCGAACCGTGCGGTGCCATTTGCCCATCCCACAGCGGATAATTGGGGTCTGGGTATAGCCCCCGCCCCAGCTCGTCTCCAATGGATCGTCTAAGGGCCTCCAGCCGCTCCAGCTCGTCGGCGTAATCGTCCGGGTTGAATCCGCTTGTGTGCCGCTCTTTCCTCTTGCCACCCATGCCCTGCCCGCTCTCTGTTGTTCGCCGCCTGCCCGCGGCCATGCGGCGCGCCCCATTGGTCGAGACGCGCCGCGTTTTGGATCTAAACCGATGAGACTACACTACTGCGCCCTAAGCTCGTCCAGCCTGTCGCGTGCGCCTATCACGTCCGTGGCTGCTTCCTCCAGAACGTCGGCCAGCAGATTGAACGCGGCCCCGTCCTCGCTGCCGTTCCCCTCGGCGTAGCCCCACTGATGCAGCAGGTGCGCCGCGCCCGTCATGCGCTCTGCTGCCACGATCGCCGCGTCCACCATGTTGGTAGTAGCACGCGCCAGCGCCTTGCGGCGGTCGAGCTCAATTGCTGGTTGGCTGGCGATTGCCAGCAGCTCGTCCGAACTCCGGCGCAGCGTCACGGCCATGGCGCGCAATTGGTCTGCGCCTATGCTGCCGAACTTCACGGCTCGCAGATGTTCTATTGTTACCCCCATGGCGTCAGCCACGTTTACGGCGTCCTCTATGGTCGCGTCCAGCACCTCCAGAACGTCCAATACCGTCACGTCTGCATTGCTCGTGTCTGCCATGCGTTACCCTTTCTCTCGTGGGGTCTATGCGACCATGCCCTTGCGGCACTGCTTCAGGTACTCGCGCAGCAGGCCTACGGCCTCAGTGAGCACGATCGTGCAGCCGTAGAAAACGCTGTCCGAGTATGTCGTGCCCCCCATTTGGGCTATGGCGCATGCCGCGAACTCCAATTTGTCGCACGCTTCGTCGGCCTGGTCACAAGTGATCGTGCTGGTGTTCTCGTCCATCGTGGTACCCTTTCTCTCGTGGGCCTGTGCCCATGTCCTTTAGGCCCTCACGCTTGCTTGGTCGGCGGTCGTGGGGGCCTTATTGCCTAGATCGGCTAACCCTCCGTGCCGTTGCGGGGCTTGAACGGTAGAACCTCGCCGCCCTTCCTGGCCTCGTCTAGATCGTCCGCAACCGACTTACTGCCGTTTCGTTGCGCCGCGCTGTCCTTCGAGGTGTATACGTCGAGCGTAACTGCCTTGCTGCTGTGTCCCAGATTAGCGGCCACGCTAGACACATCCACGTTTTGGGTGATGGCGTTGGTGGCATAGGTGTGTCGCAGGTCGTGGAACGTGACGAAACGCCCCTCCGTGCCAATCAGATTCAGATCTCGCGCGGTGGCGCCCCACTCGCGCGACAGCACTGTGGGGTTGTAATACGACCCGTCCGTATGGCCCACCACATACAGCGCGCTAAATGCGTCCTCTGCCGGCGCTATGCCAGCCTTTCGCATGGCCTCGCTCCAATCGGCCCACATCCGCGTGCGCCTCTCTCTGAGCACGTCGAGCAACCCGCCCTCTATGGGTATGACCCTACGGCCAGCGGCCGTCTTTGGAGGCTTGAGGTACGTGCCACCCTCGCCGCGCCCTACGCTCTGCGATATGCGCAGCTTTGGCCCTTGGTCTTTGGTGTCCTCCCATGCCGTGCCCTCTAGGTCAACGTTGGCCCACGTTAGCGCGCAGATCTCGCCGCGCCTCATGCCCGTGTACAGTGCCATCTGTGCGGCTATGACTTTCGGTGTCGGTGCCATAGCAGCTAACGCGCGCATTGCCTGCTTGCGGCCCTCTGCGTCTAGCGCGTTTGGCTTTCCTGTAGACCTGCGCGGCGGCTTCACCGGGCGCACCGGGTTGCGCGGTATGTCCCCTATGTCCTCGGCGTGCTGGCACACCTGCTTTAGCAGCCTGTGCGGCTTGGCTGCTGTCGTGCCGCTCAGCCCCGACTCCAGCAGGCTAACCTCCCACGCCTGAACCATGGCGGGCGTGAGCTCGCGCATTACAACGTCTGAAATTGAGGCCCCACGAGCCAGATATAGGGACACTGAGCGGTAGTCGAGTAGGGTTGATGCACCCACGCTCCCCAGCCGCTCCAGCGTGTCTATATAGCGCTTTGTGTACTCCGCGACTGTCTGTGACGCGTCGGGGGTGCCGTGCCTGGCCTCCATCTCTTCGCGCCACTTTGCAAGCTCGGCGTTGGCCTGTGACTTCGTGCGCACCGTCTCGGCGTCGAACACCTTGGTTAGCTGCTTCGATACGTACTGCCTGCGCTGGTTGGGCTCGCGCGTGTCCTCTATATAGTTGGGGTTCGGCCGCTTGCCCATGGCCCTACGGCGCTGGCCCTCCGCTCGCGTGTCCTCCACGTAGTCGGGGTTCGGCTCCTGGTACTTGAGCACGCCGCACCACGGCTTGCCCTTGCGATTGTTCAGCCGGCGCAGAAAAGCGCTGGTGTAGTAGGTTGCCATCGGTCTGCCCTCCGTTGGCTCAGATAGGTGTACACCTCGCTGTACACCTACAGTACACCTCGCGTTACTGTCTGTCTAGTCCCGTGCTGTCCCCATGTGTCAAGTAATGGCAGCTAGTAATGGGTGGTGTTGGCTGGCATGTCGGGGGGTGTCTGGCACTATGTAAGACTTGTAATCCGGTGGTTATGGGTTCGATTCCCATCGCTGGCTCCATGAGATCGAACGCCTCCACCCCGGAGGCGTTTCTTGTTTTGGCGTGCTACATGGAATCGAACCGACACGCCAGTGGCGTGTCGCGGGGTGAGCCCGTCAGGGCGAACCCTATGAGCGTTGCCGCAGGCAGCGCGGCGATTCCCATCGCTGGCTCCATGAGACCGAACGCCTCCACCCCGGAGGCGTTTCTTGTTAGAGTGTGTCGCATCCTCATCCGGGAGGGGCGTGTCAGGGGGACGTATAATTTGACACACTCGGAAACCCGTTCGTTCCGTTGTCAGTCACTCTCGAACGGTCATCTGCCATTGCGGCCTGACTGAGTGTGTCAAATTATACGTCCCCCTGACACGACCCTCCCGCCGAGAGCCCCTGCCCCCACGCAAAAGCGCCCCCGTTACCAGGGGCGCTTTCAGCCACACATATCCCAACGCTCGCTATAACCTGAGCAACATCGGAGCCATCATGATGATCTTTGCGTTTGCCTCAGCGGCTTCGGGCGAGAAGTCAATCACGTACAGGGCCATCAGGATTGCGTAGAAGGCAAATATCCCCACGCTCACCACGTTCATGATGTCGGGCGGAATGCGCGCAATGAGCATCTCGAGGTACGGGTAGACCACGTAAACAATCAGCGTCGCTGCCACGCCAAAGCCAATCGCGTTCTGCAGGCAGATTTGGCCCATGAAGTTGAACGCGATGTCGCGATAGTCCCACAGCTGCAGGTTGCGGTTGAACATCATGCCGCCGGTAAACTCAATGGCCGTGCAAAACAGCATGTTGACCAAGAAGCTAATGCCCAAGGTAGCCCAGCGGTTGAAGCGACGGCTGAGGGCCTCCTTCAGCGGCCACAAGATCAGCGCCACCAAGACCACCGCTACGCCGTGCATGGGGAAGGGGTAGAGCCAGTCGCGGAAGAGCATCGTGTTGCCAAAGTCAATGTCACCCTGAAAGAGACCAAGCGAGACGAGGTAGCAGAACCCTGCCTCCATCCAGTGGCCAAGCGTGGAGAAGATGCAGTAGTACAGCACTAGGTTGCGGATAAAGGGCATGCCGTGACGCATGTCGGTAATGGCGTTGGAATCAACGTCGTGTGAGAGCTCGTTGGTGAGCAGGTAGCGCACTCGATCGGACCGCAGGAAGTAGAGGGCCACAACAAGGTCGCCAATGGTGCTCAGGATGAGGGCGGCGATGCTGAATCCAAGATCCTGCTGCCCTGTGGCATACAGGGACATGGTGTGGATGGTGTTGGCCACAATGTTGAACAGCGAATAGCCAATGACCCAGCGCCTTGCCGATCGCACTCGGTTGATGAGCAGGTAGAAGGCTACCGACTCAAAGATGATGTTGGCCCATTGAATGAGCGTGTCGTAGCCATACGAGAAATGGTTTCGCGAGGCAAAGATGAGGCCAATGACGGAAAAGACAATGTTGAGCGCAAAGAACACCTGGATGGCGCGAAGGAACCCAAGGTGTGTCGGGTCGGCCAGGCGCTCCTCGCGGGGGAGCGACTTGCGGTTGCGCTCGTGCTCTACGGCCACGGCAAGCTCGCCGGTTGCCTCTGCCTGGATGAGGCGGCCAAGCTGTATGAGCCCAAGTTCAATGGCAAGGGTCAGGAGATAGGTGACAATTGGGAGCACTTGGCCGCTGGTGCTTATGAGGCCGGTCCAGAGAATGCCCAGGACGCTTGCTGCCATAGTTACCGCGACAGCCTTCTGCATCCGCACGGCAATTACGGCATTGCGTGCCGCTCGCAATCCGTAAATCGATGAGATCTGCAGCGAGACACCTACAAAGAGGAAGTAGCCAGCAATCTTGGCGAATGCCCCTCGAACCAAATTGATGTTTTCGGCGCCAACTCCCTCCGCAGTCATCTGCTCGACGAGAGAATCGCTTAAGGTCATCCCAAAGAAGAAGAGAAAAAGAATGCCCATCACAATCATGAGAACAGAAAGTATGAGGGCGAGAAGCGCTGCGATACGCATCCTTTTCTGATTCTTTGTTCGTTCCGCAGTTGCCATGAAACTCTCCTTCGCACACGATGCTGAGGGCTATTATGGCAGGTCAAGCGCCCATAGCCCGCATAAACACTCAGAAATAAGGGTAAATGTTCGTGCGTCGCGTATTTAGCGCCTGTGAAGGTTTGGTGGTATAGCTACGCCCGGCTGGGTGGTTTACGTTGACAAGATTTGCTCTAGGGCGTATATTCTCATCCGCTTGCAAGGGGAACCGCGCAAGTGCTTGAAAACGGAATGGGGATGTGGCACAGCGGCAACTGCGGCGGACTGTAAATCCGCTCCCTCTGGGTTCCCTGGTTCGAGTCCAGGCATCCCCACCATTCTGCCCGTGTAGCTCAGTCGGTAGAGCACCTCGTTGGTAACGAGGAGGCCACCAGTTCAAGTCTGGTCGCGGGCTCCATTTTCAAGCAGGCATAACGCCGGTGTAGCTCAGTTGGTTAGAGCGCACGGTTCATACCCGTGTTGTCACTGGTTCGAATCCAGTCACCGGTACCAGCGTTCTAACGGCGCCCACCCGGGCGCCGCGAACATATTAGCAGGTTTTGTTTGGCACATGGCCTTGTATAGGTTGTTTTCAGAAGGAGGACGGCATGGCCAAGGAGAAGTTTGATCGTTCTAAGCCACATGTAAACATCGGTACGATTGGTCACGTTGACCACGGTAAGACCACCCTGACCGCTGCTATCACCAAGGTCCTCTCTGAGACCGAGGGCTGCAACGCCAACTTCGCTGCCTTCGACACCATCGACAAGGCTCCCGAGGAGCGTCAGCGCGGCATCACCATCAACGTTGCCCACATCGAGTACGAGACCTGGGAGCGCCACTACGCTCACGTCGACTGCCCGGGCCATGCTGACTACATCAAGAACATGATTTCCGGTGCTGCTCAGATGGACGGGCTACCGACGGCCCCATGGCTCAGACCCGCGAGCACATCCTGCTCGCCCGTCAGGTCGGCGTTCCCTACATCATCGTCTTCCTGAACAAGTGCGACATGGTCGACGACGACGAGCTCATCGAGCTCGTTGAGATGGAGACCCGTGACCTCCTCTCCGAGTACGACTTCCCCGGCGACGACCTCCCCATCATCAAGGGCTCCGCTCTTAAGGCCCTCGAGGGCGACAAGAAGTGGTATGACTCCATCATCGAGCTCATGCACACCGTCGACTCCTACATCCCGACCCCGGCCCGCGAGGCTGACAAGCCGTTCCTGATGGCCATCGAGGACGTTATGACCATCTCCGGCCGCGGCACCGTTGCTACCGGCCGTGTCGAGCGTGGCCAGCTCAAGCTCAACTCGCCCGTCGAGATCGTCGGCATCCGCGAGACCCAGACCTCCGTTGCCACTGGCATCGAGATGTTCCGCAAGACCATGGATTACTGCGAGGCTGGCGACAACGTGGGCATCCTGCTCCGCGGCATCAAGCGCGAGCAGATCGAGCGCGGTCAGGTCATCTGCGCCCCCAAGTCGGTCACCCCGCACGCCAAGTTCACCGGCGAGATCTACGTTCTGACCAAGGAGGAGGGTGGCCGTCACACCCCGTTCTTCTCCGGCTATCGTCCGCAGTTCTACTTCCGCACCACCGACATCACCGGCGACATCCAGGAGCTCACCGACTCCAACGGCGGCAAGGTTGAGATGGCTATGCCTGGCGACCATGTCACCATCCACGCCGAGCTGATCCACCCGATCGCTATGGAGACCGGCCTCAAGTTCGCTATTCGCGAGGGTGGCCACACCGTCGGCGACGGCCGCGTTTCCACCATTCTTGACTAGAGTTACTAGCTGAGAAGCGCATCGAAGCCCGCACCGAAAGGTGCGGGCTTCTTTTTTAATTTGGTTTGGCGCCTGCCCCCGCTGGGCACCTCTCAGGCTCAGCCTTCCGCCGCTAGCGGGGGCAGGTCGAGGCACATTTCGGCTACAGAAATCGCCTGAGAGGTGCCCAGCGGGGGCAGGCGCCATCTAAAGATGGCGGCCTTTCGGGGCGGGGCGATGACCGCCTCTCGCAGGGAGGGCGGGGCGGGGGTTGGGGCTCGTGGGAGCAGGAGAGGTGTTGCTGGTTGGGGTTCCGCTGGAACCTGAGCTTGAAATGCTTTACTCATTGTGTGCTGAGCAGAGTTGGGGCACTTTAGTGTTCTATGCCTATGTCTGTTTTTGGTAGCAACTCCACCGACGTCTCTGACTGATGACGATTGACTGGGTAAGGGCTGCGGCTTGAGCTCTGGCTCTAAGGGGGCGAGGTCCTTGGAATCTATCCCCACCTGTTTCCGCAACTGCTTTTTAGGGCAATGATGCCGCTGGCTACATACGACGGAAGTGTTCAGGGATAGTGGGGGAGACTAGCCGTCGAGACTCACAGTCGGTGTACGCAACTTCCTCTCGTCTAGGGAGCCTCCCCAAAGTCATTGAGCTAATCGCGAACACCTCATCAACAGCTTTATCTACTGACGAACGCCAACCACTCGATACCGAGTGACGTGTCGTTTGCAAGACTTTCGATTCCCTGAAGTGTCTCTACCCAGGAACAGAGTGAATGCCCGTTCAAAACAGTCATGTGCGCAAACCTCACCACAACGACCTCCGCCCTCTTTACCGCTCGTCTTCGACCTGTTCACGTACCACCAAGCCTTTGGTTCGTTACCCGCGATATGGCAAAAGAGTCAAAGAACAGCATTGCAGGTGTTGGGTAAGGCAGCGATTCGGGTTATGGTACAGAGCCACTGATGCTTATCTATCGTTGTAAGGATTGACTCAGTTGAGCTCCGGTGGCAGTGAGTTCCAGCCCCGAAAGGCCGCGGTAGGCCCGGCTGTGCTCTGGGCGATTTCTGTAGCCGAAACGCGCGTCGACCCGCACCTCCTAGCGGCGGAAGGCTGAGCCCAGAGCACAGCCGAGCCTACCGCGGCCCCCTCGCATAAACGCAAAGATTCCGACACCCAAAGAGTGATCCCACCACCAACAGATACACCGGCAGCAAGAGCGAACAGCGGCGAGGCGCGGTGCAGATTGAGGCCCGCACCCTGTTATTTGTAGTATTTTTGAAAGCGCACCAAAGAACGGCTTTACGTTGACATAGATGAGAAGACGATGCTAATGTATCTCCTTGCGTCACCTCTGGGGTAGTCCCTAGGTGGCTATCTACAGGAGGATTCATGCGTACAATGGTTACTCTTGCATGCACTGAGTGCAAGCGTCGCAACTATACGACCAACAAGAATAAGGCTAACACGCCTGATCGTATGGAGTTGAAGAAATATTGCCCGTGGTGCCGCAAGCACACCGCACACCGCGAGACTCGCTAAAATAGGGAGTCATCCGACACACGCCGGTAGTTCAATTGGTAGAGCAGCGGTCTCCAAAACCGCCTGTTGAGGGTTCGAGTCCTTCCCGGCGTGCCAGAAACACCACCGGCCTTCCCATAAGGGTGGGCCGGTTTCTATGATACAGAGGTATTTCTTCTCGAAAGGGATTTGAGATGTCTAACAAGGATCGTAACAAGAGGTCTGCCCGCCAGGCTCGCCAGCGCGAGCGCGCCGAGCGCGAGGCTCTTGTTGTAGAGTCTCAGTCCAAGGACAAGGTCGCCAAGGCTGCCAAGTCCCAGAGCAGCAAGGCTGCCCCTTCGGTGAAGGTATCCTCTGCCAACAAGAACACCGGCATCGTTGCCCGCACCAAGGGCTACTTTGGCGATGTCCGCAGCGAGATGCGTCGCGTCACGTGGCCTGGCCGTACTGAGCTCACCAACTACTCCGTGGCTGTTATCGCCATGCTTGTCGTCTTTGGTGTCGTAGTCTGGCTGGTCGACACTGGCGTGGTCGCCGGTCTGGTTGGCTTCACCAACCTCCGAAACCTCTTGCCGTAAGGAGGCTGGCACATGGCTAAACGTTGGTTTGTGGTTCACACCTACTCTGGTTACGAGAATAAGGTTAAGACCGACCTTGAGCACCGCATTGAGACCTTTGGTGTCGAGGACAGGATTGTTGACATCCAGATTCCCACCGAGGAAGTCACCGAGATCAAGGATGGTGGCAAGCGCGAGACCAAGGAGTCCAAGGTCTTCCCGGGCTATGTCCTGGTTCGCATGGAGTGCGAGCGCGGTGTTGTGGACGACAACCTCTGGCAGATCGTGCGCAACACTCCTGGTGTGACGGGCTTTGTTGGTATCGAGGGCAAGCCCACGCCGCTCCGCCGCGAAGAGTTCAACAAGATCATGCGCCGCAGCAATCCTCGCAGCGGTGCTCCCGTTGCCAAGCACACCACCTCGAGCCTTGAGGTTGGCATGGCTGTCAAGGTTGTCTCGGGCCCGCTTGCCGATTTCGACGGTCAGGTGTCCGAGGTCAATGCCGAGGCAGGCAAGGTGCGCGTCATGCTCACGATCTTTGGTCGCGATACTCCAGTCGAGCTCACTCTCGATCAGGTCACGGCCATCGCATAAACACTGGCAACAACGCAGGCGTTCGGTATCGGTGAGGATAGCTTCTCGGACGCAGGCATAAGGATAGTTTCGTTCGACGCAACATCAGGAGGCTAACATGCCCGCCAAGAAGAAGGTCACGCATTTTATTAAGCTTCAGATTCCTGCCGGTAAGGCCAATCCTGCTCCTCCGGTAGGTCCCGCCCTTGGTGCCGCCCAGGTCAACATCATGCAGTTCTGCCAGCAGTTCAACGCTGCTACCTCTGACAAGGCTGGCGACATCATCCCCGTTGAGATCACCGTCTACGAGGACCGCACCTTTGACTTCATCTGCAAGACCCCTCCCGCGGCCCAGCTCATCAAGAAGGAGCTCGGTCTCTCGAGCGGCTCTGGCGTTCCTCAGCGCGACAAGGTTGGCCAGCTCACCCAGGAGCAGCTGACCAAGATCGCCGAGATCAAGATGCCCGACCTCAACGCCAACGACATTGAGGCCGCCAAGAAGATCGTTGCCGGCACCGCCCGCTCCATGGGCGTCACCATCGCCGAGTAACTCAGGTTCCAAGGTGCCGCGCCTGCGGCACCCAAACATAGTGGGAGGGCTACGGCGCCCGTAAACCACGCACTTACCATAGGAGGTAGGAAACATGCCGAAGCACGGAAAGCGTTACAAGGAGCAGCTCGCAAAGGTCGATCGCAGCAAGCTCAACACCCCCATGGAGGCCATGCAGCTGGTCAAGGACATCTCGGTCGAGCGTTTTGACGCCACCATCGAGTGCTCCGTCCGTCTGGGCGTTGACACCCGTAAGGCCGACCAGAACGTCCGTGGCTCCATCTCTCTGCCCAACGGCATCGGTAAGGACGTCCGCGTGGCCGTCTTCGCCGAGGGCGCCAAGGCCGCCGAGGCCGAGGCTGCTGGTGCCGACGTCATCGGCTCCGATGACCTCGTGGCTCAGATCCAGGCTGGCAACATCTACTTTGACGCCTGCATCGCCACCCCCAACATGATGAGCAAGGTTGGCCGTCTTGGTCGTATCCTTGGCCCCCGTGGCCTTATGCCCAACCCCAAGCTCGGCACCGTCACCATGGACGTCGAGCGCATGGTCAAGGAGCTCAAGGCCGGTCGTGTTGAGTATCGTGCCGACCGCTATGGCATCTGCCATGTGCCCATGGGCAAGGTTTCCTTCGAGACCGAGAAGCTTGCCGAGAACTACGGCGCTCTGATGACCGAGCTCCTTCGCGTCAAGCCGTCCACCGCTAAGGGTCGCTACGTCAAGAGCGTTGTCTTCTCCTCCACGATGGGCCCCGGCGTCAAGGTTGATCCGCAGATCACCCGTAACTTCACCGCCTAAGCTTCATAACGCAAATGGCATGGGGGACCCGCACTCAAAAGGTGCGGGTCCTTTTCTTTTCGAGCAAATGCAAGGCTGGTGTGGAGGAGCGTTGCAGACGCTTCCACAGCTTGACACGGGTGCTGCAGACTGCAAGAATATCTGCTGTTGCAAACATTGCACGTCCGCTGCCAAAGACAGCCGGTGCCGCAAGGCTTAATGGGGAGACCCGCCTGCCGAGGTGGTCTTGAAGATGCACTTCCAAGACTCCGTTTGGCTGCGCCAGGCGGGGTTTTTGCGTTAGACCCGCCGAACCGTCGGCGGTCGTGCCAGACACACACGCAAGGGAGGTGTAACACATGCCAGCACAGTCAAAGTACGATATGCTCGAGAAGATCAACGCTTCTCTCGACGCTTCCACCGGTTTCTACGTAGTGGACTACCGTGGTCTCACCGTTAAGGAGACCCAGGAGCTCCGTCGTGCACTGCGCGAGGTCGGCGGCACGATGAAGGTTTACAAGAACAACATCGTGAAGATCGCTCTCGAGCAGCACGAGATGCCCGCTATCGACGAGGCCCTCGTGGGCACTTGCTCCTATGTGTTCTTTGGTGATGACCCCGTGTCGCCCGCCAAGGTTCTTAGGGATTTTGCTCAGAAGACCAAGAAGACCGAGGTCGTCGGTGGTATCGCTGACGGCGCAGCCCTCACGGGCGAGCAGGCCAAGGCCTACGCCGATCTTCCCACTCGCGAGCAGCTCTTTGGCCAGATCGCAGGCCTCATTGCCGGTTTCGCGCGCGATATCGCTTACTGCATCAACGAGGTTCCCGGTGGTCTTGCCCGCGCTATCAAGGCTATCAACGACGAGGAGTCTGGGCAGGAGGCCGCGTAAGCGTCTGCCGCACAGTTCCAAGTCACCCCGAGACACACTATGTCTCACCACACATACACCAGCCCATGCCTAGAGCATGAGAACCGAAAGGATTACCACAATGGCTAAGCTTTCCACCGAGGAGATCATTGACGCCCTGAAGGAAATGACCCTTCTTGAGGCTTCCGAGCTCGTTCACGCTATCGAGGACACCTTTGGCGTTTCCGCTGCCGCTCCTGTGGCCGTTGCCGCCGCTGGCCCTGCTGCCGCTGCTGAGGAGGTCGAGGAGAAGACCAGCTTCGACGTCGAGCTGACCGCCTTCGGCTCCAACAAGATCGCCGTCATCAAGGTCGTCCGTGCCCTCACCAGCCTTGGCCTCAAGGAGGCCAAGGAGGCCGTCGAGAGCGCTCCGAAGGTGCTCATCGAGGGTGCCAACAAGGAGGCCGCCGAGGACGCCAAGAAGCAGCTCGAGGACGCCGGCGCAACCGTCACCCTGAAGTAAATTTGCTTCTAACATCTAGCCGCAAGGCTTAAGAGGGGAGCCCGAGCCAAATGGCCGGGCTCCCTTTGATTAACGATTGAAAAAGGTGTTGCGCTTTATGTAGACCCTGCGCTATTATGTAGTGCTCATCACAAGGGCTTCACAATTGGTTTTGCATTTCCGCAGGTAGAAGGCGTAACGTCCCTATATAAACGAAAAGTTCTGCATTGTCAAGCCTTTTTCATTGACCAATAGTGATTCCTCCGTTACTTTATTAGATTGCGACAACTGCCGCTCATTCGTCTTACCTAAGGAGGAAACGCCCGGTGCCTACCGCAATGTCTTCCCCAAATGCGCAGCGCAAGCGCGTGAGCTTCAGCAAGATTCCAGCTGCTATGGAGCTCCCAAATCTCATTTCGGTCCAGAAGGAGTCTTTTGAGCGCTTCATGACCGATGGCCTCGCAGAGTCGTTTGCCGAATTCTCGCCCATCGAGAACTCCGCAGGCACTATGGAGGTCACCTTTGGCGAGCACCAGTTTGGTGATGCGCCCAGCACTATTGCTGAGTGCCGTGCCAAGGACATCTCTTACCAGGCTCCTCTCTTTGTTGACGTGCGCTTTGTCAACAAGGAGACCGGCGAGATCAAGGAGCAGCTCGTCTTCATGGGCGACTTCCCGCTTATGACCGAGCGTGGCACCTTTGTGATCAACGGCACCGAGCGCGTTGTGGTCTCGCAGCTCGTGCGCTCGCCGGGTGTGTACTTCTCCTCCGAGATGGACAACGGCGTCCAGGTCCACCATGTCCAGTTCATTCCTGCCCGTGGTGCCTGGCTCGAGTTTGAGGTCGACAAGCACGGTCACCTCGTGGTCTCCATCGACCGCAAGCGTCGTCAGAGCGCAACGGTCCTGCTGCGCGCCCTTGGCATTGCCGAGACCGATGACGAGATCATGGACCTTTTGGGCGACGGCGACGTTGTTCGCTCCACGCTCGAGCGCGACGTTGCCACCACGCGTGAGGACGCCCTGATCGAGATCTACCGTCGTCAGCGTCCTGGCGAGCCTCCCACCGTCGACTCCGCCCGTTCGCTCATCGACGGCCTCTACTTCAACAACCAGCGCTACGACCTCGCTCGCGTTGGCCGTTACAAGATCAACAAGAAGCTTGGCCTTGACATCTCCTTCGACGAGAAGGTCCTTACCCGCGAGGACATCATCAGCGCCCTGCGTTACCTCATTGCGCTGCATGAGGGCGACCCCACCAAGAAGCTCGACGACATCGACCACTTTGGCAACCGTCGCGTCCGCACGGTGGGCGAGCTGGTGCAGAACCAGTTCCGTATTGGCATGAGCCGTATGGAGCGCGTCATTCGCGAGCGCATGGCAAGCCAGGACGCCGATGACATCACGCCGCAGAGCCTGATCAACATCCGCCCGATCGTGGCTGCTATCAAGGAGTTCTACGGCTCCTCGCAGCTCTCGCAGTTCATGGACCAGTCTAACCCGCTTGCTGGCCTCACGCACAAGCGTCGTCTGTCTGCCCTTGGCCCTGGTGGTCTTGCCGGCCACAAGAGCGGCTCCAGCCGTCGTACCAACGTGCCTACCGCCGTGCGCGACGTCCACAACAGCCACTACGCCCGCATGTGCCCGATCGAGACCCCCGAAGGCCCCAACATCGGCCTCATTGGCTCGCTGGCACTCTTTAGCCACGTCAACGAGTATGGCTTCATCGAGTCGCCGTACCGTCGCGTTGTTGACGGCCGCGTGACCAACGAGATCGACTGGATGACCGCCGACGAGGAGGAGCAGCACGTCATTGCTCCTGCCGACGTGCCCATCGACCCCAAGACCGGCGAGTTTGTTGCCACCGACTCCAAGGGCAACATCTACCATCCCGATCAGGTCATTGCCCGTACGCGCAACTTCGACGGTTCCTTTGGCGCTCCCGCACAGGTTGACGTCAACACGGTCGACTACATGGACGTGAGCCCTCGTCAGCTGCTCTCCGTGGCTGCCAACCTCATTCCGTTCCTCGAGCACGACGACGCAAAGCGTACCCTGATGGGTGCAAACATGCAGCGTCAGGCCGTGCCCCTGATTCGTGCGCACGCACCGTACGTGGGCACCGGCCTCGAGTATGCCGCCGCACACGACTCCGGCGAGCTCATCGTTGCCGAGCATGAGGGCACCGTCATTGAGGTCGACGCCGCTCACGTCGTTGTCGAGGTTGCCGGCGAGACCGAGACCTACGAGTTCCCCAAGTACGAGCGCTCCAACCAGAGCACCTGCATCAACCATCGCCCGGTTGTCCATGTGGGCGATCACGTGATGGCTGGCCAGGCACTCACCGACGGTCCCTCCGTCGACATGGGCGAGCTCGCCCTTGGCACCAACCTCACCGTGGCATACATGCCGTGGGAGGGCTACAACTACGAGGACGGCATCATCGTCTCGGAGCGCGTCGTGCAGCAGGACCTGCTGACCTCGGTCAACATCTCCCGTCACGAGATCGACGCCCGCGACACCAAGCTCGGCCCCGAGGAGATCACCCGCGAGATCCCCAACCAGGGCGAGGACATGCTTGCCAACCTCGACGATGACGGAATCATCCGCATTGGCGCCGAGGTCGGCCCTGGCGACATCCTGGTGGGCAAGGTCACGCCCAAGGGCGAGACCGCTCTTACCGCCGAGGAGCGCCTGCTGCGCGCCATCTTTGGCGCCAAGGCACACGATGTCCGCGATACCTCGCTCAAGATGCCTCACGGTGCCTACGGCCGCGTCGTCGACGTCGTGCGCTTCAGCCGTGAGGCTGGCGACGACCTGCCGCCTGGAGTCAACGAGCTCGTGCGTGTCTTCGTTGCACAGCGCCGCAAGATCCAGCAGGGCGACAAGATCTCTGGTCGCCACGGCAACAAGGGTGTCGTGTGCAACGTCCTGCCCGTCGAGGACATGCCCTACATGGCCGACGGTACCCCCGTTGACGTGCTGCTCGACCCGCTGGGCGTCCCGTCCCGTATGAACGTTGGCCAGCTGCTCGAGTGCCACCTTGGCTGGGCAGCCGCTCAGGGTTGGGACCAGGACTCCGCCAGCTCCGACAAGGTCATCGATGGCCCCATGCATGTGGCCACGCCCGTCTTTGACGGCGCCACCGACGTCGAGGTTGCCGAGTGCATCCGCCGCGCCAACATCAACCTCATGAACAAGGCCATGCGCGACTACGGCGAGCACATGCGTCAGGACTTTGTCCCGCAGCTCAACGAGATGGGCAAGACGACCCTGTACGACGGCCGTACCGGCGAGGCATTCAAGAGCCCCATCACGGTAGGCACCTCCTACATCCTCAAGCTCGGCCACATGGTCGACGACAAGATCCATGCCCGTTCGACCGGCCCGTACAGCCTCGTTACCCAGCAGCCTCTCGGCGGCAAGGCCCAGTTTGGTGGCCAGCGCTTCGGCGAGATGGAAGTTTGGGCCCTCTACGCCTACGGTGCCTCCAACGTGCTGCAGGAGATCCTCACCGTCAAGTCCGACGACACCAATGGTCGCGTCAAGACCTACGAGTCGATCGTCAAGGGCGAGAACGTCCCCGAGGCCGGCATCCCCGAGTCCTTCAAGGTTCTGGTCAAGGAGATCCGTTCGCTCGCCCTCAACATCGAGCCCATCTCCTACAAGAAGGTCAGCCCGGCTCCCGCACCTGCGGCAACCACGGCCGACACCAGCGCAACCGATCTGTTTGCCGCAGCAGACAGCGCCGACAGCCTCATCAGTGGCCTTACCGCCGACCTTGAGCTTGACGACGACATCCTGCTTGGCGCCCCCATCAACGATAAGGAGTAGCGAACGTGGCAGACTTCGATACCACCGACTTTGACGCAATCAAGATCTCGCTGGCCTCTGCCGACCAGATTCGCAACTGGTCCCAGGGAGAGGTGAAGAAGCCCGAGACCATCAACTACCGTACCCTCAAGCCCGAGAAGGACGGTCTGTTCTGCGAGAAGATCTTTGGCCCGGTCAAGGACTGGGAGTGCTCCTGCGGCAAGTACAAGGGCATTCGCTTCAAGGGCATCGTCTGCGAGCGCTGCGGCGTTGAGGTCACGAGCGCCAAGGTGCGTCGCGACCGCATGGGCCACATCGAGCTCGCCGCTCCCGTGAGCCACATCTGGTACTTCAAGAGCCCCACGAGCTTCCCGCTGGCCCGCCTGCTCGACATCAAGAGCAAGGACCTCGAGAAGGTGCTCTACTTTGCGTCCTACGTCATCACCGACGTTGACACCGAGGCCCGCGAGGCAGACGCCGAGGACCTCAAGGAAGAGCTGGCTGCCGAC
Source organism: uncultured Coriobacteriaceae bacterium (assembly GCA_902801175.1). Taxonomy (GTDB): domain Bacteria; phylum Actinomycetota; class Coriobacteriia; order Coriobacteriales; family Atopobiaceae; genus UBA1367. Next base: position 32,465 of record CADCHF010000016.1, on the reverse strand, counting down.
CTCGAAGAGCTCGACGCCGAGCGCGACGACGAGATCGAGCGCCTCAAGGCTCAGGGCGAGGTTTCCGATGACGAGTTTGACGACATCGAGCCCCTCTCTGCTGACGAGATCCGCGCCGGCATCGCCGACCTCGAGGAAGAGTACGAGGAGGAGAAGCAGCTCCGCCGCGAGGCCTTCGACAAGTTCATGCAGCTCGAGAAGCGCGAGCTCATCTCCGATGAGAGCCTCTTCACCGAGATGAAGCGCTACTACTCCATCTACTTCAAGGGTGGCATGGGCGCCGAGGCCGTGCGCGACCTTCTGCGCAGCGTTGACCTTGGTGCCGAGGCCGAGGAGCTTCGTGCAACCGTGGCTTCCGAGGACGCCCAGAAGCAGAAGAAGGAGAAGGCCGTCAAGCGCCTCGAGGTCGTGGACGCCTTCCTCAAGGGCGGCAACGATCCCGCCAACATGATTCTCGACGTAATCCCCGTGATTCCGCCCGATCTGCGCCCCATGGTGCAGCTCGACGGTGGCCGCTTTGCCGCGTCCGACCTCAACGACCTCTATCGTCGCGTCATCAACCGCAACAACCGCCTCAAGCGCCTGCTCGACCTTGATGCTCCGGCAATCATCGTCAACAACGAGAAGCGCATGCTGCAGGAGTCCGTTGACGCCCTGTTTGACAACGGCCGCCGTGGTCGTCCTGTCACCGGTCGTGGCGGTCGTCCGCTCAAGTCCCTCGCCGAGGCCCTCAAGGGCAAGCAGGGCCGCTTCCGTCAGAACCTGCTGGGCAAGCGCGTCGACTACTCTGGCCGTTCGGTCATCGTCGTCGACCCGCACCTCAAGCTGCACCAGTGTGGCCTGCCCTCCACGATGGCGCTCGAGCTCTTTAAGCCGTTCGTGATGCGTCGTCTTGTGGAGCTTGGCAAGGTCGAGAACATCAAGGGTGCCAAGCGTGCCATCGAGCGCAGCGCGCCGGCAGTTTGGGACGTCCTCGAAGAGGTCATTCAGAACCGTCTGGTGCTGCTCAACCGCGCACCTACGCTGCACCGCCTGTCCATCCAGGCCTTTGAGCCGGTCCTCGTTGAGGGCAAGGCCATCCACCTGCATCCGCTGGTGTGCGCTCCCTTCAACGCAGACTTCGACGGCGACCAGATGTCGGTTCACGTGCCGCTGTCCACCCAGGCACAGACCGAGGCTCGCGTCCTCATGCTCTCGAGCAACAACCTGCGCTCGCCCGCATCGGGCAAGGTGCTCACCGTTCCTTCTCAGGACATGGTCTTTGGTACCTACTTCCTGACCACCGAGAAGGCCGGCCTTGCTGGCGAGGGTCGTGTGTTTGCAAGCTTCGCAGACGCGATGAACGCCTACGACTGCCGTAACGACATCGAGATTCAGGCCAAGATCATCGTGCGCGTGGGTACCGATGATGCCAACATCGAGCGCGATGGCCACAAGTACTTCCGCGTGCTCAACCGTGTCTCCCAGGAGAAGGTTGAGGTCGACGAGAAGACCGGTGAGACCAAGACCAAGGTCGTCTCTAAGGTTGAGCCGACCGACCTCGACGTCACCGATGGCCCCGCACGTTTTGAGACCACCATTGGCCGCGTGATCTTCAACCGTCAGTGCCTGCCTGCCGACTATCCCTTCATCAACTACAAGATGGACAAGGGCGATGTGGGCAAGCTGGTCAACGACTGCTGCGACCGCTACAGCACCGCTGCCGTCGAGCCGATCCTTGACGCCATCAAGGAGACCGGCTTCCACTACGCAACCCGTGCCGGCCTGACGGTCTCCGTTTGGGACGCTGTCATTCCTTCCGACAAGAAGGAGCTGCTCGAGCGCGCCCAGAACATGGTCAACCGCATCAACGACAACTACGAGATGGGCTCGCTGACCGAGAACGAGCGTCACGTCGAGGTCGTTAAGGTGTGGCAGAACTGCACCGACGTGCTTGGCTCCGAGATGCTTGACGGCTTCGACGAGGACAACCCCATCTTCATGATGGCTGACTCCGGCGCTCGAGGCTCCAAGACCCAGCTGCGTCAGCTCGCTGGCATGCGTGGCCTTATGGCCGACATGTCCGGTGAGACCATCGACCTTCCCATTAAGGCTAACTTCCGCGAGGGCCTTGAGCCGCTGGAGTACTTCATCTCCACCTACGGCGCTCGTAAGGGTCTGGTTGACACGGCAAGCCACACCTCCGACTCCGGTTACCTCACCCGTCGTCTCGTCGACGTCGCTCAGGACGTCATCGTGCGCGAGGAGGACTGCGGTACCGACGAGGGCGTGACCTACCCGCTCATCAAGCCGGGCGAGAAGAGCGTCGACACCGACCTCATCGGCCGCTGCGCACTCGAGGACATCGTGAGCCCCGACGGCGAGGTCATCATCCCCGCTGGTGGCTACATCGAGTCTGCTGCCGACCTTGAGGCTCTGGTTGCCGCTGGCATCAAGAAGGTCCAGCTCAGGGCTCTGCTTACCTGCAAGTCCGCTTATGGCGTCTGCCAGAAGTGCTACGGCTGGGATCTTTCCACGCGTCGTCCCGTCAACATTGGCACGGCAGTGGGCATCATCGCCGCTCAGTCGATCGGCGAGCCGGGCACGCAGCTTACGATGCGTACCATTCACTCCGGCGGCGTTGCAGGCGCCGACGACATCACGCAGGGCCTCCCCACGGTTGCCCGTATGTTCGACGTCGTTGGCAACGTCAACGAGAAGATCCTTGGTCGCGAGGCTGACCTTGCCCCGTTCAGTGGTGTCCTTACGATCACCGCTGAGCAGGCTGGCTACCTCCTGCGCATCCTTGACCCCGATGACAAAACCCGCATCCTCGAGGAGTGGCGCGTTCCCGCATCCGTTGGCTTCATGCCCAACATTCAGGACCAGATCAACGCTGGCGACGAGATTTACGTCCGTGCCGGCGAGCAGATCACCCGCGGCTTCGTCAACTTCCGCAAGCTCCGCAGGCTCACCGACATCGAGTCGACGATGCACACCTTCGTCGAGTCGGTCAAGGACGTCTACACCTCTCAGGGCGTCGACCTTAACGACAAGCACATCGAGGTCATTGCCCGTCAGATGCTGCGTCGCGTCCAGGTGACCAACCCCGGCGACTCGACCTACCTGCTTGGTCAGTATGTCGACCGCTATGTGTTTGCCGACACCGTCCGCAACATCACGCTTGCTGGCGGCACGCCTCCCGAGGCCGAGCCGGTCATCCTTGGTACCCTCAAGGTGGCAAGCTCCATTGACTCCTGGCTCTCCAGCGCATCGTTCATCCGCACCGCTGGCGTGCTTACCGAGTCCGCCATCGAGGGCGAGGTCGACCACCTGCTCGACCTCAAGAGCAACGTCATCGTGGGCAAGAAGATTCCGGCTGGTACCGGCCTCAAGCCCTACGCAGACGTGAGCCTTACCTACCACGGCAAGGTCATCGACGGCCCCACCTCCCCGCAGGCCAAGAACCTGCCCGAGTGGGCTCCCGACGAGCTCAAGGGCATCGAGGAGGACATGCCCAAGCAGCTCGACTGGATTGGCGACGACTACGGCTTTGGCGGCGTGTACTCCAAGAACGGTCGCACACTTTCCAGCGAGGATGCCAAGCTGTACCTCTTTGACGACCTTGGCGTGTCGCAGCGCTGGACCAACAAGTTTGGTGAGGTTGGCATCGAGACCGTTGGCGACCTTGTGGGCAAGACCGAGGACGACCTGCTGCGCATCGACGGCATTGGCGCCAAGGCCATCGAGGAGCTGCGTGACGGCCTTGAGGCTCGCAACCTGCTGTTCATCCTCGAGCCCGACGAGGACGAGGCCGACAGCGAGGACCTGAGCCAGCTGCTCAACATGGTGTTCTCGCCCGACGCGGACAGCGACATCATGCTCGGCACGGCCGCCCCGCTCAAGCACAACTTTGAGGACGAGCTGATTGGTGGCAGCATGGACGTCACCAACGATCCTCAGATCATCAACGAGGATCTCGGCAGCCTGCATGACCTTCTCTCTCAGGTGAGCGGTATCGACGAGGACTAGCGTCGGTCGCACCACATAGAGCGTTACCAGAGGCACCCTGCGCAAGCGGGGTGCCTTTTTATTCGGCTACATTGACACACCTTACGGGTGGAGGCGAGTCTCACAAGGGGCGTATCAAAGTGTCCGCGCTCCCGTTCCCGAAAAGTTACGGCTGTGCCAATCGCAGGTTTGCCTGATTCAAGGGCCGCTAATATGTGTATGCCTTAAGACATTAAAAACTTAACGATAAACTTAATATTGTAAGAAGGTACACGATGTGGTGGAAGACGTATTCTGATCCATATGAGCCCTATCTGCTCTTTCGTAAGAACTCGATGGGCGGCCTGTGGACGGTTGGCTACCTGTTTGCCCTCTATGCACTGGTTGTCGTACTCGGACAGTATGCGCTGCCTCAGCTGGCCGTACCCATCGCCCTTGGAGGGCTCTACGTCTTCATGACCTACGTGACGGGTGTGGTGGGCATGGCAGTGCTGGCGCCCATCATGTCCTATGCGTGGTTTTGCCTCGACTGGCTGATTGTCTATGGCGTGAACCCTATGAGTCATGTTGCGGCGCTTGAGGGGCTTGAGTTCGCCATGGTGTTGGTTGTCCTTCTTGTAGGGGCACCGCAAGTGCGTGCATATCTGCTCGTCCTCGTGATGGTCGAGGGACTCTTCTACCTCCTCCTCTCTGGGGGATCCTACACGCTGTTGAGACTTGGTGGCCCGGATAACGAGAGCGCCCTCCAGACGGGGCACCTCATTGACAAGTGGATAGTGGGCAGCCTATGGGTAACGGTGGCGGTTGCAGCCATTATCCTTGTCATCACGCTTGTTTCCGCCGTGCGGAGCAAGGAGGATAAGACCGAGGTCAAAAGGCAGCTCAAGGGCAATACGCTGCTGTTTGCGGCGGGTTTTGTCCCGCCTCTTGTGGGGTCGCTGCTGGCGCGGGTAAACCCGGTGCTGGGCATGCTGGTTACGCTTTGCCTCTATGCGGCTATGGCGGTCTTTGCGCGGCTAAGGGGTATCGAGCGGGTGTGTTGGACGCTCGTGCCGCTTGTCGTGTTGGCCACTCTTGCCGTTATCGCCAAAGCCCCGCTTGACACCCTGCCACCTTGGGGGCCGGGAGCAGCTCTGCTTGGGGCCTTGCATGACGGCCCTCTTGGTGGCGCGATGGCCGTCTGCATCATGCCCCTGCTTGAGGGCGCGGCCAAGATCCTTGGTCCGCTGCTGGTTTTACCGCTACAAAAGGTGGGCGCCACCATTCCCAATGACGCCTTGATTCTGTATCTGCTTGGGCTCTACGCGCTGAGCTTCTTGGCAAGCGTTGTCATGGGCACCATCGTGGGCGTGGCGGACCTTAGGGAGTATGCCGCAAACCGCAAGGAGCCTGCCAAGGCGGAGGAGGAGTCCGTTGAGGCATCCGCTCAGCCTGACGGAGCGCTTGAGACGCCCGTGACGGCAGCTGTCGCGAGCGGCGAAGAGCTGCAGGAGCCCCAACTGATGCCGGGCTGGATGGCGGGAGGTCCCCTGAGCAAGCTGTTCAAGCGGGGCAAAGAGGAGAAGCCTGCCAACGTGCCAGCAGAGTCCTACGTCCTGGTAGAGAAGAGAGACGGCACCATCGGTCGTCGCGCTGGGTCCCAAAAGAGGCTTTTGTCCCGAGAGCTGCGCCTAGCCTTGGGCTTGCCGGTGGTCGAGAGAATCGGCAAGCGTGTCTGGTACCACTGGGACGAGCAGCTGAGCGGCTCTGTGCCTTGCTTTGAGGACGTGCATGTGAGCGAGGCCTCGATCCGCAACCTTACCGACCGAATCAAGCGTCCCGTGCGCAAAGGACTCTGGTGGAAGGTCTTTGAGGACGACGGAAGGATGGAGCTTCTCCCCAAGGGCTCGGCTATGGACCTGCTTCTGGTGTGGCTGCCTCTGGCGGTTGTGCTGCGGGCCATTCCGCTTGAGGGGCTTGCTAGCCTGGCGACGCCTGTCATGCTCGTCCTGTGTGTCATGAGCGTGTGCCACGTGATGGGGCTCTTTGGGACGATAGCGACCGGACCGTTGCTTGTATATGGCTGGACGGCGCTGCTTTGGCGGATTGGCCAGGGAGATCTTGTTGCCTTGGAGACCACAGGGTCTGCTGGTGAGGCGATCGTCATCTTCTCATTGATTTCCATCGTTACTACGCTCAACGTGGTCCTTCGCCGTGGAGTGGGCTGGACCATGTCTCTCGCGCTCTGTGCGATAGGCGCCTCGTGGATTGTCGCGCGGCAATATGCGACAGGTTCCATGGACGAGCAGACCGCTCGGACCTTGCTCGGTTACTTCTATCTCGCGTCGATTGCGATTGCCGTCGTCTTTTCGCTGTGGTCGCTGTGCAAGGAGGCCTTGCTGCTAAGGCGCTGGCCAGAGGCTCGCTCTGACGAGCTTGCGAGCGCCGTGCTCACGGTGGCTGGCGTTGTGCCCCTAGCAGTGGCTGGAGCGCTGTCCGGCGCGGGTGCACTGCTGGCGCTCGCTGGTGCCACAGCGGCCTACATTGCCCTCGCCGTTGCGGGTAGGCTGCATTCGCCCAAGGGCCTGAGCTGTCTCCTTTTGCCGCTCTTGGTTGGTGCTGCCGCATGGTCCCTAACAGCGGTCGATGCTACAACGCTTCCCCCGTCGACCATGACCGACAGGCTTGTGGCAATATGCGGGAGCGGTCCTCTCGCGTTTATGGCGCATGGGGCACTGCCCATCATGGAGGGCTGCACAAAGCTGCTCGAAGGCCCCGTGCGCTCCGCTGTGGCCTTCGCGATCAACTTGGCAAACGACAACCCAATTGCAGCCGATGCGTTGCCTGTTGACTTGCTGCAGGTCTTTTGCCTGTTTGTGGGCATCCTTGGCATCGCATCGCTCATGGGCATTGGCGTCTCTGTGCTCGAGAGCGTGCGCCCAGAGCTCGCTGAGAAGGCAAGTGCCCGTGAGAAGCGCGTTCTTGACGCGCTCGCTAAGCCGGTTGCGGCGGGGGAGGAGACGCTTACTGAGGAGGCGCCGGCGCAGGAAGCCGTGCCCGAGGACGCTCCAACAGAGGCGGCAGCTGTGGATGAGGAAGCGCCGGCAGAGGAATCACCTCTTGATGACAGTGCGAGCGAGGATGCGGGAGAGAGGTCTTTTGCGGCAGACGACGCGCTCTGATATCCCCGCTGGGGACCATTACCGAAGGTGCCTTGCTATTGCCAGATTGCCAAGCGCTGCGCACCAACGCTGCACCTAGGATTAAAGCACCTATTTAACAGGTCAATGCGTCAGGTTATGCGAGGAGGAACACATGAGAGACCTTAGAAAGATCTTGAGCGGATCCACAATCGTGGCGTTTGCGACGGTGCTCGCGCTTGCGGGCTGCGGTGGCTCTGCTCCCTCTGCCGAGGCGCCGGCCGAAGATGACGCTGCGACCGAGGAGGCGGCCGACGACGCCGCTACGACCGAGGAGGAGGCCGAGACCAAGGACGCAGCCACCCTCAAGCGCGAGGCTGACAAGGCAAAGGCCGAGGAGGCTATGCACTGGCGTAGGAGCGAAGAGGCCGTAGAGAGCACGACCACCTTCACCACGACAGATACAGAGGGCAACACCGAGGTGTCCGAAGGCACGAGCACCACGACTACAACCTATGAGCTCGATGAAAAGGGCAACATCACCAAGAAGATCAGGAAGTACGCCAACAGCTTTGGCGAGAGGACCGATACCAACGAGGAGACAATCACCTTCGAGCGCGACGAGAACGGCTGGCCAATCAAGTCGGAGAAGACCTCGACGAGCGTGTACGAATATCCCGATGGCTTGGGTGGGACAAACAAGGACGAGAACACCGAGACGACCGAGGTCGAGTATTCCTACAAGTACGATGATGCTGGTCGCGTGACCGAGGTCTCGTTGACGGACGAGAACGAGAGCAGCTTCACGTTCTCCTATAACGAGGACGGCGAGATTGCCACCAGGGGTGAGACCAGCACGTACACCACCTATAGCAAGGACAGCGAGGAGCTAAAGGTTACCAGCAAGTCGGTGGTTGAGTATGACGACTCGGGTGTAATGACCCATCAAACTATTTCGAACACCGGCGAGGAGCACAGCAAGCAGCATGACACCGAGATTCTCTTTGATGAGTTCGGCAACATGGTGAGCGCCGTCCACAGCTATACCTACGACGACGATAGCCAGGGAACCGAGACGAGGACCTACACCAACGAGAAGAACGAAGACGGCTTTGTGACCAAGATCACGACCACCATTGAGGGCGATGGCAAGCATGTCAACGAGCGGTGGTCCAACTCCACCAATATCGAAGAGGTCATCATGCCTGATGGGAGCATTCAGGCAACCGTCTATGCGTACAACGATGACTACGATCTTGTTGCTGGCGATCCGCAAACCTACGAAGGCCCTTACTGCGTGCAGGAGATGACCTACGACGAGCAGGGCAACATGCTCTCATCTGTATATACCTACTATGATGGCACGGTCGAGAAGAGCGAGTACACCTACGACAAGAACGGCAACAGTACCAAGGAGACGTACACCGCGTCTAACGGCGACACGACGATCTACTCCTATACGTACGACGAGAATGGAAACAGGGCCACGATGCAAGTCGAGGACGATGACCACAGCTCCAAGGGCACGTACAGCTATACCTACTTTGAGGAGCTTAGCGACTACGCGCAGCAGCCCGAAGACTTGCGTTATTGGCTGGAGCGATAGCGGCGCTGACATTATGGCCGCACTAGCCAAAGTAAAGCGTAGTCACAGGCGCCTCGCACATGCGGGGCGCCTTTCTGGTGCGAGCCTCCCCAACGCCTATGGAGCTGGTGCGCTGCCTGCCCCGCGGGTGTGGCACAATGGGGAGCGGTACGCGTCGACGGGGGAGGTTCTGCCATGCTCATCAACGACAAGATCTGGGTAGCCCAGGGCGAGGTTCCCTGCTGCCTGCTGCTCAACCAGGCCAATCGCCATGGCCTCATTGCGGGAGCTACGGGCACAGGCAAGACCGTGACGCTCAAGGTGCTGGCAGAGGGCTTCTCCGAGGCGGGCGTTCCCGTGTTTATGGCCGACGTCAAGGGAGACGTCACTGGCATGGCGCAGGCAGGTGCTATGAGCGACGGTCTGCGCAAGCGCTTGGGATACTTTGGCCTTGCCGAGGAGGAGGTTCGCTTTACCGGCGCGCCTTGCCGCATTTGGGACATGCTCGGCGAAGGTGGATGCCCGGTGCGCATCACCATCTCCGACATGGGTCCGGTGCTCCTCAGCCGACTCCTGGGCCTTACTGACGTGCAGCAGGGCGTGCTCAACGTGGTGTTCCGCGTGGCAGACGACCAGGGCATGCTCCTGCTTGACCTCAAGGACCTTCGCTCCATGCTCGCCTACGTGGCAGAGCATGCCAAGGAGTACGAGACCACCTATGGCCGCGTCTCTAGCCAGTCGGTTGGCGCCATCCAGCGTGCGCTGCTTGCGGTCGAGGACCAGGGTGGCGACATCTTCTTTGGTGAGCCGGCGCTTGACCTCACCGACTGGTTTGCCTGCGCCTCCGATGGCCGTGGGTACGTCAACATCCTCAACGCTGCCAAGCTCATCCAGATGCCGCAGATCTACGCCATGTTCCTGCTGTGGATGCTCTCCTCGCTCTTTGAGGTGCTGCCCGAGGTGGGCGACCTCGACAAGCCCAAGTTCGTGTTCTTCTTTGACGAGGCGCACCTGCTCTTTGATGACATGCCCAAGCAGCTCACCGACAAGATCGTGCAGGTCGTCAAGCTCATTCGTTCCAAGGGCGTAGGCGTGTACTTCATCACCCAGTCGCCCTCGGATGTGCCCTCCGAGGTGCTGGCGCAGCTCAACAACCGCGTTCAGCACGGCCTGCGCGCCTACACTCCAGCAGAGATGAAGGCGGTCAAGGCCGCGGCTGAGAGCTTCCGTGACAACCCCGGCTTTGACGAGGTGGCGGCCCTGCAGGACCTTGGGACGGGGGAGGCCCTGGTGAGCTTCTTGGACGACGAGGGTCGTCCGAGCATTGCACAGCGTGCACGTGTGCTCTTCCCGGCATGTCGCATGGCTGCTGCGGACGAGGATGTCATCGCGTGGGTGATCGAGGGCCAGTCCGAGCTACAGGAGAAGTACGGCGAGACCGTTGACCGCGTGTCTGCCTACGAGATGATCAGCGAGGCTCGCGAGGTCGAGGCTGCAAATGCCCAGCTTGCAGCCGAGCGTGCTGCCTTTGAAAAGGAGCGTGCGGCCTTTGAGAAGGAGCGGCAGAAGGAGGCCGAGCGACAGGCGCGCGAGGCAGAGCGCGAGGCGGAGCGCCGCCGCAGGCAGCTGGAGCGCGAGGCCGAGGCGGCCCGCAAGCGTCAGGAGCAAGAGGCGGCGCGCATTGAGCGCGAGCGCCTGCGTGCCGAGGAGCAGCGTCGCAGGGAGCGCCAGAAGGCCATGACCGACGTGGCGGGCACCCTCCTCTCGCCGGTCTTTGGCAAGCGCACGGGCAAGAAGATCGCCCGTGGAATCTTTGGCACAAGGCTGTAGCCACACTTGGTTGAGCAAGTGGTGAAGGGAGTCGCGGCAGGTTTGCTGCTGTGGCTCCCGTTCACATTAGTGAAGCTCTTAAATTAATGAGATTTAAGCGCGAGTACGCAGATTATCATCTTTATGAAGCGTCTGCGTACCGCATGTTACAACTCGCAACGTAAAGCGCGCTAACGAACGGCACACGTGCTAGAGTAGGTCAAACGCATTACATGAGGAAAGGTCTCATCCATGGAACCTGCCAACCTGCAGAACCGTCGTGACGTAGCCAATCGTATCCGCTCCCTCCGCGAGGACAACGAGTTCTCGATTGAGGAGATGGCCGAGGCTACCGGTCGCTCGGCAGAGGAGTACGCTGCTCGCGAGAGTGGCGACATGGACCTTACCTTTACCTTTGTGTACAAGTGCGCAAAGAAGTTTGGCGTCGACGTCGTCGAGCTGCTTACCGGCGAGAGCCCGCGCCTGAGTCATTACGAGATCGTTCGTAGCGGCGAGGGCCTCATCCTCGAGCGCCACAGCGACTTCCATTACCTGCACAAGGCTCCGCACTTCAAGAACCGCCTCGGCGAGCCCTTCCTGGTTGACGTTCCCTTCCAGCCCCAGAGCCAAAACGAGCCCATTCACCTTTCCTATCACAAGGGCCAAGAGTTTGACATGGTGCTCAAGGGGCGCCTGCGCTTCCGCTTTGAGGGGGTACGCGAGGACCGCTTTGAAGAGGTATCTGCTGGCGACACCCTGTTCTATGACTCGGGTCGCGGCCATGGCATGATTGCCATCGATGGTGAAGACGCGCAGATCCTCGCAGTTGTCTTTGACCCTGATCGCAAAGAGATTATCTAGGCATCGCCCGCCTTCTTGCGGACGGTGCCGTTAACTCAGACCAACGACCACAGCGTCGCGCTGGCGTGGTGTGCCGCGCCTGAGTGCTGACGATTCTCTTTGCAAAGGAACAGATTAACTATGCGTTATATCAACGAGAAGTATATTTCTGAGAGCCGCAACCTCAACGGCGAGATCATGCACATCTCGCTTCACTATGACAAGGACTTCAACTGGGCCTACGACGTTGTTGATGACATTGCCAAAAACGATGCCGACCGTCCGGCAATGGTGTGGTGCAACCCAGAGGGGGAGGAGCACCGCTTTAGCTTTGGCGAGATGAAGTTCTGGAGCGACAAGTGCGCAAACTTCCTCGTTTCACAGGGTGTTCGCAAGGGCGACATGGTGCTTGTCATCCTGCGCCGCCACTACCAGTTTTGGATAACGGCACTGGCCCTGCACAAGATTGGTGCGGTCTTGGTGCCTGCCACCTTCATGCTGCGCGAGCACGATCTTGAGTACCGTCTAAATGCTGCTTCGTGCAAGGTAGTCATCTGCACCGATGCCGGCGCAATCGCCGACGTTGTGGACGCCGTCGCCCCCAATTGCCCAGACCTCGAGAAGAAGATTCTCGTGGCAGCGGGCGGTGCTGGCCTTGCCGTGAGCGAGCCGGGCTTTGAGCCCAGCCGCCATCGCATGCTCTCTGGTCCTGAGCACATCTGTGAGCTGACCAGCCACCGCGAGGGCTGGGTCGACTTCAACAGTGGCGTGCGAGCGGCCAGTGACTTCTGGGGTCGCGTGCCCATCACGGTCGACGAGCCCATGATCATGTACTTCTCGAGCGGTACCTCGGGCAACCCCAAGATGGTCCTGCACAACGGCACCTATGCGCTGGCGCACACCATCACCGCAAAGCTCTGGCACAACGTGATTGGCGACGGTGGCCTGCACTTCACCATTGCCGACACTGGCTGGGGCAAGGCCGTGTGGGGCAAGTTCTATGGCGCGTGGACCATGGAGTCGTGCGTCTTTACCTATGACTTCGACCGCTTTAGTGGCGACGAGATCCTCAACATGGTGAGCAAGTACCACGTGAGCACGCTTTGCTGCCCGCCCACAATGTACCGCCTCATGATGCAGAGCAACGTTGACGCTCACGACCTGTCGCAGCTCAAGTACTGCACCACCGCGGGCGAGGCGCTCAACCCCGACCTCTACGACTTCTGGCGCGAGCACACCGGGCTCACCATCTATGAGGGATTTGGCCAGACCGAGACGCCGCTCACGATTGCCAACCTCAACAACGCCCGCCCCAAGCCCGGCTCCATGGGCAAGATCGTGCCGCTCTATGACATCCGCGTGCTGCGTGACGACGACACCCTTTGCGAGGACGGCGAGACGGGCGAGATCTGCATCCGCTATGACGAGGAGAATCCTCCTGCGGGCATCATGATGGGTTATTATCGCAACCCCGAGAAGACCGCCGAGGCCATCCACGACGGCTGGTATCACACCGGCGACACCGCATGGCGCGACGAGGACGACTACCTGTGGTATGTGGGCCGCAACGACGACGTCATCAAGAGCTCCGGCTACCGCATTGGGCCGACCGAGATCGAAAGCGTCATGCTGCAGCATCCCGCCGTGCGCGAGTGTGCGGTCACCGGCGTTCCCGACCCCATCCGCGGAAAGGCCGTCAAGGCCACGGTCGTGCTGCACGAGGGCTACGAGGGCACGCCCGAGCTGACTCGCGAGCTGCAGACCTACGTCAAGCGCGAGACGGCTCCTTACAAGTATCCGCGCATCATTGACTACGTGCCCGAACTGCCCAAGACCGTGAACGGCAAGATTCGCCGCGTGGCCATTCGCAAGCGCGATGAGGCCGCCGCGCGAGCCGAGGCCGACAAGGGCGACAAGAAGGACGGCCTAATCTAATAGCATCGGAACATCCAATTTGCCAAGCCGAGCGCCCCCAGGTTCACTCGAACCTGGGGGCGTGTCATGAGGCGAACCTGCAAGCGGGTGTGCCAAGGGGCCCGTACACTTTGACACACTCGGAAACTCGTTCGACCTGGTGTCGGCCACTCTCGAAGAGTCAACTTGTTTTTGCGGCTTGACTGAGTGTGTCAAATTATACGTCTCCCTGACACGCTCCCATGCAGGTTGAACGTCCCCGCGACACACAAACGCGGCCCCGCAACTCATGTGAGCTGCGGGGCCGCTGGCTGTTGCTATGCGCTTTTGCCTACAGGTCAATGCCCATCTGCAGGGCCTTGAGGTTGGGCTCAAGCAGGTGCGCGCGCTTGGGCGGCACGTTCTTGCGGAGCGCCGCGTCGAGCGTCTCGCGATCGCAGAAGTGCGTCTCGGCCCAAAGCTTGCCCAGGCAGATGATGTTGGCGAGACCCTTGAGGCCGGCCTCCTCTGCCATCTCGGTGGCCTTAAAGGTGACAACGTTCACGCCGTCGGCAATGTCAACGCCCTCGGCGCCGTTCATGGCCAGCGTGGAGTCAATGATGATGGTGCCACCAGGCACAACGGTGGGGCCAAACTTCTCAACCGAAGGCTGGTTCATGGCGATAACGGCCGTGGGCTTGGTGATGAACGGCGTGCCAATGGCATCGTCGGACAGGCTTACGCTGCAGTTGGCGGTGCCGCCGCGCATCTCGGGGCCGTAGCTGGGCATCCAGCTCACGTGACGGCCGTCAAGAAGGCCGGTGTAGGCCATGACCTTGCCAGCAAAGAGCAGGCCCTGACCACCAAAGCCAGAGAGCACGCAGAGCAGCTCGTGGTTGAAGTCCTCTGCCATGGCTAGTCCTCCTTCTTCTGCTGAGCGATGGGGCAGTCCTTGGCGCGCTCGAGTGCGGCCTCGGCGGCGTTGGCATAGCCGTCGGCCACAACGTCCTTGTACACGCCAAGCGGGTAGTAGGGCAGCATGTTGTCGCGCAGCCACTGGAAGGCGTCAAGCGGCGTCATGCCCCAGTTGGTCGGGCAGGTGGCCACAACCTCAACGAGGGAGTAGCCAAGGCCGTCGATCTGGGTCTGGAAGGCCTTCTTGATGGCTTTCTTTGCCTGGATGATGTGCTGGCGGCTGTCGCAGGTCACGCGCTCAACATAGGCAACGCCGTCGAGCGTGGAGAGCAGCTCAGAGATGCGCACCGGGTAGCCGGCCTTGCTCACGTCGCGGCCATACGGCGAGGTCTGGGTGACCTGGTTGGGCAGCGACGTGGGGGCCATCTGACCACCGGTCATGCCATAGATGGCGTTGTTGATGAAGATGACGGTGATCTTCTCGCCACGGGTGGCGGCGTGCACGGTCTCGGCGGTGCCGATGGAGGCAAGGTCGCCGTCGCCCTGGTAGGCAAAGACAACGTTGTCGGGATGCACGCGCTTGACACCGGTTGCAACCGCGGGAGCGCGGCCGTGCGCGGCCTCAATCATGTCGCAGTTAAAGAAGTCATAGCACATGACCGAGCAGCCAACGGGGGCGATGCCTACGGTCTTGCCCTCAATGCCCAGCTCGTCAATGACCTCGGCAACAAGACGGTTGACGATGCCGTGGGTGCAGCCAGGGCAGTAGTTGAAGATGGCGTCGGAGAGGGCATGGGGACGAGCGCTCTTGATCGTCTCGCCCTCAGCAATCTGGGATCCAATGCGCTCGACCTGATAGTCGGGCAGCGTGATGGGGTTTGCCATGCTTACTCACCCCTTTCATAGGTGCTCTTGCGGTCGATGGGGGCGGGCAGCACCGAGGCAACGACCTTGGCGCCAGCAGACGGTGCCACCGGGCGATCCTCGGCGAGGGCCACGATCTGCTCGAGGACCTCCTCGGGCGTGGGCAGCACGCCACCGGTGCGGCCGTAGAAGTCGACGCTCGCGCGGCCGTTCACGGCCAGGCGCACGTCCTCGACCATCTGGCCCATGTTGAGCTCGACGGACAGGAACTTCTTTGCACCGTTCTCGATGACCTGGTCAATTGCGTTGACGGGATAGGGCCAGAGGGTGATCGGACGCAGCAGGCCAGCCTTGATGCCCTTGGCGCGGGCGTCGCGGACGGCGGTGCGGGCAATGCGGCTTGCGGCGCCAAAGGCCACGACCACGATCTCGGCGTCGTCGCACATCATGAGCTCCTGACGCTGCTGGGTGGCCTTGATCTCCTCGTAGCGCTCAAAGCGCTCGCGGTTGGTGTCCTCGAGCTTCTCGGGCGAGAGGTACAGCGAGTTGATGACGTTGTGCGCACGCTCGCCCTTGTGGCCAGCGGTTGCCCACGGCTTGGCGGGAAGCGAGCTCAGGTCGCGCTCGGGCGGCAGGGTGACGGGCTCCATCATCTGGCCAATCATGCCGTCGGCAAGAATCATCGTGGGGGTGCGATAGGTGTCGGCAAGGTCAAAGGCCTCGTAGATGAGGTCGGCCATCTCCTGAACGGTGGAGGGGGCCAGCACCGGCATGAAGTAGTCGCCGTGACCGAGCGCACGCGTCGCCTGGAAGTAGTCGGACTGGCTCGGCTGGATGCCGCCCAGGCCCGGGCCACCACGCATGACGTTGACGATGACGCCCGGGACGTCAGCGCCGGCCATGTAAGAGGCGCCCTCGCTCTTGAGCGAGACACCGGGAGAGCTGGAGCTGGTCATGACGCGTCCGCCTGCGGCTCCGGCGCCATAGACCATGTTGATTGCCGCGACCTCGCTCTCGGCCTGCAGGAAGGTGCCGCCAATGAGCGGGAGCTTCTTGGCCATGTAGGCTGCGAGCTCGGTCTGCGGTGTGATGGGGTAGCCAAAGAAGAAGCGGCAGCCGGCGCGCATTGCGGCCTCGGCCAGCACTTCGTTGCCCTTCATGAGCACGCGCTCTTCGGCGGCCTTGGTGTTGTCAGCCATCTATTTCACCACCGTAATTGCAACGTCGGGACAGGTGATGAAGCACGAGGAGCATCCGATGCACCCATCGGGATCCACAAGCTTCGCAGGGTGGTAGCCCTTAGGGGTGATGCGCTCGCTGTCGAGGGCGAGCACCCCCTTGGGGCAGGCGTTCACGCACAGGCCGCAGCCTTTGCAGTGGACGTCGTCGACAATGATACGAGCCATACGCGATTCCTTCCTCTCCGTTGGAACCGATGAAACTACACGAGTGGGTGAGTAGCCAAGGCCACGGCAAAAACGCCGCAGAGGCTAACTATCCCATGGTGTGCGTACCAATCTAGGCATCAAGACCAAGGGTTCATGGTCTTGTGAGCCGTCTATTAACGCCTCGGTAACCGATGTGGGTGCTAACGTGGCGCGTTTGTGTGCAACGGCCTCGTCGCCAGCGCCATCGAGGTCCGCCACGGCAACCTGTGGGATCACCGTCGCAACGAGCGGGAGGTCGAGCAGGGCCGCCGTCTGCAGGCCATACACGCGGCCGTGACGGATGTGGTCGAGCGTGGTCTCGTCGCCCAGGTTGGACGAGTTGAGGATCCCGCTGGCCTTTAGACGCGCGTGCCACTCGATCTCGGGAAGCATGGCTGCCGCCTCCTCGGGATGGGTGGTGAGCGAGCGATAGGCGCTCACCACATAGAGCACCTGCGCATGGGCCTCGGCAAGGCGCTTTGACCACCTGCCAATAGTGGTCGAGCCGTCATCGTCGCCGCCAACGTCAATGATGAGTCGCTTTGTGGCCGAGCCGGCCGTCTGCTCTATGACCACGTCGAGCTCGCCAGTGAGGCTGGGGGTGTCCAGCGTGGTACGTGCGAGGACCGGCGCTATCAGGCGGATGCCGGCGGCGTCGAGCAGCTCCGGATAGTCGCTTGAACGAAAGTAGGGGTTCACCACGTCAAGGTCGGCAAGGGTCACCTCAAAGCCCTCGGCGGCGAGAGCTCTTGAGATGGCAAGCGCCGCGTTTGTTTTTCCGGTGCCAGCGTGGCCGACCAGTATGGTGATGGGGGAGGTAAAGACCTCAGAAATGCTGCGTATCTGTGTGCTCATGTGTACTCCGACCGTGAGACAACAACTTGTTATCTTCGCATAGATGTGAAAACTCACGCCCTTGATGCGCTCCAGTTCACGCAAAGAACGGCATGAGTATGCCCAAGAAGCATTGAATCGAACCCGTGGGCTCTAGCTTGGGCCATTCTTTCGTACGAAGTGCAAAGCGTGAGCGCTGCGATGTGTTTCGCCCTCGTGTCTACCTTGCAGCAACTGCGTGCATTGCGCCTGCAAGATGGTATAAAGCAAATTGCTTTGTCAGCGTTTGGCTAAAGACCTGAGGGAGGGAAGCATGTGCGTCACCACTGGTACCACGACATCGTTCGTGTTGGCTGACAGCCTGCTGGCCCTCCTCCTTCTTTAGGCGCTTCCGCGAAGCAAGCGGTTGCGCCCATAACCCCTTTTGCAAGGCCCATGTAGGCCGCCTGTGCTCACGAGCACGATTCTCTTACGCTAAAACGCCGCACATGTCGCCCCGCGGCACTAAACCAGAACGGAGAAAAACCTCCCATGAAGCTCGCCTTCTCTACCCTCGGTTGTCCGAGCTACGCCTGGACCGATGTCTACCCAATTGCCAAGGACCTTGGCTTTGACGGCATCGAGATTCGCGGCATTGCCGGTCATGCCTATGCCCCTGGCACCGCACCCTTCCTGCCCAATCGCCGCGCACGCACCCGTGCGCAGCTCGAGCGCCTGGGTCTTGAGATTCCTTGCTTCTCGTCTACCTGCGCTTTGGCCGATGCCAGCCGCCGCGAGGAGAACATCACCGAGATCATGAACTACATCGAGCTCGCGAGTGACATGGGCACTCCCTATGTGCGCGTGCTGCTTTCGAGCGACATCAACCCAACGGGCGTGGTCGACGACGATGACATTGTTGACATGCTGGTCCAGCTGGGTGGCTATGCCAGTGTCTACGACGTGACGATTTTGGTCGAGACCATTGCCGACTATGCCGACACAGCGCGCCTGGCACGCGTGCTCGACGCCGTCAACATGGAGAGCGTTGGCGCCCTGTGGGACCTCCACCACCCCTACCGCATGTTTGACGAGGATCCCGTTACGAGCGTCGCCAATCTTGGGCGTCACCTGCGCTATTGCCAGGTGAAGGACTCGGTGCGCGTGGGAGACCACTTTGAGTACCGCATGATGGGCGATGGCGACCTGCCTCTGCACGCCATGTTTGACGCGCTGCAGGACGCGGGCTACGACGGTTACATGAGCTTTGAGTGGGTCACGCGTTGGGCGCGCGACCTGGCTGTGGGCGAGGCGGGCATCGTCTTCCCGCAGTTTTTGGGTTACATGCGCGATTACCTGGCCGGCGGTGAGGTTCCCACCGTTCAGCCCGAGGCTCCGGAGCCGCTGCAGGCAACGCCGGCGGTGCCCGAGGTCCACGAGCTCCAGCACTCGCTCACCAACGATGGCACCTACCCCTGGCCCAAGGAGCACCTGATTGACCTCACCTTCCCCCAGGTGCTCGACTACATCTGCGAGCTGTATCCGCGCCAGTACGCCTTCCGCTTCACCGAGCCCGACAGCTACTACAACCCCGACCCGGACGTTATGGGCGAGTACTATGTGCGCACCTACCCGCAGTTCCGTGCCGACGTGGACGAGTTTGCCCGCTCGCTCATTGCCATGGGCGTGAAGCCTGGTGACAAGGTGGCCATTTGGGCATCTAACGTGCCGCAGTGGTACCTCACGTTCTGGGCCGCGGTCAAGATCGGCGCGGTGCTGGTCACGGTCAACACCGGCTACAAGATCCACGAGCTCGAGTACCTGCTGCGCCAGTCCGACACGCATACGCTGGTCATGATTGACGAGTACAAGGGCACGAGCTACCTCGACATCATCGACGAGCTCATTCCGCAGATCGCCGGCGCCAAGCCTGGAACGTGGCACACTAACAAGCTGCCCTTCCTCAAGAACATCGTCACCATTGACGGTCCGCACGCCGGTTGCTACAGCTGGGGCGAGGCGCTGGCACTTGGCACGCCCGACCTGCAGGCTGAGGTTGAGCGTCGCTGCGCTGCCATCGACAAGCACGACGTGTGCAACATGCAGTACACCTCCGGCACCACCGGCTTCCCCAAGGGCGTCATGCTCACGCACTACAACGTGGTCAACAACGGCAAGGCCATCGGCGACTGCATGGACCTCTCCACCGGCGAGCGCATGATGATCCAGGTGCCCATGTTCCACTGCTTTGGCATGGTGCTGGCCATGACGGCGTCGATGACCCACGGCGTCACGATGAGCCCCATCCCCATCTTCAGCCCGCGCAAGTCGCTGGCCTGCATCACGCGCGAGAAGATCACCTGCTTCCACGGCGTGCCCACGATGTTCATTGCCATGATGAACACGCACCCGGCCTTTGAGGAGACCGACTTCAGCTACATGCGCACCGGCATCATGGCTGGCAGCCCCTGCCCCATCGAGAAGATGCGCGAGGTCGTGGACAAGATGCACATGCGCGATATCTGCATCACCTACGGCCAGACCGAGGCCAGCCCGGCAACCACGATGAGCAAGACGACCGACACGCTCGAGCAGCGCGTGGCCACGGTGGGCCTGCCCATCTTTGGCGTGGAGTGCAAGATTATTGACCCCGAGACCGGCGAGGAGCTCGGTGACAACGAGCCGGGCGAGTTCTGCAGCCGTGGCTACAACACCATGAAGGGCTACTACAAGATGCCCGAGGCGACGGCCGCCGCCATCGACGCCGATGGCTGGCTGCACTCTGGTGACATCCTGCTGCGCCAACCCGATGGCTACTTCCGCGTGACCGGCCGCGTCAAGGACATGATCATCCGCGGTGGCGAGAACGTGTATCCCAAAGAGATCGAGGATTTCCTCTATACCTTCCCCAAGACCAAGGACGTGCAGGTCATTGGCGTGCCCGACAAGGTCTACGGCGAGGTCGTGCTGGCCGAGATCATCCTCAACGAGGGCGAGACGGCCACCGAGGAAGAGGTCAAGGAATTCTGCCGTGCCCGCGTGGCCAAGGAGAAGGTTCCCGAGTACGTGCGATTCGTGACGGGCTTCCCGATGAACGAGGCAGGCAAAATCCAAAAGTACAAGATGCGCGAAGAGGCTGTGGAGCTGCTCGGCCTGCAGGATGCGGCCAGCATCGAGACGGCGTAGGTTGTCTTACCTGTGAGTTTGGGGGCTCCCCGGGCTTCCTTCCCAAACGTCCTCGCCGCAAAGAGCGCGGCTGCGAAATGTTTGGGAAGGAAGCCCGGGGAGCCCCCTTTCGCTGTTGAGGGGAACCTGCGGGTCTGGGGCTGGCCGCAGCGGGCCCGACCAGTCCGGTGAGGACAGGGTTTTGGTCGGGGCTCGTGATTGGCTGGCGATGAAAGAATTCTTGTGCCGCGTGGGACTCCGCTGCCGGTGGGCTAACTTTTGGTAGAGTCTGGTGGCAAATCTTGTATCACCGGAAGGAGCGTGGGGCATGATCGAGGACTATCGCAAGGCGTGCAAGCGGGGGCGGCGCGAGGTTGCTGACGCGGTTGCGCACGGGCGCTATCCCTATCTGCCGGCCCTTGATGACCTGCTGGGAGGCAGTCATGGGGCTGGCGAGGTGCCTGTGGGCGTGCGCGAGATTCCCATGGAACTGGTTGTTGGTACCAAGACCCACGCGCGGTCCAATGTGTTTTCCAGCAACTTTCTGCCCATCGCCGATGCCGACACCGAGTTTGCCGCCAAGTGGAGCCGCCTCCATGACGCGCAGGTGGAGGAGGGCATTCGCGACCCGGTGGTGGTCTACGAGTACCTGCAGCGCTTCTACGTGCAGGAGGGCAACAAGCGCGTCTCGGTGCTGCGCTCCTTTGATGCGCCCACCATCAGGGCCAGCATCACGAGGGTGATGCCCGCGCCGTCAGATGACAAGGAGATTCGCTGCTACTACGAGTTCGTGCAGTTCTACCGCGTGGCGCCTATCTATGGGCTTGTCTTTACCGAAGAGGGCTCCTACGCGCAGCTCGCAGAGCTGCTCGGGCACAATCTCGACGAGCCGTGGCCCGAGGACGAGGTGCGCAGGCTCACATCGACGTTCTACCAGTTCGCGCGCTCGTATCGCGCACGTGGCGGCGAGATGCTCTCGCAGACGTTGGCTGACGCGCTCTTGCTCTACGTGAAGGCCTATGCCACCACCGGACCCCTTGGCGTGTCCGACCGTGAGATGGATCTGCGGGTCGCGCGCCTCTGGGGAGAGCTCGTGGTGGCCGCGCAGGACGAGGCGATCGCCTACATTGAGGCTCCGTCGGAGCCGCGCGCGAAGGTGGTCTCTTCGGTCAAGGGCATTGCGCGTGGCATCAGGCGTGCAAAGCCCCTGCGCATGGCCTTTGTATACGACCGCGACCCCGCCACCTCGGGATGGACCGCCCTGCACGAGCGGGGCCGCATCTCTCTGCAAGAGCGGCTTGGGGACGCAGTGGAAACCAGCTCCTGGTGCGGGTGCGCATCTGACGAGAGCTTTGAGCGAGCCGTGGCAAAGGCCATAAAAGGTGGGACCGACATTGTTGTCACGGCGTCCCCACGCCAGATGGAGCAGACGCGGCGCGCGGCGGTGACCTATCCAGCCTGCACGTTCATCAACTGCTCGGTCAACCTGTCATCGAGCGCGGTGCGCACCTTCTACGCGCGTATGTATGAGGTCAAGTTCCTCATGGGCGCGCTGGCGGCTGGCATGGCCGAGAACCACCGTGTGGGCTACCTCGCCATCTCGCCCATATTCGGCAGTGTGGCCGAGGTTAACGCCTTTGCCATCGGGGCGGCCATGGTGGACCCCTATTGCACGGTGCACCTCAAGTGGTCATCGGCGGAGGGCTACGACTGGCGCCGCGAGCTCGAGGAAAACGACGTGCACGTGCTGGCGGGCCGCGACTATCCCAACCCAACCGATCCCGACGAGCCCTGGGGCCTCTGCTGCCTGCATCGCAACGCCGCTCCCGAGCGGGTTGCCACGCCGGTGTGGGACTGGGGCCGCTACTACGAGCTCATCGTGCGCGCCATCCAGGACGCCCGTTGGCGCAAGGAGGGGAGCGCGCATCGCGACCAGGCACTCAACTACTGGTGGGGCATGTCTGCAGACGTGGTGAGGCTCGAGCTTGGAGAGGGGCTTGCCACGGGGCAGCGCAGGATGGTCCAGATAGTGCGGCAGGCGCTCGTGGAGGGCAGGCTGCATCCCTTTGAGGGCTTGCTTGTTGCGCAGAAGGGCGTTGTGGTGCGCGAGGAGGGTTCGCCTCGCCTCTCAAACGAAGAGATTGCCTCCATGCACTGGCTGAACGAGAACGTGGTAGGCCGCCTGCCCAAGAGCTGGGAGCTTTCGCCGGCCGCGGCGGGGGACGTGGCCACCTCGGGTATCATCTCACCTGCAACCGACGCCGAAAGCGACTAGGGGAGGGAGTCGGCCATGCGTATCCTCGCTGTTGCCGACGTGGAGGACGACGAGCTGCTCGAGCGCCTTGGGCACTACGGTACGCGGCATCGATACGACCTGGTCATCTCGTGCGGCGACCTGGACATGTCCTACCTCGACTGTGTGGCTACGCTGGCCAACGCACCGCTGCTCTATGTACGCGGCAACCACGACGTGGGCTACGAGGACGACCCGCACCTGGGTGGGACCGACCTCAACGGGCGCGTGGAGCGCATCGCGGGGCTGCGCGTTGCCGGGCTTGAGGGCTCGATCGATTACCGCAGGGGCATCGTGGGGTACAGCCAGGCCGAGATGCGTCACAAGGCGGTGGGGCTGGGCCTGCGCACATACCTCACCGGTGGCATCGACATCCTCGTGACGCACACGCCGCCGCGCGGGCATGGTGACCTCCCCGATGGACCACACGAGGGCTTTGACGCCTTCAACGGACTCTTGGATTGGCTGCATCCCAAGGTGATGCTGCATGGGCACGTGCATCTCAACTACGCGATGCTCGAACGCGAGCGCATGCATCCCAGCGGCACAAGGCTCATCAACGCCTTTAGCTGGCACGAGTTTGAGCTGTGACGACGGGTCCGTTTGCCCTGCTCAAACGGCATGAGAGGCGTACGCGCCGTCCCGTCGGGATGGCTTGTTGCGCCGGACCGTTCTGGCGGCAGCCTCTTTCGGGCCTTACACCGACTTGGCGATGGGCCTTGCGGTGAGCTCGACCCAGGCAGGCTTAAAACCGCTGGTCAGAGCGTTTCGTACCGATCTTACGTTGGCCCAGGCCGCACAGTAGAAGGGAACCTTGCCGCGAGCAAAGGTCTCGCGGGCAATGCGGTTGGTGAGTGCCGCGGCGATGCCTTGCCGTCGATAGGCGGGCAGCACGTCGATGCCAATCTGCCACATGTGCGCGCAGTCGGCGGAGCAACCAGCAAGACCCACGAGCGTATCTCCGTCATAGGCGCCCACACCGAGGACGTCGAGCTGCGGTCGCTTGTCGCAGAGCGCATTGGACCAGGCCGGGAGGTAGAGGCCGCGGAAGTCCTTCGGTCCAAGGACGCGCAGCTCATACGGGCATTCGTGCTTTGATCCAAAGACTGCGTCCACATCGGGCAGAAAATACTCCGCCTGGTACTGGGCACGGGCATCTGCCGTGGCAAGCAGCTCGTTGAGCTTGTAGAGCTCGGGGGTTTCGAAGGCATCGTGCACGGCGTCGAGAGATTCGAGCCACGCCGCCACCGGTTCTGCGAGCTCCTCGGTGCAGCAGGCAACCACGTTGCTCCCGTACGAGACAAGGTCGCAGATTTGTGGCCCTTCAAAGTATGCGGGTAGTCCCTCGCGCGATTGGCTCACGCGTACGATGTTTTCTGTGGCAAAGAAATCCTCTGGCTCGCAGCAGCAGTTGATGGCCGACTGTTGCAAGACAGTCTTCAGGACCTCCGCGTTGGTCATGGGCACCTCCGTTTGCGTGAACTTCTCTCATTATGCCTTCAACAGCTCAGCGCGGGGGGTCAACGAAGACCTCGAAGACAACTTTGTGCTGGCTGCTTTCGAGCGTGCGCATGTGGACTATCTGGTCATATCGGATTGCCAGCTCAGACAGAAGGCCACGGTGCCTGCGCTTGCTCCAAAAGACATGACCGCACTGCTTGAGGCTCGCGTATAAGCGGCGTGACAGTCATGGAGTGGATCGCGTTGCCAAACGTGCCACTGCGTCGACCGATTGCGACAAGCGCCTGCCATGCTGGCATATCTGACGTACTCTCAGAATCGAGAAACATCGGATGAGAGGATGTGTCCCCATGGCATACGAAGACATCATTTCGCAGATGACCCTCGAGGAGAAGTGCGCGCTGCTGCAGGGCGCGAGCGCCTTTGGCACGTTCGCCATTCCGAGCCTCGGCATTCCCGAGCTGCAGTTTTCCGATGGCCCGCACGGCATGCGCCACCAGGACCCCGAGACGGCCAACCACCTGGGCATTGGCGGGTCGCTTCCCGCGACATGCTTTCCCACGGCGGCAACCGTCGCGCAGAGCTGGGACCCCTCGCTTGGCGAGCGGCTGGGTGCGGCCCTTGGCGAGGAAGCTGCCTGCCAGGGTGTGGGCTGTGTGCTGGGGCCCGGCCTCAACATCAAGCGCAGCCCGCTGACCGGTCGCAACTTCGAGTACTTCTCCGAGGACCCGCTGTTGGCCGGCAAGATGGCCGCTGCCTACGTGCGCGGCATCCAGAGCCAGGGCGTGGCTGCCTGCCCCAAGCACTTTGCGGTCAACAGCCAGGAGACGCGTCGCCAGGCGTCCGACTCCGTCCTCGACGAGCGAACTCTCCGCGAACTCTACCTTACGGGCTTTGAGGCCGTGGTCCGCGAGAGCGACCCCTGGACCATCATGACCAGCTACAACCTGGTCAATGGCACCTACGCCAACGAGTCCAGGCATCTGCTGCAGGAGATTCTGCGTGACGAGTGGGGCTTTGGCGGCGCGGTGGTCACCGACTGGGGTGGCAGCAACAGCCACGTGGCGGGTGTCAACGCTGGTTCCGACTTTGAGATGCCGGCGCCGGGTCTGGACGAGGCTCGTACGCTAGCTGCCGCTGTGCTCGATGGGCGAATCTCCGAGGCAACGCTCAATGCCCGCGTGGAGGAAGCGCTCCACCTGGTGCTGCGTACGCGCGCGGCAGTTGAGGCTAAACAGGGTCAGACCTTTGACGAGGCAGCCCATCACGAGCTTGCTCGCGAGATTGCTGCGCAGTCTATCGTGCTGCTCAAGAACGGCAAGGCCGAGGCGCGCGGTGGTGTGGCTGGGGGTCAGTCCCTGCTGCCGCTGACACCGGGGACCAAGGTCGCCCTGCTTAGCGACTTTGTCGTGACCCCGCGCTATCAGGGAGCTGGTTCGTCGCTCGTCAACTGCACCAGGCTCAGCACGCTTGCCGAGCTTGTTGGCCAGGAAGACCTGCAGCTGGTGGGTGTGGAGCGCGGCTTTGAACGCGATTGCGGTATTGATGATGCACTGCAGCAGGCCGCGGTGGACCTTGCTCGCCGTGCCGATGTGGCTATCGTCAACCTGGGCCTTGAGGAGTCGGCTGAGTCCGAGGGCATCGATCGCCTGAACATGCGCCTCTCCGAGGCCCAGACTTCGCTCCTCAAGGCAGTGGCTGCGGTCAACCCCAACACGGTGGTGCTGCTTAGCGCCGGTGCGTCGGTCGAGACCGACTGGGCAGTGGACGCTCGCGCGTTGCTGCATCTGGCCCTGGGTGGCCAGGCTGGCGCTGCGGCTGCGCTCGACGTGCTTATGGGGCGCGTCAACCCTTCAGGCAAAACGGCTGAGACCTGGTACCAGCATCTCTCCGACAACCCCACGGCGGGCAACTTCCCCAGCTTTGAGAAGACCGCCGAGTATCGCGAGGGCCTCTACGTGGGCTATCGCTATTGCAACACGGCGGGCGTGCGCGTGGCCTTCCCCTTTGGCTACGGCCTGAGCTACACCACGTTTGCCTACTCTGACCTGCGCGTTGAGCAGGGTGACTCCGTGCGTGGCGTAGGCACCAAGGTTTCCTTCACCCTCACTAATACTGGCAGTGTTGCTGGTGCCGAGGTCGTGCAGCTCTATGTGGCCAAGCCGCAGCATGAGGTGTTCCGCCCCGCACAGGAGCTCAAGGCCTTTGCCAAGGTGTACCTGCAGCCGGGCGAGTCTCGCAGCGTGACGCTGACGCTCGATGAGACTGCCTTCCGCTACTGGAACGTGGCCACGAACACGTGGGAGATCGAGGGCGGTACCTACGAGCTGCGCGTTGCGGCGTCAAGCGAGGACGTGCGCCTGACCGGTGAGGTCGAGCTTGCTGGCACCGGGGCGCCTGATCCCTACGCAGGGCTCGACCTTGCTCCCTACAAGACCGGTCAAGTTGCCGGTGCCTGCGTGAGTGATACGCAGTTTGAAACCCTCCTTGGCCGTCCGCTGCCAGAGGCGACGGTGACCATCGACGAACGTATGACCTTCCGCGACCTCACGCATAGCCGTAGCCCTCTGCTCATGGCGATTGGTGCAGCGCTCGGAGTCGTTGAGAGAAAGGCCCTTGCCGAGGGTACGCCCAACCTCAACGTGGAGTTCGTCTACAACATGCCGCTGCGTGCCATTGGGCAGATGACAGGCGGCATCACTGACAGTGGTCTGGTTCGCGCCATCGTGCGCGAGGCCAAGGGCTGGGGCCTGGGCGGCCTCTTGCTGCTGGTGCTGGCCGTCGTGCTCGGCTGGGGCTTTGGCTGGGGCATCCTGCTCTGTCTGCTCTGGGTGTTTGGACCCTGGGTGGTGGCAATGGTTGCCAACGCCGTGCGCAACGCCGCGAGCATGCGCGCTCTCAAGGACGCCGACGCATCCCGTAAGTAAACCGTCCATTGGGGACGGTTCCTCTTGGACGGAAATCGCTCAAGAAGAACTGCCCCTGATGTCTTGTAGAGGAGATTTTGCATGTCGTTTGCACGGTGGAAAGAGGAGCATCAGGCCCTCTGGGAGTTCATTCTTTTCAATATCCTGTCCAACGTGTCCACCGTGGCGCGCTTTGTGGTCACGTGGCTGGGCACGGCGCTCACCGGTGGTGCGGGCACGGCTGTTGTCTTTCTCGCCGAGCTGGCAAGCCAAGTGGTCAACTACTTCGTGCAGATGAAGTTCGTCTTCAAGAGCACGGCCGACTTCAGCAAGTCCGCGCCAAAGTACGCCGTGCTGGCGCTCATCATCATCGTCATGAACTCGGTCATTGTGCCGCGCGTGGGCCAGCTGCTCATTGGCGCAGGCGTGGCGGCCACAGCAGTCAATGGTGTGATCGTGCCCGTGGCAGGCACACTGCTCGCCGTCGTCATCAGCTTCCCGCTGCTCAAGTTCTGGATTGCCCCCGACGATAAGTAGGGCCAACCTGCGCGTGTAAACTAAAAGTGCGAGCCAGACGGGCCTCCGGTGGGGGCCCGTAATCGTATGAGCAGGAGGGGAGAGCTGCCGTGAACATACGGTTGAGCGGGCGAGGGCTCAAGCTAAAAACGCAACATGTGCAGATACCAGTTGGCGCGCGAAAGATGCCCGCGCTGGTGCTGCGGTCCCAGCGTCCGCGCCCAGATGCGCCAGGCGTGCTCTGGATTCACGGCGGAGGCTACCTCACGGGCATGAAGGAAATGGTCTTCATGAGCCGTGCTGTCGACCTGGTGGTGCGCTTTGGGGCAGTGGTGGTCTCGCCCGAGTATCGACTCTCGTGGCAGGCGCCATACCCAGCCGCCCCGCACGATTGCTACGCCGCGCTTCTCTGGATGCGCAATCATACGACTGAGCTTGGAGTCAATCCGGTGCAACTCATGGTGGGTGGCGAGAGTGCGGGAGGCGGTCTCACGGCGGCACTCTGCCTGTTGGCACGCGATTGCGGGCAGGTGAACGTGTCCTATCAGATGCCGCTCTACCCAATGATTGACAATCTTGATACCGCAAGCTCGGCCAACAACCACAACAAGATTTGGAACACGCAGCGCAATCACCTGGCGTGGAAGCTCTACCTGCGTGAAGACGTGAAATCGTCGCAGGTGTCACCCTATGCGGCAGCTGCGAGGGCAACCAATCTGGCGGGATTGCCGCCGGCCTACACCTTTGTGTGTACCGACGAGCCCTTCTATGCCGAGACGCTTGCCTTTGTTGAGGCGCTTCGCTCTGCGGGTGTGTCTGCTGATGTGGATGTGTACCAAGGCCTCTACCATGCCTTTGACATACTGGAACCCAGTCTTCCAGAGTCGCAACTGGCTCGTGAGCGCTTCTGCGAGCACTTCGCACGGGCATGCGAGACCTGCTTTGCCCTGCAGCCCTGACGCCTCCGTTACTGGGATGCCTCTCATTACCTCCGTCAGACCCGCGTTCACATGAACTTCAGCTTCAAATAACGTTCCGACTCCGATGCGAAAGTCTTCGTTCTAGTGCTGCACGGAAGAACAGGCTGCACGGTAGAAGAACGAAGAATTCCGCATCGGGGTTGCGCGGGTAGGGGCTGTGTCAATGGCGTTCAAACAGAGGTCTTTTGTTTCTTGCCCGAGCAATCTCCAAGTATTCGGCGGCAGTCATGCTGCGGATGAGGCAGTGGGCAAAGGCGTCCTTGTCGTGAGTGACGATGACATCGGCGTCGTTGAGCTCCGCGCAGGCACGAATGATACCGTCCTCAAAATCGGGTTCGTCCGAGTTGAGCGCCATGTCACAGACTTCCCCGTCAACCGGCGCTATGACCAGTAGGTCTATGAGCTTGCGAACGATATCACGGGCCTTCTGCTCTCCATAGAGTTTAGTGGAGAGGTAGTAGACGTCTTTGAGCGAGAGCCCACATACCATGCCAAAGTCGCCCCATCCGCTGCAGTAATCGATGACCTCTCTGGCTTCTTGATGCTCTGGCCTGGTGGGTGACAAGGAGTTCATAAGAATGCTTGTGTCGATGAGAACTCTACACATAGCCCCACTTCCTCATCTGGTCCTCGGCAATCATGTCGTTCATCTCGCGATCGGTCATGGTCGCAAACCACTCGGGAGCAGGCGGTAGTGACTCGACAAGCTCAATGAACTCATGGAACTTCCGGCGTTTCTCTTCAAACTCGTCGATTTGCTGCTGGGTGGTGGGAAGCTCGCCTGTGATGGAGATGTTGACCCACATGTCCTTGATAACCTCCGCAGGCGTCTTGCCCGCACGTTCGAGGACACGATCCACCTTGAGCTTGACTTCCTCATCCACGCGCCCTGACACAACAACGGTTGCCATGCTTCTCCTCCTAAGACTGTAAACGTGTATACAGTCTAGCATGCCAGGAAAGGGACATACAGCTGATGGGTTGCGTTACTCAGGCAGGGGAAGCGTAATGTCCAGACAAAAGACCTCGCCCTTTTGCGCCGCGGAAAAGAGTCCGTCGTAACGCTCGGTCAAGGCGCGCATGGAGCGGGTGCCAATGCCATGGTTGACGGTGTCGCGCTCGCCGCCAGCCGCAAGTTTGGTGGTCTGCGGTAGCCCGTCCACAAACGACGCCTCGCCTACGCAGGTGTTTTCCACATGGATGACCGCCATGCCGGCTGCTTGCCGCACGTTTAGCGAGATGGAGCGGTTGCCAACGGGTGCCTGCCGCGTTGCTTCGATGGCGTTGTCGAGCGCGTTGCCAAACAGGGAGTAGAGCTCGGACGGCGCCAAGAAGTCCAGTGCGTGTCCGTCTGCCATGCAGGTCAGCGTGATGCCCTCGCCCTCGCAGACCAGGCGCTTCTCGGTGAGGATGGTGTCAAGTGCCTCGTTGCCCGTATGCACCGTCGCATCGTAGACGCTCACCTCGCGGGCGATGTCGGCTAGCACGGCGGCGTCCACAGCCGTGCCAGTCTCGCCCAGATGACGGATCTGGTGGCGAATGTCGTGGCATTTGATGTTGATGGCTTCGATGTTTTCTCGTGAGAGCTCGTACTGGCGTTGCTGCTCGGCCATGAGCCGCTCCGTGGTGGCTGCCTCCGCGCGCAGTCGCTGAGCAAAGAGCATCTCGTACTGCGCAAAGAGTACAAAGATGCAGGTGGCGCCATGAACGACTCGTAAGCCCACGAGCAGCGGCAGGGGAGTCGGCCCATAGCTGAGGGCCTTGTTGAACACGTCAAACAGAATAACCACCAGGATGACCACCACAAAGACCCCAACGGTTGCCCGGTCCTCTACCTGCACGGTGCCCGCGCGGTCAATGGCGCGCACCAGCAACAGGTAACAGGGGAGGTAGACTGCGGCGGTCGCCAACAGGCTCACAATTGCCCGAAACGCCACGTTCCCATCTCCGATGCCCAAAAGCCGTTCTCCCAGCAGAACGGCCAGTCCGTCAAGGCCGCTCGCAAGGTTTTGCATGGTGTAGCCCATGGCGCAGCAGAGGAGCGCGTGGAGAACGGGTACGTCGTAGAGGAGGCACACAGTCCATACCAAGTAGCCCAAAAGGAGGTTGAAGAGCACGAACTGCCCTGCGAGCTGAGGTGTGCCGTTGGCGGTGAACTCGGGGTGGGCACTCATGCCATACCAGCTGAAGAAGGCTATCGCGAGGAACAACGTTGTGCCGAGGGCAGCCGCCCTGGGTAAAAACCCCTCGCGCTGGTCTTGATGGCGAACCACCAACCAGATGGCAAAGCCAATCTGCAGCACGGCGGCAAGCGGCTGGAGCATTCCCACGAGCCAATGCCAGGCCATTAGAAGCCGCCTCCCAGATAGGCAGCAATGGTAGCCTGTGCCTCGCGTTTCTTTGCGCGCGACATAAAGAGCGTGGTTCCGTCCGAGAGCGTTACGGCGTCTGCGCGCACTCGCCGGATGTGGGCCATGTTGGCAAGGGAGCTGCTGGAGAGCCGCACAAAGGAGAGTCCCTCAAGCTCGGCTTCCACGCGGCGCAGGGAGTCTCGTACAACAAGCGGCTCGGGTTCGCCCGCCACATGGTAAGCCACGTCATGGCCTTGAGTTTCCACGTATACCAGGTCGGAGGCGGCAAAGATCTGCAGGCCATCGCGGGTTTTTACGCGTAGGGACCGCGTGGCATTTCTCTCTACCGCCCGCATCGCCCGGGCCATGCGCATGCGAAAGCTCTCGTAGCTCACGGGCTTGACCATAAAGTCGACGGCATCTACCTCGTAGCCGCGCACGGCGTACTGCGCCAGGTTGGTCACAAACACGAGGGGCGTGGCGCTGTCCTGTTCGCGCAGCTGGTGGGCGGCTTCGAGTCCGTTGATGCCCGGCATGTCGATGTCCATGAAAATGAGATCGGCGGCAGGGCGGTCCTCCAAAAAGTCCAGCGCACTTTTGAACCAGGCTACAGAGAGCTCAAGGTTCTCCTCGGCAGCATATCGCTCAAGGTGACCACGCAGCGTGGCAGCCTCCTCGGGCGTGTCCTCAAGCATGACAACATGCAGCATGCGCAAGCCCTTCTACGTGCGGGTCGGACATCGAGGACGGCTCTCCCTGTCCTAAAAACGCCGGCGGCTCGGACAGGGGAAACCGTCCCCGATGTCCGACCCGCCATCTATTGTGGCACGGCAGGTGGTCCGATTCTGCCAACTCCCTGCCCGATTTCGACGAGATGCCTATACGCTCCGCACCACATCGTATGGTATGCCTGAGATTGGAACCGCCATTGGGCGGGTGAGGAAGGGAGAGACAGAGATGGCAAAGAAGATTTCTACGGCCCGTAAGGTGGGAAGGGTGGTGAAGACCATCCTCAAGACCGTGCTGGCACTCGTGCTTTCGGCGGTATTGGTTGCCGTAAACGTGGTTCTGCCTGGTCAGGGCATGATCGTGCGCATGGCCAACAACATGCTTGGCTACAGCCAGAGCTGGACCACGCCCGACGGCGCCAAGGATGTCGACGCTAACTACTACAAGAGCGACTTTACCGCCGACGAGATTGCCGACGCCGAGAAGGCGCTCGACACCCAGATTGCATCCGAAGGTTACGTGCTGCTCAAGAACGACGATGCCGTGATGCCCTTTGCCGAGGGCACCACGTTCAGCTTCTTCTCCGAGAACGTCAAGAACCTTACGGCTACGCAGTCCCTCATGACTCAGTTCTTGGGAGCTTCTGGCGACGAGAACAAGCTCGTTGACTCCTTCGAGGCCAAGGGCCTGCATGTGAACAGCACGCTCATGGAGTTCTACACCAAGGGTGCCGGCGCTGCCTACAAGATGGGCCCTGGCTCCATCAGCTTTGGCGCGTCCGAGGACTTCTCCATCAACGAGTGCCCGCT
>CADCHF010000015.1 GCA_902801175.1 uncultured Coriobacteriaceae bacterium | reverse complement strand
AATTCCTATCTTTGCCAATATTGATGTCAGTGCGGCAAAGATTGCCGAACCAAGCGCTAATAAAAACCACATAGTGATACTCCTTCAAATCCCGATTTACCGCTCGGCCAATTCTACGGCACGGGCGGGATTGTGACGTGGGCGGATGGTGTGGTCGTTCTTCTCGCCTATCAGGGAAAGGATCTTCTCACCATTCCTCATCCTCGCGGTACTTCTCGCCCTGGTCGTCACGGTTCTTCTCGTCGTCTTCCAAATGCTGAGGCTGCTGGCGTGCGTGCTGATGACGCTGGCTCTTCTCGCCCTTGTCGGCTGATTCTTCGGCTTATGCGCGGGCGTCTTCCCAGTCTTCCCGCGTGATGCAGGTGATGTGCTCGGTTCTCAGAAGGCCGTCGATCTGGCAGGGGACGTTCTCGACGGTGTGGTGGTAGCGGAAGCCGCACTTCTCCTGCACTCGCTTGGACTTCTCGTTTCCGTCAAAGTAGCCGCACCACAGCCTCGCGAGACCCAAATCCTCGAAGCCGTGGCGCATGACCTCGCGGGTGGCCTCCGGGATGAGGCCCCGCCCCCAGTAGGGCACGCCGATCCAGTAGCCGATCTCGCCCTCGGTGTCGGGGATGCCGATGTTGCTTGCCTTCCCCAGCATGAGGCCGATGCTGCCGATTGCGTGCCACTCTTCCCTCAACACGACCGCGTAGGTCTCTGGCGCGGACAGGACTTCTCGGATGATCTCGCGGCTGTTCTCCACGCTCGTGTGGACCGGCCAGCCGGCAATGGGCCCGACCTCGGGATCGCTCGCATACCGATACAGGTCTTCGGCGTCGCTCTCTTCCCACGGGCGAAGAATAAGGCGCTCGGTCTCCAGCATCATGTTGGCCTTTCTCATTCGCAATGCTTGTCTCGGCATTAGGATGATTTGCTCTGCAACCGCAGCGGGCGTGAGGTAGGTGGTGTCGATCTTCTCGCCGCCCATGGTGTCGTAGAGCGGCAGCCTTGCCAGGCTGCGGCGGATGACGTCGGGCCGGCGGATTCCCGCGGCTACGTCCCTCTCCAGGCGGCCGCGAAGCTCCTCCTCCGAGCACACCAGGGAGATCGCCCTCACCTGGCAGCCCGACACGTCAAGGCGCGAGAGGATGTCGTCCACTATCTCCTGCTCGTGCATGACCCAGCAGAAGATGACGTTCTCATAGGCGCTGCAGCGAAGGAAGTTGCCCAGCAGGTGGCAGACGTTGTCCATCACCATCGCCTTGGTCTCCTCCGTCACCACGAACGGGTCTGCGTCCCAGCACCAGTCTCCGTCGAGCAGCACCGCCTTCGGCAGCGCCCGCTTGAGCTCCTGGCACGTGACCGTCTTCCCCACGCCCATCGTGCCGCCTATGAGGTAGAGGTTCTTCATGCGCTCGTCCCTGTCGACATGTCCCTCCCACCATCATACGCGGGATTGTGACGCGGGCGGATGGTGGGGTCGTTCTTATCACCTGATGGCGAAAGGGGCTTCTCGACATGGGCCTGAATGGATTGGACGAGTACTGGGTGCCGGAGCATGTGAAGGACTATCTCCGCAAGGCGGGATTTGTCCTTCCCTTGGATGACATGGAGCCTTGGATTCGGTCGTGGGACGACTGGATGGGGGCTCGCGGGGAACTTCTATGACTACCGGGACAAGGACGGGATGGGAAGGGTCTATGAGGTGCATAGGCGCTCGATCCACCAGGCCATGCGCGTCTGCAAGGAGTGGGGGATCCCTTCTCCTCAACGAGGACGTGAAGGTGGTCTCGGAGGACCAGGCGGTGACGGATTGGCTCTCGTCGTTCTTCTCATCCACCAACTTCATGTCGGCCGCCCAGGCTACCGTGGTTAGGGCATTCGGGCTCGTGACGGGCGCCTAGGCGCAGTGGCTCGACCTCGACAAGAAGAAGGTGCGCATCCCCCACGACTCATCCTGCACTCCTATAATGGTTCCGTTGAAGACGGGAGGCATCATGGCAGACTTTGAACAGGTGCGGCAGGCGGTTCTGGCGTTTCGCGACGAGCGCGACTGGCTGCAGTTCCACAACCCCAAAGACCTTGCAATCTCGCTCTCGCTCGAGGCGGCTGAGCTACTGGAGACGTTCCAGTGGTCGGGAGACGACCTTTGGTGCAAGGAGAAGCTCGGTGAGCAGGAGGCAGAGCTTGCTGACGTGCTCATCTATGCGCTGATGCTCGCCGACAGGCTGGGCGTTGATCCCGTGGAGGCCATTGCCGCCAAGCTCGAGCAGAACTCCCGGAAGTACACTCCCGGAAGTACCCAGCGAACAAGGCGCGCGGCAAGTCGGACAAATACACCGAGCTGTAGAGCATTGTGCCAGGCGCAAACCCACATGCGCTAAGATGAGTCATCCGTCCAAGGCAAGGAGTGAGCATGCCCGCAAGCGCGCAGCATGACAAGGTCATGATTGTCAAGGTGCCCTACGGCTCGCACTTTGTGACTGGCACCCCTGCGCTCAACGAGGAAAAGCTCTACGACCACATCTTCTACCAGCTCGTTGTTGACTACGACGAGCACTCGTGGCTCGGAAGCTCCAGCACATCGGGCGGCCATGCACCAACCTCTCCCTACGTCCATCCACGGCTCAAGAGCCTGTCCCACGACGAAGGCGTCCGCAATCATCGCGTGCTCACCGAGTCGCCAGTCGTCTACATAGTGGTATTTGAGAACAATGACGCCATGCGTCGCGCGGGCTGGCTCAAAGACGCACTCGGGGACAAACGCCCAGATAAAAGCGGTCGTTACAAGAGCCGCTACGTGGTATACGTGGGGGAGACCAACAACATCCTCAAGCGCACGCACCAGCATCTCATGGCGTCCGGGCATCTGACGCTGGAGGGCGAGGAGGACTCCCTCGAGAGCGTGCAGCGCGAGATCGACCAGCGCACGCGCGCAGACCGCATCATTCAGCAGGCGGTGGCCGACGGCTGCGACGTGCAGCAGTACGTCATCTGGGACACCTTCTTCACCAAGTCGATGACCCTCGACATCGAGAACAAGTTCATCGACTACCTGTGGTCGCTGGACGACGTCTTCACCCTCAACAGCCGCGGCAACGCCCAGCGCAGCTACTACATGAGCGAGACGAAGGACCTTGTATGCAGCAAGGTGTGGCGGCGCCTCTCGCTCGACAACCCCTTCCTCTTTCCGTCAGAGCACGACATCTGGAACTCCGAGCTCTACAAGGTCTCGCCCTTCCACTCGCTTGGCAAGGAGCAGTCCGCAGCGGTCAACGACATCTGCGAGTCGGTCCTGTCGCTGATCAACGGCCTGCCGGTACATGGAGAGACCCTTGTGCCAACCACCTCCGAGCATCGCCTCATCCTCATTGAGGGAGCGTCGGGCACCGGAAAGTCCATCGTGCTGAGCACGCTCTTTGTGAGGCTCGCCGAAGCGCTGCGAATGCCCAATCAAGGTGACGACGGGTATGGCGTGCACGGCAGCGGCAGGGTGAGCTTGGTGATCAACCAAGACCAGCAGCTCACGCTGTATCGCAACCTTGCCAAGAAGATCGGCCTCATGAGCACGGAGAAGGATGCGTGCGTCTTTAAGGCAACGCAGTTCATCAACATGGTTGAGAGTGGCAAGCGCGAGCAGCCAGACGTGGTGCTGGTGGACGAGGCGCACCTACTGAGGACGACTCCGCACCGCTCATACCCCAAGAAGTACCACGGCAACCAGCTGTACGACATTCTGCTGCGCGCCAAGGTGGTCGTGGCGGTCATCGACCCGGTGCAGGTGATGCGCTCGAGCCAGCACTGGGACCCAGAGGTGTTGCATGCGCTGCTCCCCGAGCGCACGGACCCCACGGACGGCTCGCTCGAGTACGCAGGACCGGTGACGCTGCGCAGCAATGGCAACGGTTCGCCCGGCGAGGACTCCTTCCACTCGTATCGCATCATGCTGACCGAGCAGTTCCGCATCGATGCATCCGACGAGGTTATGCGCTGGATTGACCGCTTGGCAGACGTGCATGCGGTGGGTATGGAGCCCATCCCCCAGGACAGCCTTCCGCGCGACATGGTCCACGGGGTGCACGGAACCAAGCCCTATGACATACGGGTGTTCACGTCTCCGCAGCTCCTTGCCAAAGAGATCGATAAGCGCAGGCGCGAGATGGAGGGGGAACTTGCGGCAAGGCCCGACGGCAGGTTTGGCGCCTCGCTCTGCAGGCTGCTGGCGACGTACGACTGGGGCTACGACACAACTGCGCAGGTAGGCTACGTGAGCCTGTATCGTACGGTGGGGGAGAGCAGGGAAGCGAGCTGGCAAATGCCGCTCGATGACGGCTCGGCTCCCGCAGGGTTCACTGGCCTGCCCGAGGACAAGTTCTCCAAGAAGTGGAACTACAGCGACTCGAGCAACGACGGCAAGCACGTATGGGCTGGTGACGCGGCGGCAGAGGACGAGGTCGGCTCATACTTCTCGGTGCAGGGGTTTGACCTCAACTATGCGGGCGTGATCATTGGGCCTTCGGTGCGGTATCGCGACGGTCGGATTATGGTTGACGCGGGCGCCTCTCGCGACGGCGAGGTGTCCGGGCCATATGCCAAGGAGCTGGTGATCCAGCAGCTCAAGGTGTTGCTGCGCCGCGGGATTCACGGGCTGTACCTTTTTGCGGTGGATTCAGGGCTGCAGGCTGCGCTCGTGGAGGCGGCATGGGGTGCAGGACGGCTGGATCTGGTGGGGTAATATGCAGGGGTGCCAGTTTATGATTCCCTAGGAGCGAGGCAAACTAAATCTGGTCGGGGCCGAACGTGTGCCGACTGTTCTTGTCGCACATGACGAAGACCCCGAACCTTCCCCTGCAGGCCGACATGGTGCTTCCACACGTTGGGCAGCGAACGTACTTGACGCTCATGTAGTGGTTGACGGTTTGTTTCGTTAGGTATTCGACGTTCCCACACCTGAGACATCTGAGGTAGTGGGTGCCCCTTTTGTTTCTCGCCATGGTCATGTAGCCGTGACACTTAGGGCACTTCTCGTGCTCCTTCACGTATCCCGCGAGACCGTATGCAGCCTTTCCGTCGTCGTTCGGGCCGGTGCTGCCGTGCTTCTCCTGGAGTGACTGAGCGGCCTCGTCGCTCTTCCTCTGGTCGAGCTTCGCGAGCGTCCACACCATGTTCGCCGTGTTGAAGCCCGTGATTCTTATGGGGGTTTCAAGCGTAGTGGCTGGTAACCCGTCCTCGGTGGGCGGTGCCATCTTTGAAGCTGGCATGCCGTACCAGTAGATCATTCCGTCTAGCACCACGAGCGGGAAGACCGCGTCGTTGGACTGCCATGAGATTGCCTTCCAGTCCTGGTTCAGCTCGGAGTAGTTGAAGCACTTGGAGAGCACCTCTACACCGCGGGAACGTGCCCGACGCAGCTCTACCATGATCCGCCCCGCGAAGGGCTCCGAGAGTCTCCCGTCAGGAATCGAGACTACGATTCTCTATGTCACCGTACCCAAGTCGGCTATCAGCGCATCCTCTGCCGAGACGGTGTCGAAAACCTCGATGTTGGGGCCAAAGTCGTAGCCCTGCAGGATGTCGTTGAGGCCTCCGTTGTTTGCGCCCATGACCTTGTCACAGCGATACTGGTGGTCACAGAGCAGGCCGAATGCGTTTGCCTTTCCTGCGGTCTTCTCGCTCCAGAAGCTTTCGTTGGCGACGGTTATGAGCTTGCCCCTGGCGCGCGTGACTGCAACATTAACGAGGCGGTCGACGGATCCATTTTCATTCTTGTAGGTGAGGATTCCCGGACGCCTCGCCGGGTAGCTCTCTACGGTGTCGAGCACGATGATGTCACGTTCGGATCCCTGGAACTGGTGGACCGTCGAGCAAGCAACGTCCGAGAGGTCGGGCATTCCCTTCCTTCTTCGTTCCTGGTAGTCCTTGATTAAGGCGCGGATGAGCCTCGCCTGGGCTATGTAAGGCGCGATGACGCCAACTGAGCCCGCACCACTCCTTACCGCTGCAAGGGCGAGGCCGAAGGAGATCACCGCTCCCAGGATGTTGAACCGGGAGTTGTCGACATTGCGGGCGGAGGCGCAGTAGGCACCGCGCATGTCTACGAGGACCATGGAGCTCCCAGGACACGGTTCGTGAGCCGCTATGTCGTCACGCGCGTGGACGACGCTCTCGTGGTCTCTGAGCAGGCGCTCGTAAAACTGGGCACTGGGGAAGGCGGAGATGCTGGGGTGCATGCGCCGCTGTTCGTTAAGCATGACGAGCCACGGGTGGTAGTGCGCTTTCTGCGCGCTGTCGGTGATGCCGAGGTACGAGAAGATGTCCTTGGAGAGCAGTTTGCTCGCGATACTGCTGGATGTGATTGGCGCAAGCTGGCGGAAGTCGCCGACGAGGACCAGCTTAGACTCTGCGTGCATTGCAGCGCACACGATCTGCGGCACGTATGCCATGCTCACCTCGTCGAACAGCACGAGGTCGTACTTTCTCCCATCGAAGAACTTGTTCGCATACATCTTTGAGGCCGTCGTTGCCACCATGCGGGCTCGGTCGACCGCGCGCAGCTCGTCCTCATTTACTTTCTTACGAATTTGACTGGTGCGCTTTTGGATGTTCACGGTCTCGTTTGAGATTTGATCCCTCAGCGCTTCCAGCTCCTGCTGACCCTTTTTGAGAGTCTTGAGCTCGTGTGTAAGGTGCAACGACCCCCCGTTAGCCCTCGCGGCGGTGCGTACCTCGCTGATGCGCCTTTGTACATTTGCCAGCTCTCTAGAGGTGCGTGTGTCTTCTCGCTTGAGCTCTTCGCGTCTTCTGCCCAGCTCAACGAGTTCGTCTTTGAGCTCGGGATTGCAACTGATGGCGTATCGGTGGGCGCAGAGGTCCTCGTCTGCGTCCAGCGCAGCATCTCGTACGTGTCCGAAGCGCATGACCTCGGCGTTCCAGAGTATCTTCTCCAGACCCCGCTCGCGCATGAGCTCTGCGACTTTGAGAACGATTCCGTCGACCGAGACGTTGCTGTGTGAGACGGCGAGGACCGTCTTGCCCGCAAGAATGTGGCTGATGGCGATCTCGGCCATGGTGTACGTCTTGCCGGTTCCAGGAGGACCCCAGATTAGTGTGATGTCCTACTCGCGCACGTGGGCTTTCGCTGCAGCTTGGCCAGCGTCCACCTTTGATATGGGCCATTTGGTCGCAAGGACAGGTCCCTTTTGCATGAGACGGACGGCTATCTTGTGCTCCGCGGCGTTCATAGTCTTGAGACGGTCGTTGAGCGCCTGGAGCAGCTTCCACGGCTCGGCTCTTATGAACGCCGACGTGACGGTCTCGCCGAGGTCTTCCTCCAGCGAAAGGGTTATCCGGAAATCTTCGCAGGCCACAACCTGGCCGCGAACGGATTTGTTCTCGACATCAACACTGATTGGCGCGTCGTCGGAGAGGAACAGCTCCGCCTCCAGGTTGAAGCGGTAGATGGAGCCCGTCTTCTCGCGCCGAACACGCTCCCCGTCGACGATTCTGTACCGCCTGCCACCCTTGTCGCGCAGGTAGCACATCTCTGTGTAGACGCTCTCGCGGTATAGGCTGAGGTCCTTGCGGACTGTGGGCGGTAGGGAGGGGTCGAGCTCGAACTCAAACGAAGAGGCTGCGTGGTGCATATGCTAGACAGCCTCCTCGTTCTTTACGGCGATTGCTTCGCGTGGTTTTGCGGCTAGTTACTGATTTGACGCAAATCTAGCTATAGCACAACTTGTTTAGCAATAGCGTTAAGGAAAGTGGTGAGACCTTAAACGGACGAGGAGAGCATGCCCGGATGTTCCCAAGGCAAACCTAGCCTTGCTTTAGTAGTGGGGAGGGGTGCCGCCTACGAGACGCAATTGGATAACGACCACCCAAATCACCCTGGACGGTCGTTTTCTTGGCGTGAGCGGCGCTCCTAGCTCTTTCTGTCTGGAGTACTAGATACAGTCGCGGCAAATTTCCGACTGCCAGTCTCGAGGCGGGTTCGGCAAGCTTGATCAAAACCTGCGACGTCGAAACCAACCTCGCGTCCGTTGTGCCATAGACGGCAACGTAGGGGCTAGTCGTCGAAGCGACCATTCTTTGGTCGAGATGGTCAAGTAGAATTATGAGATGTTTTGAGTTATGCCTAAACATAGGGTGAAAATTTGACACATGCTGAAGCTCGATGACATCCGTGTGGGATCACGCATCCTGGGCGTGACCGGAGACAAGCCGGTGACCGCCGTGCAGGTTGAGTGGTTCGGCACGTACGCCCTTACGCTCACGTACAAGACCGAGGACGGTGCCCTCGGCAGCATCATGCTCTACCGTGACATGGAGCCCACGCTCTCGCTCGCGAGCGACAACCAGTGGACCTTCGACGCGGACCCCGACGAGCTCAAGCTCGTCAGCGAGGCGTACCGCATCAAC
The DNA here is from genome assembly GCA_902801175.1 of uncultured Coriobacteriaceae bacterium. GTDB lineage: Bacteria > Actinomycetota > Coriobacteriia > Coriobacteriales > Atopobiaceae > UBA1367. The sequence continues at coordinate 65,808 of CADCHF010000015.1, read as the reverse complement.
CTCGCGCACCTCTTCGACCCCTACCTCGCCGTGCGCACCTCGGCCGTGGAGCCGCTTCCGCACCAGATATCGGCCGTCTACCAGGACATGCTGCCGCAGATGCCGCTGCGCTTCGTGCTGGCCGACGACCCCGGCGCGGGCAAGACCATCATGGCGGGCCTGCTCATCAAGGAGATGCTCGCGCGCGGCGACCTCAGGCGGTGCCTCATCGTGTGCCCCGGCAACCTCGTTGAGCAGTGGCAGGACGAGCTGTACCGCAAGTTCGGGCTCACCTTTACCATCCTCACCAACGACCTCTTAAATGCGGCAGTGACGCGAAACGCCTTCAGGGAGCACGACCTCATGATCGCGCGCCTGGACAAGCTGAGCCGCGACGACGACGTAAAGGCACTGCTGCGCGAGACGACCTGGGACCTCGTTGTAGTAGACGAGGCGCACAAGATGAGCGCCACCGTTTGGGGCGGCGAGGCGCGCTACACCAAGCGCTACCAGCTGGGGCGCCTGCTCGGCGACACGACCGAGAACCTGCTGCTGATGACGGCGACGCCGCACAACGGCAAGCCCGAGGACTTCCAGCTGTTCATGTCGCTCGTGGACCGCGACCGCTTCGCGGGCGCCACGCACATGGCAAAGCGGAACGGCATGGCCATGCCCGCGCTGCCCTCGAAGTCCGACACCTCCGACGTGATGCGCCGCCTGGTGAAGGAGGAGCTGCTGCGCTTCGACGGCCGGCCGCTCTTCCCCGAGCGAATCGCGCAGACCGTGACCTACACGCTCTCGCCCGACGAGTCGGACCTCTACCAGATGGTGACCGACTACGTGCGGGACCAGTTCAACCTGGCCGATCGCCTGGACGGCAAGCGCCGGAGCAGCGTGGGCTTCGCTCTCACGGTGCTGCAGAGACGCCTGGCGTCGTCGCCCGAGGCGATCTACCAGTCGCTGCGCCGCCGCCGCGAGCGGCTCGAGGCACGTCTGCGGGACATCGAGAATGGCGTCGCCCAACCCGATGCCTACCAAGCTCCCAGCGTGACCATCCCCGATGACTACGACGAGGACGACTACGACGAGGTCGAGCGCGAGCGTCTGGAAGACGAGGTCATGGACACGGCCTCGGCCTCGGCCACGGCCGACGAGCTCCACCGCGAGATCGACATCCTCCTACGCCTGGAGCGCAAGGCAAATGAGGTGCGCAAGAGCGGCGAGGACCGCAAGTGGGAGGAGCTCAGCCGCCTTTTGCAGGACAACGAGGACATGTTCGGCCCGGACGGGCGGCGCGAGAAGCTGATCGTGTTCACCGAGCACAAGGACACGCTCGAGTACCTCGCCACCAAGCTGCGCGGTCTTTTGGGCAGCCAAGACGCCGTCCTCACCATAAAGGGCGGCATGCCCCGCGACGCCCGCCACAGGGCCGAGGAACTGTTCAAGCAGGACAGGGACGTGCGGATCCTCGTCGCTACCGACGCAGCTGGCGAGGGCATCAACCTGCAGCGCGCGCACCTGATGGTGAACTACGACCTGCCCTGGAACCCCAACCGCATAGAGCAGCGTTTCGGGCGCGTGCACCGCATCGGCCAGACGGAGGTCTGCTACCTGTGGAACCTCGTGGCCAAGGAGACGCGCGAGGGCCAGGTGTTCGACCGGCTCTTCCAGAAGCTCAACGAGGAGAAGAACGCCCTGGGCGGCCGCGTGTTCGACATCCTGGGCCGCGTGACCTTCGAGGACAAGCCGCTGCGCGAGCTTCTGGTGGAGGCCATCCGCTACGGCGACCGACCCGACGTGCGCGACCGCCTGAATCAGGTTGTCGACAGCTCGCTCGACGGCGACGCCCTGAAGAGACTGTTGGAGGAGTACGCGCTCACCGCCGACGTGATGGACGTGCACGCGGTAACGAAGATCAAGGAAGACATGGAGCGCATGGAGGCCCGCAAGCTGGAGCCGCACTTCATCGAGGCGTTCTTCCTGGAGGCGATGGCCCGGCTCGGCGGCCGCGTGGCGGAGCGCGAGGAGGGGCGCTTCGAGGTGCTTGAGACCCCCTTCGACGTGCGCACGAGGGACGCCGGCATAGGCGTGGCCGACCCCGTGCTCAAGCGGTACGAGCGCGTGTGCTTCGAGAAGGACAGGGTGACGCTCGAGGGAAAACCCAACGCCGACCTCGTGTGCCCGGGCCACCCGCTGCTTGACGCCCTCGTCTCCGTGACGCTGGAGCGCGGCATGGGCTGCATGCGCCAGGGTGCCGTGCTCGTGGACGACGACGAGGCGGCAGACGCGCCGCGCTTCCTCTTCTGGGTGGAGAGCGCCATCCAGGACGGCACCACCCTCCCCGACGGAACCAAGCGAACCGTCGACCGGCAGGTGCACTTCGTGGAGATCGACTACGACGGGCGCACGACCGACGCCGGGTACGCCCCGTACCTCGACTACCGAGCCCCGACGAGGGACGAGCTCGCCCGCGTGGAGGAAGCCTGCGCCGAGGAGCTGGGCTGGCTTGCCCAAGGTCCTGACAAGATAGCTACCGACTTCGCCATCCGCGAGGTCATCCCGCATCATATCGCCGAGGTGCGCGGTCGCACACTCGCACACGTGAGCAAGGTGCAGAGGGCGGTGGAGACGCGCCTGCGCGCCGAGATCAACTGGTGGGACTACCGCGCCGGGGAGCTCGCAGACCGGGAGCACGCGGGCAAGACGAACGCCAAGCTCAACTCGCGCCAGGCCGAGCGGCGCGCCAACGAGCTCGCCGAGCGCCTGCAAAGGCGCACCGACCAGCTGGAGCTGCAGAGACAGCTCGCGCCGATGCCCCCGCGCGTGGTGGGCGGCGCCCTCGTGGTGCCCGCGAGCATGCTGCGCGGAGAGGCCGGCACGGACCCCGGCCCGAACGGCCAGAGCGCGGACACCGAGGCCAAGCGCCGGACCGAACTCCGTGCCATGGACGTGGTCTGCGCCATCGAGCGCGAGCTGGGCAACGACCCGCGCGACGTGAGTGACCGCAGGAAGATCGGCTACGACGTAGAGTCCCGCGTGCCCGACGGCCTGCGCGACGGCACCGACCCGGTGCTGCGCATGATCGAGGTGAAGGGCCGCATCGCCGGGGCCGACACCGTGACCCTCTCCAAGAACGAGATACTCGCCGCCCTCAACAAGCCCGACTGCTGGCTGCTCGCCATTGTCGAGGTGGACGGCGCCACCACGCACACAACCTACCTGCGGAGGCCCGCCCTCAGGACCCCCGCGTTCACCGAGACAAGCGTCAACTTCGACATAGGACGACTCAGGAGATCTGCCGAGGTCGTCCTGGAAAGGACGGACACATGGCAGTGAAGAAGCTCATCGAGGTAGCTCTACCACTTGACGCTATTAATGCTGCAGCTGTTCGCGAGAAGTCAATTCGCCACGGACATCCGTCGACGCTACACCTTTGGTGGGCGCGGCGTCCCCTTGCAGCTGCGCGAGCAGTTATCTGGTCCTCCCTAGTAGATGACCCCTCTTCACATCCAGAAAAATTCCCTACTGAAGAGGACCAAGAAAGAGAGAGGATGCGTCTTTTTGGTATTTTGAAAGAGCTTGTTGCGTGGGAGAATCTGAACAACAAACGCATCCTTGATATCGCAATGGATGAGATTAAAGAATACGTCGGTCATAACGTGCCTGCACTGCTCGACCCATTCGCAGGAGGCGGAGCAATTCCGTTAGAGGCACAAAGGCTTGGACTAAAGGCGTATGCTCATGATTTGAATCCAGTGGCAGTTGCTATTAACAAGGCATCAATTTCAATTCCACCAAGATTTGCAAATCGAGCACCTATTAATCCCGATGCACAAAACAGGAGAAACCTCTCCCCTTGGGAAGGTAATACTGGTTTCGTCGAAGACCTGAACTACTACGCCGCAGAGCTCAAAAGACTGGCAAACGACGAATTAATCGATGTCTTTCCAGATGTTGATTTGCCATCATCAATGGGCGGTGGGAAAGCGCCTGTAATCGCATGGCTCTTTGCAAGAACGATTAAATGTCCAAATCCTGCCTGTGGTTGTACTCTCCCGTTAATCCGCTCTCTTGATCTATGCAAGAAGAAGGGCAAGGAAGCTCACATCGAGCTGAAATACGATGGCTTAGAGCCGGTCTTTACTACAGCATCAGGGAGAAGCTCTAAAAAAGGGACCGTAGGAAGGAAAGGGGCAATTTGTCCCAGATGTGGCCAGCCAGTTCCCCTTCCATATATTCGTCAAGAGGGCAACAATGGTCATATTGGGCGAATAATGACCTCTATCATTGCGGAGGGTCCAAAGCAACGCTATTACCTGCCTCCGACAGAAAATCATGCAAAAATGGCAGATGTGCAGAGGCCAGAAGATTGTGAGTTGGGAGATTTTGCTCGATACCCTGGCTACATTAATCCGCCAGCTTACGGGATGACAACCATTGATTCGATTTTTAGTAATCGGCAATTACTTTGCCTAGACACTTTCTCCAAGCTCGTGCATGTGGTATGTGATAAGGCATACTCCGACGCGCTAAATGCGGGATTATCCAATGATGATGTTCCGCTCAGAGATGGAGGTGCTGGCGCAAAAGCATACTCAGAGGCTTTAAAAGTATATCTAGCGTTTATGGTTGACAGGCTTGCAGATCGTTGCTCTACGCTATGCGGCTGGGATACAACTAGAGAAGGTCTTTTCCATACCTTCAGCATGTCTGGCATGAGTATGACTTGGGATTATGCGGAAGGTAATCCGTTCTGCAATTCAAGTGGTTGTTTTGACAACATGATTATGTGGGTCACGAAGAGCCTAGAAAAGATGCCTTCCTCAGGAGAAGGTGTTGCTGAACAATATGACGCGCAGAGCGATTGCGGATTGCGCAATATCATGGTCTCAACGGATCCGCCGTATTACAGTAACGTTCCTTATGCTGACTTCTCTGACTTCTTCTATGTCTGGATGAGACGAATGCTTCGGGACGTATACCCAGAACTCTTTGCTACAGCAATGACACCAAAACACGAAGAACTGGTTGCGGATCCGTTCAGAGAAGAACGCGGCCAAAAAGGCGCACGTGACTTTTTCGAAGAAGGTATGTTCTCTTCATTCAAACAGGTTCGTAATTATTTACGGGATGATATTCCCCTGACAGTTTATTATGCTTTCAAACAATCTGACGCAGAATCATCTAATAACGTAGAATCTGTTGCCTCAACTGGTTGGGAGACAATGCTTTCCGCCATAATTCGTGCGGGGTTCTCCATTGTTGGTACCTGGCCAATGCGGACTGAGCTTGCAAACAGAATGAGAAGCAACGGCTCGAATGCCCTTGCGTCTTCAATCGTTCTAGTTTGTAGAAAGCGAGTGGCAGATGCGCCAAATACCACGCGTCGTCAATTCGTAAGGGCTCTAAAGCTCGAGCTTACTCCCGCGCTCAATACCCTACAATCATCAAATCTGGCACCTGTTGACTTGGCACAATCTGCTATTGGTCCTGGAATAGGCGTTTTCTCGCGATACAACAAAGTCTTAGAAGCAGACGGCAGTGAAATGACCGTGCGCTCGGCACTCCAGATTATCAACCAAGAGTTAGATCTCTATTTCTCTGATCAAGACACTGAATTAGACCGCGAGAGTCGTTTCTGCGTTGACCTCTACACGCAATGTGCATTCAACGAGATTAAGTTCGGCGAGGCGGATGTGCTTGCACGAGCGAAGAACACATCTATCGAAGGCATCGCTACGAAGGGAGCTCTCAGCTCTGCAAAGGGTGTGGTTCGACTTCTCGGGCGTGACGAGATTAGAAGCATGCCCGCCCCCGATTTCTGCTGGCTTTTCACACAACAGCTTACCCATGCCATGGAGATTGGTGGCATCGAGGAATGCGCCAAGATGCTAAAGGACATTTACGATGCCCGCGCGGATAATGCCCGCGCTCTCGCTTACCGCCTCTTCACCATTGCGGACAAGAAAGGTTGGAACCAAGAGGCATTTGCATACAACTCGCTCGTAACGGCATGGCGTGACATAGAGTCACGTGCCGCACAGCTGCAGGCAGAAACACCCGTTCAGACGACTCTCGACATCTAAGGAGGCTGAGGCATGGATAACTATGATCTCATAACAAAAGGCCTTGGCATTGTCCGCGACTCGCTCGTCGGTTACATCGCCCACGAGCTCATTGTCGAGTATGGTGAGAATTGGTGGGAGGTAGCCGTTTTCGGCCGCCTCTACGAGGATCAGCGGCGCAACCTGCCCGCTACGGGCGACTTCGCTACAGTTACCGATGCCCTCGACTTGGCGAACTGCCTCACGCTTTTTGACATCCACTGGGGTCAAACTTTCCGGAAGAAGCTTTCTGCTGACTACCGCACCTGGGCGAAAGAGCTGCATGGTGTGCGCAACAAATGGGCGCACGCGGGCGTGGCGACCTTCTCCGACAGCGACACGTGGAGGGCTCTCGACACCATGAGCCGCCTGCTCGGGGGTATCGACCCAGACGGAGAGGCGGAGATCAACGACCTCATGCGCGGGGTGCGCTATGGCAACGCCTCAGCGGAGGCAACCGATGCACAGTCCGCCCCAAGGAAGTCGGCCGCGCCGCAGACGGTGTCGGTCGACGGGCTCCCCGCCTGGAAGGACGTGATGGAGCCGCACCAGGACGTGCGCGAAGGGCGCTACCGCAACGCCGAGTTCGCAGCCGACCTGGCCCAGGTGGCGCGTGGCGAGGGTTCCTTCGAGTATCGCGATCCCGTTGAGTTCTATCGCAGGACGTACGTGACCGAGGGCATGAAGGGCCTGCTCACCCAGGCGCTGAGGCGCGTGGGAGGGCTAGACGGCGAGCCGGTGATCCAGCTCAAGACGGCGTTCGGCGGCGGCAAGACGCACAGCATGCTCGCACTCTACCACCTGCTACGCTCGGCCGACCTCATCGACCGCATCCCCAACGCGAAGGCCGTCGTGGACGAGAGCGGCATCGGGACGCTCCCGAAGGTTCGCGTGGCCGTGCTCGTGGGAACATCGCTCAACCCGACCAAGGCGAGACGGCCGGCCGACATGCCGGGCATTACAATCAACACTCTCTGGGGTGAGATGGCGGCCCAGCTCGCCTTCGCAGCCGGCAACCCCGGCCTCTACGAGTACGTGCGCGACGCCGACCGCAAGGGCGTCTCGCCTGGCTCCCAGGCCATCAAGGAGCTCTTCGACTCGTGCGGGCCGTGCCTGGTGCTCATGGACGAGCTCGTGGCCTATGCCAAGAAGCTCTACGGCGTGAGCGGGCTTCCCGCCGGCTCCTTCGACAACTTCATCACCTTCGTGCAGGAGGTGACCGAGGCTGCGCGCGCGAGCAAGAACAGCATGGTCGTGGCATCCATCCCCGAGAGCGACATCGAGATCGGCGGCGACGCGGGCCAGCAGGCGCTCGAGGCCATCGAACACACCTTTGGGCGCATGGAGGCCATCTGGAAGCCGGTGAGCGCCAACGAGGGATTCGAGGTCGTGAGGCGGCGCCTCTTCCTCGGCTGTAGGGACGAGGCCAGGCGCGACGCGGTGTGCGACGCGTTCAGCCACATGTACGGCGCCAACGCGGCCGACTTCCCCGTGGACGCCAAGGAGCTCGAGTACCGTGACCGCATGGTCTCGTGCTACCCGATACACCCCGAGGTGTTCGACCGCCTCTACGAGGACTGGGCGACGCTCGAACGGTTCCAGCGCACGCGCGGCGTGCTGCGCCTGATGGCTGCCGTGATCCACGAGCTCTGGATGAGCAACGACCAGAGCCCGATGATCATGCCGGGGTCGCTGCCGCTCGACGTGCCCAACGTGCGCGACGAGCTCACGCGCTACCTGGACGAGAACTGGAACGGTGTGGTGGACTCCGAGGTTGACGGCAAGCGCTCCGTGCCATTCAAGCTGGACCAGGGCAACGGGCGCTACGGGCGGCTCATGGCGAGCAGGCGCGTGGCGAGGACCGTGATGCTGGGATCGGCGCCGGACGTCTCCGGCCAGAGCGCGCGTGGCATCGAGCGCAGCCACATCCGCCTGGGTGTGGTGCAGCCTGGCGAGAACATCGCCGTGTTCAACGACGCGCTGGGGACGCTTCAGGGCTCGTCCTCCTTCCTCTACAGCGACGGCACCGGCAATCGCTGGTGGTACGACACGCGTCCGACGCTGCGCAAGGTGATGGAGGACCGTGCTCAGCAGCTCTCCAAGACTGACGTGGAGTACGAGCTGGAGCAGCGGCTCAAGGCGTTCCGCAAGTGCGCACCCTTTGCGGGCGTGCACGTGTGTCCGGCAACCTCGCTCGACGTGCCCGACGAGCAGACGCTGCGCCTGGTGGTGCTCCCGCCGAGCGCAGGGCACAGGGGCAATGCGGGCACCTCAGCCGCCATCGAGGCCGCGAGCGACATCCTCTCCATGCGCGGGACCACGCCGAGGCAGTACAAGAACATGCTCGCCTTCATCGCGTGCGACGGGTCGCAGGTGGGGTCGCTCGAGCAGGCGGCGAGGGCCTACCTCGCCTGGCGCTCGATATCGGACGATCGCGAGGCGCTGAACCTTGACATGGCGCAGCAACGCGAGACCGACCAGAGCATGCGCCGCGCCGAGGAGACCCTCAAGACGCGCATCCAGGAGGCCTACAGCTGGCTGCTCGCGCCTCGCATCGACCTCATGAGCGGGTCGATGGACATCGAGTGGGAGGTCGACCGCATCGCGGGCTCCGGCGAGGACGCGCCGCACAAGGCCGCGCGCAAGCTCCTGTCCAACGAGGCGGCGATAGAGAAGTGGGCGCCGGCGCTGCTGCGCATGGAGCTCGACCGGCTCCTATGGAAGGAGAGACGCGACATCCAGATCAAGCAGCTGTGGGACCTTCTCTGCACGTACTGCTACCTGCCGAGGCTTGCGAGCTACTCGGTTCTGGAAGGCGCGATCGTACAGGGCCTTTCAAGCGACCAGTTCTTCGGCATCGCCGACGGCCTGGGAGACGACGGCTACTTGAACTTGACTCTGGGCAAGTCCAAGCCGTTCATCAACAAGAGCGACCTGCTGGTGAAGCCTGGCGTGGCACAGGAGCAGATCGAGCGCGAGGAGGAGGCAAGGGCCGAGGCGGAGAGGCGCAGGCAGGATCGAATCCAGCCTGTGGTGACACCTGGGCCAGTACAGCCCGTGCGACCTGACGAGCCAAGTAGGCCCAGTGATCCGCAGCCACAACCGCAACCTCAGCAGATGCAGCTGCCGCTCTCCTTCACCATGAGCGCGAAGCTGGACAACACGCGCGTGAACCGCGACGTGCGCACCATCATGGACGAGATCGTGAGCCAGCTCATGCAGCTCGACGGAGCGGACGTGGAACTCTCATTCGAGGTGCACGCGCGCGTGGACGACGGCATTCCGGTTCCGACGACCAGGGCGCTCACGGAGAACTGCAACACCCTGCATATCGGGGACTACAGGTTCGATGGGTAGGGATGGGGATATGGCCGCATCATTCAAGTCAAACGACACGTCAATCGCTGAGGTGCTCAGACAGATAGACAATGGCTCTGTCCAGCTGCCCGACTTCCAGCGAGGCTGGGTTTGGGACGACTTCAGGATCAAGTCCCTCATCGCGAGCATCATGAACTCGTATCCCGTTGGTGCTCTGATGTTCCTGGAGTACGGTGGTGACACCGTGCGATTCAGGAAGAGGCTCTTCACAGGAGCGACCAAGGACGCGACGCCCGACCAGCTCGTCCTCGACGGGCAGCAGCGCCTTACGTCCATCTACAACGCCATGTATTGCTCGACGCCCGTGCCCACGAGGACCGACAAGGGCAAGGAGATCAAGCGCTACTACTACCTGGACATTGAGGAATGCCTGAAGGATGACGTTGACACGGTCGATGCAATTCTCTCAATACCGGAAGACCGCATGCTGAAGACGAACTTCGGCCGCGACGTTGACGTTGACCTCTCCACGAGGGAGCGCGAGTACGCGGAGCTGATGTTCCCACTAAACATCGTGTTCGACTCCGGCGCATGGATCGAGTGGGTCAACGGCTGCAAACAGTACCACGGCTACGAGAACGCGGATGTGACGCTGCGTGTCGACAGGTTCATGCAGCAGGTCCTCGTCGCCATACAGCAGTACAAGGTGCCCGTCATCACGCTCGAGAAGGACACCCCGAAGGAGGCTGTCTGCCAGGTCTTCGAGAACGTGAACACGGGAGGCGTCTCGCTCACGGTGTTCGAGCTCGTCACGGCGTCGTTCGCGGCGGACGACTTCGGCCTGCGCGAGGACTGGGAGGGCGACGAGAGCAAGGGCGCGACGGGGAGGCGCGGCAGGATGCGCGAGGCATCGAGGCTGCTCTCGGGCGTCTCATCGACCGACTTCCTGCAGGCCATCACGCTCGTCTCCCGCTACTGGCTCTGGAAGGCGGGAGGCCCCGCCGTCAGCTGCAAGAAGAAGGATGTGCTCTCGCTCGAGCTCGGCGACTACAAAAAGTACGCGGACCTGGTCGAGGACGGGTTCGTGAGGGCCGCGCACTTCCTCGGCGAGCAGCGAATCTTCTCGACGCGCGACATACCCTACACCACGCAGCTCGTCCCGCTCTCGGCCATCTACGCAATCCTCGGCAACAAGGCGCACGACTCGGAGGTTCGCAAGAAGATCTCGCGCTGGTACTGGTGCGGCGTCATGGGCGAGATGTACGGCGGGGCGAACGAGACGCGCTACGCGAACGACGTCACCGGCGTGGTTGCGTGGGCCGACGGCGCAGACGAGGAGCCCGACACCGTCACCCGCGCATACTTCCAGCCGACGCGCCTCCTCACGCTGCAGACGAGGCTCAGCGCCGCGTACAAGGGAGTCATGGCCCTCGTGCTCAAGCACGGCGCCGTGGACTTCATGAGCGGCAAGCCCATGGACTTCACCTTCTACGACGACGAGAGCGTCGACATCCACCACATCTTCCCGCAGGACTACTGCAGGAAGCAGGGCTACCAGCGCAGGCGCTGGAACTCGGTGGTCAACAAGACCCCGGTGTCGTCGCGCACCAACCGCGTGGTGAAGGGCGTCGCACCGAGCGTCTACTCGGCAAAGATCATCAAGGACAAGCATGTCTCAGAGGGCGACTTCGAGACGTACATGGCCACGCACCTGGTGGACGTCGAGCTGCTGCGTGCGGACGACTTCGACGCGTACTTCGTCGAGCGCGCCAAGGGCATCATCAACCTGATCTCCGACGCGATGGGAAAGGCGGTGACCAACCTCGATGGCGACGACGTGGTCGAGGGGTTCGGTGCCGCGCTGGGGAGGAGATGAATGATGCTTGGGTCGAGACCAGCCGCAAGATACGAAAACGTCACGAGGTTCCTGACCGCCCTTGAGGAAGCCACGGCTGAGCGGGTCGGCGACGTACTCTACGGCGAGTTCATGCCAGCCTGCTACGAGCCGGACATCACCGACCATGACTACTTCGCGACGCTCGAAGGATATGGCTTAACCGGTAACAAGCCGTGGCATGCGAACGTCGAGGCGCTTGACCTCCGGGCGACCGTCGCTCTTTTGACGTTCGTCCTGCGTGCTGACCACTTCTGCGAGGGCTCGCTGATGGGCTCGCTGGAAGACGGCTATCTCCTGCGAGTGCTAAGGCGGCTCGCCGAGCTCGATGGCACATGGAAGCGACCGAATATCGTCACCTTCTACCACGAGTATGAGAGGGACGGCTACCTCAGCAACTGGCATGACTCTGGTTTCCGTTTCGCTGGCGACCTGTTCCCCACGAGCGAGCACTGGATGATGTGGCAGAAGGCCGCGGCCTTCCGCGACTGGGACACGGCTGGCAGGGTCCTGGAGGCCACGAGTCCCGCTGCTGCTAAGGCACTTGGCAAGCAGGTGAAGCCCTACAGCGACTCGACGTGGAGCGAGGCGCGCGTGCCCCTCATGAAGGTTGGCCTCAGGCAGAGATTCGCCCAGAACGAGCGGCTGATGAACGACCTGCTCTCGACCGGCTCCGCCGCGCTCGCCGAGGCGTCGTCGAAGGACGCGGTGTGGGGCATCGGCATCGGGAAGGACGACCCCGATTCTGCCGACCCGGGCAAGTGGCACGGAAGGAACCTGCTCGGCATCACGCTCATGGAAGTCCGCTCCGAGCTGAGGGCCCTGTCAAGCATCGACGGTAGGCTCGAATGGCCCATGGACCGCCTGGCTGACTCTCACGTCTGGCGCATGAGCCTCCTCGAGCTCGCACGCGTGCCGTCGACGAGGCCAGCCGCGCTCATGTATGCAGCCATCGTGGCACAGCATGTTCCGCACTGGCATGGGACGCGCGACGTCCTCAGGAAGGTCGATGCGTCCATTGGCGGCATCGACGAGTCCATGCGCCTCAACATGGGCGGCGGGCTGCCCATCGCAGGCTGGCGCGAGCTGCTGGACGAGCTGGCGCTGCAGGTCAGGTTGGGTCGAGTCTAGCCCATGCAATGCTGCAAGAGTGCAAAGTTGCAAGTGGTAGAAACGTGAGGAGTGCTTAATGTCCATACCCACACAGACTGACATGTTCGGCATCGTCCTCGGACTCATGCAGGACGGGCAGGAGCGCAGCAACTACAAGGTGAGGGACGACGTCGCCGCGCTGCTTGGCCTTACCAAGGAGGACCTCGCCGAGAAGACCCCAGCGGGGAATCCCGTCGTCCAAAGCAGGACCGGTTGGAGCCTCTCCTACCTCAACCGCGCGAAGCTGGTCGACCGCGTGTCGCGTGGCGTGTACCGGGTGAACGACGAGGGGCGGAGGGTGCATGGACTCGGACTCAGCGGCTCCGACTTCTACCAGGAGCTGAGGAGGCTCATCGACGAGCGCGACCCCTGGAACGTCGGGTCGGACAAGGGCGGCAAGGGGGCCTCGGTCCCCGACGGCAAGCCGCCCGTCACGACCGACGCGACCGAGAAGTCGCCGCAGGAGCAGATCGGCGACCTTGCCGAGGAGATGAACGAGACGCTCGGCAACGAGCTCCTCGCACTCATCATGGACAGGGCCCCCGACTTCTTCGAGAGGGTCGTCGTGGACCTCATGGAGGCCATGGGCTACGGAAGGGGCAGGGTGACCGCACACTCCAACGACGGCGGCATCGACGGCATGGTGTCGACCGACGAGCTTGGCTTCAGGCCCATCTATACCCAGGCGAAGCGCTACCAGGCCGACCACAAGATTGGGCGGCCCGTGGTCCAGTCGTTCGTCGGCGCACTCAACGGAGCCCGCAACGGGGTCTTCATCACGACGTCGAGCTTCACGCAGGAGGCCATCGACTACGCGCTGAGCTACCCGAACGCCACGCTTTCGCTCATCGACGGGCGCAAGCTCGCCAACCTGATGATCAAGTACAACTTGGGCGTCGCCACCGAGAGCGTGGTGGAGATCAAGCGCGTGGACAGCGACTACTTCGAGGACAAATAGAGCTGAGTGATTCGCGGTTAGGATGCATATTCGAGCAGCTAGGAAGGCGCCTCCATGGAGATCGGCAGACTCGAGTTCTACGCAACGAAGCGCGACAGGAACGGGAGCTACTTCGGCAAAATATTCCCCTACAACAAGGAGATGCGAGAAAACTACGACGGCCAGCTCGTCTTCTTCCACGAGTCTCGTGTTCCCCGGGAAAGCGCCCTACGCAGAGAAAGCAGGTTTAGGGGCTATCGGCATGTGACCCACTGGCGCGGAAGGACTACGTACGAGAATCCCGTATACGTCGCGTTCGAGGCGCCCCTGAACCCGAAGACCAACAAAGAGGCCTCGGCGACCGTCGTCATGCTGCTCGAAGAGGCTGACCCCGATGCACTTCCCGACGTCGACGCGTTCGCCGAGTCGGGGGTGAAGGCAGCCCTTATCTCGGCGTTCCCGAGCCATTACACGCTCTCGCGCATAGGGTTGAACCTCCTGGAGTCCGAGGGCGACGGCAGCCGACTCGATCTTCTGAAAGCATGCTGGGACAAGAACAGCGGGGACGAGAGACAGTCCTTCGTCGAATCCCTTGGACCAGTCGAGCTCTCCCAGCTGCTCTCCCTCCTCACAGAGATCGACAGGAGGGAAAGCGGGAATCTCACGTCACCAAGGCGGTCGCGCCAGGTGTTCACGATAAGACCGAGCGCCGCACTCATGGGCGACGTCGCCGCTAGGCTCACGCCTGGCATGTGGGTAGACGGGTTCCTGGGGCTCATGAGCGACCCTGACGGACGGAGCTCTTTCCTTGCCCAGACCCAGCCGACCTTCCGTGCGCACGCCATCGCCATGTGTGCCAAGGCCGGCGTGCCCCTCGGCAAAGCCGACATCGATTGCCTAGTGGACGCCGTGAGCAGGTGCCGCGACAGCGCCTTTGGCGCGAAGTGCCTCTTAGCCGCTCTGACGGTCGACCCCAACCTAGCTCTCAGGACCGATGTCTCGGCGATGCTCACCCCCGACATGTGGCTGGACAGCTTTCTCAGTCTTATGGCTAGCCCGGAGGACCGAAGGGCACTACTCGCTTTGGCGCAGCCAGACTTCCGTGCGTATGCCCTGACGAGGTTCATCGATTCAGGAGCGCGAATTGACAGTGGCTTCACCGAAGACTTCCTATCAGCAATCTCGGGATGCGAGGGCACGAGATTGGCAAACCGGTGCATGCTGTCCGCACTGGCAAGAGCCCCAAGACTTGCGCTCTCGCCAGGCGTCGCCGGAATACTCACCCCAGAGACATGGGTAGATGGCCTCCTTTCCCTCATGGCCAACAACAAAGACCGAGAGAAGCTCCTCGAGCACTCCCAGCCAGCCTTTCGCTCGTTCGCACTCTGCAAATACATGGAGGCCGGAGGGACGATAGACGAGGGCATCCTCGAGCAAGTCTTATCCATCGCTCGCGTGAACGATGATGCGACTCGCAGTGCCCAATGCGTGAAGGCAACCCTGAAGGGGGCCCCGCGCCTTGCTCTCAGAACAGACGTTGCCGGGATACTCACACCGGATATGTGGACCGACGATCTTCTGGACCTCTTGAAAGACCCCACGTCCCAAAAGGCGTTCCTTAAGTCCGCTCAGCCTGGCTTCAGGACACTAGCGGTCGGCAAGATCATCGATGGCGGGTTACCCCTGTGTGACGAGGTCTTCGCGATGTGCCCCCTGCGGTCCTGCCCGACCCTATTGGGACGAGTGCGGTGGTCGAGCGACGATGCCTCCTACGCGGAGCTGATAGGGAGCTGGCTCAAGGATGCGAGCCTCTCCGACGCCGAGGGCAGAAAGAACATCATCTCTGCCGCCGAGCGTATGCATGAGACCGGCGAGCTGCTCTCACCAGCCATGTGGGGCCGCCTCCCCGCCGTCGTGCGCATCCGACTCCTCGTATTCTGGTCGAACCACTACGGCGAGCTCGATGACTATGTGGTTCGCGGAGGCGTCACAAGGCTGTGCGTAGACGCCTACAGGAGCTCGTGGAGAGGGTACGACCCGACACTCGAGGCCGCGCTGCTGCTGTTCGCGCTGCCTCTTGCCAGGGATGCTAGGAAGGCATTCGTCGATGCAAACGACGCGCTCATCGGAGAGATCGTCCACCAGTTCAACGAATGCGCAGCAGGAGAGTTGCGCTCCTTCACGCTCGGGGACGAGATGCAGGCGCTGCTCCAGAGGTGCACGGCATGGGCTTATGTCAATGAGGAGCGCGTGAGCAACTTCTGTGACGCTCGCAAATGGAAGAATCGGGCCTCGGTCTGGTGCCACGCGGGCGAGGACAGGCCTGAGGGTGGCAGGCGCGAGTGCAAGTCCCTGCGTTCCCCCGTTAACGCAGTCGTGGGGGCGATGCCCTCACGAGTCGATCTGGAGAATCAGTTCCTCGCCGACCTGCTCGCCAATGTCGGCGAGGCGATGGGGTCCGCCGTGAACGTCGGGCAATGGCTCGGCTCAGGCAGCATGGATCTCGTGGAGTACGCCTACAGGGTGTCTGGCTACGTCAACAAGATGGCGGCGGTGCTGCCACACATGGTCTGCAGGGGCTGCGGATCGAGACTGGTGCTCAACTACAAGTACCCCAGAGAGAGCCTGTACGGGGAGGACTCAGGCCGAGGCTTGAACCTACCAGCCCTCTCCGCAACGATGTGCTCCTGTCCCAACATGGCCGACGGTAGTACCGCGCATGACGGGGACGTTTACATCCACTACTGCAAGCGGTGCCGCAGGGTCATCGACAGCCGTGAGTGCAAGATTAAAGACCGCGAAGGGTACTACCTCTGCATGTATTGCGGCGGGTCTGAGGTGTATGAGCCGGGCACGAAATGCCCCAACTGCGGGAACACCGACCAAAGAAAGCTCAGCTACTACACCGGCTCCATGAGAATTGAGAAGCACTACCTCAGCGAGAGGCCACGGTCGAGCGAGGTCATGGTCGCGTGCAAGGCCGATGGATGCATGTACGACGCTCGGGACTTCGTATCGGTGTTCGAAAGCTAGCTTCACCGGCGTGACCCGGCCCAACCAGCCGGAGGATCCATGCAGACGTGGAGTGCGGACGGAAAGGGAGAGCTCATGAGTGCTGTGTTCGCGAGCGAGATAGAGACTCCCCGGGAGCTCGAGGGGGATGACATCTTCCAGACGCTCCTGAGGGAGTACGAGCGCGTCGTGGTGACGTCGCTCGTCACGTCGTTCGGCCTCGAGCTGCTCGTCTCGGAGGCCAGCGATGTGACAGGCTCGGAACGCCTGGCCTTCGACCGGCACGGAGGGGACGTCGACACGGTCCACAACGTCCGCCAGATGGGCATCGACCCCAAAATGGGCTACAAGAACCCGGCCAACGAAGTCGCATACGAGGCACGTGGCGCCTATGACCCCAAGAGGCACCACCCCCAGTCCGGCTCGAACTACGCAACGATCAAGCACGAGGCGCGCGAGGCAGCCCGCGATTCAGGCAAAGGGGTGGAGGACGCCTACACCGGCGGGACCGTGTGGTTCACGAAGGCTAAGGGGCATCCAGAGGCGAAGGCGGAGCTCGACCATGTCCTGAGCGCCAAGTGGATTCATGATGACCGGGGCAGGGTCCTTGCGGGGATGGACGGTACGGAGCTGAGCGACGACCCAAGCAACTACCGGTTCACCAATAAGAGTCTGAACGCATCGATGGGCGCGAGGGACATCCCGGATTGGCTGGCGGAACACGCAGACGAGGTCACGGACGAGCAACGCGACAGGATGATAGGCGCCTACGAGGAGGCTCGCACCAGGTACGACGCCAGCGTTGCCGCCTACTACACGAGTCCCGCCTTCGCCAAGGACCTCGGCAGGGCGGCAGGCAGGCAGTCGGCGATGATGGCCGCAAGGCAGGTGTGCGGCCTCGTGCTTGCGGAGGTCTGGTTCGCCGTAAAGAGGCGACTGGAGGAGACCCGGCCGGGCTTCGACCCGGCCGGGCTCGCAAAGTCTCTGGCGCAGGGCACCAAAGAGGGGTTCGCCAACGCGAAGGACAAGTACCGGGAGCTCCTCTCCGCAGCGGCTGACGGCGCGCTCGCCGGCGCACTCGCGAGCGTGACCAACACCCTTGCGAACATCTTCATGACCACGTCAAGGAGCATGGGAAAGGTTATCCGCGAGTCGTACGCTTCCCTCGTCGACGCTGCGAGGGTCCTCATCGTGAACCCCGACGGCTACCTCTTCGGCGAGCGCCTGAGGGCCGCCGCGAAGGTCGTCGCCACCGGCGCGAGCGTGGTCCTCGGCACCGCGGTCATGGACGCCGTGGCGAGGACGCCTATCGTCTCCATCCCGTACGTCGGGGAGGCAGTCCAGTCGTTCTGCGGCGCCCTCGTGACCGGGTCGCTCTCGTGCACGCTGCTGCTGTACCTCGACAGGAGCGAGTGGGCGAACAGGCTCGTGGCCTGCCTCAACAACGTTCCTACCGTCGAGCTCAGAGTCGAGCAGATGAGGCTGGAGGTCGAGGCTCTCACGAGGTACGCCGCAGAGCTCGCGGCCATCGACTATGACGCCCTGGAGAGGGAGATTGCAGCTGTCGAGGATGCGGTCTCGGGGATATCCGCCGCATCCTCGCCGGAGGAGCTCAACAAGGCGCTGAGGTCGGCCGCCTCGGCCATCGGGGTCTCCATTCCCTGGGAGGGCGACTTCGCCGACTTCATGGAAGACCCCACGTCCAGGCTTCACTTTTCCTGAGAGGAGAGACGCATGCCGCTACCGCTCATCATCATCGCAGGGAGCGCCATCGCAGGCGCGGGAGGGCTGGCGTCCGCAGGCGTCGGCGCGAGGAAGATGATCCGCGCGAACAAAGAGATGAAGCGCATCGAAGCGCGCCACGAGGCGAACCAGCGCAGGTTCAACGACCTCAACCAATCCACGACCTCGGCCATGGAGGACCTCGGCAACCTCGAGCTCGAGGTGTGCGAGAGCTTCGACCGCTTCGCCGAACTCATCGAGCGGATCCAGAACCGCCCGGAGTTCGACGAGATCAAGGTCGGATCCTTCGACGTGCCGCGATACGACGCTCAGGAGCTCAGAGACGTCTCCATCGCGGCGGGCATGGTCGTTGGCGCAGTCGGAGGTGCCGGCATGGGCGCGGGCGGCGGGATCGCCGCCGCGATGGCGGCGAAGGGCGTCATCGGTGCGGTGTGCCTCGCCTCGACGGGGACTCCGATAGCGACGCTGCATGGCATAGCGGCGACCAACGCCATCATGGCGGTCCTCGGCGGGGGCACTCTTGCGGCGGGAGGCGGCGGCATCGCGCTGGGTGCCACCGTGCTGAGCGCCGCGACCGCTGGCGTGGGCATCCTGATAGGGGGAATCGTGTTCAACCTCGCGAGCCGTTCCCTGAGCAGTGAGGTGGACGAGGCCCGGGAGCAGATGAAAGAGGCCGAGAGGGAGATTGGAAGAATCTGCAAGTACCTCAGTAGGCTGAAGACGGTCGCGTACACGTACCGCAAATCCCTTTCGACTGTCTACGGCATCTACAAAGAGCATCTCGAGCGCTTCGAGCGCATCGTGTTCGACGAGGCCAGATGCGACTGGTGCCAGTTCACTGACGAGGAGAAGCTGTCGCTCGAGAACCTCGTGCTTCTTGTGAGCATCCTCTATGGGATGTGCAAGACCAATTTGGTCGTGGAGGGAGACCGTGACGGGATCAACGAGGTGAACTACGACGAGGCGATGAGCCAAGTCAAGACCGCCGAAGAGTTCCTGCGTGAGAGGGGCCTGTCGGATGATATGGGCTAGCAAGAAGGATTTTGACCACTTGCAGGTGCTGGCAGGAGTGTCCCATGCCTGACATCGGAGTCGGCAATGAGGGCTGGGACTTTCTGTCACGGCCTACGGGAGACGACGGAGAGTCCTATAGCGACGATGATGGCGGCTGGGGCTATCGCGAGGCCGATGGCAGCGGCTCGTTCCACGGGTCAGATGGCAGCTGGGGCTACAGGGATGCCGACGGCAGCGGATCGTACCACGGAAGCGACGGAACATGGGGATACTGGGAATCGGACGGTAGCTTCTCCTATCACGGTGGCGATGGGGGATGGGGATATTCCGATTCTGACGGCAGCGGCAGCTTTCACGGTGCAGACGGCTCATACAGTTGGTGGGACAGCGACGGCAGTTACAGCGTCACGGATCGTTCGGGCAACAGCAGGTACGGCTCTGAGGACGAAGTACTGACCTACATCGATTTGAGCAGCGGGAGCGTGAAGGGCAGTGACGGCGATGACTCGGACAGCCTCGTGTCCCGTCTCGTATCGGCGGCCATTCTGACTGCCTTCGGCATCAAGGCTCCAGTTGATGATGAGGATGATGAGGATGATGAGGACGAGAATGGAGCGTACGCTTACTCGTCTTCATCCTCGTGGCGCTCCTCATCGACGTCTCGAGAGGCGGAGCGTCTTGTCGAGAAGGCAAGACAGGAAGAGGAACGGAGAAGAAGAGAGCAGGAGGCGCGTGAGAGGGCGCTCAGAAGGAGAGCTGCGACATGGACTTTCCTCAAGGAGCACTGGTGAGGATGCGTAAGGGCAACCCTGGCATTCCTTCTACTGATGGTCTTGGGAGCGGCTTATCACGAATATGGCCTACTCACACCGATTGGATATTGATCTAGCGACCTCGAGGGTAAGGTGGTCGGGGAAGTCCATGGGATCCTGGAAGACGCAGGCTTCTCGCGAATCACAGACGAGGCATTGTGCGACCTTTCCGCAAGTGATGCTGACCACGCAAAGAGTACCACTCATTCAAGTTAGTGCGTACCCCAATGTCCGCTCGTGAGGCTCGGGAAGAGCCATATGAGGTAATAGTCGAGCGGTTTGAGGATGCAGGCTTCGAGAGTGTCGAAGTTGAACCGGCGCGGGACTTAATACTTGGAGTGCTTCATAAGGAGGGAACCGTAGCCACAATCTCGATTGGCGGAAATAGGAAGTTCGCTAGTGATGAGGAGTTTGAGGTCTGCGACACGGTTCTGATCAGGTACCATTCGTCGGCATTTGACTAGTTTCAAATACGCTCTGTATTCAAAAGTGTGCCTCGCTTGGGTCGTCATCGGTTGCCAGATTGGGTGACTCACTGAGCTTTGACAGCGTCGTGGCAAGAGCCCACGCTCGTCCGCATTATGCATTCCGCCGCTCATCTGGTTTGGC
This sequence comes from uncultured Coriobacteriaceae bacterium, assembly GCA_902801175.1. Classification (GTDB taxonomy): domain Bacteria; phylum Actinomycetota; class Coriobacteriia; order Coriobacteriales; family Atopobiaceae; genus UBA1367. Next base: position 45,234 of record CADCHF010000015.1, on the reverse strand, counting down.
GCACACAAGGAGCCGTATCATCAACAACCGAGAGGCCACACCTCTCGCCAACCCCCGGCATTCGAATCGAGCAGCCATCCCACAGGCTCCCTCCAACGACGGCGAACAATTGCATATCGCACCCTCATCTCGTCACGGGAAGTGCTCACCAGTGCACAAGTGCAATCCCATGCAAAAAGCCCTGTAGGAAATTGTAAGAATGGAGGGTGTTTTGGGGTGTCCAAGGGTGCTATAGTGTCTTTGAAGTAAGTTGGGCTGCCATGTGAGTTGGTGGGTTTACCTGCAGTTTTGCGTTTGTGAGCGGAAGCCGCAAAGGCGCTTGCCATGCCTGACACGGAAGAGGTCACAAGTTTAAATCTTGTAACGCCCACCAAATTCTCGCAAGTCAGACAGGTTGTCTGACCTGTTTCTTTTGTCTCGACAGCCTGCAAGGATTATGCGATAAGTCAAGGCGGGGTAATAGGACAGGATCTGTGGGTTATAGGACAAAATGTGTGTCCGTTTGACCCCTGTTTAGCCCCATCTACCTGCAGAAACGACCCTCTCAAAGTTGATCCGTCCCACCTTTGAGGGTGGACAGATTGTGTGTCCGATTCCCGGCGTTTGCCCTGCTAGGCCATACTGTTTCGAGCCTGAAAGTTGCCAAGTCGCAGGAGCTCGAAAATGAACGTGGTCAAGTGCCTGTCTAGCGGCGGGAAGATGAAGCGGAACGGCACGACCAGCGCGGGAAACGCCATGTGGAGGTGCACGTCCTGTGGCGCCAGCACGACCGTCCACGTGGACAACGCGGCCAAGAGGCTCGACGAGTTCCTGGGCTGGCTGCTCTCCAAGGGGAGGCTGGCAGACATGCTGGGCGGTGTCAGGACGTTTCGCAGGAGGACCGCCGAGTTTGGCTGGTGATGGCCAGGGACTCCCTCACGGCCCTCGTGAGGCGGAACACGCTCTTCACCTACGTCGACCTGGGCCTCACGGAGAGGCTCGGCGCCCTTCCCGCCACCAACAACGCCGTGGAGAGCCTCAACGCCCAGCCGAGGCATATGCTGAGGGAGCATCGCGGCCTTTCCCTCGAGCGTCGCGTCAAGGCCGTCTGCTGGTGGTGCCACATGCACACGGAGTGCCCGCTTCCTGCGGCGGAGATCCTCAGGGCCATGTCCACCGACGAGAGCATCGCCCGGGAGATGCGGGCCATGAGCTACGAGGACAGGGCATCCCTCGGCCCGCAGAGGTGGGGCGACGGACTTGTCTGGGAGGAGCTGCACCGGTCGACGCCGTGGGGAAGGGACTGGGACTAGGCGGACACACATTTTGTCCTATAACCCACGGGCTACGTGCTCACGAGCACTGCCGGCAAGGCGGCGATCTCGCTCGGGGCGTCGGGCGTGCTGACCGACCCGAACGCAGACGCGCGCAGCTGGGTGTGGGGGCACCTCTACGGGGACGGCGAGCTGGCAATCACAACGAGCGCCAAACCGGAGACCTCGTGCGCACTGACCTGCTCGGGCGGGATCTGCACCAACGCACACTACTAGGCGGCGGGATGCACGCCCTGGTACGACGACCGCGCCTCGATCCGTCTGGCGACCTTCGAGGTCGACCTCGCAGCGGCCACGATTGCGAGCATCGTCTACTGGTTCTACTCCCACACGGCGCTGCTCACGGTGTCTGACTGGGAGAACGTGCGCGGACTGGCGTCCTTGCGCTATGCGATGAACGGCTGCTCTGGGCTGGTCTCGCTGGACCTGTCGGGCTTCGACCCGAGCTCGCTCAAGGACCTGTTCTACGCGTTTTCTCGGTGCAAGACTCTCGATACGATCTACGCGGACTCGACATTGGCGTTGCGCAGCGGGTGCTCGGGACTCGGGGCGTTCTACAAAGACATCAAGCTCAAGGGTGGCAACGGGACGGCGTACAGTTCGAGCGCCTACGGGTATGCGCGGATGGTCATTGACCGCGAGGGGCAAGCGGAGTAATTGACGGCTGCAGACTAACCGAAAACTGAGCCATCCGCCATTCCCTTTTGGCGCTGTGTCGGTAGTATTGAAGAGCTTATGCAAAATTACTCTGACACAGGGGCTCGCTCATGGACAAAAGACTCTTTCGCTGGGTTGCTGCAACTCTCTTGGCAGTGCTACTGATGCCTACTGCGGCATTTGCAGAGAGCGCCTCGGACAAGAACCGCTACTACTTTGACGAGGTGAAGGCTTGCAAGCATGACAAGGGCTACACGCAAGGAAAGAGCCTGGAGGAGAGCGACCCCCACTACGGATGGCGCATCGGCAAGTTCGTTGTGTCGGGGTTCACGAGCAGAACCCAGGATGACACTCCGACTTTCCTAAAGAACGTGGGCGATCAGGTCACCCTGTCGTTCGTTCTCGAGCAGGACATCGACAAGCTAGACGGTGATGACAAGTTCGTGGTCTGGTCTGACGAGAACGGCTATGACGAGTACTTCGGCATCCCGAAGACGAACTTCGGCCGGGGACTACTCATCGTGCGGCAGACTGACTACCAGAACGAGATGCACGAGCCCACGATGTACACGGACTATCTGTCGGGCGTCAGGGTGGGAGCCGAGACGACTGTCGACCTTTTCGAGGAGGGCGACTACGAGGTCGCGCTCGACTACGAGACCCGTAAGCCTAACATCATCAGGCTGCCCGAATACCATGACTACCGCGTGTTCTTCAAGTTCAAGGTGAGGAACAGCAACACGATGATGTTCCTCTTTGACACGAAGACCGGAAACGAGCTCTTTGACCGGTCCGTGACCGAGAACGGCTTTCGAATCGACACGGCCAACTCCCACTACCTGACTATCAACGTGAAGCGAAGCCTGATCAACGAGACTAGGGACGGCATCGTGGAGGATACCAGGTTCAACAAGTCTGCCACGGACGGGTCCACCTTCGAGGAGCCCGGTATCTACTACATAACCGTCAGCAACTCGGAGACTGAGGAGTCCACGACGAAGACCATCTATGTCGGTGATGACGAGCTTCTCAAGGCATACGTAGCAACCGGCCAGGGAATCGTTGAGATACGGAGCCAGCTCGACGAGGGGGCGACCGTCCAAGAGGACGGATCAATCGCGCCCGCCTCTGCCGAGGTTCCCGACTCTGGTCATGACGAGGAGGGAGAGCCATCCAGCGATTCGTCGCAGGAGGCAGATTCCGCACAAGCCGAAGAGCAGTTGCCGGCCACCGACGCTCCCGCCGCATCATCCCCCTTCGGGGTGAGACCCGTATTCATCGCCCTGTTCGCCGCCGCGATTGCATTCGTTGCGCTTCGATCCAGGATTGGAGGTGGCAAGTAATGAGAAAGCTCCTTCATGACGCTCTCTGCATCACCCTCTCCCTGTCCTTGACGTTACTTGGCACTGGTTGCCAGCGCGGAACCACCGATGGAGCCATGAACGAGCCGGAACCAGCGCTGACATCCCCGGCAGAGGCTGAGGGTGAACCGAGCGATATCGAGTTCGAAATCAATGACGAAAACGACCTTCACTTCGCAAGCCTTAACGACGAGTCGCTGTTGCAGTATGTGGCTGATGACCTGGAGGGCAGTATCGAGAGCGAGCTTGCCAGCGATGACTACCAGGTGATTGACGTCGCAAGCGTCTATGTCTCGAAGGAGTACTTGGAAGAGCTCGAGTACAACTCCAAGGAGAACGTGTTCTTCGGATACACCCTTGCCGAGCTGGAAGAGCAGCTCGGCGACCAGCGTTACGTATTCACTGTCGGCGATGACGGACATACGACAGTCGCTGCATTCTCTGAATACGAAGACCCAATGATCCCCGTGCTCAAGAACCTTGCAATCGGTGGAGGGGTCATCCTCGTATGCGTCACAATTTCAGTCGCCACGGGTGGAGCCACCGTCGGTGCGGCCTACGTTGTGCACGAGGTCTTCGCTGCTTCGGCGACTACTGCGGCGAAAGTTGCGGTTTCAACAGGCGCCATGAGTGCTCTGACCTCTGGAATCGTGACGGGATACCAGACCGGGGACATGGAGGCCGCATTGCGAGCGGCCGCTATTGACGGGTCGAAGGGCTTCAAGATCGGAGCAATCACCGGTGCGGTGGCAGGCGGAGCGGGCAAAGGTCTGGACCTTCTAAAGTCTTCGAGAACAGTCCACTCGTGGCAGGAATCAGAGGCTGAAGTGCTCAAGCGCTATGGCGGTAAAGACCAGGTCTCCTACCTGAAGGGTGAGGAGGTGTCGAATGTTGAAGGGGGCTGCACAAGGCCTGACGTCATGAGATGGTTCAAGGGACATCGCGAGGCCATAGAGGTGAAGAACTACAACTTGAAGTCAGCGAAGAGCTATTACCAACTCAAGAGGGAGCTTGAACGGCAGATTACCCAGAGAACGATCGACTTGCCTCCAGGCACGACGCAGAGAGTTGTGCTTGACGTGCGCGGCTACGGCTACTCGAAGCAATTCCTAGACTCCGTCGTGAAAGAGCTTGCGAATCTCCTGACACCCATCGACAGCAGCGTTGTCATAGACTTGCTGACAGTCTAATAGAGACCCTCACAATAGAGCATTCTTGCGAGTTCCGGTGAACGGCCGGGGCTCGCATTTGTTTGTCGCCGCATGTGCATCCGTCGGCTGGCGCGTACCTCAAGAAGGAGCACGACGTGACCGTAGAGGGGGTCGCGCAGTCCATGCAGCTCAACATGGGTGACGGGCTGCCCGTTGCGGGATGGCAGGAGCTCGTGCGCGAGCTCGAGATTCAGCACGCGCTTGGGAGGCTGTGATCTGATGTCAGTGGGACCCATGGGTTCCGACGCTAACGAGTTCTCCGTGAGTCAATTGCGTCGCAGACCATTGCTGCGGAAGGGGTTGCGCCTGCCTTCACCTTTCACCTTCAGTCCGCCGTCCATATCTCAAAGGCCGGTGGCGCCACTAGAGACTTCCTCATAAAATACTGATATCCGAGGGAGAAAGGTGGGAATCACGGCCAAAGGCAAGGAAAAGAAGCCGCTGAACCCCGAAGAGGTTCTCGAGCTCGCAAAGGAGAGCGGAGTCGAGCTTACCGACGAGCAGCTCGAGCAGGTCTCCGGCGGGTGGGACATCACCGACGACTACATCTTCTGCGAGAACTGCAGCAGCTTCATAATCTGCAAGCCAGAAGTCGAGTGGGTGTATTGCTCGGAGTGCGGCCACCTGAACGGCCCGTACGAAGTCGATTAAGACGGCGCATTCGGCGTAGCGAGCGCCCGGGCGAGCTTGGCTCACCCGGGCGCTTGTCTTGTTGAGAAGACAAATGCCCCTGAGGGCACGTACAATACGTTGTAGCGGCACCACATAAGAGGACGGAGGCACCATGGACCGCAGCAACCTAAGTCCCAAGATCATCGCAAAGGCCTAGGCATGCACAACCCCCGAGGAGCTGTTGGAGCTGGCTCGCAAGGAGGGCCACGAGCTCACCGACGAGGAGCTTGAGAGCGTCAACGGCGGCTGGGGCGACGAGCCGATCCCGCTCCCAAGGTGCGACATCTACACCACCCCGCCCATGGTTTAAGGCGCAATGCGGGCTGGAGCGGGCCAGCCACGCGGTACTGCGGTCGCCGGCCCATTTCGCCCACCACTGGCCGATGCAAGCCGCGCGAGAGCCATAAGGGGCTGCAGCGACGGCTTTCGGCCAACGACAGTACAGGCGAGGGGCCAGCAGGGAACTGCTGGCCCCATGTTGTGCCAACCCACAGGGCATATGCCCACCTGTTGCCGCGCGGCATTGAACGAGCTGCCTCATTGGGGACGGATCGCTGCGGCGGTCGAGTGCGCCCACCGCTCCGCCGCGACTTGCGGACGGTGCCGCAGGGGCTGGACGGCGACATGTGTGCAAACCGTCTCAAAAGGCCATGACGCCCTCGCCAGAAGCTCACTTCCATATCTCCTTGATGCCGGTCACGGCAACCTCCAGCACGAGGGCCACTGGCCAGAACAGGAAGAGGGGGAAGATGGCAAAGACGAGAGCTCCAAAGAGGTCGCCAGTCGACATATAGATAAGCGTGACGAAGACCACGTATAGCGCCCACAGCATTATTGTCTGTCTCATCTCCTCAAGGTGGTAGCCGCAAAGCTCCTGCACCCGCGCGCTCGAAGTGCCGCTTTGGGGCTTGGGCTTTTGGTCATGCCGCCAAGCTCGCATCCCTACGTTGTCAGGCACCATACCTCGCTGGCCAGACATTAATTGGGCGTTGAGGCACCAACGGACTTCAGGGGAGGGCCGTTCCCGCAGCCCGGCAACGCAAGGGCGGCGCCCGGACAAGCCGAAAGCGCCGCTCTTCCAATCGTTTCTCCTGCTAACTGCGACCGGCAGGCAGTGCTGCCAACCGACGGCAGCCTCCCAAGCCTCCGCCCAACGGCTCGTGCCACCAGCCCACAAAGCCAAAGGCCGGGCCTCAGCCGGCTGCCGTGGCTAGAGAGCCATGCCACACAGCTTCTCGCTGTCCTTCTTGATCTTGAGAAGCACGTACACCTGCACTATGACCGAAACGACCATGCCCACGATGCCAATTATGATGCCCAGGTCCTGCACCTTGGGGTCGTCGGAATAGAGCATCGTGTTCGATACCGTGCAGCCGTCGTAGAGCGAGTGCATGAGGATGGGGAGCACGATGCCAAGGATCACGTCTATGACCACAGAGCCCTGCTGGGTCTTCTTGTGGTAGGCCGCCATTCCAAGGAAGTAGGCAAAGGTGCCGCTAAAGACCCCGTGCAGAGCGATGAGAGGAAGACGCATGGGGTTGGCGCCGTACAGGAACTCCTCAAACACCGTGAAGCCAAATCCAACGGCCATTCCCATGAGGATGTAGTCGTAGACGCTGGTCAACTTCTTGCGCAGGAACAGCAGCGCGGCCAGGACGGCTATGCCCTTTGCCAGCTCCTCGGGAAGGCCGGCCAAGAAGAAGCCCGCGCGCACCGACTTTAGGAACGGAGGCAAGGGATAGCTCCCCAGGTCAATCTGGTTGATGAGAACACTCACTCCCAGGAAGAACGCGAACGAAAGCGGCAGCGACACGCCACCGAGGCCCACGGGCAGCAGCGCCTGGAGCCATCCGATGGGACCCTGAGCCCTGCGGTCGACCATTCTCTTGTAAATGATTGTTAGCACTATGAGCGCAACTACTGCGTGAAGGGATTCTTCCATGCCTTGTCTCCTGTAATCTGTTGGTCTCATCATGTAATGCTGATATGCCACCACCATGGTAGCCTACAACGGCGTGTTTCGTTCAGTTTAAACATTATGTTTGCGACGCCCTCTGCTGAGGCAGATGGCTTGGGATTGCCAAGATGGAAACGACTGAGACGCTCTGCGGCGCTCTTCTGCACAAGGAGCAAGTTCGAAGAGTTGTTGGAGGCGCTGAAGGGCGCGCCGAACGCCGAGGAGCTGCTGGGCGGCAAGGTCAAGCCCGAGAGCCCCGAGGAAACGGTTGCCACATACGTCTCCGCGGCCAAGGGGCTGGGCCTTGAGCTCTCCGAGGATCAGCTGGACAAGGTCGCAGGCGGCGAGATCCTCACCCAGTGCGAAGACACCTTGAGCAGAGGGAGAACTGCTGGATCACCGACGGGTGCGACTACAACATCAGTGGGTACTTTGGCTACCTCTGCAAGAATGACAATGCAGGCGCGTCCCGCAGGAGTCTCGGAGACTGCAAGGAAGCCCAGTTCAGGTTCTAAAAGGGTTGCATAGAATTTTCCGATGGGCGGGCTGCAGACGTGAGCTGCGGCCCGCTCTTTTAGGGCGAGTCATCTTCTGGCCGCTCGGGGGTGCGCAGGTCGACGAACGTGGACGCGTGAGTCGTGCGCTGCGCTAGCGACCGCACGACGACGCCACGCGGGGCCCTTCGCGACCACGGTCACTCGGGTACCCGCAGCCAGCTCAATAGGCATCGGTTGAGCGATGCCCACTCCAGGGCTACCGCACGTTCCCTTCTCCAGAGAGCGGCACAGCAGAGGAGCCCACCAGCACCACAGAGAGGTATCCAGCGTCGTCGGCCCGCTCCAAATGGGGCGCCACGCGCTCGTCCTCCATGCCACAGTGCTCCACCAGCACCGCTTGGTCGAGCGCGTTGCGGCTCTCGAGAGACGCCCGCAGGTGTGCGATCTTGTCTCCCGGTTTGAGTAGCGCCTTGTTGGCGTCCACGTCAAGTAGCTCGTCGACCGATGCTCCGGCAAGTGGCGCCACCAGCAGACGCTCGTCGCCCATGCAGAGTGGCACGCCAGCGCGAGCTGCCGCCGCGCAAAACGACGTGACGCCGGGCACGATCTGTGCGTCGTAGCCGCGCTCGACCACCAGCCGGTGCACGTAGTGGTAGCTGGAGTACACGCTCACATCGCCCAGGCAGAGGTAGGCGACATCCTTGCCCGCATCCAGAAACGCGCAGATGGCATCGGCCGTCTTCCGATGGGCCGCTGCCGTTGCGGCAGGGTCGCGCGTCATGGGCGTGGCGCAGGCAAGCAGACCCTTGCCGGCTATGTACTCGCGAGCGATGTGATACGCCGTGCCCGGGCCGCGTCCCGTGTCGGGAACGGCCACGACGTCCGCCGCGCGAACGATGCGCACCGCCTTGAGCGTCATGAGCTCAGGATCGCCCGGCCCAACACTGACCCCAAAAAGTGTTCCCCGCGTACTCTCGTCCATGTGCCCCCTCCTTACGCCGACAGCAATTGTAGGCTTTGCCGTTCCGGTTGACCCGCGATGGGGTGTCGCAGGGGACGTACACTTTGCTACCAGGCTGGCCTGAGAGTGTACGTCCCCCTGACACACACCCTCGCAGGTTTGGCGCTCCCAACCCACCGTGAAGAATCGCTTGGACTTCACACTCTGCTGAGACGGGCTTGCCCACATCCGCAAATAATTACTAGAAGACCGCGCGGCCGCCATCCCGCGGTTTACCTGCAAGTACGCGACACATTGTGAGGGGTATCAATGCTTAAGCGTGTCCTGGCCATATTTGTTGCTGCCGCGATTCTCTTCGCGGCCTTGGTCGTGGGTGTCAAGGCCAAGATTATCCGCCCAAACTCGATCTTTGTACCCGAGGGCGTTAAAGGCATTGACGTGAGCAAGTACCAGGGCGCGATCGACTTTGACGCGCTCTCGGGCGAGGGCATCGAGTTTGTCTATGCCAAGGCGACCGAAGGCGCGTCCTACGTCGACGGTCAGTTTGCGGCAACGTGCGCCTAGGCAAAGGACAGTGATGTCGCGCTGGGTGCGTACCACTTCTTCTCGTTTGATTCGGCAGGCGCCGACCAGGCCGCAAACTTTGTCGCGGCTGCAAGCGGGTCCTGGGACGACCCGACCGTCCGCGCAATCAGGCCTGCCGTGGACGTGGAGTGGTATGGCGACAAGGAGCAGAACCCGCCGGAAGCCGAGGACGTGCGTCGCGAGCTGAGGGCGTTCGTGGATGCGGTTGAGGCCGCATGTGGTCACAAGCCCCTCATCTACACGGGCAACGACATCTACGATCGTTACCTGCGGGGATACTTTGACGACTGTGAGCTGTGGGTTTCATCCCGCAAGTGGCCCGTCTGGGTCGAGTGGCCGCAGGGCGGCTGGACCGTGTGGCAGTACAGCGACGAGGGCGAGGTCGCGGGCGCCGCAAACGAGGCCGGTCATGTGGACCTCAACGTGCTCGCCGAAGGCACCTCCGTCGACGACCTGCTCATGCAAGGGGAGTAGGGGCGTGCCATTTGCCCGCTTTGCGTGTGTCATAATGACCGCTTGAGCACGCTCTTTCTTTCAGTAGTAAAGTGTTGTGGAACATGGTATTTCTGGCGGGGCCGCTCTTGGCCACGCCATTTGGCTTCGAAACGAGAGGTAACGACATGTCTAAGAGGGCTTACGACAAGTTCCAGCGCGCAATGGACAACGACCCGCAGCTGGCGCAGAAGCTGCGCGAGCGCATCGCCGAGGGCGACCCCACCCAGCGAGTCGACATCACCGTTGAGTTCGCACGTAGGCATGGCTTTGAGATCGATGCCATGGACGTTCGTCGCGCCCTCAGCTAAGCTGACGGATCGCGAAAGCGTCGGGTGCCTGGGCAGGTAAGTTGCCGCCAAAGGCGTAGCCGATATAACTGATGCTGGTTAGGAGACTTCCTCACCTGCAGAGCAGGAGAGGAAGTCTTTTTTGCGGCGCTTCGTTTTGCAGTGATACCTGCCTGTGCAGTTTGCGACGCTCGGGCTATGTTGAGCAACCGAAAAAGGCGGCAGTCTTAAAGCGCGGGGCCATCTAGGAGGAGCGGCCGAAAGGTTCGCGTAGCCGAGAGGCAAGAAGTGTTCAACTTTTCCCGTTAGTGTACGTTTCATTTTCGGGCGCACGCCTCCAAGGCCTCCTGGGGACGAAAAACACCTGCGGTTTTGCTCCAAGCAACCTGCCCGGATGTGCCGATGCTCTGAAGCAACGTACACTAGTTGGAAATGTTGAACGAAATGTCGCTGTCGGACACGCAAACCACGCGCGGACCCTATTCGCTGAGGTATTTGCGCCGCGCGAAGGGCCCTGCAACTGCGCCGCATATCCAGAGAGAGCGGCCACATATACGTTCGCGTGGCTGAGAGGCAAGAAGTGTTCAACTTTTCCCGTTAGTGTACGGTTCATTTTCGGGCATACGCCTCCAATGCCCCTTGGGGACTAAAAACACCTGCGGTTTTGCTCGAAGCAGCATGCTCTGGAGGCGTCAATGCTCTGGGGCAACGTACACTAGTTGGAAAAGTTGAACGAAATGCCGACGTCGGCCACACACACTACGCGCGGACCCTATTCGTTTAGGGATTTGCGCCGCACGAAGGGTCCTGCAACTGCGCCGCCAGCTGAATACACCAAAAAATGGGCCGCAGGTTTCGCCTGCAGCCCATCTTGCTGTCCCAAGGTCGGAACCCGTACCAAACGCGACCGTCGCCTACAGGCTCTTGACCATCGTCAGCACGGCGTTGGCGCACTCCGCCGCGGCCGCAGCCTGAAACTCCTCAAACGACATGCCGTCGGAGTCGTCGGAGATGGCGCGAATGATGACGTAAGGGGTCTCGTTCAGGTGGCAGACCTGCGCAATTGCGCCGCCCTCCATCTCGGCGCACAGACCGCCAAACTCCGAGGTAATCGCCTCAATCTGCTCGGGCGTGGAAATAAACTGGTCGCCGCTGCACACGCGCCCCTCGAGAACCTTTGAGCTGGGGGCAGCCTCCTGCACCGCCGCGACGGCCTTGCTGCGCAGCTCCTCGTCGGCAGGGAAGGCCACCAGGCCGGTGTAGGGAATCTCGCCCTTCTTAAACCCAATGGGGCTCACGTCGTAGTCGTGCTGCACGGCGTCGACCGACACCACAAAGTCGTTGATGGTCAGCTCGCTAGTGAGGCTGCCAGCCACGCCGGTGTTGATCACCCGCGCGGCGCCAAAGCTGTTGATGAGCGTCTGCGCGCAAATTCCGGCGTTGACCTTGCCCATGCCACACTGGGCGATGGTCACCTTGTTGCCGCCGATGGTGCCAGTGGCAAAGTCCACGCCAGCGATGGTCGTGACCTGCATGTTCTCCATTTGCTCTTTGAGCGCGGTGACCTCGCTCTCCATGGCGCCAATGATGCCGGTCACGTCACCTTCCGTCTCGCTGGCAAAGGCGCAGCCGGCAAGGCTCGCGACGGCGGCCGCGGAGGCCCCCAGCTTAAGCATCTGACGCCTGCTAATGGAATGCTCGTGATCGGTGCTCATATTGGTAAACCTTCCTCTGCAAATGACCGGCCCTGTTGCGGCCTGAACCATTGTGACAGAACAAGACTCATTCGTACTTGAGGGAGCAAAAGAACAGAGCAATACCGCTGACGTCTGATGCTAATTGACGCGTGCTTTGCAATGGGACATTACGATAACTATGTACTTGTAAAATATGGTCAACTTTGCCATTCTGTCTATATATGTAAATTTGTCCGTTATGGGTCAACTACTAGTGAAGGAAACGCACATGAGACGTACTCTCTTCGCAAAACGTCCAGCCATCCTTGCGAGAATCGCAACACTTGTTACCGCTTTTGTGCTAGTTGGGCTGGTTGGCTCCGGCCTTGCCTTTGCCAGCGAGGATGCGCAGAACATTGCCGTGAGCAAGGTCGCGTCCTCCTCTGCGCTCGACGAGAACTACGAGACCGGCATTACCATTACCTTCCCGTCCGAGGAGGTGCAGCTGGTCACCGACGTGGTCTTTGTTGTGGACGACTCCGAGGCTCATAAGGACAGGGTCAACGAGTGCCTCAGCATGCTTCAGGAGCTAAACGACCGCGTGTCCGCATCGGGTGCCTACGTGCAGGTGGGCGCCGTCATGTATCGCGGCAATGGCACCGAGAAGCAGTTCCCGCTCACCAAGCTAAATGATGACGTCACCGCGCAGCTGAGGGAGTTTTCCGTGGGGAGGCCCAAGGAGAAGGGCTCCAACATGCATTCTGGCCTGCTCGCTGCGCAGGAGATGCTTGCGGCCAGCTCGACTCCCGTCGAGCGTCAGTACATGATCCTCATCAGCGATGGCAACATCTACACCTGGAACGAGGACGGCGTGCAGACGGGCATTGCCTTCATGTCGGACGGTAACCCGCACTACGCTAGTGTCGATGTGTGGGGCAACTACCACCCCTACCCCTGCTGGACGCCGGCCGAAGGCTGGGGTGCCTACCTGGACAGCCGTGCGGACGCAATTGCCAAGAGCAAGGCGGAGTATGCCACGCCGTACGATCGCAAGAACATCCAGAACCCAATTCCGTGGGATAAGCAAAAGACCGGCGAGTATGCCTGCAGCCAAGAGGTCGCCATGGACATGGCGCGCACAGTGTACAAGGAGCTTGCGGCCAAGTACCACTGCTACTCCGTTGGCCTTGAGCCGTTCAAGGGCTACTACGGCAAGACCTTCATGGACTACCTGGGCAGTATCGAGGGCGGCACGGCGCCCGATGTCTCGGTCATCAAGAACGACATTTTGTACATGATGAGCGCGGGCTCGGTGCTGCACGACGTCATGGGCAGCGGCACCGACAGCGAGGGCAACGCGTACGACTTCGACTTTGTTGACGACGCGTCCACCATCACGCTCAAGGTCGGCGATGTCGACTACGGCAACCCGACCGATCGGGGCAATGGCGTGTTTGTGTTTGGCGAGCCCAATGGCAGCAAGGACGGGAACAACTATCCCTACATCCTGCGCTACGATGCGGTGAACGACGCCTACGACCTGGAGATCAACGTTGATGTGACCAACTTTGAGCGTGTGAAGCTGTCGTACAAGGTGCGCCTCGCCAACCCCCAGGCGACTCCTGGCACGTACCAGGACCTGCTCACCAACAGCGATACGACCGTGAAGCCTGTTGACTCCGACGGCAACCCTGGCGAGCCCGTCTCTGTTGAGAGCCCCGTTGTTGAGTACACGGTTGCTGCTCCTGAGCCCGAGCCAGAACCGGAGCCCAAGCCGGAACCAGAACCCGAGCCTGAGCCCGTACCCGCGCCTGGCACAAAGCCTGTACCGACGCGCCAGCCCAAGCAGGTGAGGGGCAAACTGCCGGCAACGGGCGATAGCAACAGCGCACTGCCGGTTGCGGTTCTTGCCGGGGCCTCTGTCGTGCTGGTTGGCAGCGGCATGCTCCTGCGTCGCAAAAACGAGCGCTAGACGAGGAGAGTCAAGGGGACAGGTCATTTGACTCACACCTGGCTGGGGGTGCAGCGGGGACGTTTCTCAAGACACACCTTGCAGTGTGTCACGTGGAGAAACGTCCCCCATGACACGCACTCGGTCTCCGTGCGCCTGGCGCGCTCCTTTGTTGGGGCGTCGTCCCCCATGACACGCGCTCCGTTGGGGCGTCGTCCGTGCCCCGCGTTCGCCCACATGACAACAGCGGATTCATCTTCCTGCTTTGGCGTCAGGCTCGGTTGTGCGCACTAGCTTTAAACTGGTGGCATGCCAACCATGCGGAGAGCCAACGCTCAATCAAAAACGAGGGGCCACAGATGAAACGCGTAAGGGACAGCTTGCCGCCAAGCACGGACAATCGCGGAAACGTGCTCGTGATTGGCGGCTCGGGAGTGGGCAAGTCTACCCTCATCAACGCCGTGTTGGGCGAGGAGGTGGCCCCCACCTCGTGGGGCCGCGCGGGCACCGAGGAGCTCAAGCTCTACGAGGACGAGCGTGCACCGTTTCGCCTCATCGACACCATGGGCTTTGAGGTCTCGTCAAAGCGACAGCACAAGGCCGTGAAGGCGGTCAAGCGATGGTCGAAGGAGTGCGCCAAGGAGGGCCGCGAAAACACCAAGATCAACGTCATCTGGTTTTGCGTCGACGGCACTGCCGCGCGCCTCTTCTCCGACACGATTGCGCAGCTCAACGAGGCAACCGACATCTGGAAGTCGGTGCCGGTGATAGCCGTCATCACCAAGTCGTACTCAGAGTTTGAGAAGCAGAGCAACGTACGCATGGTGCGCGAGGCCTTTGAGGCCCAGCATACGCGTGGCCCGCTCGACGACCTGCTGCACAAGCCCGACTACTCAAAGCGCCTGCGCAAGATCATTCCGGTGGTGGCCCAGGCATGGCAGCAGTCTGAGACCAACATCGTGCCGCCCAGCGGCATAGAGACGCTCATCGAGACCACCAACGAGCTCATGCCCGAGGGGATGGACGCCGCGAGGGGAGACCTCGAGAGGTTCATCCTCGCCCGAAAGCGAGCGCTTTCGCAGGGTGTGATTGCCCCGTGCGTCACTGCCGGCGCCGTTGTGGGAGCGCTTCCGCTTCCCATTGCCGATGCCGCGGTGCTTGGCCCCGTCGAGGCCGTCGAGGTCACGGCCCTCGCGCGCATCTACGGCCTCAACAAGGACGACGGCTTTGACAGCCTCATGGACACGATCATCGACGTGGGCACCGTGAGCGTTGCCGCCAAGGGCGCCATCAGCGTGCTCAAGGCGATTCCCGGCATCAACGTGGCCGCCGAGGTGCTCAACGCGGCGGTGGCGGCAAGCATCATTGCCGCGCTCGGAGAGGGCTGCGTGTACGTGTTTGAACAGATGAGCACCGGAAAGATGAGCGAGGCCGACCTCGAGACGGTGCGCAGGTACTTTGAGCAGCTCTTACAAAACCGAGAGTTTCTGGGCAGGGTCTCGGGCGTGCTCAAGTCGCTGAAGGACGGGGCCGACGCGAAGACGGTGAGCAAGGCCATCGCGGCCCTGTTCACCGGCAAGGAGTAGGGGCCTCTGTCAGCCGGCGGTCTCAGCCGGCAGTCTCAGCCGCCGGACTCCTCGCCCGGTTTGCCGACGAGTGCGTCGCCGCGCAGGTAGGCCTTGCCAAGCTGCGGCCTGCCGTCGGCGATCTTCGCCTTGGCCGAGAACAGCCTCGTGCTCACCGCTCCGCTCACCCAACTGCTGTTGTGGGGGAGCATCACCTGCTTGGACACGTCCACGCCCTCAAGGTAGCGCCAGCGCTCGTCGGCCGCACCACAGCCTTCTAGCAGGCCAAACACGCACCGCGCTGCAGCCTCTTTCTGAGGAGACGCGCTCATGAGGTTTCCCTCGAGGTACACCTCCAGGCCAAAGTCCGGCTGCGGCACGCCATGGGAGTCCACGTCCAGCTGCAAGTCAAAGCCCATCCCACCGGCGCGCAGCAGCTCGTCGCACAGCTCGAGCGTCCCATCGCTCGCCGCAAGGCCAAGCTCCGCGATGGCGCCCTCGAGGCCCACCGCGTTGACGGCTGCCGGGTGCGCGTTGACTCGCAGCAGCCCGCCGGGACGTGCAGGAAAGAGCCCCACGTAGGAGGTCTGCCAGCCCTTTGGCAGGCTCGCACAAAAGGCCTCCCACTCCCTCGAGTGGCTTTTCGCAGCCAAGGTATCATGAAAAGGCGAGATTTTGCGCAGGATGGAGGCTCGTTGGGGCAGGGTCTACTTTGCCTGGAACCTATTATCGGCGTGAGATTTTGGAAACCTGCAGGTTCTCAAAATCTCACGCCGAAAAGTGGCTGTACCAAAAGTAGCGAGCGCCCGTTCTGCTGCCAAAAGCTCGCGAATAGGCGATGCGCGGACCCGGACACAGGGGAAACGGACGCGTGTTGGGCCTGCTGTCCGGTCCAGACACGCGGTCGGGCGTGCTGCCCGGACACTGTACCCGACCTCGCGTCCGGCGCGTGAGCTAACGCCCGCCCCTACAACACGCGCCGCCGCGCCAAGCCAAAGCGGTTGGGCGCGGCGGCGCAGCTAGATAACCAAATTGCCGCCAGAGATCCGCCTCGGGCACACGCCCTAAAACACTGGGTGCGGGATGGTCTCGGTGTCAAAGCTCTCGTTGCGGCCTTCCTTGATGTAGGGGAACAGGCTCACGCGCGCCTTGATGCGCACCTGGTCGGTGCCCTTGTTGCCCCACAGGATCTCGACCTCGGTGCCCTCCTCAACCAGGCCGTGGTCAATCGTGCCAATTGAGATCATCTGCCTGGTCTTGCTCGAGAACATGCGGCCCGACGAGCAGCCCACAAACTGGTCGCCCACGTACACCTCATCGATGTGCAGCGTGCCGTTGCCCAGCACGTAGTCAAAGTCGCAGGGGAACTCAATGGGGTCAACGCGGCGCGCGGGGTCCATGCTCGCCTTCACGGCGTCGGCCACGGAGTCCACGTCCCAAATGAGCGTGCAGGCGGTGCGATAGTTGCCCGCGAGCTCGGCCTCCACGGCCTCCTTGCCAATGAAGTCGTGGTCCATGCGCACCATCTTCTGCCAGCCGTTTTCCATGGGCGTGCGATACACAAGGTCGCTGTCGGTGGGCAGCGAGCCGGTGATGTTCCACTCCACGCCCGGCACGGGGAAGGCGTAGTGCTCGGTGCCCTGCGGGATGGAGCCCTCGCAGTGGCAGGTCACATAGGGCAGCTTGCCCAGCTGACGAATGCCGTAGGGCTCGCCCACGCGCAGCAGCTCGGCCAGCACGTCCTGGCAGTCCTCGGTGAGGCCGTGGATCTCGTAGCCAAGGGTGCCCGCCATGCCGGTGCGCAGCACAAACACCTCGTGACCGGCAATGGTCAGCCCCTGCTGCAGCCACATGAAGCCAAGGTCGTGCAGGTCGGTGTGGGTGGCCTGCTCCACAACCTCCAGCGTGCGCGGGCCGCACATCTGGTAGAAGAAGTGGCTCTCGGTGCAGTCCTCCACCTCAAAGTGGAAGCGGTCCTGGAAGAACAGGTGGTTGAGCAGCGCGGGGTCGGGCAGGAACATGGAGTAGAAGGTGTCCTCGCCCAGGCGCATCACAATGCCGTCGTTCATGATCTTGCCGTTGGGCTGCAAAATGATGACGTGGCGTGCCTTGCCCACCGGGTACTTCTTAAAGGTGTTGACGCTGGCGGCGGTGAGAAAGTCCAGGTACTCGGCATCGCGGATGAGGTAGTTCATTGCGGGGTTGAGGCCGCCGTGCACGTAGCAGGTGTCATACCACGAGAGCTCCTCGTCGAGCCAGCCGGTGTACGAGAATGGCTGCAGGGGGAACTTCCCGTCGGCCATGGGAGTGAAGAAGCCCTCGTGGCTGGTGTAGGTGGCGTTGCGCGGGACGAGGTTCTGGGCAAACGGGCTGATCTTGATGATGGGCTCTGACATAGCTGGTTCTCCTTAGCTCTGGCGCTGTGAGGGGCGGACTCGGGCTCGCTTGCGGTGGCAGATCGCGGCTGCAAGTTGGAGCAGGAATCCTTGAGTCCATGGTGGCGCCTGGGGACCCTCTCGTCATTGGGCCAGAACTCAGGAGGAAGGGGCGTCAGTGTGACTTTGTCACATAGTTGCATTACTGACGCAGGGCTCGTTGCATACGCAGGCTGAGCGCCAGGGCAAAGCAGGTCTCGCCGCTCTCAAGGTCCACGTCAAAGAGCTGCTGGATGCGCTCCAGCCGTGCGTACATCGTGTTCTTGTGGACGCCCAGCATACGCGCGGCCGCCTGGGCGTTGTTCGCGCAGCGCAGGTAGGCGTCGAGCGTGGGCACCAGCAGCGTGCCCTGCGTGCGGTCGTGCTCCTCCATGCGGAGCATGACGGGGTCAAGATAGGCGGCAAGGTCGAGCGAAGAAGCGGCCTTTGCCAAGAAGTCGTCGATGCGCCAGTCGTCGTAGTCGGCCAGCAGCGCGGGCGACCCCGAGCGCTGGGCCAGCTCCATGGCCGCGCGTGCCTCGCGATACGAGTTGCCAATGCCTGCGAGCGTCTCAAACGAACTACCTGCGCCAATGCGAATGGGGATGTTTGCAAAGCATGCTTGGATGTCGCGCAACGGCACCTCGGGGTGGCGTTCGAGGTCGAGCAGCACCACGAGTCGGCCGTGTCGCACCACCATGGGAGAGCTCGGCAGACTGCTGGCGAGCATCCCCTGGAGGAAGGGGAAGAGCACGCCGGAGTGGCCCATGCCCAGGCCAATGACCAGCACGCGGGAGCGTCGCGGCAGGGTGAGCTTGGCCCCGCGGGCAAGTAGGTCAAGCTCGCTTGTGGTGGCCGTGCCCTCGATGGCGGCCGAGATTACGTCAAGCAGGGCCGAGGAAGTGCGGTTGTGCGCGTCCTGCCAGGTCATTTCCAGCACAATGGCCTGACAGAGCACCACGAGCAGCTCACCGTCGTGCTCGCCGAGAGGGGAGCGCTCAACGATGGTGGCCATGCCAATGACCTCGTCGCGCGAGCGAATGCGCGCGCCCACAAAGCGCCCGGGGAAGAAGTCAAACTTGCCGTAAACCGGGGCGTCGCCAGAAAAGACCTGGTCGTAGATGCCAGCGCGACCCACGGCAAGGGCGTTTTCGGCGTCCATTTTTGCGCCGGGGAAGAACTCGTCCCAAAAGGCGCGATCGGTGTCTGCGGCATGGCTCATGGCCATGACCTGCGCCGCGAGGTCGCACACAAAGACGGGGTTGTCCAGCACGTCAGCGCCAACGTCCACCAAGTGCCGCAGCCCGCCATGCGCCAGCAGCGCGTCCATGATGCGTGCCTTCCCCTGCGTGTAGTCCATATTTGTCCTCCCGCCGCCAACTGAGTCCCAATGTGAACTTATCACAGTTTGTGGGGGAGTGTGGACCGTGCAGGTCAGGAGGGGAGGTGTGTCATGGGGACGGAACCTGCCGGGGCACACCTCCCGCCACGCAGCTACATTTCTGTCCGAGGACTCTGCTATCGTCTGGCCCATAATCACGTGGCGAGGCAACACGGGTTGGCGCGGGGAGCGCTGGGCCTCACTCGTAGAAAGTGACCGACCGATGTGGCGCGTATACAAGAACATTCGCACCGTTGACCAGCTGCTGCTCCTCAAGCCGTACGAGTTCAAGGAGCTCCTCACCGACCTGTTCCGCGAACAGGGCTACAGGGTCTTTCTGGTGTCGCGGCCCGACGACTGTGGGGCCAGCTTCATCATGATGAAGGACGGCAAGGTCATCTCGGTCCAGCCGCTGCAATACGTTGGCACCGTTGGGTACGATGCCGTGACGGTGGCGTACCGCGACAGGCGCACGCTGGACGTCGACGAGGCATGGGTGGTCTCCCCGTACGGCTTCACGGACAGGGCCAAGAGCGCAGCGCAAAACTCCGGCGTGCGGCTCGTCTCCGGAACGGAAATCCTGCAGATGCTGGCGCCGTTCGCGGATACGCCCGCAGGTGGGCAGCCTACCCCGCAAACATCCCCCGAGGAGCTCTACACGCTCGCGGGGGACGCGCAAGACAAGCTTGTCCAGTATCACGGGCGCGAGCGGGACATCGTCATCCCGCAAGACCTGGGCGTGAGGTGGATTGGCTCATATGCCTTCGGCAGACCGTGGATTGGTGGGGAATTGCTCGAGGGCTTCACCCGGCCAGTCTGCGAATGGAGGGGCATCGGGTCCGTCGTGATTCCAGATGGCGTAAAGGGAATTGGGTATTCAGCGTTTGAGGACTGTACCTATCTGGAGTCAGTCACGCTGCCGTCCACGCTGGAGTACATAGGGATTGCCGCATTCAAAGACTGCGAGTCGTTGAGCGAGATAGTGCTCCCCAAGTCACTGCGCGAGATAGGGTTCGGCGCGTTTAGCGGCTGCAAGTCCCTGAGTGGCGTTCGCACCCCAATGGGCCTGAAAATGATCGGCGACTGCGCCTTTGAGGGCTGCGATGGCCTCACCTCCATTGAGCTGCCCGACAGCCTTAGCGAGATTGGCAAGGGGGCCTTCAAAGGGTGCTCGCATCTTTTGGACATTCGCATCCCGTCCTGCGTTGAAACCATACGGTCCGAGACGTTTTTGGGCTGCGAGAAGCTCGCAAGTGTCAAGCTGAGCGACGGGCTCAATACTATTGAGTCGCGCGCGTTTGGACAATGCAAACAGTTGGAAGAGGTCGAGCTCCCCGAGTCGATTGAGGTCCTCTCGCCGCACGCCTTTGAGGGGTGCGAGAGCCTGCAAAAGGTCACCGTAGCTGGTGAGGGCTGCCGCGCCACGTTCTACAGGAGCGCGTTCGCTGGTTGCCCGGTGGCTAGTGAGTCTGCACCCATAAGCAACCTTCCCAGTGCGGCGACCTTGGTGAACGACGCGGCCTTTCCTGGGATGTTTGATGGCCCGGCACACGAGCTGCATGCGCTTAGGTTTGACACCCGCACAGTTGATTTCTCATACGGCAGTTCGCGTGGACTAATCGTCGTTGACCCCGGTGCCGAGGGCCTAAACAGCTATTTGGGCAGTGGTCTTTCCAGCGGAACAGTGGAGGTCCGCGTGGAGCTCGACGACGGCTGCAGCCAGGGGTTCTGCGCCGTGAAAAACTCCGTAACCGACCCCTACTGGACAGAGCCGGTTAAAGAGGCGCATCTTGAGCCAAAGGGTGACGAGAAGGGTGGGGACGATCCGTCTCGCCATAGGTTCGTTTATCTTGAGGCACCGTTCTTCGTGTACCTCCACAACTGTCATCTTGTGCCTTCGCCACTGGTTGACGGTGCCGAGGCAGCTTGTGTGGAGGAGGCATATCGCAACAAGGTTGTGCCCCTGGCCGAGGAGTACCAGAGGGTGAGGGCGGACAAGTCGGGTCGAGGCAAGAGGTTTGAGAGGGAAAAGCTTGCCACCCTGGATGGCCTCCACGAGAAGATAAAAGCAACAAACGAGCAGTTCAAGGTGGATGCCGAGGCGGTTGGCCTGAGCGCCGAGCACTACATTGCAGCTTACGCGAGAGGGTTTGGAAGCGGGATCGCGCCATCCGAGGTAGCAGCCAAGGCCAAAGCGGCAAAGGACCGTGAGGTTGCTCGCAAGCGGCCTGAGTCGGGTGAGCAGCTCATGGGCTGCCTCGCCGAAGGATGCTACTATGGTTGCTTCATGATCGTAATGTTCTTCTCCTTTATTTGCTGCATGATTGCGCTGATTATGATTTTGCTTGCGTAGGGGAGAGGCGCACCGAACGCACCCGCGTCGCCAACGGGGCCCACAGCCACCACCGCCCGCACTCACCTCAAGCTGAGCAGCCGCCCCACTGCAACAGCGCCTGTATACTGTTGCACTGTCTGGCGGCCAAACACCTGGCAGCACAAGACGGGCGCGACCCCTCCCGGCAACTGCGGCATCAAAGTTTTTTTCGAGGTGATAACAACATGAGGGCTATCGCTTGCGAGCTGTGTGGCGGCAACGACTTGGTCAAGCAGGGCGAGTACTTCGTCTGCCAGACCTGCGGCGCAAAGTATGACCTCGAGGCCGCAAAGAGGCTCATAGAGTCCAGCGCGCCAGCCACCGATGCCGCCGAGGCCAGCTGGTGGCATGGCCAGGAGCTCCAAAAGCCCATGCCCGTTGTAACCGTCATGTCCGACGAACAGTACCTGGACCCCCGCAACACCGCCCTCCCCATAACCGAGGAGCAGTACCAGGAGCTTCTCTCCATGATCACAGACACCAGCAACAAGGTCGCTGTCATAAAGCGACTGATGGAGCTGACAGGCTGGGGTCTTAGGGAGGCAAAGGACTACACGGAAGAGGTCCTCTATCCCGCGGCCGGCATTGGCGTGCGGCGCCAGGAGGGTCAGCCCAGCGCGACCCCCATAACCGAGGAACAGTACCAGGAGCTCATCGACATCCTAAGCGACACCGGCGACAAGATCGCGGCCATAAAGCGGCTGCGCGAGCTGACCGGCTGGAGCCTTAAGGAGGCGAAGGACTACACAGAGGACGTCCTTTGCCCTGCGGCCGGCGTGCAGCCAACGGCGCGCAAGGGTGGCTGCTACATTGCGACTGCCGTCTATGGCTCGTACGACTGCCCTGAGGTGTGGACTCTGCGCAGGTTTAGGGACGAGCGACTTGCTTTGAGTCGCTTTGGGCGGCTGTTTGTTAGGGCCTACTATGCCGTGAGTCCGACGCTCGTCAGGCTCTTTGGCGGGTCGAGGTGGTTTAGGGGCATTGGCCGCGCGAGCTTGGACAGGCTTGTGAGGCGGCTGCGGGGACAGGGGGTCCCATCGCTGCCCTACGAGGATAAGGACTGGTAAGCGGCGGTCGCTTGTGGCCGGCCAAAAGCGAGCATCTTGCCAGAATCACAAAGGCTCCTCTTGCCGATGTCACAAGAGGAGCCTTTCCAAACGACTGTTGTTAAGGTCGGTAATGCGATCTGTACGCAAACTGCTTCCTGATGATCATCCCGGCTGTCTTCTCTACGGCAACCGCAACGAGACCAGCTCCGCCGCCGTGGCTTTCTTAATCACCTTTACTGCAATTTGCTCAGTGACGCGGAGCACTGCTTTTGCGCAACCGATCCCTCAGCAGTTCATCGGCCTTTTTGACTGCGACTGCGGCGAAAGTCGGAGCGTTATCTGCAACAGTCATAGCGGCACGAACAGCGCCAAGCTTTCAACTCTCGTCCTTGTTTATCTTGCTGGGAGCTACCCCTCACTCCACCCCGCACTCTCGTCCCGCCCTCGCGTCTTGTGTATCCTATAAGTTCACGCAACACCTCGCCCCGCCAATACCACACTGCCAAAAGGAGGCTGCCATGGAATCCAGCGGTCCGCGCTACACCAGCCTGTGCGCTGTCTGCGGCAAACCCGCGCGCGTCTTCATGGGGAGTACCTCCTACTGCCAGGACTGCTACAACCACCTAACCGACTACCTGGCCGGCGTGCAGAGCCCCACCAACGACAGCTACCAGATCCTTGCGCTTGACCCCAGCGGCCACACGGTGGAGTTTGCGGTGGAGCGCTACGCGTTTGGCACCGCCTCGGTGTGGACGGCCGTTGAGCAGGTGCCCGCAGATGACCCGCGCCGCGAGTGGGGCTACGTGGGCCGGCGCGTGAGCATTGCGGCCGACGCGCGGCAGGTTTCGCAGGACGAGGCTTACGACGCGCTCATGGTAAAGGTGCAGCACCTTGT
This sequence comes from uncultured Coriobacteriaceae bacterium, assembly GCA_902801175.1. Taxonomy (GTDB): domain Bacteria; phylum Actinomycetota; class Coriobacteriia; order Coriobacteriales; family Atopobiaceae; genus UBA1367. Next base: position 21,933 of record CADCHF010000015.1, on the reverse strand, counting down.
GGACCACGCGAGCATGCGCACCGTGCCGCTTGGCCGCGGCGAGTCGCAGGAGACCTCGGCTCAGGGTGGGGGACGGGCCTTCTACGCTAACGAGACCGGTGTGGCGCACATTGAGCCGGGCGAGCGCGGCGAGCGGACCGTTGTGGTGGACGGTCAGCGCCTTACGCCCGAGCAGTTTGTTGACTTCTTGAGCTGCTTTGAGGATTTTGACCTCTACTGGCAGGTGCGAAACGCCACCGACGAGCCGCCCGAGTGGCTGTAGCTGCGACTTTGCAATCACTGTTGCAACGCCGACACGGCATGGCCGCCAACGCCGCAAAAACACAGCCCCCAAGCCCCCTAAAACCACCCATCAACTGGGGATTTGTGACGTTACCGTGAGCGGGCGACAAAGCGCCTCGCCGATGCGTATTAGGGGTGTAGGCAGACGATGGCCTAGGGTTCGGCGCGTGTCGGCAGGAGGTTGACATGTTCGCACAGGAAATCTCAAGAAGGACGTTTGTCGTAATGAGCGCATCGGCGCTCGCCATGGGGCTCTTTGCGTGCAGCAAGGACACCGCCCCAGAAGAGGTGGACAGCACCACCGAGACCACACCGCAAGACACACAGGAGACCCAGGGAGAGCAGCTCCTTGGTGGCTGGGAGGTCAACGAGGACGTTCCCGCCAACGCTCTGACCAGCGATGAGAGCGAGACGTTTGACCAAGCGATGCAGGGTTATGTGGGCATGGAGCTCACGCCCGTCTGCGTGCTGGCGACCCAGGTGGTCTCGGGCACCAACCTTGCCTACCTCTGCCAGGGCGCGCCCGTTGCGCCTAACGCCCAGCCCGGCTGGTACGTGGCGGTGGTCTACAAGGACCTTGAGGGCGCCTGCAAGATGAGCGGCGTCGAGGAGATTGTTGTGAGCGAGCCCGCGACTGCCGACGAGACGGTGCCGCAGGGGCTTATGGGTGGCTGGTCCGTGGCACCGCAGGTCACCGACGACGCGCTGATTGTTCCCGACGAGGCCGGTGCGGCCTTTGTAGCAGGGGCTGAGAAGCACCTCGGCGTGAGCCTTCGTCCGCTCGCTCTCTTGGGAACGCAGCCGGTCTCGGGCACCAACTACCGTCTGCTCTGCGTGGGCGCCCCCGCAACGCTCGATCCCAATACGCAGCTCTATGTGGTGGATGTGTACCAGAACCTCGAGGGCGAGGCGGAGTTCACTGCAGTGGAGGCGTTCGACCTGCTGGCGTACGTGTAGGGCTGGTGCGTGGTGCCGGGCGTGCAGGCGCGGACACCGAGCGGCTGACACGGCCACCGGGCGTGTAGAGCGCTACCATGGGCTTGTCTAACCTTTGTTTTCCACGAGATGGCAGGGCTTGGTGTGGATATCGACGAGCTCAGGCGGTGTGCGGAGCAAAACCGGGAGGTCTTTGACCGGGTATTGGCGCCGTATGTGACGCTCAAGATTGCAGGCGTAGCGAAGGCGCTTGAGCGTGGCGAGAGGAACGTGTGGCTCGACGCGTCCGGCTGTGTGTGGTGCCTTTTTGACGACCCTGCCTTTGTGCGACTAGACAGTGAGGCGTCATCCTGTGCAAAGGGCCAGGATGACGCCTTTGACCTGCAGGTCTTTTGGAGCATGGGCGACGTGGTGATGCCGCCCGAGTGCGACGCCGGATGGGTGGCGAAACGAATTGCGGACGAGGCGATGCGACAGCTGCCCAAGCTGGGCTTCAATCGCCGCCGCCAGGCACGCGAGATCAACGCAGAACGCCACGAAGGCGTCCTCTTCGCAAGATCGATCTTAAATCTCGTGTAAGGTTCGCGGTCGTTACGCCGCCCACGCACACTTAAATCGATTGCGTGCTAGCTGAACCTTGCATAGACCCCGTTAAGTGTGTGCCTTTCGTTCGACGGACACACACTTAATGGGGGTTGGCGCAAGCTCGACCTTACACATGGACGTTATAAGTGTGTGCCCACGGGTTCTGAACCTGACACGGGGTCGGGTTTGATGTCTGGTTTCCGTCCAAGAGGAACCGTCCCCAACGGACGGACGGCCCCGCGGCGCCGCAAGTTTACCAACTCACACATTGCAAAGCACAGACCGGTTCGTGCAAAATTGCACCAGCGCATCAACAATTCGCGATTAGGCCGAGTTGTCACAGGTTAGAGCGAGGTACAGCATGGAGAACAACCAAACCCTCGAAACAAAGGCAGAAGTCAAAAACGGCGTCAAGCGGCTGATATTTGCCGGCATCGCAATCATCTTGCAGGTGCTGGTCATTCTCCTCATCAGTCTGCGCTTTGCCGAGCAGGCGGAGTGGTTTGCCATTGGCACGCGCGTGCTGGGCACCCTGCTGGTGCTGCTCATCTACAACGACAACCGCCCCTCGGACTCCAAGATGACCTGGATCATCACCATCATGGCGCTGCCCATCTTTGGCGTGACATTCTACCTGCTGGTGGGCCTCAACAGCTACACACGCAAGATGCGCGAGCGCTACGCGGAGGTCGACAAGCGGCTCATGCCCACGCTGCGTAGCGGCGACGAGGCCCAAAAGCGCCTGGCCGCAGTCGACGGTCGCGCGGCAAACATAGCCCGCTACCTGCGCGACATGTCGGGATACCCCGTGTACGACGACACAAAGGTCACCTACTACGACGACGCGACCAAGGGCATCGAGGCCCAAAAGGAGGAGCTGCGTCGCGCCAAGAAGTTCATCTTTATGGAGTACCACGCCATCGAGGACGCCGAGAGCTGGCATGCCATCCAAGAGATCTTGGAGGACCGCGTGCGCGCTGGCGTCGAGGTGCGCGTCTTCTACGACGACATGGGCTCGATTGGCTTTGTGAACACCGACTTTGTGGAGCGTCTTGAAGCCAGGGGAATCAAGGCCAAGGTGTTCAACCCGTTTGCGCCGGGTCTCAACCTGTTCCTCAACAATCGCGACCACCGCAAGGTCACGGTCGTGGACGGGCGCGTGGGCTTTACCGGTGGCTATAACATCGCAAACGAGTACTTTAACCTCACGCATCCCTTTGGGCACTGGAAGGACACAGGCATTCGCCTGGAGGGTCCGGCCGTGCAGAGCCTCACGGTGACCTTCCTCGAGATGTGGAACGCGGTGTCCGAGGGCGACGTGGACGACGTGTCGTACGAGCGCTATCTTGCGCCGACCAAGGCAAACGCCGAGGCAGAGGGCTTTGTGCTGCCCTATGCCGACAGTCCCATGGACGACATTCAGGTGGGCGAGGACGTCTACATATCGGCGGCGGAGTACGCAAAGGACTACGTGTGGTATGTGACGCCGTACCTGATCATTACCGACGAGATGCGCCACGCGATGGGGCTTGCCGCGCGCAGGGGCGTTGACGTGCGCATTGTGACGCCGGGCATTCCCGATAAGAAGATGGTGTACGCGCTCACGAGGTCGTACTATCACGGATTGGTGAGGTGCGGTGTGCGTATCTTTGAGTACACGCCCGGCTTCTGCCACTGCAAGATGTGCGTGACCGACGACAAGTTTGCCACCTGCGGAACCATCAACCTGGACTATCGCAGCCTGTACCACCACTTTGAGAACGGCTGCATGTACTACGGCTGCGAGGCGGTGGGCGACACCAAGGCCGACTTTGAGTGGATGTTTGAGCAGAGTCGCGAGGTGACCGACGACTACCGCGACCCGGCCGCGCATGTAAAGCTGTGGCATCTCATCCTGAGGCTGGCCTCGCCGCTGATGTAGCCACCTGGCGCAGGGTCCTGCAGCTTTTGGGAGCTAGGGCATTCCTGCGTTTGCGGATCGGTGCGGTGGGTAGCTTTTGTTTGAGGGCTGTGATTGCAGCCCGTAGGCGACCGTGGCTTGCGGGCTTGGGCCTTATGTTGGCGAGGGCCGCAGGACGAACGTTGGTCGGCGCGACAGATTGCGAGTTTTGGTGGAAGAGGCGCTGGTCAAAGACATCATGAGGATTGGGGGAGACATTGTTTCCTCCGAGCGCTTTGCCAAGGCGCGGAGCGTTCCGCACCACAGCAAGGACGGAAACATCGCCGTCCACAGCATGGAGACGGCGGGCTATGCGCTGCTTTTGGCGCGCTGGCTCGGCGAGCATGGCGTTGAGGTGAGCGAGGTTGACGCGGTGCGTGCGAGCCTGCTGCACGACATTGGCATGACCGTGGACGAGGTCTTTCTGAGCCCGTCCTACATAAAGGCGCGCTCGCATCCCAGGGAGGGCGCGCGAATCGCTCGCGAGGAGTATGGGGCGAGCGAGAAGCAGGTGGATGCCGTGCGGCGCCACATGTGGCCCGTGTGGCACGTGATTCCGCCTATGTCGGCCGAAGGCTGGGTGGTGTCGCTGGCAGACAAGTGCTGCTCGATGCACGAGGTCGGGCGCACGACTGGCGAGACTGTGGAGGCTGCCGGCAAGTGGATCTTGCACAGGTGGCACCGCTTCAGCAAGCTGCTGTCGCGCTGGGGAAAGCAGTAGGCCGCGCTGTCCCGGCGCCAATGGCTTTTTTGGCTCGCGCTGAGAGGCTTGCTTTGCGCTTCCAAGTGACGGCTGCGAGAGGTGACCCAATTCCCCAAGAGGTTGGGCAGGCACCAGCCCCGTGAAAGAGGGACAAATCCGGCATTGAGCCTGCGCAGGCCCACATCTCCGCACAAATCCAGCAGTCTATTTCTGTCCGAGCCATCTCGTATGTTGAGCACCAGCATGAGCCTCGTGGCCAGGGGTGATCACAGATGAACGGCACAACACAGCAGGTTGAGCGATTGCGCGACCAGATCCGCAGCGCCAGGGAGTCAATCCTTTACGCGATCGTTCGCATGGATGAGATACGGCTCCGGCAGATTCCTCGGATACAGGTAGAATACGCCCTCAAGCTCGGTGGCTTGGAGCAGGAGCTGCTTGAGGCCGAGCTGTCATGCCGCAGGGAAAGGCATCGCCTCGCCTTTGCGAAAGCACAGGTCGAAGGGGGCCTCGCTCCGCAGATGGACCTCATCGAGCGAGAGCTGGACGAAGAGCTTTCACCATTGGAGGCCATGGTCGCACAGGCGCGCAAGGACTACGAGCGAGCGCTTGCACTGCCCGTTGGCCCACTGGCGCCGAGCTCGGCAAAGCTCGCCGAGCTGCGCGGCCTGTACCAAAGGCTCGTCAGGCGTCTGCATCCCAGCGTCAACGGGGGAGAGGGGAACAAGCGCACGACCTTCTTCCTGCTTGCGCAGGCTGCCTACCATAATGGCGCGACCGAGGCTCTGCGCACGCTCGAGGTTGCCACGCGTCACCTTGGGTACGAAAACCGGGACCTTGATGCGATCGCGAGCGTGGACGACCTGGCCCAGGAACTCGAGCTGACCCTCATCGAGGAGGGCGTTGTCCGCGAGCGCCTCCACGAGCTTTTAGACTGTGAGGAGATGCGTCTGGGGCGCCTGCTGTCCAACCAGGGCTGGGTCAAGACGCGAACAGCGGAGCTGTGCCGCTCGATCGAAGAGCGCCATAGCTCGCAGTCTGCCTGTGCGGGCGAGCTGAAGGCGCTGCTGCGCAACTGCGCGCGCAAAGAGCCTACCGGAAGATAAGCCGCTCGTGGTGCCCGCAGTCCTCGCGCCACAAAACAGCGCGCCGACAAACTACCGGCGCGCAAAACCAAACTCAATTGAATGCCCCTCGCATGCCCGCGTGGGCCCTCCGATGCCTACACAATCACCTGACCGTTAACATCCACCTCGGCAATCATGTCAAGCAGCTCGTCCATCTCGACCAGAGAGAGGTCGGCCGTGCCGTACTCGTCGCCCATGTCCAGCTGCAGGTCGCCGTCTTCGTCCAGCGAGTTGATTCCAAATGTGAACGACGAGCCGTTCACCGCGTCTGTGGTGGTCACGTATGTGCCATCTGCGTCGCCGGTGTTGTCGCCCACCCACGACTCCAGCGTCTCGGTCTCGGGGTTGTAGATAACCAGCATGCCCTTCTTGCCACCGTCTGGCGACTCGGCATAGTACACCTCGTGACCCTTGGTGGCCTCGCCGTACCAGGCATCCTCCCAGTCGCTCACGTCAATGGTGGTGCTCTCGGTGGTCGTGCTCTCGACCTCGCCGTCCTTCTCGGTGGTCGTGGTCTTGGTGGTGTGAGTCTTGCCGTCCTCGTCGGTGACCTCGGTCGTAACGGTGGTCTCCTTGCTAGTCGAGCAGCCGCAGGTGCCCAGGGCGATGATGCCGGCTAGTCCCGCACACACAATCGCATGCGCCGCGTTCTTGCGCATGGTTCTTCCAAACAAATGATGGTGAACAGGTCTCACTAGCAATTGTAGTGCTGCCTGGTGCCAGACCTAAAACTCTTTTATGAGCTGCGCTCTGGCGGGGCTCAGCGTTTGGTGAGACCGAGGCCAGTGGGGCCGGGCGGGTCCGTGCGAGAGTCCGTGGAGCCGCAGCTGGCAACCATCCTGCTGCGGCCCATGAGGAACGCCTTCCCATCCGCTACCGGATGTCGTCGTAGAGCGCCCTCATGCTGTCAAAGTACTCGTCCTTCTTGTTGACCCACTGCGCGATGGCATCCTGACATTGACCCGAAAGCCTTCCCTCGTGGGCGTCGCGCACGCCCGTCTCGTAGCAGTACTGCGACAGCATGATCACCAGGTTGGCCAAAAAGTCGTCCTCGCTCGCGTTTGAGCGGTAGGCCGCCATGATGGTCGAGACGGAGTTCATGATGCCTGTGACATACGCGGCGCCGTCGGCCTCGTCGGAGCAATACTCGCCGCAGAACTGCATGCTCTTGTGGGCAACAAAGCCTCCCAGAGCGTCGATGTCGTCGAGGTCGTAGTCCCTAAGCCAGCTGAGGTCGACCTTGGCTTTGCAGAACGTGGTCGCAACGCGCTCAATGTGCTGCATGAGGGAGGGATCAGGAGCAGGAGTGGGGTCGCTGTTGCGTGCGTCGTGGGACTGGTTGGGATGCTGGTCGCTCATTCCGCTGGTGTTCCTTCCTTCGCTGTGGTTGGACATCGAGACCTCCTTTGACGAGGGTGAACGGTGGGGTGCTGGCCAATTCGAGGTGTAATTGATGCAAGTTTTGATGTTGCTTGAGCGATGGGGGAGTGGGCCAGTGTGGCTGAGCGGGGTGTTTGTGCGAGCGTCTTTTGTTTCCTCGCGGCGGGATGCGAATGTTATCGCTACTGCGGGCGAGGCTCTTCAGCTGTCAGCTCAGTTTGCGGGTTTGAGTCTGCTCCCACGGCTACTTGTGGGTCTGCAAGGCAATCAAATCCTGGGCCTCATCAACGTTGGCAATAGGGTAGTGCCTTCGTTCTCGTGCGATCTCTCTGGCCTGGTGAGGTACAAGAACGAAGAGTTGCGCAAGTCGGGCCTCCACCCAAGCGCGCCATCAAGAGGCGTGTAAAAGCTGCTCGAAGCCCCAGTGCCTCTTGGTCCCGACGCGCTCGCAACAGCCGCGCCTTGCGCCTCCTACGCCGCCTCCTTCGCGCGCAGCTGCGCCAGCAGCGCGGCCAGGCCGTCACACTGCTCGCCCAGGCTCGCCGCACACTCCTTCTTCCCCTGGCTCAGCTTCTCTTCCACCGCGCGCTTGTGCGCCGCGCACTCGCCCGCTACGCTGCCATCCGCGGCCAGCTTAACGGCGCCGACCTCAATGATCTCTTGTCGCAGGCCGTCCCGCTGAAGGTCCCTGGGGACCGGCGTGAACTCAAGATCGATGGCCACATTGCAGACGTACGAGGTTTTCATTTTGGTTCCTCTCGCGTAGACGATGAGGACACCATACAAGACGGCTCGGACAATAATTGACCCTCGGATAATGTTGGGGCTGGAGCGATGGCGGCCTTAGGATCGCCAACTGCTCCAGCCCCAACAGACATAAATCGAATCGCGTGTGAGCGTACTTTCTCACCATCTTCTGCACCGCACGCGGACCGTGACTCAAGAGTAGGGGAGCGTGCGGACAGAATTAGCTTGCGGGAACGTGCCCGTCTGCGAGCCGCCTACGACCTGTTATCCGTACGACGGTTGAGCTCAATCTCAACGCGGTTGAGCGTGTCAAAGAAGCGCTGCGTGGCCACCATGGGCCCAAAGGCAGGCAACCCCAGGGTGTTCCAGCCAAACATGTGCCAAAACGAGGTGCACGGGCCCTCCAGGCCAAGCTCGATCGCCTTGGCGCGAAGCTCGTCGGCAATGCGACCCATCCACACGAGCGGGTAGATGAAGAGGTCGGGAATGCCCAGCAGATACACCACCCAGTAGCGCTGCGTGCGTCGGCCAAGGATCTCGTCGAGCTCGTCCTGCAGCCCGCTAGTGCGCATGTACACCACAAAGAACAGCCCGGCTGTGAAAAAGTCCACAAAGCCGAGCCAAAAGCCCTTTCTGTTGGTGTGCTCAAACCTCATGCCGCGCTCCAGATGCTGGTGACTTGCTAACACTTTAGGGCATAGGAGCGGCTAGGGGGTCCGGCGGACCATGCGTGGCCAGGTCCCGCCACAAGAAAAAGTCGCCGCCCTCAAAAGAAGACGGCGACCCAGATTTGCTTGGGATGAGCTACGCCACTACGCTACCTTGGGCTAAAGGGGCTCGTCGTTCTGGCGCCCTTCATGCCGGAAGCTTAATCACTTTGGATGCTTCGCACAGCGGCCGGGCGAGTCATGCTCCCTTACAGACCGGCGGCAGTCACGCCATACTCGGCCTGATCGTAGGTGAAGCCCTCATACACCAGCTGGTCAACGAGTCCGTCATGCGAGAACGACGAGAACTCAAGATACTCCTCGGCCTTCTTTGCGGCCTGCTCGTTCCAATCGGCGCCGCAGTTGTCCGCGCCGTAGGTTGCCTGCTCGGTCGTGAACTTCTCAAATTCGAGCTGGCCAATGAGCCCGTCATGCGAGAACGCAGTGAACTCCAGATACTCCTTGGCCTTGCCTAGCGCCTGCTCGTTCCAGTCGGCACCACAATTGTCGGCTGCAAAGACCGCGTCCTCGGTGGCGTATTTCTCATACTCAAGCTGCCCAACAAGTCCATCGTGAGAGAAGTACGTGAAGTCCAGATAGCTCTTGGCACTGGCAAGCGCGTTCCTCCGGGAGGCGGTAAGGCCATCGTCCTTGGGCTTGCTCTCTTCTTTCTTTTCCTCTTTCTTCTCTTCCTTCTTGCTGGTGGAGGTTTCCTCCTTGGACTCCTCCTTGCTTTCGCTCTCGTCCTCAGCCGTCTGCTCGATGGGGGCCTCCTCGATTGGGGCCGACTCCTCCGTGCTGCTCTCCGAGCACCCAAGGCACGAAACTGCCAACATAACCGATGCTGCTCCCGCAACGAGTGACCTCATGCTAATGCCCATGTTTACCTCCAAGGGAATGACCTGGATAATGACGTGATTGTGGGCTGCGCCTGCGCTGCAAAGTGTTGGCGCGCACGCTTTGTGACCTGCGGTATCACGGTTGCGGCATCACGGTGGCGCATGAGTGCGCGCCAAGAGCGGCACGCGTGTACAGAAGGCCTGCATGGCGGCTCCAATCCCCGTCTGGAATGGACGCTGTCAACATATCAACCGCCTCGGACAGAAATAGGGTCGCCGTGCTGCCATTTGGGATGATTTCCGTCATTTGGAGCGGATTTGGTGGATGACCTGAAAGGAGCGGATCAACCTTGCCAGCCGCTGCTGCTCGTCCGCTTCTGACAGGCAGCTTGCAAAAACTTTGCTTATGCCAAGACCAATTGCCACTTGTGGCATATAAGATTTTGACATCAGGTAAACAGGAGTCCGTCAGTCACAATTGGTGACCCTGAGTGCGCACAGATAAGGAGTTCCACATGGCAGCACCCAAGCGCGAGAGCGAGAGAAAGCTCACAGAGGCCGAGAGCCGCCGATACGAGCGCTTTGTCAAAACGCGCGAGTCCCTAGAGGCCCAGGGCTACAAATGCACCGAGCTCACAGTTGGTATCGTTTGGGCAAACATCGTCTCTCTATTGGCCGGCGTCCCCCTGATGCTCATTGCGTTCTTTGCATTCATGCTGGTCAATGGGGGCAAGGACATAGACTTCCACGTAGGCCTCCCCGCTCTTTTGGCCACCCTGCCGCTGGTTGTTGTGCACGAGCTCATCCATGGCCTTGGCTGGAGCATCTCTACGCCCAACCGCTTTGCCGACATTGAGTTTGGCTTCATCAAGGAGTACCTCACGCCGTATTGCACCTGCGCCGTGCCTCTCGAAAAGTCGAGGTACATCATTGGTGCGCTGGGTCCGCTGGTGGTTTTGGGAATCATCCCCACGATAATCGCCATTGCAATTGGGTCGTTCCAGCTGTTTGTGGTTGGTATTGTGATGATTCTCTCAGCTGGTGGTGACATGCTTCTTGTGTTTGAGCTGCTCAGGCACAAGTCCAAGGCCAGCGAGCAGCTTGTGCTCGACCACCCCACACAGGCTGGATGCGTGGTCTTTGAGCGCTAAGTCACCTGTTACGACAGGGGGATTCGGTGGGGCTGGCTCGAGGTTGTGTTGGACGAGTGCCGTCGGCTGGGAATCTCATGGCATGCGTTGCGTTCGGGCGTGCGTCTTGTCACACATGGCGCAATCCCAACGCATCGGGAAGCGATGAATGACAGGTCGCTGCACGTTATGTCAGCTACGTGGGGTAGACTTGCGCCTATTGAAAGTATCAGGCCTCCGTATCCTGCGGTTTTGGGCGTGAATACTCCGGCAACCGCGGATTCTGCCTAACATAACTGACATATCGTGCACAAGCCCACGACCGGCGGCCTCTCGTCACCCGCTTTGCTTTTGAGCATGGCGCCCTTGCTAGCACCTGACCTGTGATATACAGCGCACCATGTACTTTGGTGCTTCTAGGTAACACAAAAGGCGGCTGGGAGCACAAGCTTCCAGCCGCCTTCATGTTTATTCAGGTCTGTTTTCGAGCCGCGCTCCTACATGGCAGCCTTGAACGCTGCCAGCAGCTCGTCGAACTCCTCGTAGGCGGGGAGGTCGGGGTTGTCGGCCATGATCGCCTCGGTCGAGCGGAAGAGGAAACCCGCCTTGCTGGCGCGGATCATGGCGAGGTCGTTGAACGAGTCGCCCGTGGCAATGGTCTCAAAGCCAATGGACTGCAGCCCGCGCACGGTGGTGAGCTTGCTCTCGGGGCAGCGCATGTGCACGCCAGCCACCATACCGTCGGCATCTATCTCCAGGCTGTTGCAGAAGATGGTGGGCCAGCCCAGCTTGGCCATGAGCGGCTTGGCAAACTCCTCAAAGGTGTCGGACAAAATGATGACCTGCGAGATGCTGCGCAGCTCGTCCAGGAACTCCTTGGCGCCGGGCAGCGGGTCAATGGTGGCAATCACGTCCTGAATCTCCTTGAGGCCCAGGCCGTGCTCGCGCAGGATGTCCATCCTAAAGCGCATGAGCTTGTCGTAGTCGGGCTCGTCGCGGGTGGTGCGACGCAGCTCGGGAATCCCGGAGGCCTCCGAGAACGCAATCCAGATTTCGGGGACGAGGACGCCTTCCATGTCGAGGCAGCAGATGTTCATAGCAGGTCCTTTCTTGCGGGTCGTACGCGGCGCTCCGCCCGGCAGCGCCAGCTAGTTGGTGGTCAAAACGGACACCCCGTGCTCGCTGGAGCGCATCGTGCGCACCCAAAGCTCGGGCATAAGCGAGCTCACCGCGCTGGTAACGCGCTTGGCGCTGCGGTCGCCGTCGCAGATGGCGAGCATCGTGGCGCCAGAGCCCGAAATGAGAAACGTGCAGGCACCGGCCTCGAGCGCGCAGCTGCGAAGGCGCTCAAAGTCGGAGATGAGCGGCGCACGGTAGGGCTCGTGGATACGGTCGTGGCAGCATGCGGCAATGTCGGCCGCGCGGCCGGACGCCAGCGCGCTCACCATGGCAAGGCAGCGACCGACCTGCCACGAGACCGAGCTCATGGGCACCATCGACGGCAGTGCCTGGCGTGCGTCTGAGGTGAGCACGCGGTAGGGCGGCGACATGCACACAAAGCGCAGGTTGGGGGCCACGACCCAGCGTGTGGTGGCGGTGGTGTCGCCCTCCACGTAGCTGCTCACGAGGCCGCCCATCACGGCGGGGGCCACGTTGTCGGGATGCCCCTCGATGCGCGTGGCGAGGCTTGCCGTAAAGCGCCGGTCTATGCTGCGCCCGGCAAGCGCCTGAGCTGCGGCAATGCCGGCAACCACGCAGGTGGAGCTGGACCCGAGCCCGCCAGCTGCGGGGATGGGGCTCTCCTCGTGGATATGCAGCGGCACCGCGTCAAGCCCAAGCTCCTCGCACGCAGTCACATACGAGGTCCACACGAGGTTATCGGGCCCGCAAAGGCTCTCGTCCACGCCCGTGATCTGCAGCTCGTCCGCCGGCTCAAAGGTGTAGGTGGCCGTAAGGTCGAGCGCCATTCCCAGCACGTCAAAGCCAACCCCCAGGTTGGCGGTGGTGGCCGGTACGCTCACGCGCACGCTTTTGGGCATGCCCCCGTTGCTCACGAGAAGACCCTTGTGCAAGCGTCCTCAACAAAGCCCAGCATCTCGGCCTGGTCGCACACGCTGGGGTGCAGGATTGCCGCCTCGCGCAGGCCCGAGAGCTGCGCGGGAGCGGGCACGCCGGTGAGCGCCTGCAGCGCGTCCATGCAGGCAAAGCCGTCCATGCCACTGGTGTCGGTCCCCAGCGCCGCAAGCACGTCGGCGCTGAACTTGTAGGGGTCGGCGGTGGAGAGGCACACGCGTGCGCGGCCCTCGCTCGCACGACGGTCAAGCACGCACTTGCCCACGGCGGTGTGCGGGTCAATGAGCTTGCCCAGCTCGTCCCAGGTGCTCTTGATGGTGGCGCGGGTGTCGTCGTCGGTGGCAAAGCCGCAGGCAAAGGTCTCGCGCATGCGGTCCATGACGTCGGCGGGCAGGGTGTAGCGGCCCTCGCTGGCGAGCTCTGCCATCCACGCGGCCACGCGCTCGCAGTCGCCGTCGGTCAGGTAGTACAGCAGGCGCTCGAGGTTGGACGAGATGAGGATGTCCATGCTCGGCGAGATGGTCTTCACAAAGTCGCGGCGGCGATCGTAGGTGCCCGTCTCAATGAAGTCGGTCAGCACCTTGTTGGTGTTGGAGGCCACGATGAGCTTGCCCACGGGCAGGCCCAGGCACTTGGCGTAGTAGCCGGCGAGCACGTCGCCAAAGTTGCCGGTAGGTACGCAGTAGTCGACCTCGTCGCCAAGGGCGATGGCCCCGCGCTTCACGAGCTGCGCGTAGGCGTCCATGTAGTAGGTGACCTGCGGCACGAGGCGTCCCACGTTGATGGAGTTGGCGCTCGAGAGCACGGTGCCGCGCTCGGCCAGGCGCTCGGCCAGCTCGGCGTTGGCAAAGATGCGCTTCACCTGCGTCTGGGCGTCGTCAAAGTTGCCGCGGATGCCTGCCACTGCCACGTTCGCGCCGCGCTGGCAGGTCATCTGCAGGTGCTGGATGTCGCTCACCTTGCCGTCGGGGTAGAACACGGTGACGCCGGTGCCGGGCACGTCGGCAAAGCCCTCGAGGGCCGCCTTGCCGGTGTCGCCCGAGGTCGCGGTCACAATCATGATGTTCTGGCCCTGGCCCTCGCGCGCCACGCTCATGAGGCGCGGCAGCATCTGGAGCGCCACGTCCTTAAAGGCGCAGGTGGGGCCATGGTAGAGCTCGAGCAGCCAGTCGGCGCCGAGCGGGGTGAGCGGGGTCACTGCGGGGGTGTCAAAGTTGCTGCCGTAGGCTCCGGCCACGCATGCGGCAACCTCGTCAGCGGTGTAGTCGGAGAGCAGCGTCTGGAGCACGTCGCGCGCGGTGGCGTGATAGCCCTGTGCGGCCACGCGGGCAAGGTCGATCTTGGTCTGCCCGAGCTGGTCCGACACATAAAGCCCACCGTCGGGGGCAATACCGGCCAGGATTGCTTGCTTGCTTGTTACGACCTGCGCCGAGCTGCGCGTACTGTGATACAACGTTTCCACTTGGGCACTCCTCGCGTATTTTGATGGATGTCCTGCTTGCAAGTATGATAACTGTGTATGGCCACGTACCATACTTGTGTCACACAAATGAAAGGAAGCCCGCTACCATGTGAGCTTGCGCTCCGCAAGGGGCGCTGCGCCGGGGCCGCCTGGCGGAGGAGCCCGTCTGGGGCAGCGGCACGCAAGCGGGCAGCAGAAAGGCTGGAACTCGATGAAGATTGCCATTCTTGGCTATGGCACGGTTGGCCACGGTGTCGACGAGATTGTCGCCGCGCTCGATGGCGTTGAGGTCGCGCACATCCTCGACCTTCCCGACCGCTGCACCGAGCCCCGCATGACCTCAGACTACGCGAGCATCCTGGCCGACCCCGAGGTCGAGCTGGTGCTTGAGTGCATGGGCGGCCTTGAGCCGGCGCACACCTTTATCATGCAGGCGCTTTGCGCCGGCAAGGGCGTGGTGACCTCAAACAAGGCTGTGGTCGCCGCCTACTTTGACGAGTTTGCCGAGGCCGCCAAGGCCAACGGTGTCGCTCTCTTTATTGAGGCCACCACGGGCGGCGGCATCCCTTGGATCGCCAGTATCGAGAAGGCCCGTCGCATTGACGAGGTCACGAGCTTCATGGGCATCATGAACGGCACGACCAACTTCATCGTGGACAACATGGCCAAGACCGGCGCCGACTTTGCCGAGACGCTCGCTCGTGCGCAGGAGCTGGGCTATGCCGAGGCCGACCCCTCCGCTGACATCGACGGCATCGACGTGAAGAACAAGACCATCATCTCGGCCTCGGTGTGCTTTGACGTGGCCTGTACCTCGGACTTCCCGGTAACGGGCATCCGCAACCTCACCAAAGCCGACATGGACCTCTTTGCCGCGCACGACCGCGTGGTCAAGTTGCTGGGTCACGGCGTTGCGCGCGACGGCTCCTATGCGGTGGCCGTCGAGCCCATGGCGCTGCCGGCCAGCTCGCTCGAGGCCAACGTGCCCTCCAACTTTAACTTGGTGACGCTCGAGGGTGCCACCATTGGCGAGCTCAAGTTCTACGGACAAGGCGCGGGCAGCCTTCCCACGGGCAACGCCATGGTCCAGGACGTGCTCGACTATCGCGACGGTCGCCGTCCGAGCTACGACCGCTCGCGCGACCTGGCCTACGACCCCGCGCTTCTCGCGGGCGACTACGTATTTCGAACTATCGAGGCACCAGACGGTGCCAGCCCCTATGGCGAAGGCGCATGGCTGGTGGAGGGCATCACCGCCGAGGCCGCTCGCAACTTGCTCACCAATGCGTGCGAGGCAGATCCAAGCGCCTTCATGGCACGCATCGTTTAGGAGGTCTATTTCATGATCAAGGTCGCTAAGTTTGGAGGCTCCAGCGTCGCCGACGCGGGCCAGTTTAAAAAGGTGCGCGACATCGTTCGCGCGGACCCCGACCGCCAGTACGTGGTCGTCTCGGCGTCGGGCAAGCGCTTCTCCGACGACAACAAGATCACCGACCTGCTCTTGCTGGTAAACGCGCACATCGCCTACCACGTCGACTGCTCGAGCCTGCTCAAGGACATCCAGGACCGCTTTGCCGAGATCGCCCGCGAGCTGGGCGTGAAGTACCCCATCGAGGCCAAGTTCGAGGAGTTCTCCTCGGTCATCAAGAGCCTCTCGCCTGAGTACATCGTGAGCCGCGGCGAGTGGTTTACCGCCCGCATCATGGCCGAGTACCTGGGGCTTCCCTTCCTCGACGCCGCCGACGTGATCGTGTTCCACCACGACGGCTCCGTTGACATGGAGCGCACCCAGATCCGTCTGCGCGAGGCATCGGTGCAGCTCGGCGGCCGCTTTGTGCTGCCCGGCTTCTACGGCGCCACCGTCGACGGCACCATCAAGCTCTTCAAGCGCGGCGGCGGCGACATCACCGGCGCCATCGTGGCACGCTGCCTCGACGCCAACGTCTACGAGAACTGGACCGACGTGAGCGGCTTCCTCTCTGCCGACCCGCGCATCGTGGACGACCCGCGCACCATCCACCGCATTACCTTTGACGAGATGCGCGAGCTCTCGTACATGGGCGCCTCCGTGCTGCAGGAGGAGGCCATCTTCCCCGTGCGCGAGGTGGGCATCCCCATCCAGATCAAGAACACCAACATGCCCGAGAAGCGTGGCACCATCATTCGCGAGTCCGCCGAGGACAACGAGCGCGAGCACCTCATCACGGGCATCGCCGGCCGCAAGAACTTCATGGCCGTGCATATCCAAAAGGCCCACATGTCCGACAAGGTCGGTTTCCTTCGCCGCGCGTTGACCATCTTTGAGCGCTACGGCGTCTCGATTGAGCACGTGCCCACCGGCGTTGACTCGTTTGGCGTGGTGGTCAACGGCGCCGACGTGCGCGAGACCATCTACTCCATCGTCAACGACCTGCAGCAGGAGCTCAAGCCCGACGTGATCAACGTTGTGGACCAGCTCGCGCTGATTAGTGTTGTTGGCCGCAACATGAACCGTCGCGCCGGTACCTCGGGCCGCATCTTTGGCGCACTTGGTGAAGCTGGTATTAACATTCGTATGATCACGCAGAGCTCGCAGGAGATCAGCATCATCATGGGTGTCAACAACAGCGACTTTGAGCGCGCGATTAAGGTTATCTATCAGACCTTTGTCGATAGCGAGATGGTCGACATGCCGAGCAGGGGAGAAGTGCAATGAGTGGCAAGGTCGTAGCGATTCTTGGCGCCACGGGTGTCGTGGGCCAGCAGATGCTCCAGTGTCTTGAGGAGCGCAACTTTCCGGTAGAGCGGCTTGTGCCGCTGGCAAGCCCGCGCTCGGTTGGCAAGACCATCAAGTTCCGTGGCGAGGACGTTACCGTTCAGCTGGCCGAGCCCGACGCTTTTGAGGGCGTTGACATTGTGCTAGGCGCTGCTGGCGACGGCACGGCCAAGGAGCTTTTGCCCGAGGCCGTGAAGCGCGGCGCGGTGTGCGTCGACAACTCGCATGCCTTCCGCCTGTACGACGACGTGCCGCTGGTGATCCCCGAGATCAACAGCGACGACGTCAAGTGGCACAACGGCATCATCTCCAACCCCAACTGCGCGACCATCATTGGCCTGGTTCCGCTGTGGCCGCTTCACAAGGTTGCCGGTCTCAAGCGCATCATTGCGAGCACCTACCAGGCCGCATCGGGCGCCGGCAAGCCAGGCCTCGACGAGCTCGTGCGCGAGCTTGGCTGCGTGGCTGCTGGCGAGCCCGTGGGCGAGACCGCTCCGTTTGCCTATCAGCTGGCCGCGAACCTCATCCCGCAGATTGGCGGCGAGAAGGAGGACGCCTACACCTCCGAAGAGGTCAAGATGGGCAACGAGGGTCGCAAGATCATGCACCTGCCCGACCTGCGCGTCAACTGCACATGCGTGCGCGTGCCCGTCATGCGCTCGCACTCCGAGTCCATCACTGCCGAGTTTGAGAAGCCCATCACGCCGGCCGAGGCCCGTGCGATTCTCGAGAGCGCGCCTGGCGTGAAGGTGGTCGACGACCTCTCGGCCGCTCAGTATCCCATGCCGCTCGACACCAGCGACCAGGACCTGATTTTTGTTGGCCGCATCCGTCGCGACACGAGCGCTCCCGACGATGTGAACGCCATCACGCTCTTCTGCTGTGGTGACCAGATCCGCAAGGGTGCCGCAACCAACGCCGTCCAGATCGCCGAGCTCCTGCTCTAACCAGCGGGCGACCAGACGGCGCCGATTTCACCAGCACGGCGGACCTCCACCCCCGGAGGCCCGCCGTTTTTTCGTCCAAAGCTAGGGGTGTGTCATGGAGGTGTGTCATCGGGGACACTTTGACACACGCAGTCCAACTGACAGGTCGCATTCGCCTTCGGCTGCGACGCGCTCTCAGGATGCGCGTCTTTCGCGTGTGTCAAAGTGTCCCCGATGACACACCCACCCCCAGGTCGCCTGCATGCGAAAGCGTCCCCGCAGACACACCGCCTCCCAGGTCGCCCACGGACCTCGGGCACACTCCTCGTTGTCCGGATCTCGCCGCTCCCGCCACACTCGTGCAAGTATGATACGTTTGGTTGACATCACCTCAGCAGCGAAGGAGCCCCTCATGATTAAGCTCGTGGTCACAGACATCGACGACACCTTCGTGGCCGTAGGTCGCGAACACGCGACCGAGCATGCCCTGGCAAGCGTGCATGCCCTGCACGACGCGGGCGTGGAGTTCTCTGTGGTCACGGGACGTCGCATGAGCGCTATCAAGAAGCTCTTCTGCGGTGACGAGGCCTGCTATCAGACGGCCATCACCTCCAACGGTCAGCGCATCTACGCCGACGGCCAGCTCATTCACACGCAGTACCACAGCCACGACGCGCTGGTTCGCGCTGCCGAGGTCATCAGCCACTACGAGGGCTACGCACTGGGGCTCTATAAGGGCCACGAGGTCGAGCTGGTCTCTTGCACGGCCGAGGAGGTCGAGAAGTACGGCTTGGCCTTTTGGAACAAGGCGTACCTGGTAGACGGCGTGAGCGACCACCCGTACTACAAGGCAAACATCCGCGTGGGCCACGGTCCTGGCGTGGCGCCGCGCTTTGAGGTGCGCCAGGCGCTCGTGGCAGCGTGCCCCGAGTTCAACATGGTCTATCCCGGCCCCAACTACATTGACCTGCTACCCTCCGGCTGGGGCAAGGACTCGGCCGTGTGCCTGCTTGCCCAGTACCTGGGCTTTGAGTTTGAGGAGGTCGCGGCGTTTGGCGACGAGGAGAACGACCTCAACATGCTTTACTCGGTGCCCAACTCGGTGGCGGTGGCCAATGCGGTGCCGGCAGTGCGCCGCGACGCGCGCTGGCACATTGGCGCCTCGGCCGACGACGCCGTGGCCGATGCCTGCTTTGAGATTGCGGCTGCCGCACGCGAGGGTCGCATGCCCGCGTTTATGGACGAGAGCCAGCTGTGGGAGCCGGCCGTCCACGTGCCGCGCGGATATGCCGACTAGCGTTTGGGACAGGCCGAGGCCGATTGGCGTATCGGCTGCTGTGTGCTGCGAGCAAAATGCGCATAATGGTCGTGTCGGGCAATTCATAGTAGAAGGGTATGAATCATGGCGGCAATCAACGAGGTCTGCGACTTTCTGAAGGAAGTCGGCACCTATTACCTGGCAACGGTCGATGGCGACCAGCCGCGCGTTCGTCCGTTTGGAACGGCTCACATCTTTGAGGGCAAGCTCTACATTCAGACCGGCAAGAAGAAGGACGTCTCCAAGCAGCTTGAAGCCAATCCTAAGTTTGAGATCTGTGGCTTTGCCAAGGGCACGTGGCTGCGCGTTGCCGGCAAGCTGGTGGAGGATCCGCGCGAGGAGGCTCAGCAGTCCATGCTTGACGCCTATCCCAGCCTGCAGAAGATGTACGCCGTGGGCGACGGCAACACCGTGGTGTACTACATCGAGGACGGCGTGGCCACGTTCTCGAGCTTCACTGCCGAGCCCAGGACCGTGGAGTTCTAGGAGACCGGGCGCGCGAGAGGCGAGTGACAACAGGGGAGCGGGCGAGGCTTCGGACTCGCCCGCCTGTGCGTTGGAGGGGCGTCAGGGGAGGGGTGTGTCATGGGGGGGACGTACACTTTGAGACACCCCAGGTGGAATGCGCGTCGGGAGAGGCTGTGTCAGGGGGACGTATAATTTGACACACTTGGAAACTCGTCTGACCTGATGTCGGCTGCTCTTGAAGGTCCATCTATCCTGTTGGAATGATTAAGTGTGTCAAATTATACGTCCCCCTGACACAGCCATGGTGACTCCCGATACGTCCCCGTGGCACAGCTCGCCCCCAGAATCGCGGCATGAAAAAAGCCTCCGTGGGGGAGGCTGAGGGTACGTGGTGGACCGGCAGGGATTCGAACCCTGGACCTTGGGATTAAGAGTCCCCTGCTCTACCAGCTGAGCTACCGGTCCATATGCACTTGTAAGGGGCGCCAAATGGGGTGGGTGAAGGGACTCGAACCCTCGACCTCCGGGGCCACAACCCAGCGCTCTGCCAACTGAGCCACACCCACCGTTTTGGCCACCTCGTGACGCGGCTAGATTATATTGACTCATCCGCAATGAGAATGCAAGAGCCAATTTGAAAACTTTTTGAGCTTCACGAAGCGGTCAGAATTGTGACTGTCTCCAACACATAGTCTCGCAAAGCCAATGGGGGAGAGCTCGGCCCTTAACCAGCGCTCATGCAGTGCCCTTTCTCAGGTGCCAGCGAGCGCCAGCTGCATGGAGCCCAATCGCCTTCGCACAAAGCGCCGCACGCTACCTCGTCCCTGTCCACCAGCGGCTTTCCAGGCGTATACTGTCAAAGTTGCAACAAAATCGCGAGCGGAGTCGCGCCATGCGCTGCCCTCTCGCAGACCCCAACCACAAAGGAGCATCTATGGCAGAAAACGAAGCCACGCAGGAAAAGCCGCAGTCCAAGATCCCAAACGACACCTTTATGACCGTGCCGGCTGACCCACGTCTCAAGACGCCCGAGAGCGCCTCGGCCACCCTGGCATGGGAGTCGGCGGGCGAGCACATCGACTACAAGGCAACCGCCGCGCACCTCGACGTTCGCAGCGACACCGGCGCCCTCATTGGCCAGATGTTCTCGCTCTCGTACGTTAAGACCACGGCCGACGGCACGCCCGACCCCGCACGTCCCGTCACCTTCTGCTACAACGGTGGCCCGGGCTGTGCCTCGGTGCCCATCAACTTTGGAGGCATTGGTCCGCGTCGCGTCAAGACCGACGGCGTCAACCACCTGGCCTATCCCATTGAGGTCGAGGACAACCCCCAGACGCTCCTTCGCCAGTCTGACCTGGTCTTTCTTGACGCGCTCGGCACGGGTTACTCCACGGTTGCCGAGGGTGCCGACAAGGAGAAGATCTTTGGCGTGGACGGTGACGCCGACTGCTTTGCCCGCGCCATCACCAGTTGGCTCGAGGAGAACGGCCGCTGGATGTCGCCGCTCTACCTCTTTGGCGAGAGCTACGGCACGGTGCGCAACGCCGTGCTCATGCGCCTCTTGGGCGAGCGCAGCGTGAAGGTCGCCGGCGTGGTCATGCTCTCGGCAATCTTTGACTGGGTGCAGACCATCGAGGGCGAGGACCTCTATCACCTGGGCATGACCCCCACCATGGCCGCGACCGCGCAGTTCTTTGGCAAGGCCGGCCAGGGTGTGGACGAGGACGAGTGGTTTGACCAGGCCATGGACTTTACCGAGGACGTCCTTGCCCCGGCGCTGCTCCGCGGCGACCGCCTCTCGCCCGAGCGCGAGGCTGAAGTTGCCCGTCAGCTCTCTGAGTTCATTGGCCTGCCCGAGACGCTCGTCCGCCAGCGTCGCCTGCGCATCACGCTCGAGGACTTCCGCCGCAACCTGCTTGCCAGCGAGGGCAAGGCCATCGGCCGCCTTGACATGCGCTTTGCCTCGGACGCCCCGGTTGCCGTGCAGCAGTCGTCCGACTGGTTTGCCGGTGAGGACGCTGCCGATGACGCCGTGGACGCAAGCTGGACCAACGCCTTCCGCGCCTTCCTGCACGACGACCTGCACTACAACGCCCCCGCGCGCTACCTGGGCAGCAACTACGAGAACGTGGGCGTCAACTGGAAGTGGGAGCACCTGCAGCCCGGCTTTGGATACCCCATGTCCTCGCCCAACGTGGCCTACGACATCGCCGTTGCCATGCGCCGCAACCCGCACATGAAGGTGTGCATCCTGGGCGGTCGCTACGATGCTGCCACCACCTATTGGAACGTGGTGCACGACATGAGCTGCCAGTTCCTGTCGCCCCAGCTTAAGGAGCGCCTGGAGTGGCATCGCTACGGCTGCGGCCACATGGCCTACGTGGACGTGCCCACGCTCGAGCAGCTTGGTGCCGACATGGAGGCCTTCTACGCCAAGGCGTAGAGCAAGGCGTCAAGCAGCGGCACGCTACCGAGCCGGCGCACCGGCGTACTCTGCAGACACCCAGGGGAGGCCTCTCGGCAAGATCCGAGGGGCCTCCTTTTGCGTGCGTG
>CADCHF010000014.1 GCA_902801175.1 uncultured Coriobacteriaceae bacterium | reverse complement strand
CGGGCCTTCGGCAGAGGCAGGGGCAGAGGGCCATCCGGGGGAGGCCGGTCGGCGGCCCCGCAGGGCTGACAAGAAGATAGCCCCAGCCGTCGCCGGGGCCATCGCTCAGTCTTCGGAAGCCAACTCAGACTGTAATGGGGAGGGCTTGTTACCGCTCGGAGAAATCCCTAGTCCATTGGCCGACGTGCGCAAATGTTTGCAGTAGTGGGCTTTATTGGCGTGGGCGATTCGTCCAAAATTCGTCCATTCGCCCACAAAACGAGGCCTTGGGATTCGTCCATAAGAAAAACCCCTGACCATCTCTGCTGGTCAGGGGCTTCATGTTTGGTCGCGGGGGCAGGATTTGAACCTACGACCTCCGGGTTATGAGCCCGGCGAGCTACCAGACTGCTCCACCCCGCAATGTCTGGGCGCATCGTGTGCGCGGATAGTTAATATAAACGCTCGAGTTGGCTGATTCAACCGTATTTTGGACAATTCGCACGACCTCCATAATTTGAACGAAGGGAGGTATCACCGCAACAATTAGGTCTGGCGCCGATGAATGGACTCAATGCTGCATATATATGACCAAAAGCATCTGGGCCCGCTGCGCATACAAGCTCGCGACAATCCCAACACACCATCGCGTTTCAAAACCAACCCAAACCCGCTCTCACCTTATACTGTCTTACGTTGTATCGCACATACGCCTTTGAGCAGCTGCTTTGACGCAGCAACTTGGGGAGGTCGCATATGTCTATTAAATCGAGCGCCGCCATCTTGGCCTGCAAGGCAACCTATCGCTTCATGCGAGCCCTTGGCCGCACGGCTCGCGCCATGCCCGGCAAGGTTGCCCTTGTGGTTGATCGCAACATCATCAAGGAGCTCTCGCAGGGCCATAAGACCATTGTCATTACTGGTACCAACGGCAAGACCACTACGACTCACATTGTGCAGCAGGCGGTCATCAACACCTATGGAACAGCCGCCTATGACCCTTCGTCGACCAACCTCGAGCAGGGTATTGCAACAACGCTCTGCCTCGACAGCTCCATTGGCGGCAAGCGCAAGAGCGACTGGGCCGTGATCGAGAGCGACGAAGGTGCTTCCAAGACCATCCTGCCGGCCATGGACCCGCAGGTCATGGTGGTTACAAACCTCTATCGCGACCAGGTTGACCGCTACTCCAGCTGGACCACGGCACGCGACTACATCATTAAGGCTGCGCAGAGCTCGCCCAACACAACGCTCGTGCTCAATGCCGACTGCCAGGTTACCGCCTCCATCGCCGACGTCGTGAGCAACAAGATCGTGTGGTTTGGCGTTGAGTGTCCCGTGTACGAGGACGGCATTGCCGACTACGACGCTTCGGTCGAGTGCATCGACTGCGGCGCTCAGCTCGAGTTTATCCACCGCACCTTTGCGCACCTGGGCAACTATACCTGCCCCTCGTGTGGACGCACGCACCATGCCCCCGACATCGCCTGCACCAAGATCGAGAATCCGCGCGAGAAGAGCTGCACGCTCACGCTGCGCATCAACGGCGAGGAGTACGTGGTCGAGGCCAACGTCCGCGCGGGCTACGACGTCTACAACGCCGTGGCTGCCGTGGCGGGGCTGCTCACGACGGGCATGGCGAAGGAGGATGTGTTTGCGGCCCTTGCGCACTTCACCCACGCGGCACATCGCTTTGAGATCTTTGACCTTGACGGTACGCCCACGCGCCTGCTGCTCATGAAGAACACCGCAGGTTGCAACCAGCTCATCAACATGGTGGTCTCGGAGGGCGACCTTCCAAAGCACTTGGTATGCCTGCTTGGCGCCGAGATCATGGACGGTATCACCACCGACTGGATTCAGGATGTGCGTTGGGAGAAGCTCTGCACTGCAGACACGCAGGTCATTGTTGGTGGCCCAAAGTACGAGGACATGCGCGACCGCTTGCTGCGCGCTGGCGTGCCGGAGTCTAGCATCCGCGTGCAGACCGACTACGCGCGCCTCGTTGAGGACATTGCCGCCATCGGCGAGCCCGTCAACGTCATTGCCAACTGCTCGACCATCGAGGCGCTCCGCCTTGAGCTGGTGAAGAAGTACCAGCCTGTTGACTACTGGTCTGAGTAGAGGCGCAAAGCCACCTTCAGGACGCACGCCGACTCCAAGAAACATCCACTCATGTGAAGGTTTCATCAAAGCGAGCGTAAGTCGGCGAAGGGCATTTTTGTACGCTCAGCATCTGATATAAATCCTATCGCTCACGGGCACGGCAACGAAAGCCGCGCCCGTGAGCGTGTATTAGAAGCCCCATCGCAAGGAGCATCAGAACAAATGTCAACTGACAGGTATCGTCTCGGATTCCATATCGCCCCCAAGACGGGCTGGCTCAACGACCCCAACGGCCTTTGCCAGTTTCGAGGTGAATACCACGCGTTCTTCCAGTTCAACCCCGTTTGGCCCCAGATCGACACCAAGTACTGGCGCCACTTCACCTCGCCTGACCTTCTGCATTGGAAGGACTGCGGCACCTCTCTGGTGACCGACATCGCCGAGGACCGCAATGGCGTCTTCTCTGGCTCGGCACTCGTGCGCCACGGCGCTGCGTCCGACGGCGGAGACCTCCTGTGCCTTTACTACACGGGCAACGTCGTCAACAAGGACGACCCCGAGGCAGGCATCGACTTCGTTCACACCGGTCGCGAGGCAAACGAGATTCTCGTTACCAGCGAGGACGGTGTCCACTACTCGGAGAAGCACGTGCTGCTTCGCAACTCCGACTACCCCGACGTCTGCACGCTGCACGTGCGTGACCCCAAGGTGTGGGAGCAGGACGGCCGCCTCTGGATGCTTCTTGGCGCCCGTGACTACAGCGACCAGGGTATGGTGCTGCTCTACGGCTCCGACGACGGTTACACCTGGCGCATCAAGTCGCAGGTCTACTCCAAGAACCCCTTTGGCTACATGTGGGAGTGCCCCAACATCGTGCAGATCGACGGCCACGACTTCTTGGCCGTGTGCCCTCAGGGCCTGCCCGATGAGGTCGACCGCTGGCAGAACCTCTGGGAGGCCGGCTACTTCCCGCTGGACGGCTCCATCCTCGACACGGTGCTCGTGGACGAGAACACCTTTGTGGAGTGGGACCTGGGCTACGACTTCTACGCCCCGCAGGTGTTTGTGGACGACAAGGGCCGTACCATCCTCATTGGCTGGATGGGCACCTTTGAGGGCAACCGTACCAGCACGCCCGACGGCCTGCCTTGGGCCCACTGCCTGACCGTTGCCCGCGAGCTGTCGATTGGCGAGAACGGCCTGCTCCGCCAGTACCCCGTGACCGAGATCGAGGCTGCCCGCGGCGAGGAGATCCCACTGCACGTGAGCCGTCACGTTGCTATCGACGAGCATCGCGGCGACATCGTGCTCGACGGCATCGAGGGCGTTGGCGCGCTCGTGCTCGACGACGTGCTCGAGATTGCCTACACCGGCGAGAAGCTCGAGGTGAGCTTCACCGATGGTCATGTCTCTGGTGGTCGCGTTGACCGTCAGGTGCCGCTCAGCCATCTTGAGAACCTCCGCGTGCTCGTTGACACCTCTGCCATCGAGATCTACGCGAACAGCGGCGAGACGGTGTTCTCTACCCGTTGGTTCCCGGTGAGCGACATGTTCAAGGTCGAGGCAAGCTTCAAGTGCGAGAAGGCCGTCATGTATCCCATGGAGGACGCCATGGCAAACGCCTACGCCGACTCCCACGAGATGTAGGCACCTTCTGAGCAACAGCTAGCCCTTGCAAAGCGCAGCCGCCCCTAAGCTTTGGCTTTGGGGGCGGCGTTCTTGTTGGGAGAGACGGCGGACGTGCCAGCCTGTCATTTCGCGCTCTTTCTGTAGGGCACACGGCCTCTCCTTATGTGCTGGGTATCATGACGAGAGTTCCCGACAAAAGGGGACTCTTGATCGTTTCTAAGGTGAGGGGAGGCAGTCGTGAGCGAGACCTGCGATATCGAGGCAGTTTTCCGCAGGCACGTGCAGACGGTCTACCGGGTGTGTTATTCGTTTTTGGGGTCGGCGGCAGACGCGGAGGACGCAACGCAGTCAACGTTCATGAAGCTGGTTGACAATCCGCGCGCCTTTGATAGCGAGCAACATGAGCGTGCCTGGCTCATTGTGTGCGCGTCAAACCTCTGCCGCGACATACTCAAGAGCGCAGCGCGCAGCCGGGTGGACGCAATGCCCGAGCGGGAGATGGCCGATCCACGTCAGGCGGATCCAATCGACGCCACGCTCGATGCGGTGCTGAGATTGCCCGACAAGTACAAGGACGTGGTGTACCTGCACTACTACGAGGGTCTCAAGACCGATGAGATCGCCCAGATGCTGGGCGACAAGCCGTCGACCGTTCGCAACAGGCTGCGGGACGCACGCGGGCTATTGCGTTCGGCCTTGGGAGGTGAGTCGTAATGGACGGGCGTGACGATCAGCTGAATCAACAGGTATTTGAAGCGTTTGACAGTGTAACCATGAGCAAAGAGGCACAGGAGCGCATTTTGAGCAACTTGAAGGACCGCCAGGCACAGCTGGCAAATGAACAGGATAACGTAGAGGTTCCCAAGACCACGGTTCTGCCTCGTGCGCAGGCAGCTAGCGATGCTGAGACCGGTACGCATGCGGCAGAGGTCGTTCCCGCACCCAAGCACAGGAACGCTGCCAAATGGCTGCTCCCGCTTGCGGCAGTGCTGCTGGCCGGCATTGTTGTGGTGCGCGTGATGATGCCGACTGGGCAACAGACCATGCATGCCCCAAAGAGCGCTGCGGCAGAGGACAGCGAACTTAGCGAGACCGTCGTCACCGACGCTGCGGTGGCTGAAGAGGGTGCCGCCGAAGACACCGACGAGAGCGCAGGCGACCTTGGCATTGATCCAAGTGCCGAGGAGGAGGCCTACGATGGCGCTCCGACCGAGGACCTGCTGCCCGAGCCCGAGGACGGCGAGCATCCCATGGGCACGGTCGACCTGTATCCCATCGTTGAGATGAGCGACGGAACGGTGCTCTCTGCGCTCATCGACGGCATGTACACGCAGCAGCTCGATGGCTCGCAGGTGAGCGATTCGCTCGGCACGGCTGTGGCGCATCCTTCGGACGCCAAGGACACTGTTGAGTGTGAGGTCTTTAAGCTGGCCGACGAGGCCTCTGGCTATGCCGTGCGTTACAAGGGCGACAGCACCTACTGGTACTGCGTGCAGGTTGACGCAGAGTAGCGGGTGACACAAAGCACGCGAGCTGGGGCCGCGCCTCCTGGGAGGTGCGGCCCCTAACTTGTTCCGACAAAAGCTGCCCATGGTTCGTGTTCATGGTAGAGACACCTTCACCAAAGGGGATTACCATGGCACGCACCAACAGACACACGAACCGTCGAACTCTGATACTTGCTGTATGTGGATCTGTGCTCGCGTTCGCCGCAGCGGCGTTCATCGTGCTGGGCATGTTCTTGATAGACGAGAGGCAGACGTGCGCCGTACCCGCACCAGCTGGAGCATACGACAGCAAGGACTCCGAATATGCTCTGAGCGAGGATGTGGCATATCCAGCCGAGGGCTTCTTGGGCGAGGAGCTTGGCCCGTCGCTCAATACGGAGGAATACAACGTGCTGGAGGAGGCAGGGTTCATTTCGACCAACAGTCGACCGCTCTCGACCCTGTCTGCCGATGTGGACACGGCGAGCTACTGCAACCTTCGCCGCATGCTAAGGGATGGGTATCGTGCAGATGAGATTCCCGCTGGCGCCGTGCGCACCGAGGAGATGCTCAATTACTTTGCCTACGACTATGCCATGCCCAAGGGGGATGACCTGTTTGGTGTGACCGTGCACGTGGGGGAGTGCCCGTGGAACAACCAGACCAAGCTCCTCACACTTGGGTTTGCTACGGCTCCAGAGGACAACGAGACTGCCAGCGAGGGGTCCAACCTGGTCTTTCTCATTGATGTTTCCGGATCGATGGATAGCTCGGAGAAGCTGGGGCTTCTCAAGGAATCGTTCGACGAGCTGGTGTCACACCTTACCAGCAATGACCGCGTGTCCATTGTGACTTACGCCAGCGGCGAGGACGTCGTGCTCGAGGGCGTTGCCGGCGACGACCGACGCACCATCATGCGCGCCATCAACAGCCTGCGGGCCGACGGGAGCACCAACGGCGAGGCGGGACTGCAGAGGGCCTATGAGCTGGCCAAGAAGTTTTACATTGAGGGCGGGGTCAACCGCATTGTCATGGCCTCAGATGGCGACCTCAACGTGGGCATGAGCAGCGAGAGCGAGCTGCACGACTACGTGGAGCAGCAGCGGGAGTTGGGTATTTACCTCAGCGTTTTGGGTTTTGGCAGCGGCAACTACAAGGACAACAAGATGGAGACGCTTGCCGACCATGGCAACGGCAACTATCACTACATCGATTGCGTCGAGGAGGCCGAGCGTGTGCTGGGCGAGAAGCTCACGGCAAACCTGGTGCCCTTGGCCGATGACGTGAAAGTGCAGGTCGAGTTCAATCCCGCACGGGTCAAGGGATATCGCCTGATTGGCTATGAAAACCGTGCGATTGCCGACGAGGACTTTCGCAACGACGAGCGCGATGCGGGCGAGATTGGTCCGGGCCATCAGTTTACGGTGGCCTACGAGGTGGCACTGGTTGACTCCGAGCAGGAGGTTGGCTCCACGGACCTCAAGTACGGAGCTGAGGCGGCGGGCGACTCCGCCAGCAACGAGTGGCTGACGGCAACCATTCGCTACAAGCCTGCGGCAGGTGGCGAGGTGCGCGAACAGGTGCAGGTGGTGGACGGGTCCGAGCTGGTGAGTGACCCGGGCGAGGATTGGCGCTTTCAAGCGGCGGTCATCGAGCTGGCCATGCTTCTGCACAACTCCGAGTACGCGGGCACAGCCGACTACAATCAGATCGTTGGGCTGGTGGGAGATGCGAGCGATTCCGCCGATCGCGAGGCCTTCCTCGAGCTAGTAGACCTAGCACTCGCCTGACACGCTCCCAGGTGGAGGCACGCTGCAGTTTCTCCGTCAAAGCGTCCCCAGTGACACGCTCCCATGGAACGCAAGATACGAACGGGCGGGATCCGCAGGGACCCCGCCCGTTTTGCCGTCAAGTAGTGGGAGAGATGCTACTTGAAGCACTCGGCGATGAAGTCAAAGACCTTGAGGCCGTCGTCGTTGCACTCGCACTCGTTGTTGTCGAAGTAGATCCAGCTCCAGTGGCCGTTGTACATGTAGGGATTGCCCTCTTCGTCCTTGTACTCGCCGGAGGTGTCCACCACATGCTCGGTCGTGGAGACGTGCAGCTCGGCAGCGTCAGCCTTCTTCAGGCGATCAACCGTCGGAATCTCGTGAGTTTCGGGAACAACGGTGGTGTCATCATCGGACCACACGAAGTACATGGGCAGGTCCTTGATTCCCTCGATCTGCTCGTCGGAGATGGCGCCGTCGGGTATGGCCTCGCAGATAGGGGCAATGCCCACGTACTTGTCGGGACGATGCAGGCCCATCCACAGGGTCATGAAGCCGCCGTTGGAGCAGCCGCAGACGAAGATCTTCTCAGCGCCAACCTGGGTGGCGTAGGTGTCGATGAACTCCTCGAGAGCGTCGGTGTAGATGGAGGTAACCTCGGTAGCGTCCTCTGCAATGTAAGTGTGGTTGCCGTCCTGGTCCATCCACATGGTGGGGGACTGCGGCGCTACCACATGCGCGCCACCAACGGTCTCCTGGAAGGCGTCCTCGGAGAGGGCGACGACCTTGTTGGCCAGAATGGTGACCCAGGGATCGGTGGCCTCGGTGCCGCCCTCGCCTGCGCCGTGCAGCCATACGACGAGGTTCTTGCTTTCGGCCTCGGGATTCCAGAACGCATACTGGAAGGTCGTGCCCGCCTTGGTCTCCATGGAGTCGGTGCTCCAGCCCTGCTCGGCGGCGTTGTTCGTGAACTCGTTGGGCATTGCGTCGACGGCCAGCTCGGTTACGGCCTCGCCGCCCACGGTGAGCTCGGCGCCTTCGGCGATGGCGATGTTCAGCTCATAGGGATCGGACCAGGTGTTGAAGCCGGTGGCCATGGTGTACAGGAACGGCGAGCCGCTGTTGGGGTCGCAGGCGAGCTCGAGCTCGACGTTGGTGCCGTCGACAGTTGCGGCGGTAATAACGCGCGGGAAGTCGGCCTCGATGACGGGGAAGTCCTCGGCGGTCCAGTCGGTGGTCTGCTTGTGCTCGGTGACGGTGAGGCTGTCGACGTCGATTGCGTCGAGTGCCTGGTCGAGCACGAGGGTGATCTTGTCCACGCCAGCGCCCCAGTCGTAACCCTGGATGTGCGCGCTGATGGAACCGGTCACCTTGCCGTCAAAAGCGGCGGTTGTGGCGGCGCCACCATCGCTGCTGCCGCCACCGCAGGCGGCGAGCGTCAGGCTGGCCAGGCTGGCCGTGCCAATAAACGAACGACGAGTAAGGTTAGTGTGTGCCATGCTTCTCTCCCTTTCTGCTGGCGTGCGTACCTGCGACTATGCAGGCTGCTGAGTTCACGATATCTGCGGCGTGCAGCAAGCGGTGACAATTGGTTGTGAAAACGGCTTGCACAGTGTGATTGAGTCTTTCAAAACATGAAAGATGCAGGTCAGAGGCACGTTATGTACATTTTACGAGTACGTTGTGCCACTGTGGTATCCGTGAGTGGTGGCTCCATGGCTACAGCTCGTAGAGCAACTCGGACATCAAAAGGCTAAGGTACCAGAGCGAGTGGAAACCGTCGTTGAGAGAGCCAGGCAGACCATAGAGGACAAAGTGGTCAAACAACGTGCGAAACTCCGGCTCATCGTCTTGCGAAAACCCAATGAGCGTTATGCCCTTTCGTTCGTGGAGCTCTTTTAGGATGGCCATTTGGCCTGAACGGATGAAGTCTTGGGCAACTGTGGCAAAGAGGACCACGTCGCCTTCGCTCAGGTTTTGGGCATGGAGCTGCTGCATCATCTCGTTCTTAAAGAGAAATGCGGCGACCCCGCGTCCCATAAGGTCTATTTGCAGGGTATAGAGATCGGCAAGAGCGTGCTCGTCTCCGTAGATGGTGACTGAGTGTGCATTGTCGAGGACTTGCGCAATATTGCGCAGCTGCTCGCGGTCGAGACTATCGTTGGTTGCACGCAGGTTGTCGAGCGCCTGCTGGTAGATGGTTTCAAAGACATCGGCCGTACCCTTGCCATATGTCCTTGCGTGGTCGTAGGCGCGCCTGTGGTAGACCTGTTCGAGGTCGCGAGAGAAGGAGGTGCGAAAGTCTTCGAATGAGGTGTAGCCAGCTTTCCTAATGAATCGGCTGACGCTTGCAGGCGAGATGTTGGCCTCGTGCGCAATCTGTTCGAGCGAAGTGATGGGCCCAGCCTCAGACTCATCTGAGGCATGCAAGAAGAGTGCTCTAATGATTGCCTGGTCGTTGACGTTGGTTACTTGCGAGTCGCAATAGTTAATCAGGTTAATCACTCGAATAACGTCGGTTCCAGCGCGCATGCGTTTCATTGAGTCCCCTCCAGCCCTAGCTCAGTTTGCCGTGAGCGGAAATCTTATGCTAGGAGATAAGTGGATAGGTGACCAGCGTCCAAGTGGCATTCGTTGCGTTTCCGATGGGGAGCGACGGCTGCAGGTGAGCGACGACACACCTAGATAGCCTGAGATATGACGCAAAACGTACGATTCTGTTCTGACTGTACGCAAGAAATGCGAATAACGGTGCTGGTACGCCTTGGATTTCGTCAATCGAGCGTACAGTCGGCCAGAAATCGCACGAACTGCGTCACGGGGGTGTCATCGGGGACACTTTGATAGGCGCAATCAGGCCGTCAGACACACTCCCACACAAGGCTGCACAGCGCTATGCTTAGCCTGTCGTCCACCATGAGAAAGAGCCCCCATGTGCGAGCTGTTTGCCATCAATGCAAAGCGCCCAGTGCGCGCAAATGACCTGCTGGAACGCTTCTATCAGGACAGTGTCTGGCATCCACATGGCTGGGGGCTCTCGTGGCGCAGCGGCAAAGCCGTGCACCTGCACAAGGAAGGTGTCCGAGCTATCGACTCGAGCTATTTGCGTCAAGTGCTCGCGGAGCCAGTGGAAGCAACTCGAGTGGTGGCCCATATCAGAAACGCCACCATGGGTGTTCTGTCATACGAGAATAGCCATCCCTTTGTGCTTGCGGACGTCAGTGGTCGAACGTGGACCATCGCGCACAATGGGACGGTGTTTGACGATCACCTTACCGGCAGCTACGCGAGCCAGGCCAAGGGCAGTACCGATAGCGAGCGACTGGCGCTCTATCTCGTGGACCAGATGGGGGAGGCGGCTCGCTCTGCGGACGGTCCGCTCACGTTTGACCAGCGCTTTAGCAAACTCTCAAAGCTCGTCACCGAGGTGTCTCCCAACAACAAGATCAACCTGCTCATCGACGATGGTGAATACACCTACGTTCATACCAACACCGTTGGCCCAACGCTCTACGAACGAGTCGCGGGAGACATGACGGTTGTTTGCACGACCCCGCAGGACGAGAGCGGCGAGTGGCGCGAGGTTTCCAAGAACCGTCTCGTGGCCTATAAGGACGGATGCAAGGTACGTGAGGGAATCCCGCACGAGTACTCCATCGACGACGAGGCGTACCTCAGGGCGGTCTCCCAGTTGTAAAGCCGTGACCAGCATATGCGCGTAGGCGTTGGTGCACTGCCTAAAGAGGCGGCCTTGGCCGATATTGACCACGCTGCGACGTAGGCTTGCCCTTCCCTTCCCGCCACCTCATGTCCGTCCGTGGTGTGGGGCGGCAGCTTCTTTGCGCTATACATGTCACTGACAATACAATGAAGCTGTCAACCGCAACCGAGAGGACCTCACCATGAAGCAGCTGCTCATCCGCGCCGACGACATTGGCTACAGCTACGCCGTCAACCTCGGCATTGCCCGCGCTGTCAACGAGGGCCTCGTGCGCTCTGCCGGCCTCATGCCCAACATGTCCGAGGCCGCGCGTGGCTGGGACTGGGTCAAGGACGCCGACATCGCCATCGGCCAGCACACCAACCTCTGCCTGGGCACGCCCTGCGCCGACCCCGCGCTCATCCCGAGCCTGCTCGACGAAAACGGCCAGCTCAAGAGCTCGCGCGCCTACCGCGCCGCCTTCCAGGAGGGCCGCGAGATCGCCGAGTACGACGAGCTCGTCATAGAGGTCGAGGCGCAGCTCGCGCGCTTCCGCGAGATCGTGGGGAAGGACCCGGAGTACTTCGAGGCGCATGCCGTCATGAGCCGCAACCTCAACCAGGCCATCCACGACGTTGCCAAGCGCTTCGGCCTCAAGGAGCAGGTCGCGAGCTTCGACCCCACCAAGGTCGTGCGCTGCGGCAACACCGACGTGCACATGGCGCTCGAGGACATGCTCCCGCCCGAGCAGTACGACCCGGCCGAGTTCGTCCGCCGCACGGTGGACAACATGGCCGACGGCGAGACCTACGTGCTCGTCTTCCACCCCGGCTACCTGGATGCCTTCATCCTGGGCAACTCCAGCCTCACGGTCAACCGCACCAAGGAGGTCGACGCGCTCATCGACCCGGCGCTGCGCGCCTGGCTCGAGGCACAGAGCGACCTCAAGCTCGT
Organism: uncultured Coriobacteriaceae bacterium; assembly: GCA_902801175.1. Classification (GTDB taxonomy): domain Bacteria; phylum Actinomycetota; class Coriobacteriia; order Coriobacteriales; family Atopobiaceae; genus UBA1367. Next base: position 36,937 of record CADCHF010000014.1, on the reverse strand, counting down.
CACCTACCGCGACCTGTAGGCCGCCATCAAGGTCCTGCCATGGTCCACCTCATCCGCAAAGTGTGGATGAGGTGGACCTTCTTTATGCCTTGGAGCATGGGTCTTGGTTGGTGGGCGACCCTAAAGCACCAACTCATACATGTCAAAGTCCATACGCCCGGTATCCTCGTAAAAGACCTGGTGCGTGCATGCATAGGTAAAGCCCTCTGCCTCGTAGAGGCGAGAGGCGGCAAGATTGCCCGGAACGACGTCCAGGTGCACTGCTCGCTTGCCGGCCTTGCGGGCCAGCCTGATTGCCTCCCGCACGAGCTCCGCACCAAGGTGCTGCCCTCGAGCAAGTGGATGCACTGCCAGCATGTGTATGACGGCAACTTCGTCTGGCTCAACAGATGTGATCCATGGCACATCGACATACTCTGGGTCCTCGTGCCCTACAATCGCCATGGCGCCCACGAGCTGGCCGTTTTGCCATCCCAGATAGAGCTCGCCTGCCTCGACGTACCCGCGAATATCGTCTTTGGCAGGGTAGACCCCCAATGTCCACAACGGCGTAAATGCATCATGTTCCTGCTGGGTGCAGACGTCGGTGTAAAGGTCCCAAGCAGCGGCAAAGTCTCTGGGCATGGCCCGAGTAATGGCATCAAACATAATCTGGGCTCCCTCCGCCAGACACCACTCGAGCCTCATTGTAGCGAGGTTGCCCCCACAGGCCTCTGAGTCATTGTGCGCCATCTGCCTACTGTCTTTCCGTGGTTGACCAGCGCCACAACGCGTCATGTCATACTCAGTGTGTGCCACAATACGCGAGGGGAGACAGAACATGACTAGCAAGATTGCTGCTACCAGCACGAATGGCCCCACGACCAGCGATCGTTTTGATGGCTGCCTGTTTGGGGGCGCCATAGGTGACGCCCTGGGCTATCCAGTTGAGTTCATGAGCTATAGCGAGATCGTCCGTCAGTTTGGTGCGGAGGGCATCACGAGCTATTGGTTGGCCAAGACGGGAGGAAAGGCGCTCTTCTCCGATGACACGCAGATGACGCTCTTTACGGCTGAGGGCCTTGTTAGCGCAGGTCCGCATGCAAACAGGCTTACCTACGCGCAGAGCATTTACCACGCTTATCTCGACTGGCTCCACACCCAGTCGTCTTGGAATGAGCCCACGCGCGTCACCTGGCTCATTAAGGTGCACGATCTTCACTCTAGGAGGGCCCCTGGCAATACCTGCCTCTCTGCTCTGGGAAGCAACGAGATGGGTGCAATAGACAAACCGCTCAACGACAGCTGTGGTTGCGGTGGCGTTATGCGTGTGGCGCCTGTGGGCCTCTTCTTCAAAGACCCAAATGCCGCCGTGGCGGTTGCCGCAGACGCGGCAGCCATCACGCACAGCCATCCTCTTGGCTACATCCCCGCATCGGGACTCGCGTTCATCGTGAATCGCTGCGTGTACGGTTCCGGCGAGAGCCTCGACCAGATTGTTAGGAGCCTTGTTGCGGCGCTGCCGGTGTGGTTTGAGAACGCTCCAGAAGAAGCAACAACGATGGCCGACCTGCTCGAGCAGGCCGTTCGGCTTGCGGCAAACAGCGAGCCCGATGCGACTAACATCCCTTTGCTGGGTGAGGGCTGGGTTGGGCACGAGGCGTTGGCAATATCGGTCTACGCATGCCTGCGTCATCCTAGCGACTTTTCGGCAGCTGTCATTGCAGCTGTCAACCATGGCGGAGATGCCGACTCTACCGGCGCGATTGCTGGAAACATCATGGGAGCACTCCTTGGGATGGGCGCCATCTCGTCTAGGTGGACGATTGACATCGAGCTGCCAGAGATCCTCAAACGGGTTGCGGGCGAGCTCTACCAGGCAAGCGCCGCTGAACACAAGGCATAGCAGTCAAGTCAGCAGAAGGGTGCATGCGTCGCAAGGGTGAAGCCAATGCGGAGCGGGCAGAGCCAGGTATTAAAGGTGCTGCCCGCTGCTCTTTGCGGATCATGCAATGATTTTGCGGCCTGTGAGTCCACCCGGCTTGCCGGCAAGACAAAGGCATATTCCAATTGGTCACTAATGGGCCTTCTTCTGCTCTTTCTTGTGCAGAAGCTCCTCCATGAGAATGCGGCGATTCCTAACGGACTCAGCCTCGTCAACACCCTCGCAGAGCTCAGAGAGGGTAATGCCAAGACCCTGCGCAATCTTGCAGAGGTTGTCCACCGAGACGTTCCTGCGACCCTTTTCTATCCCTATGAGATAGGTTCGGTCCAGGTTAATCATTCTTGAGAAGTCATATTGCGACAGATGCTGCTCCTGTCTGAGCATGCGAATGTGATCGCCCAGATTGAGCCTGATGGCAGCTATGTCGCCTTCGGTCTTCATGGCAAAGAGCTTACGGGCGCAAGCTGACTGACCAGTAGACAATAAGTAACTACTGAGGATTAGTAAACCGTAGAACTTTTTTGTTGCATACGCCTTGTTGCGGCGCGCTACCTTGGGTTTTTTTGGAGGGCGAAAATGGACAAATTAGGTGCGGTTATTGTGTAATGAGGGGGGGCGGCCCGTTTGTAACGAGCGTTTAATAGCCTGTTTACCTGCGATAATTCGCAGAGCGATATGTCTTGACACATTCCTTACAGTACGTTGATATAAAGTGCCGATTATCGGTGCAATATTCACGTTTGCACATCTTGTTGGGTATGAGCATTCAAAACGCTGACAAACTATGGCCATGCGCTTGAACTAATGCCGTGTGCGTAAGCAGTTTCCTTGCAAAAGGTAAGGAGTGGTTTATATGAGCCGAGTGCGTCATATAGAGAATCAGTTTTACGACAAGTTTATTGAGCTGAGCACCGAAGTTGCTGCAGCAAGCGATGTCTACGCTGCAATTGCCAAGGATTGGCCTGCGCAAAAATCACGTATTCCTGAAGTTAAGGATTTCGAGGTTCGCTGCGATGCCATTATGCGCGAGACTCTCACGCTCTTGGAGAACTCTTTCATTACCCCGTTCGACCGCGAAGACATCAATCTGCTGGTTCGCGAGCTCGACCACATTGCCGACGGTATGGACAACGTCACCGCCCGCTTTGACCTCTATGACATCGACGACATGCGTCCCGAGGCCGTTCAGATGGCGGAGCTGACCCAGCGTGCCGCCCACGAGCTCAAGGACCTCTTCGATCACTTTGAGAACTTTAAGAAGGACCCCGTCGTGCGCGAGAAGATGCACACCGTGGGCACCATCGAGGACGAGGGCGACACCGTGTCGCGCAACGCATTGGCGAACATCTTCCGTGAGCACAACGACGCCGTGGACGTCATTAAGTGGAAGTCGCTGATCGATACCATGGAGGCCACGGTCGACTCGTGCAAGTCTGTTGCCAACGTCGTCCGCAGCGTGCTGATGAAAAATGCTTAATCCGCTGCTACTTTGCGTGCTCATTGCCGCCATCATCTTTGAGTTCATCAACGGCTTCCACGACACCGCCAACGCCATTGCCACGACGGTCTACACGCGGGCCCTACCACTGCGCGTGGCCATCCTCATGAGCGCCACCATGAACTTTATTGGCGCGCTCATGAGCGAAAAGGTGGCCATGACCATTGCGCATGGTCTGGTCAACGTGTCGCTGGAGCTCTACGTTATCCTTGCTGCCCTGCTTGGCGCCATCATTTGGGACCTTCTCACCTGGTGGTTCTCGATCCCCTCGAGTTCGAGCCACGCGCTTATTGGCAGCCTCATTGGTGCGACGATGGTCTTTACCCGCAGCACCGCCACGGTTGAGTGGGGCGGCGTGCTCTCTAAGGTGGTCATCCCGCTGTTTACCTCGCCGCTCATTGGCATGTTCTTGGGATTCACCGTGATGCGCCTGGTGTTTGAGATCTTTGCAAACTGGCATCCGAGCAAGGCCAACGCCTTCTTCCACAAGGCCCAGATTTGCTCGTCGATGTTCATGGCCTACAGCCACGGCAACAACGACGCACAAAAGACCATGGGCATCATCACGCTCGCCATGATTGGTGCCGGCATGCTGCCCGAGGGCTCGGGCGTGCCCACCTGGGTCAAGATCATGTGCGCGGCAACCATGGCCCTAGGCACCTCCATTGGTGGCCAGCGCATCATGAAGACGGTCGGCTCTGGCGTGACCAAGTTGGAGCCCGTGATGGGCTTTGTCTCCGAGTTCTCGTCGGCCATTGCCATCGAGACCATGACGGCACTCGGCGCACCCGTCTCTACCACGCAGGTCCTTACGACCTCGGTCATGGGCACCGGTTCGGCTCGTGGCGCCAAAAAGGTCAAGTGGGGCATGGCGGGCAGCATCTTTACTGCATGGGTGATTACACTGCCTGCGGCCATGACGCTCGGTGGCATCTGCGCGTTCATTATTGGCCTGATAATGTAAGCAAAAGATTCGATATCCGTAAGCGCGAGGGACGAGTTTTTAAAGACTCGCCCCTCTTTTATTTGGGACTTCGACCGCTCTTATACCCCACTGCTTGCGAAATTCTTCGTTGTTGTACCGTTCGACTGGAGCGTTGAGGTACAACAACGAAGAATTTCGCAAGCAGTGGGGTATGGGCGGTTGTCGGCTTTGGCGTGTGGCCTTCGTGCCAGTTTGGCAGCGGCGTGGCTTGTTGGCGAGCGGCGCATATGCGCCTTGCGACGTATACTCGTGCCTATGACATCATGAGGACGGGGGCTCCATGAAGTATCGCAGCGATCGCTATGGCAACGAGCTGTCTATTTTGGGCTTTGGGTGCATGCGGTTTTCACGCAAGGGCTCGGGCATTGACTACGACAAGGCCGAGCGCGAGATTCTGCGTGCGCTCGAGCTTGGCGTCAACTATTATGACACGGCTTTCCTCTATCCGGGCTCCGAGGAGCTGCTTGGCACGGTGGTCGCCCGCAACGGCATCCGCGACCAGGTAAAGATAGCGACCAAGCTGCCCCAATATCTGGTCCGCAGCGCGGCTGCCATCGACCGCTTCTTTGATGAGGAGCTAAAGCGGCTCCAGACCGACCACATTGACTATTACCTCATGCACATGATTACCGACCTTGCACAGTGGGAGAGCCTCCAGGGCTTTGGCATTGAGGAGTGGATAGCAAACAAGAAGGCGTCGGGCCAGATTGGTCAGATTGGCTTTTCGTTCCACGGCAGCACAGATGGCTTTGTGCGGGTGCTTGATGCCTACGACTGGGACTTTTGCCAGATTCAGTACAACTACCTCGACGAACATACGCAAGCTGGGCGTCGTGGTCTTATGGCCGCTGCCCAAAAGGGCATTCCCGTCATAATCATGGAACCGCTGCGTGGCGGCAAGCTGGTGGACCTCATGCCCGATGAGGGCAAGCTGCTCATTGCGGAGTCCGGTCGTGGCTGGAGTGCCGCCGAATGGGCCTTTAGGTGGCTCTGGGACCAGCCGCAGGTGACCTGCGTGCTCAGCGGCATGAACTCGTTGGAGATGATCGAGGAGAACTGTCGCGTGGCGAGCGATGTGGAGGCCGGCGCGCTGACCGAGGCGGACTTTGCCCTGATAAAGCAGGTGACCGAGGCCATCAACAGTCACATGAAGGTGGGCTGCACGGGCTGCGGCTACTGCATGCCCTGCCCGCAGGGTGTCGACATCCCGGCGCTATTCCGCTGCTACAACCACATGTACACCGAGAGCAAGGCAAGCGGCCGCAAGGAGTACTGGCAAACGGTGTCGCTGCGCAAGGAGAAGGCCTTTGCGCGCCAGTGCGTGGGGTGTGGCAAGTGCGAGCGCCATTGCCCGCAGGGCATTGCCATCCGCGAGCAGATTCACATTGCCGATCGCGAGCTGCGCCCGCTGCCGTGGCGAATAGCCAGCGACATTGCGCGTGGCTTTGCCGTGCAGTAGGGTCGCGCTGACGTGTGACGTGTCAGATGAGCCGGCCGTTTGCGCAGCCTGCTCTGCAGCTATAGCTAGATAAAGCCAAGAATAAAGGCGGTTATGCTGCAGATTGCTGCAACGCTTACCATGTTGGCTCCCTGCCAGGCGGCGTAGGCGCCAACTGCCAGCGCGGCCAGCCCTGCAAGCGGTGTCTCGCAGCTCTCCACAATGGCGGGAAAGGTCATGACCGCAAGCGTGACGTAGGGCACGTAGTGCAAGAACGATAGCAAGAAGCGGTTCTTGAGCGGCTTTCGTATGAGCGTGAGGGGCAGAAGGCGGATGGCTACGGTGACGGCGCCCATCACAATGATGCTCAGCCAGATGCGCGTGCTCATGCGACATCATCCCCCTCGGTGTCAACGGGGTGCACAAGGGCGGCGATGGCCGAGATGAAAACGGTCAGCGCAATGATGCGCGTGCCGCTCGACCATGCCATGGTGAGCGGGATGAAGTGGCTTGCCGCGTAGCTTGCGGCAAAGCTCGCAATTACGCAGATGCGCACCACGCGGTCGTTGCGTGCGGCCGGCATGATGACCGCCAGAAACATGCCAAAGAGCGAGACCGAAAGCGCAGTTACCATGCGCGAGGGGAGAAGCTGCCCGGCAATGATGCCGGCCGACGTCCCAATGCACCACAGGGGGATGGACGACAGCATGGCACCGTACTGATAGACGGGCCGCACCAAAGAGCGGGCGATGGCAAGGCCAAAGAGCTCGTCGGTCACTCCAAGGCCCACGCCGATGCGCTTGGCAAGCGAGGTGTCCTTGGAGAAGCGCTGCGAGAGCGCCGTGCTCATGAGCAGGTAGCGAGCGTTGGTGACGAGCGTCCCCAGGGCAATCTCGGCAAGGGACGCCTGAGCGGCAATGAGGGTAAAGCCAGCGTACTCGCCCGCCGAGGCAATCGAGAGCAGGCTTGCGATAAAGCCCTGTACCGCCGTGAGTCCCGCCTGGCGTGCGGCGATGCCGAGCGAGAAGGCAACGGCAAGATAGCCCAAGCCAATGGGCAGGCCGTCACGCAGCCCCTCGAGAAAGTCCCGTTTGCCCTGCTCTGCCATGCGCTCTCCCTGCCTGTTGTACATAACGCAACGATTCTAATGGATAAGGGTCACCAAGACCAAAAAAGCAATAGAAAAGGTGCCTCGAAGAGCGGCTCCCTTCGAGGCACCCATAGACTGCAACCGTGTGCGGCGGCCTGTGCTATGCGTGCTGCTGCACGAAGGCGGCAAACTCGTCGCGGTCCTCTGCCCGCTTGAAGCGTGCGATGTAGAAGTCGTTGCCAAGGTCGTCAGAGAGGACGTCTGCCATGCGGCCCTGCATCACAATGACGTCGCCGTAGCGCGCCATGACCTCCTCGTGCGAGTGCGCGTAGGTGTAGATGTCGCGACGCGAGGCATAGGTGGCATAGAAGGTCTCGCCGCCCTTGCCGCACTCTGAGGTGCCATAGGTGACCATGTCGGCCCAGATCTTGTACACGTCAAAGGAGTGGGCATAGTTGACCAGGTCGGGAGTGTAGCCGCCAGGTGCGCGCACGTTGACCTCAAGGCCCACGTAGTCGCCCTTCTTGCCCAGACCGGGCTTGTCGGCGGTCAGGCGGAAGAACTCCATGTGCACAAAGCGGTTGGTGATGCCAAAGCCCTTGATTGCGGCCTTGCCCAGGCGAGAGAGCTCGGGGTCAACGTCGGGACGGGTGTAGTACCACACGTCGAGCATCTGCTCAACCGAGGCGGCAATGTCGATGGGATACTCGGAATGGTTCTCAAAGAGGGTGTTGCCCTCGGCATCGACGATTGCCTCGTAGGAGACGATCTCGCCGGTTACAAACTCCTCGAGCACGTAGGAGGCGTCGAGCTTTGTGTTGAGCAGCTCCTCGAGGGCGGCCTCGTCTGCAACCTTGCGCGCCCCCATGGAGCCCACGCCCTTCTCGGGCTTGGCAAACAGGGGATAGCCAACCTCTGCGGCAAAGGCGCGGGCCGACTCGGCATCGGTGAGCCTGATCTGGCGGGCGGTGGGAACCCCACCTGCGGCATAGAGGGCCTTCATCTCGGCCTTGCTCTGCCACTTGGCCATCTGGGCTGCTCCAGCGCCGGTGGTGATATGGAAGTCGTCGCGCAGGCGTGCATCTTGGCTGAGCCAGTACTCGTTGTTCGACTCGAGCCAGTCGATCTTGCCGTACTTGTACGAGAAGAACGCGACGGCCCTAAAGACCTGGTCGTAGTCCTCGAGCGAGGGCACCCAGTAGTACTCGTTGAGGGAGTTCTTGACCTCCTGGGCAAGGTTGTCGTAGGGGGTGTCGCCAATGCCGAGCACGGTGGCACCGTTGTTGCGAAGACGATCGCACCAGTTCCAGTAGGTGTCGGGGAACTGAGGCGAGATGAAGACAACGTTCATGACGCTTCCTTTCAGGAAGGCGGACGATAGTGGACCTATGGTAAAGCTCGCAGGTTACAGGCTTGTGTATGGCAGGTTCTTGATGCTTTGGACTCCGCATTTCCTCTGCAAACCTGCGTTGTGTGCGCATGGGCCGTGTGCAGGGGAACCATTCGAAAGACGCCCGTCTCGCTGCTGGGCGGGACGGGCGGTCTGTTAGCTCTTTGCTATGGGTGATTTGCTACTCGGCAGCGTCGGCCTTCTTGGTGGTGCGACGCGTGGCGCGCTTTGCCGGAGCCTTCTTGGCAGGAGCCTCTGCCTCGGCGGTCTCGGTGGCCTTGGCGGCAGCGGCCTTGGTAGAGGTGGTCTTGGTGGCTGCCTTGCGGGTGGTGGCGCGCTTGGCAGCAGGCTTGGCTGCGGGAGCCTCGCCCTCGGTTGCCTCGGTCTTTGCGGCAGCAGTCTTGGTCGCAGTGGTCTTCTTGGCGGCAGTCTTGGTGGCTGTGGGCTTTGCGGCGGGAGCCTCGGTTGCGACTGCCTCGGCCTTGGCAGCGGCTGCCTTGGTCGTAGCGGCCTTCTTAGCAACAGGCTTTGCCGCGGGAGCCTCGGCCTTGGCGGTCTCGTCCTTTGCTGCAGCAGTCTTGGTGGTGGCTGCCTTGCGGGTGGTGGTGCGCTTGGCAGCGGGCTTTGCGGCAGGAGCCTCGGCCTCGGTTGCCTCGGCCTTTACAGTGGCGGTCTTGGTGGTGGCTGCCTTCTTAGCAGGGGCCTTGCGGGTCGTGGTGGCCTTCTTGGCTGCGGGCTTGTTGGCAGCCGGCTTGGCTTCCTCGGCCTTTACGGGCTCGGCCTTGGGCTCCTCGGCCTTGGCCTGCTCGGACTGCTCGAGCTCGACGAAGGCCTGCTTGTCCTCGATCTCGCTCAGCACCTCGTTCATGAAGTAGGGCATCTGCTTGCGCCACCACGGCCAGTCGTGGTTGACGTCGGTGCCCCAGAAGTCGCACCAGTGCTCGACGCCCAGGCGGTTGAGCTGCTCGTCAATGTAGTGCAGGTCGTCGATGCCCATCTCCCAAGCGCCCTGGCCCACGCACATCACCAGCTGGCGCTCGTTGTACAGGCGCACGTAGGGGTGGTCGGCGGACATGTTGGTGAGGAAGGCCGGGATGTCGTTGTTATAGAGGTTCTCGTCCATCCAGTCGCCAAAGAAGAAGCTCGTGCGATACACGCCGGACAGAGCGATGCAGCCCTGGAAGAGGTCCGGGCGACGGAAGGCGGCAATGGCGGCATGGGTGGCGCCCATGGAGCAGCCCACGGCGATGGGGCGCAGGTCAGAGTTGTTCCAGGCGTGAACGCGCGGAATGAGCTCGTCGGTCACAAACTTGAAGTACTCCTCCTGGCGCCAGGCGCGAGCAGCCTTGTCGCCACCCTGGTCGCTCCAGCTCTCCTCGTCCAGGTTGTCAACGGAAAAGACCTGGATGCGGCCGTCCTCAATGTAGGGGGCCAGCACGTCGATCATGCCAAAGTCCTCAAAGTTGTTGCTCTTGGCATCCTGGGCCTGGAAGGCGATGACGGGGTAGCCACCCTCGCCATAGACGAGCATGGACATGTCCTCGCCGAGCACATCGCTGTGCTGCTTATAGTACTCACGCTTCATTGTCAATCTCCTTTTACACGGGAGGCATTTTTTGTCGGTAGCAAGTAATTGCTGTTGCGAGAGTCTACCCATTCTTGCCTTTAAATGCTGGTCAAATAAGGAGGAGCTGTGAAAATCGCAGGTAGATGGGCTAATCGCCAAAAAGTCCCAAAGCGTATCAGTCATTAATGAGCGGTCAGGCGAGTGTTTGCGGCGTCCTGACCTGCCATCTTTCGATTGCGCCAACGTGCCGTTCTCGTTTCAATTCCCTGTCAGAGTCCGTCTTGCGTGCACCAGATGGGTGGCGCTGCGCTACTCTTGAGAAGCATCACACCACGCGAGCCACATGAGGAGTCACCACTATGGCATACGGAATTGGAACCAACTGCGTTCAGGCGGGTTACAGGCCCGGTGACGGCGAGCCGCGCCAGCTGCCCATCGTGCAGTCCACCACCTTTAAGTACGACACCTCCGAGCACATGGGCCAGCTCTTTGATCTCGAGGCCGAGGGCTACTTCTACACCCGTCTGCAGAACCCCACCAACGACGCCGTGGCGGCAAAGATCGCCGCGCTCGAGGGCGGCACCGCCGGCATGCTCACCAGCTCGGGCCAGGCCGCAAACTTCTTTGCCGTCTTCAACATTGCCGAGGCGGGAAGCCATGTGGTGGCCAGCTCGGCCATCTATGGCGGTACCTTCAACCTGCTCGCCGTGACCATGGCCAAGATGGGCATCGAGACCACCTTTGTGAGCCCCGACTGCACGCGCGAGGAGCTTGACGCGGCGTTCCGTCCCAACACCAAGTGTGTGGTAGGCGAGACCATTGCCAACCCGGCGCTGGCCGTGCTTGACATCGAGAAGTTTGCGGCTGCCGCACATGACCACGGCGTGCCCCTGATTGTGGACAACACCTTCCCCACGCCGGTCAACTGCCGTCCCATTGAGTGGGGTGCCGACATCGTGACCCACTCCACCACCAAGTACATGGATGGACACGGTGTGGGCGTTGGCGGCGCCATTGTTGACTCGGGCAGCTTTGACTGGATGGCCCACGCTGAGAAGTTCCCTGGCCTCACCACGCCCGACGAGAGCTATCACGGCATTGTGTACGCCGAGAAGTTTGGCCAGGGCGGTGCCTTCATCACCAAGGCAACAAGCCAGCTCATGCGCGACTTTGGCTCCATCCAGAGCCCGCAGAACGCCTTCTACCTCAACCTTGGCCTCGAGAGCCTGCACGTGCGCATGCCGCGCCACTGCGCCAACGGCCAGGCCATGGCAGAGTTCCTCTCGGCTCATCCCAAGATCGAGAGCGTGAGCTATCCCAACCTTGCTGGCGACAAGTACTACGAGCTTGCCCAGAAGTACCTGCCCAACGGCGGCTGTGGCGTGGTGAGCTTCTGCGTTGCTGGCGGTCGTGCGGCAGCCGAGAAGTTCATGGCGGGCCTCAAGGTGGCGGCCATCGAGACGCACGTTGCCGATGCGCGCACCTGCTGCCTGCACCCGGCAAGCTCCACGCATCGCCAGATGAGCGATGCCGAGCTGGTGGCTGCGGGCGTCATGCCCAACATGGTGCGCCTCTCCTGTGGCCTTGAGGACACCGCCGACCTGATTGCCGACGTCGAGCAGGCACTCGCTCGTCTGTAGGCATTTGAGCTAGCTTCTCTTGCGGCGCTCGGGCACGTTTGCCTGGGCGCCGTTTTTGCTCTTGTCTGTGGCAACGCGTATGATGGCCACAGAAAACTGTGGTGATGCAAGGAGTGGCTATGGCAAAGATTATCTGTCCCAACTGCGGCGAAGTCATTGACGTTGACCCCTCGGCGGTCGAGGACCTTACGCGTCAGCTGCGTGACGAGCTGTTTGAGCGCGATCTTGAGGCGCGGTTGGCAGAGCAGGGCCATACGCATGAGGCCGAGGTGGCGGCGGTGCGTGCCGAGGAGCGTCGCGAGGCCGACCGCAGGGTGGCCCAGGCCCAGGGGCAAACGGCTGAGCTGCAGGCCAAACTCAACCTCACGCAGCAGGAGCAGCTCTTGGCCATAGAGCAGGAGCGCAAGAAGGCCCAGGACGAGCTTGCGGCACTTAAGGCACAGCTTTTGGAGTCGGCGCACGAGCGCGAGCTTGCCGTCGAGCACGAGCGTGCGGCCGCAAAGGAGAACGAGGCCCAGATGAGGGCTCAGCTCGAGGCCTCTGTCCGCGAGAGGGATCTGGCGGTTGAGCAAGCGCGCCGCGAGGCAAGTGAGGCGCAGGCCTCCCTGCAGCACGAGCTCGACTCGCAGCGCGCCCAGGCGCAGGCCGAGTCATCTGCCGCGGCAGAGCAGGCGCGTCAGCGCGAGGCGGAGCTCGCGGGTCGTATCACTGCGCTCGAGGCGCAGCTCGAGGCACAGGGGGCCACGCTCAAGGCGCAAGGGGAGGCCGAGCTGCTTCGTGCAACGGCCAATCTTGAACGAAAGCGCGGGGAGCTCGAGTCGGAGCTGCGCGTGGCCAAGGCCGACAGCGAGCAGGCTCAGGCAGCCCTTCGCGAGGAGATGGCACGCCGAGAGGCCGAGCTCACCCAGCAGGCCGAGAAGCAGATCGAGGTAAAGAACGAGCAGATAGAGCAGTACAAGTCCGAGCTTGAGCGTCTGCGCGACTACCGCATGCGCCTCTCCACCAAGCTCATTGGCGAGTCGCTCGAGCGCCATTGCGAGAGCGAGTTCAACCGGATTCGCATCCAGGCATACCCCAAGGCCACCTTCGAAAAGGACAACACCGCTGTTGAGGGCACCAAGGGCGACTTCATCTTCCGCGACTACGACGACGATGGCAGCGAGCTTATCTCGATCATGTTTGAGATGAAGACCGAGGAGGAGAGCTCAATGTCGGCCAGCCGCAAGCGCAACGAGGACCACTTCAAAAAGCTCGATGCCGATCGCACCAAGAAGGGCTGCGAGTACGCGGTGCTTGTCTCGACGCTCGAGCCCGACAACGACTTCTATAACGCGGGCATAGCAGATGTCTCGTGGCACTACCCCAAGATGTTTGTCGTGCGTCCGCAGTGCTTTACCACCATCATTGGCCTGCTAAAGGCAGCCGCGCTCACGGCACATCCCTATCGCAAGCAGCTCGAGCGCGCCAGGCGCGAGGAGCTGGACGTGAGCACCTTCGAGGAGAAGGTGGCAACTATTGTGGGGAGCATCGAGAACGACTACGAGCGCGCTGCCAAGAACTACGAGCGTGCCGAAGAGGACATCGACAACATCATCAAGAAGCTCCAAGACCTCAAGAAGCAGCTCAAGACGGCCACCACCTGGTTTGGCGCGGCCCAAAAGCATGGCGAGAAGCTGTCCGTCAAGCGCCTTACTAGGGGAAACCAAACTATGAAGGCAGCGTTTGCAGAGCTGGCAAAGGCGAGCGAGCTTAGCGTGGACGGTAGCAGCGTTGAGCCGGCAGACCTTGCTGACGATGACGCAATTGACCCAGACGAGACGGAGTAGGACATGAACGAGGGACCTCAGGAGCTTTTGGCTCGCAGCATTGCCGAAAAGGCTCATGCGGGGGTTGTTAACTACAAGACTGGCGAGCTCTACATTACGCATCCAGAGCATGTGGCCGCCCACGTGGAGGGCGATGCCGCAAAGGCAGTGGCATGGCTCCACGACGTGGTCGAGGACACCGACATCACGCTCGACGACCTGCGTGCTGCGGGGCTCTCGGAGGAGGTCGTGCGTGGGGTGGATGCCATGACGCACAGGAAGGGTGAGGACTATCTCAGCTTTGTGCGTCGTGCCGCAGCCGACCCCATCGCACGCAAGGTCAAGGAGGCCGATGTGAGGCACAACCTCGACCTCGGGCGTATCCCAAGACCTGGCGAGCGCGACCTCAAACGCGTTCGCGACAAATATATTCCTGCTCTTAGAATTCTGCTTGACGAGTAGCCTTTCATACCCTTTAAGCGGCAGAAATGACAAAATTGGCAACCGCTTGGAGGGTTGGTTCGACCGCTTGCCGCTTGGCAGAAGCGGCAATCCCGATGGGCGAATGGACGGATGAGCGAACCCCTCTCTGGAGTAACGTAGTAGCAATTACGGTCTCAGAACGGAGGGGATTCCGGTGGCAGACGAAGTTCGTCGAGAGACAATCTGGTGCGACTCCTCAAACAGGGTTTCGCGCTTGCACGGATACATCTGGTGGCCCGAGGATGGCGAGACTCCTCGTGCTGCAGTTCAGCTCGTTCACGGCATGGCCGAGTACATTGGCCGCTATGACGACTTTGCACGTTATCTAAATGGTCTGGGCTTTGTGGTCTTTGGCCACGACCACATTGGTCACGGCGAGAGCGTCTCTTCGCCCGACGAGTGGGGCAAGCTTCCTGCCGTTGGTGGCAGGGACATTCTTGTTGCGGACGTGCATCGCGTGCGCACCGAGGCAATGGCGCGCATCAACAACGCCTATGGCGAGCAGCTTCCGCTCTTCCTGTTTGGTCATTCCATGGGCAGCTTTGTGGTACGCGCGTACCTTGCCAACCATGCCTATGGCCTTAAGGGCGCCATCATTTGTGGCACGGGCTTTATGAAGCCCCAGACCTCGGCGGCCGGCAATCGCATTGCCCGCCTCATTGCGCGCGTGCGCGGCGAGGACTACAACAGCAGGCTCCTGCACAACATGGGCGTTGGCGCATATGCGCAGGACATCGCAGACGCCGAGACTGACCTCGACTGGCTCTCGCACAACCGCAAGAACGTTGAGAACTACATTGCCGACGAGCAGTGCGGCTTCATGTTCTCGGCTGGCGGCTATGCCACGGTGACCGACCTCATGCGCTATGTCTGCTCGACCGAGTGCGTGTCCACCTATCCGCATGACCTCCCGCTGCTCTACATTGCCGGCACCGAGGACCCGGTGGGCGAGTGCGGCGAGGGCGTGAGTCGCGCTGCCGACCTGGCCCATGCTGCTGGGGTCACCGACGTGCGCTGCAGGCTCTATGCGGGCATGCGCCACGAGATCCTCAACGAGCTTGGCCATCAGGTGGTCTATGACGATATCAGCAGTTGGATGGAAGGTTATCTCGCATGAGTGATGTGACGACCGGCCCGCGCTATGTTGTTGCCCTCGACCAGGGAACGACGTCTTCGCGTGCGGTGCTCGTTGACCACGATGGCAAGATGGTCGACGTTGTTCAGCGCCCGTTCAACCAGATCTATCCCAAGCCTGGCTGGGTCGAGCACAATCCGCACGAGATTCTTTTCTCGCAGCTGGGATGCCTGACCGAGCTGCTCCAAAAGCATGGGCTTGGCGCAGAGGACGTCGCCTGCATTGGCATTGACAACCAGCGCGAGACCACCATTGTGTGGGACCCCTCCACGGGCGAGCCTGTGATGAATGCCATCGTGTGGCAGTGCCGTCGTACGGCCGATATGGTCGAGGAGCTTTGCGGTGACCCCGAGGTCGCAGCAAAGATTCAGGCCAAGACGGGACTTTTGCCCGATGCCTACTTCTCGGCTAGCAAGATCGCCTGGATCTTGAACAACGTCCCTGGCGCTCGCGAGCGTGCCGAGGCAGGCGAGCTGCTGTTTGGCACCGTTGACACCTGGCTGGTTTGGGTGCTGACCGGAGGTCTGGTGCATGCGACCGACGTTACCAACGCCAGCCGCACGATGCTCTACAACATTCACGAGGGGTGCTGGGACCCATGGCTGCTCGAGCTCTTTGACATCCCTGCGTCGATGATGCCCGAGGTCAGGCGTTCGTCGGGCAGCTTTGGCGAGACCAGCTATCCTGGCGTTCCTGCCGGCATTCCCATTACGGGCGTTGCGGGCGACCAGCAGTCCGCCCTCTTTGGACAGTGCTGCTTTGAGGCTGGCCAGGCCAAGAACACCTACGGCACGGGCTGCTTCCTGCTGCTGCACACGGGCGCCGAGGCTCCTGCCTCCAAGAACAGCCTCGTGACAACCATTGCTGCGAGCGCTCCCGATGTGGACCACACCGAGTACGCGCTCGAGGGAAGCGTCTTTGTGGCAGGCGCCGTTATTCAGTGGCTGCGCGACGAGCTTGGCCTCATTCGTGACGCCGCCGAGACGGAGTACCTCGCCAGCAGCGTCGAGGACAACGCGGGCGTCTACATTGTGCCGGCCTTTACGGGCCTTGGCGCTCCGTACTGGGCGGCCGATGCTCGTGGCACCATTACGGGCCTCACGCGTGGCGCAAATCGTGCCCACATCGCCCGCGCTGCCCTTGAGTCGCTGGCGTATCAGTCGGCCGACCTCGTGCGCGCCATGGAGGCCGATGCTGGCGCCCCCATCAAGACGCTCAACGTTGACGGCGGGGCAAGCCGCAACAACTTCTTGATGCAGTTCCAGGCCGACATGCTTGGCTGCGAGATCCGTCGTCCGCAGAACACCGAGACCACGAGTCTTGGCGCTGCCTATCTGGCTGGCCTTGCCGTGGGCTTCTGGAGCGGAACCGACGAGCTCCGCAGCCTGCGCACGACCGATGACGTCTTTGAGCGCAAGATGGCTCCCGAGCAGGTTGATGCCTATCTGGCTGGATGGAAGGAAGCCGTGAGGCGCACGCTGTAATCTGTTGCGATTTAAGCCACAAGCAAAGGGTGCCCCGCATGTGCGAGGCACCCTCTTTTGGTGCGGTTATGCTGTGTCTTGCGGGCCTTTGAGCCTACTTCTCGGTGAAGTCCTTTACAAGGCGACGCGCAAACTGGACGACCACGAACGCACAGACAGCTAGCTGGGCCCCATAGATGCCATAGAAGCCTGCCTGGCCAACAGACTCATACAAGGCGCCGGCGGTATCGGGGGAGATGAGCTGGCGTGCCGCATCGCCGCCATAGCGTGCGCAGGCCACAATGACGATCGCGTCGCAAATCATGCGAACGACGCGGGAGCTCATGAATTCGGACCAGTCGTTATTAGCCATGGCGGCCTCGCATTCGTTGAAGTAGTCAGTAAAGATAGAGTAGCGTAATTAATCCGTTTCCAGTGAGATGCAACGATATTGCTACCATGTATGTAAAGATAGGGACGCTGGTCTACCACAAAATCGCGGATGGCTTTAATGGGTGATGACACAATAATAGGCTACGAGGTGTTTGCCGGCCTGTTGGCGGCATGCGTCAAGACGGCTCTCCTCGCCGGTGTCGTATCGCTGGCCCTTGCCTGCGTGCACCGCAAGAAGCATGGTGGATGGCATCGCCTGGTTCCTCCCGTGCTCTGGCTCGGTGGCTACATTGCCCTGTTGTGCTACGTTCGAGTTGCCTGTTTTGACCTGTTCTCGCAGGTCAGTACTGCCTCGTTCGAGGAGCTGGCCAAGATCGTGCGCGTTGGAGGCTGCGTTCTCGCAATACGGCCGTTCGTTGACGTGCTCTTTGAGCGCCTGGACTCAAAGTTTGCCCCAGCAGGTCTTGCGATGCGTGTCCTGCGAGACTGGTTCTGTCTCTCGGCCGCCGTTGGGGTATCCGCTCTTGTGCTCGAGCTTCCTTGGAACGAAGCCTATGACAAGCTCACTCAGCTCTCGCTGGACGCCACAACCGGAATCTGCCTTTTGGGCATCGTTACGCTCTACTTTATGGGGCTCAGGACCGGCGTGCTCCCGGCGGCTGGGGTGGCTGTGTGCTGCGCTGTGGGCATAGCGCAGTTCCTCGTCATAGAGTCAAAGGGGGTTCCCTTCCTGCCAAGTGACCTCACGGCGCTGTCCACCGCCGCGGCTGTGAGCGAGGGTTATGTGCTTGCGTTCGACGACCGTTGTGTAGAGGCCATAGGCTATGCCGTGTCGGCTGTTGTGGTCCTCTCACTTGTGCATCCCATGCCCATCAAAAAATGGTGGCACCTCGGTAGCCTTGCGCTCAACGTCATTGTGGTCGCATCTCTCGTGCCGCAGCTTGGTGCTGCGGTTGTCGAGCGCGACTACAGGAGCGACTTCAACCTCAATTCGGGATGGTACTGGGACGAGTTGTCGGCATACGAGGACAATGGTCTCTTGCCGACCTTTCTCGCGTTTTGGCAGGACCTTTCGGTGGAAGAGCCCAATGGCTACGATGAGACCTCCGCGCGTGCCGCAGAAGGTGAGCTCGTCAGTCTGTATGACCGCGAGCTCGGCTCATCGCCAGAGCGTTTGGCTGCCGTCGAGCACTTTGCCGCCGAACAGCCATCCTATGTCTTCATCATGAACGAGTCGTTTGCCGACCTCTCGATTATGGATGGCCTGGGTGCCGGCTACGAGGGCCCCTCGTTCTTTAACACGGGTGTGCAGGACGTGCTCATGCGCGGCAACGTGGCGGTCTCGGTCTTTGGCGGAGGAACAGAGGCCTCTGAGTTCGAGCTGCTCACTGGGGTGTCGATGGGGTACCTGGGCAGCGGGAAGACGCCGTACACCACGCACGACTTCACTAAGACCCACAGCCTTGTTGACCAGCTCGAGCTCCTTGGATACCAGTCCTGTGCCATACATCCCAACATCGCGTCAAACTGGAACCGCGACGAGGCCTACGAGCAGATGGGGTTCGACGAGTTTCTTTCAATCGGTGACTTTGAGAACGCGGAACACTATCACTCTGGCGTGCGGGACTCGGCTACGTACGAGGTTGTTTACGACATCCTGGAAAACAGCGACAAGCCTCAGCTGATTCTCGATGTGACCATGGCCAACCATGGCGGCTATCAGCAGGGCGAGAGCAGCATCTCCGAGCTCGACTGGCAGGGCGTCTACCCCGAGGGCATCGATGACGACGAGCTCAATTGGCAGCTCAACGAGTACCTTGCGTGCGTCAACGCCTCGGATGTGGATCTGAGCTTCTTCATCGAGCGGCTGCGGACGCTCGACAAGCCAGTGGTGCTTGTCTTCTTCGGCGATCACCAACCAGGGTTTAGCGACCTCTACAACAATCTGCTCTATCCAGATGAGGTGCAGACGTCGCTGGCCCATAGGATGCGGTGCTATCAAACGCCCTATCTCATCTGGGCAAACTACGACGTGACCGCTGCCGCGGACGACATTGCGACGCGCTCGTCATCCGAGCTGGCCACTCCGCCTAGCCAGCCTTTGGCATCGACCTCCGACCTTGGAGCCCAACTCGATGCTCCTCGGCAGGACACCTCTGTTGAGGCGCTGGCTGCACTTGCGCTCCACCTGAGCGGCGCCTCTCTGACCGACTTCCAAAAGGCCACGCTCGCCGCGCACCTTGTGATTAGGCAGGTCAATGCCCATGGTTATTTGGGAGATGACGGCGTGTGGTACGAGGCGGGCGAACCATGCGAATACGATGGCCTCTACGGGCAGCTCGAGGACATTAACTACTTGGAGTTTGGCTCTAAGTACTAAAGGACCGCTGACAGCTCGTGTGACGCGATGGTTCCTGGAACAGCCTGCTTGGCGCACCTACGACAGCTGGGCGGTGCCGCAGGTGGGTAAGCGATGCTCAGCCAAGCTCCCGCTGGACGCACATGATTCCCAGGACCACAGCCAGTCCCTCCTCGACGCTGGCAGCGTCTATCCATTCGTCGGTGGTGTGCAGGAGCGCCCCGCGCACAGCCCCAATGGTGTTTGCGGGAATGCCCATGCTCAGGGGCACGTTTGCGTCGGTGGAGGCGGCACCTCCCGTGGCAACTTCACCTGTGATGGCCTCAATGACGTCACGCGTAACGCTCGTGAGCTCCCTGAGTCCGTCGCAGTTGCTTGCACTTGCCGGCCGCTCTCCCACAAGCTCCATGGCCACCGTAGCGTCTGCCGATGCAAAGCCCTCGACGGTTGCGGTTACCCGCTCCCTCAGGTCGTTTAGCACCTCGTTTGAGGTCGAACGGTACTCAAAGAGCGCCTCTGCGTGGGCGGCAATGGCGTTGACGGTCGTTCCGCCCTCGATTGTGCCGACGTTGATGGTGCAGGGGACCTCGTGCGTTAGCGGCAGTGAATAGAGCTCCTGGATGATGGCGCAGAGCCGTTCTATGGCGTTTGGCCTGCCAAAGTTGCTAAAGGAGTGGCCTCCCTGGGTGTTAACGCTGATCTTCCAGCGGTGTGCGCCCACTGCTCCGTCCACGTAGCTGGGAAGGTAAAGGTCAAAGGAGTAGTACCTGCGGATACGATCGCCGTAGGTTGCAAACAGCTGCTTGGTGCCCTTGAGGTTGCCGAGCCCCTCCTCGCAGGAATTGGCCACCACGAGCGCTCCGACCCCAGGCGGGAGCAGGGCCGGGTCGTGTGCCAGCTCTCGTGCAGCCAGCAGCAGGGCCACCAGGTTGGCGGTGTCGTCTCCCACGCCAGGTGCAAAGATGCGACCGCCCTCCTCGCGCAAGGGCAGCTCGTCCTCGTTGGGAAAGACAACGTCCATGTGTGCCGCAAAGACCACAAGGTCGCACTGCCCGTCGTCGGCTATGGGGCAAATGACGTTGGTGGCCTCGTCTATCGTTGCCTGTGCGAGCCCGTTGCCGTGGAGCCAGTTGCAAACAAAGGCCGCGCGCCTCTCTTCGTGATGCGAAGGTGCGGGGATTCGAGCAAGCGTGCGCAAGAGGTCAAGCGCTTCGGGGTAGTTCTTTTTGGCGAAGGCCTTTGACCTAAGCAGGTCCTGCTCGTTCATTCGTACTCCTTTGGCGCAGGCCATTCCCATGCTCCTGCAAATTGATGGTTGCTGTTTGTTGCCACAACCACGTTGTTGTCGCGCAGCGAGGGCTCATCTCCGCTGCAGGGGTAGACCCATACGTGTGCAAAGAAACGTGAAAGGGCGTCGACCGTGGCGTAGAGAGGGCCGGCGTGCTCTCCCTCAAGTGCCGAGACAACGTTGGTGAGGTAGACGCCATTGCTGCTGAGGTGGTCTGCCACAAGCCATGCGCCTTCAGGGCTCATGAACGCCGCCTCGGGCTCAAGAGCGCTAAAGCAGTCGTTGATGATGACATCAAACTTGCGGTGTTGTCTCCTAAGCCAGGCGCCCGCGTCGTCCACGTGCAGGCGGAGCCGCTTGCCTGCCTTGGTTCCATAAGTCTCCTCGAGCCGGTCGAGGAAGAAGAACTTGCGGGCAATGCGCTCGATGCCAGGGTCAATCTCCACGACGTCAACGCGCTTGACCTTGGGATGGTGCGCAATGAGGTGCTTGGGATAGGCGTAACCACCTCCGCCCAGCACGGCAATCGAACTGGGTGCTTCGGTTCCGGCAAATGGCTCAAACAGGTGGTCAAAGAGCAGGTGGTAGGGAAAGACCGGGTCGCACCATCTGTCATCGAGATAGGTGGCCGACTGATAGGTCCCCGCGACGTTGAGGACACGTATGCGCTCGCCCGTGATGTGGTGGTCGTCGTGCACAACGGTGAGGCCCGAACGCGTTTTGCCCACATACACCACGCCGCTCGACTGGGCGGCAATGATCAGCACCACGATGCCCGCGGCAAGTGCTAGAGCTATGAGGGCAAGAAAGGGCATGGGAACCTCGCTTTGGAGGGGCTTTCTCACAAGTCTACTCCTGCCAGACCTGGCAAACGGGACTCAGCGTGTGGGCTCCGTTTGACGGACTTGAGAGCGCCACGTCTGCGAGTCATGCTTATCCCAAACATGGCTGCTTGCAGCTCGCTCATCTGAGTGGGACGATAGGGTCAAAGATGCGGCAAAACCAAAGGTAAGGGGGAGCGATGCGATTTCTGTTTGCATGTGACTCGTTTAAGGGGACCATCTCCTCGGCGCGATCCGCGCAGCTGTTGGGCGAACAGGCGCTTGTGCAGTTCCCCGGTGCGGAGCTTTCTGGCGTTGAGGTGGCAGACGGTGGCGAGGGTACCGTTGACGCGGTCGTGGCGGCAACGGGCGGCACCTTGCGAACGGTGCGGGTGCATGGTCCCCGCGGCGCGGAGGTGGACGCTGCCTATGGCCTGCTCGGCGACGGGCGGGCAATCATAGAGATGGCCGCGGCGTCGGGCCTGCCACTGTTGGCATCGACCGATCGGGACCCACGTTTTACCAGCACGTACGGCACCGGTGAGCTCATTGCCGACGCGCTCGCGCAGGGTGCTCGCGACATATCGCTGGCCATTGGCGGCAGCGCGACCAACGATGGCGGCATGGGCTGCATGCGCGCCTTGGGCGTGCGCTTCCTCGATGCGGACGGTAGCGAGCTTGCGGGCAATGGGATCGATCTGGAGAAGGTTGCCTCCATTGACCTTAGCGGCATGAACCAGGCTGTGGCGCAGGCGACATTCCACGTGATGTGCGATGTCGACAACCCCTTGCTGGGTGAGAGGGGAGCCACGTACGTCTTTGGACCGCAGAAAGGCGCAACGCCAGAGGTCGCGGATGCCCTTGAGCTTGGAATGTCGTCGTATGCAGCTGTTTTGCAGAAGACCTTCCCAGGTTTTGACCCTGCAGAGGCCGGCATGGGCGCTGCAGGCGGACTGGGGGCTGCGGCAAAGCTCTTTCTCAGGGCAGAGGTGCTTCCAGGGGTTGAGCAGGTGCTCAACCTGGTTGGCTTTGACGCCTTGCTGCAGGGGTGCGACCTATGCGTGACGGGCGAGGGGCATGCGGACTCGCAGTCTGCCCACGGAAAGGTCGTGAGCGGTGTTGCCTCCTGGTGCAAGCGCGCGGGAGTGCCGTGCGTGGCCATTGTGGGCGGCATGAGTGCCGATGCTCGTGAGCTTCTTGACTTTGGCGTTGATGCCCTTGTTCCTACGGTCATAGATGCCGCGAGCATCGACGAGGTGCTCGCCCATGCCGAGGAGAACTTCTCGCTTGCGGCGGAGCGCGTCTTTGCGCTGGTAAAGATTGGTCAGCGCCTGTAGCTGCCACCGGACGGTACACAGGCGCCCTGACAAGGGGAGACAAAATGCAAGACGAGCTGAGTGCCTATGTGGCGCCAAGTGCGGTGGTGTGCGGCGATGTGACGCTTGGCAGCGAGTGCTCGGTGTGGCATGGAGCCGTTGTCAGAGGAGACGAGGCTCCCATCACCATTGGTGACCAAACAAACGTGCAGGACAATGCCGTGGTGCATGTGTCCGCACGGCACCCGGTTGTGTTGGGCCAGGGTGTGACGGTTGGGCACGGGGCCATCGTTCACGGCTGCACGGTAGGGAACAACTCGCTTGTGGGCATGGGTTCCATCATTTTGGACGGGGCGGTTGTGGGCGACAACTGCATCATTGGCGCGGGGGCGCTCGTGACGCAGGGAACCTGCATCCCCAGCGGGTCGATTGCCTTTGGTAGCCCGGCAAAGGTGGTAAGGCCCATGTCAGATGCCAACGTTGCGGCCAATCGACACAATGCGCTTGAGTACGTGCGCCTGTCGCGCGAAGCCCTATCATGTGACGGTCAGGCATTGCAGGAGATATCTGCAGACGTTAACAACGAGAGGGCCTCTTTTATGAACATACGACGTGCAGTGGATGCGGACATTCCTGGTATCTCAAAGCTGCTGCTGCAGGTGTGCCAGGTGCATGCAGATGGCAGGCCCGACCTTTTCCAGTCGGGTGGCACCAAGTACACGGCAGATGAGCTCAAAGAGATTATTGCGGATGACAACCGACCCATCTTTGTGGCGGTGGACGAGGATGAGAACGTGGAGGGGTACGCCTTCTGCGTGGTCGAGGACTACACGCATGACACCGCACGCACGCATGTACGCAGCCTCTACATTGACGACATCTGTGTAGACGAGAACGCACGCGGCAAGCATGTGGGCTCATCTGTCTACAACTATGTGATTGACTATGCTCGTGAGCAGGGCTTTTACAACGTGACCCTCAACGTGTGGTCGTGCAACCCAGGTGCCCAGCGCTTCTACGAGGCCATGGGCATGAAGCCCTACAAGATTGGCATGGAGCAAGTGCTGGGCTAAGTACCAGATGTCAAGGTGTGTCAGGGGGACGTATAATTTGACACACACAGTTAGGTCATAAAGATAGATGACCTTCGAGAGCGGCTGACATCAGAACGAACGAGTTTTCGAGTGTGTCAAATTATACGTCCCCCTGACACACCCACTCGCAGGATCGGTGCGAGCTAGAGTACGTCCCCATGACGCACCCGCTCGTAGAGGTGTGCGGACAAAAGGAGGGCAGGTCGTTTGACCTGCCCTCCTTGCGTGCTTGTTAGAGCTGTTGCTTAGGCAACGTGGGCGCCGCCTTCGATCACGCCAGTGCAGTGCGGGCAACGAGTGGCGCCTTCCTTGACCTCCTCAAGGCAGTACGGGCACACCGGTGCGGGAGCGGGCTCCTCGGCGGGCTCTTCCTTGATGAGGGTGCTCTTCATGGCGTTGACGGCCTTGACCATGTTGAACACGATGAAGGCAACGATCAGGAAGTTGATGATGGCGCTGATGAAGGCACCAAAGTCCATGCCAAAGATGACCAGGTTGCCAACCAGGTTGCCGGCCTCGTCCATGGTGCCGCCAGCGATGGTGCTGATCAGCGGGTTGATGATGCTGTCGGTGAGGGCCGTAACGATGCCGGTGAAGGCGCCGCCGATGATAACGCCGACGGCCATATCCATGACGTTGCCCTTAGCGATAAACTCTTTGAACTCGTCCATGTACTTACTCATGAGAACCCTTCCTTCTTTTCGTGAGTGCACGGTTCTTGCATGTGCTCTACTCTAGCAGATGGAGGAACAATGGAGGACACCGAAAAGAAGCTGCAATACAGCCTGCAGCATAGGGTGCTCTCCAAACAAGTTTCTCCGTAAAAGCAAAGTGAAACTTAATGGTGTCGACCGGGTCGCGAGAGCTCGTCGGTGTCGAGCCAGATGGTCACGGGCCCGTCGTTAACGAGCGAGACCTGCATGTTTGCGCCAAAGATGCCGCGGCCAACATGGCGAACGTCGGCCTCTGCAAGCTCGCAGAAGTGCTCGTAGAGCGGTACGGCCACCTCTGGCCTTGCCGCATCCACAAAGGCCGGCCTCATGCCCCTTCGGGCGTTGGCATAGAGGGTGAACTGGCTCACCACAAGCACCTCGCCGTCAACGTCCTTAAGGCTGAGGTTCATCTTGCCCGCCTCGTCGTCAAAGACGCGCAGGCCCGACACCTTGGCCCAGAGCTTGTTTGCCTCGGCCTCGGTGTCGGTGGTGGCCACGCCCAAAAGAATGAGGTAACCGCGCTCGCAGGAGCCTACGACCTCTCCGTCGACCTCAACCTGCGCGTGGGTGACACGCTGCAAAAGCGCCCTCATGCGCCTCTCCTACAGCCCATAGAGGGCAGAGAACTTCTCTACCAGGTAGCTGGTGTAGTAGCTGGGCGAGAAGGGCTCGCCGCAGGCATCGAGAATCATCTCGGTGGTGTCGCGCGAGCGGCCGTAGCGCCAGATGCGCTCGCGGAGCCATTCGTGAATGGGGGCGAGGTTGCCCGAGGCGCACACGCCGTCAAAGTCCAGGCCACCGCGAATCATGGCGTCCTTGAGCTGTGCTCCAATGGCGCTGCCAAAGGCATAGGTGGGGAAGTAGCCAATGAGGCCCGTTGCCCAATGGGTGTCCTGCAGGGCACCGCGAGCGTCGTTTGGCACGTTGATGCCCAGGTAGCTCTTGTAGCGGTCGGCCCAAAGCTTGGGAACGTCGGATGCGGCGGCCTCGCCGGACATAAGGAGCTGCTCGATCTCGTAGCGCACCAGCACGTGCAGCGGGTAGGTCAGCTCGTCTGCCTCGGTGCGGATGGGCTGGGCCTCAACGCGGTTTGCCGCCACGTACAGCTGGTTGGGGGTCATGCGGCCGAGCTGGCCCCTAAACTGGCGGGCCATGACCTCGGCCAGACGCGGGGCAAAGGCAAGGCTGCGGCCCACGTAGTTCTCAAAGAAGCGGGACTGCGCCTCGTGCATGCCCATGGAGGTGCCACCCTTGAGCGAGGTGTAGTTGAACGACGGATCAACGCCCATCTCGTACAGGGCGTGCCCGCCCTCGTGCAGCATCGTGAACACGTTGGCAAGCACGTCGTTCTCGCGCACGTGGCAGGCAATGATGGCATAGTTGCTGGTGAGGCCGTCCGAGAAGGGGTGCTCGGTGGTGGTCAAGAAGACCTTGCGCTCGTCGAGGCCCTCGAGCCGCACGAGATCGCGTGCCATCTCCCACTGGCGGTTGGTGTCAAAGCGGCCCTCAAACGGCGAGCGCCCAAGGGGACGACGGCTCTTTTGCACGTCGGCCAAAAGCGGCACGACCACGTCCTTCACCTCTCCAAAGAAGCGGTCGTAGAAGGCGCGGTTGGTGTTGTGCTCGTACTCGTCGAGCCAGATGTCGTACGGGTCTGCCGAGGCGTTGCGGTACGAGGCGACCTCGCGCATCTTTGCAACGATCTTGTCGAGGTAGGGCTCAAAGGCGGCCCAGTCGCCAGCTCCCTTGGCACGGCGCCACGCATCGCCCGACTCGGTGAGCAGGCGCGTGAGCGACGAGGCGACCTCTGGCGGCACGTCCACCTGGCTTGCGCGGTCGCGCTGCAGGATGCGCACCTGCGCGGCCTGCGTGGGGGTCAAAAGGGCGGTCGCCGCAGACAGGCGGTCGAGAAGCGCACCGGTCGCGGGGGAGCACAGCAGCGCCTGGTCCTCTTCCTGCAAAATTGCCAGGGCCTCGCCGCGGTCCTGCGTGGCGGCCTCTGGGTCAATGGTGCTGCCGTAGCACTCCATGCCAATCTGGGCGTACCTGTGCGCGTACAGGTGGCGCTCAAGCTCCTCCAGTGCGGCGATGTCTGCCTTGGGGTTGGGAACACCCGCAGGCGACGGTGCGTCGGGCATGCCGGGCAGGGTGGTGGGCAGCGAAGCGCTCTCTTCAAATCCGGTGAGGGAAGGCTGGTTATCGCTCATGTTTGCTCCGTTTGATAGTGGTGTTGCCAAAAGGGCATCGTTTTGCTTCACCAGTGTAGCGCGCAAGGGGTGCGCTAGCAGCGGCTTCTCTAAACTCCCGCACGCAAGGGCAAAGACACCACCCTTTAGGGGGACGACAGACGCAGCTCGTAGAAAGCCCGCATGCGAAGGCGTGCCGTTGCGCGATACTAAAACGTGCTAGTGCATGGTTTATCTGCGGCAACAGCTTCTGCTGCGGCAACAGCTTCTGCTGCGGGCAATAGAAAGGATGAGGATATGAGCAAGGTATTGGGCATCGACATTGGCGGCACCAGCATCAAGGTTGGTATGTTCTCGACTGATGGCAAGCTCGAGGCAGTTACCAAGATCCCTACTGGCGAGATCGTGAGCGAGGCTGCCTTTGCGGTTGTGACCGAGGGCCTCAAGGCGCTGCTCGCCGACAACGGTGTCACCCCCGACGAGGTTATCGCCATTGGTCTGGACGTTCCTGGTCCTGTTGACGACGACGGCAAGGTTGGCATGCTCGCCAACATCGAGCTTGATCCCGAGGGCCTGCAGGCCGCTATCAAGCGCACCTTTGCAAACGCCAACCTCGCATTTGTGAACGACGCCAACGCCGCCGCACTCGGCGAGCTTTGGCAGGGCAGCGCCAAGGGCGCCAACAGCTTCGTCCTCATTGCCATTGGCACTGGCGTCGGCGGCGGCGTGGTTGCCAACGGCAAGCTCGTGAGCGGCGCGTTTGGTGCGGGCGGCGAGATTGGCCACATCACGGTTAACCGCGACGAGACCGCCAACTGCGGCTGCGGCCGCAAGGGCTGCCTCGAGCAGTATGCGTCTGCCACGGGCATCGTGCGCGCCTACAAGAAGGCCTGCGCGGCCAAGGGTACCGAGCCCGTCGAGCTCAGCGGCCCCACCGACACCCTCTCGGTCTTTAACGCCCATCGCGCTGGCGACGAGGCCGCAGTCGAGGCCATCGCCCAGATGTGCGACTACCTTGGCTACGCCATGGCCCAGATCTCGGCTGTGACCGATCCGCAGATGTATCTCATTGGCGGCGGCGTGGGCGGCGGCTTCAACCTGTATGCCGAGGACCTGCGCAACGCGTTCCGCAAGTACTGCCTCGCCCCCAGCGTTGCCACGCGCATCCTGCCGGCGAGCCTTGGCAACGACGCCGCCATGTACGGCTGCGCCTATCAGGCACTTCTGGAGCGCGGATAAACTGGTAGATGCACGGTCGTGCCGCATAAGGGGTCATATGGCCACTTTTCGGCACCGTGAGCGCGCAAGCGTGATAAAGTCAAAAGTACTAATGGGTACTTTCGTGGTAAGGAGATAGTATGACCGACTTCGTAAAGGCCGAGCAGGTTTTCCTCGACAATCCCGCCACCACCGTCGACGAGGCGCTTGAGTTCCTGTCCAAGAAGGCAGTCGAGCTTGGCCTGTCCGACGACGAGGCCGCCGTCCTCGAGGCGTTCAAGGCTCGCGAGGCAATGGGCACCACCGGTATGCAGAATGGCTTTGCCATCCCGCACTGCAAGAGCGCTGCCGTTAACGATGCCGCTATCTACGTCGTTAAGTTTGCTGGCGACGTCGACTGGGAGTCCCTCGACGGCAAGCCCATCAAGGCCGCCATCGCGATCTTTGCTCCCGACGGTGACGTGCACCTGAGCCTTCTTTCCCAGGTTGCCCTCGCTCTCATGGATGCCAAGTTCCAGGAGAAGATCATGGCTTCCACCGACGCAGCCGAGATTGCCGCTGCGCTGAACGCTGGTCTTGGCGCCTAGTCGCACCAACATATAGCGTATCTAGGGAGGCCAGGTGTGATGAGGCACCTGGCCTCCTTGCATGGACGTCTTCTCAGGGTGCGCAAGGGTTGCCGGCGCTTCCTTTGCCCGAGCCCTCGGGGCTGTTGCGCGACTCCATAACGCATGCGAAGGTGGGCATGCTAGAGTCATAGACATAGGGTCAGGCCGCTTACATCGCTTGGCCGCTCAAGGCAAATCGGGTCGTGTTGTCAACGACTGGGTCTTCTCCTTAAGGAGGAAAGCAATGCTCGACATCGTAAAGCCATCTCAGGTGTATCTGGACAATCCCGCGACTAACGTCGACGAGGTTCTGGAGTTCTTGGCCAAGAAGGCCGTGGAGCTTGGTATCACCGAGGATGAGGCGGCAGTGCTCGCCGCGTTCAAGGCTCGTGAGGCTGAGGGCACGACCGGCATGATGGCCGGCTTTGCCATCCCGCACTGCAAGAGCCTGGCAGTCAATGGCGCTTCGGTCATCGTGGTGAAGTTTGCAAGTGATGTTGAATGGAAGTCGATGGACGATGTTCCCGTACGCGTGGCCATCGCCCTGCTCGTTCCCGACAACAAGGCAGGCACCACCTATCTGCGCATGCTCTCCCAGCTGGCTGTGATGCTCATGCAGGAGGAGTTCCGTGAGAGGGTGCTCGCAACCAACGACCCCGAAGAGCTGGCTGCCATCGTCAACGAGGGCTTCGAGATCTAGCCGACGCCCAACGACTGCATATGGGAGACAAAGGGTGGGCCTGACACGCATGGTGTCAGGCCCACTTTTTTGAAGGCAGTCTCCAAAAGAGGCGAGGGCGGCAGTGGCTCCCGCTCTGCCGCCCTCGCCATATGTTGCCAAAGCTATGCGATGGTCACATAGGCCTCGTAGGGCTGGAGATAACCAGGCTTGTGCTCGGCGTAGTTGCCAATGAGGCGCTCTCCCGCAACGTCGTCCCAAAGCTCGCAGGGCTGCTCCTGGGCGGTGTAGTTGCAGCCAACGGTGATGGTCTGGCCATCCAGCTCGCGCTGATAGGCCCAGATGGCATCAGAATCCTCGAGAAGGGGCTTGTAGGACCCGTACACCATGACGGGCATCGTATGACGCAGCTCAATGAGCTTTTGGTAGAACGAGAAGACCGAGTTGGGGTCGTCGACCTGGGCCGCAACGTTAATCTGCTGGTAGTTGGGGTTCACGTCTATCCAAGGCTTTCCAGTGGTAAAGCCTGCGTTGGCGGAGTCGTCCCACTGCATGGGGGTGCGGCAGTTGTCGCGCGCGACGTTGTCAAAGGCCGCAAGCATCTCCTCGTGCGTGCAGATTCCCTGCTCCTCGACGGCCTGGCGGTAGATGCCCAGCTCCTCGAGGTCACGGCACTGGTCGAGGCTCGTAAAGTGCATGTTGGTCATGCCCAGCTCCTCGCCCTGCAAGATGTAGGGCGTGCCCTTCATGAAGTGCAGGCAAACGGCCAGCATCTTTGCCGAGAGCTCGCGCCACTCGGGCGAGTCGTTGCCAAAGCGGCTCACGGCACGTGGCTGGTCGTGGTTGTTCCAAAAGAGGCTGTTCCACGAGGCGCCCTCAAGGCCCAGCTGCCACTTGTTGAGCAGCGCACGCACCTTGGGCATCTGCGGCTTGTTGATGCCCCACTTGCCAATGAATGAGCCGGCGGTGGTCTTGCCGGCGCTCACGTGCTCAAACTGGAAGATCATGTCGAGCTCGGTGCCCTCGGCGTTGGCGTACTGCTTTGCCTGCTCAAGGCTCACGCCCTGCGCCTCGCCCACGGTCATGATGTCGTAGCGGCTGAGCACGCGCTTGTTCATCTCTTGGATGAACTCATGCACGCGCGGTCCGTTCATGACATAGGGGCCGTACTCGCCAAAGCCGTTCTTCTTGGGCTTGCCATCGGGGAAGCGCTGGTCCTTGCTGATCATGGAGATGACGTCCATGCGCCAGCCGTCAACGCCCTTGCTGCACCACCAGTCCATGAGGTCGTAGACCTCTTCGCGCACCTTTGGGTTCTCCCAGTTGAGGTCGGGCTGCTTGATCGAGAAGCAGTGCAGGTACCACTGGTCGGTCGTGGCGTCGTACTCCCATGCCGAACCCGAGAAGGTGCTCTCCCAGTTGTTGGGCGGCGTGCCGCCGTCCTCGGGCGCTCCAGGGGTCTTTCCGTCGCGCCAGATGTAGTAGTCGCGGTAGGGATTGTCGCGGCTTGCGCGGCTCTTCTCAAACCACCAGTGCTCGTCGGAGGTGTGGTTTGCCACGAGGTCCATCACGATCTTGATGCCAAGCTCGTGGGCACGGTCCATCATGCGGTCAAAGTCCTCCATGGTCCCGTACTGCGGATGAATCGCGCGGTAGTCAGCAATGTCGTATCCGTTGTCGTCCATGGGGCTTGCGTAGACCGGGCTCAGCCAAATGACATCGATGCCGAGCTTTGCAAGGTAGGGGAGCTTCTCGGTGAGGCCCGGAAGGTCGCCAATGCCGTCGCCATTGCTGTCGCTAAAGCTCTGCGGATAGACCTGATAGACGACCGCCTCTTTCCACCAAACACGTTTCTCTTCGCTCATGTCTGTCCTTTCGGTCCTTTGCATGGCTGTCGATGCGGCCTCTCGCGCAGACTCCCGAACTGCGGCCAGGCTGTGCTCGAGCGCCCGGAAGTGCCGGCGTCTGCCGAGGTCACATGCTAAGTGAGGGTCGCCGGGCAGACGCGAGGCCTGCCCGGCAGGGAGGAGGGAAGGGCCCTGAGCGGGCTAGCGCCAAATAATGGCGGTACCCTCCCAAGGTCGCAGAATGGCGGTCTCTGCGGGATCGTCGTAGTTGCTCACGAGGACCTCGCCGCCCTCAAGCTCAATTGCGGGCTGCTCTTCGCCCGAGAAGTTGCACTGCACAACAATGCGCTCGTCTCCAAGGGTGCGCTCGTAGGCAATGACCTTCTCGGCTGGGGACTCAAGGAAACGCACGTCGCCAGCCTGGATGATCTCGGTCCCTTTGCGCAGGGCCACGAGCTTCTTGTAGAAGGCAAAGACGGAGTTGGGATCTGTTGCCTCGGCCTTGGCGTTGAGCCACGAGTAGTTGCTGCCAACGCCAATCCAAGGCTTGCCAGTGGTGAAGCCAGCGTTGGCGCTGTCGTCCCACTGCACGGGGGTGCGACCGTTATCGCGAGACTTGTAGGCAATGATCTCGAAGGCCTCGGGCTCGCTGAGGCCCTGCTCGTCCTGCATGATGTGGTAGTAGTTGATGCTCTCGACGTCGCGGTACTGGTCGATGCTGGTAAAGCCGGGGTTGGTCATGCCCAGCTCCTCGCCCTGGTAGATGTAGGGCGTGCCGCGCATGAGGAAGGTGCAGATGGGAAGCATCTTTGCGGAGCGGTTGAGCAGCTCCGGCGTGGAGTCGTCGCCAAAGCGCGTCGACGGACGCGGCTGGTCGTGGCAGGTCCAGAACACGGCGTTCCAGCCACCGGCCTCGGTCATGCGCTCCTGCCAGCCGGCAAAGGTGTCGCGCAGCATGGGGACGTTGGCCTTGGCCTTTGCCCAGCGGTTGCCGTTGACGTTGTCAACGCGGAAGTGATGGAACGAGAAGGCCATGGCCAGCTCGTGGTTCTCGGGTCTGGTGTACTCAATGCAGTGCTCGATGGTGGTGGAGCTCATCTCGCCAACGGTCATGAGGTTGTCGATGCCGCCCTTGGCCACCAGCTCGCGCAGGTACTCGTCCACATGCGTGCCGTCGGTGTAGAAGCGGCGGCCATCGCCCTCAAAGTCGTCCTCAAAGGTCTCGGGCTTGGATATGTTGTTGACCACGTCAAAGCGGAATCCCTTGACGCCCCTCTCGCGCCAGAAGCGCAGGACGTCGGCAAGCTCCTCGCGGACCTCGGGGTTGCGCCAGTTGAGGTCGGGCTGGCTCACGTCGTAAAGGTGCAGGTACCACTTGCCCATCTCGGGGGACCACTCCCAGGCGTTGCCGCCAAACTTGCTGTCCCAGTTGGTGGGAGGCTTGCCGGGCTCGCCGTCATGGAGCAGGTAGTAGGCCTGGTACTTGGGGTCGCCGGCCAGCGCCTTTTGGAACCACTCGTGCTGGTCGGAGGTGTGGTTGAAGACCATGTCGAGCATGAGGCCAATGCCGCGGGCGTCTGCCTCGCGCACCAGCTCGTCAAAGTCGTCCATGGTGCCAAAGACCGGGTCAATGTTGCGGTAGTCGGCCACGTCGTAGCCGCCGTCCTTGAGGGGGCTCACAAAGAAAGGTGTGATCCAGAGGTAGTCAACACCAAGGTCTGCCAGGTAGTCCAGGCGGGCGGTGATGCCGGGCAGGTCGCCCACGCCGTCGCCGTTTGAGTCGTTGAACGAACGGATATAGATCTCGTAAGCCACTTTGCTGCCCAGTTCGTGGGCACGAAGGTTGCTGCCAATTGTCATGCTGAGCGTCCTCTCCTCGAGCTTGTGAATGCAGCTCATGGTGCCTTTGCTAGCAAAAGAGGGGTGGCCATGGTAATGGTCACCCCTCTGGGTCGGTGCTATGGGGTGATGCAGACGTTCGTTACTTGAGCGAAGCCGCAACAGCCTGGGCCTGCTTGTCGATGCCCTTGCGCTTGCCCATGATGTAGGTCAGCACGAAGGGAACGACGATGGCAACAGCCATGCAGAGCAGGTAGGGGAGCATGGACTTGGGCTGCATGGCAAGGATGCCGGGGAGGCCACCGACGCCAATTGCGTTGGCGGTGCAGCTGAAGAGGCAGGACAGGAAGCCGGCGCAGGCGGAGCCGGTCATGGCGCACACGAACGGGAACATGTACTTGAGGTTGACACCAAAGATGGCGGGCTCGGTGACGCCCAGGTAGCAGGAGATGCATGCGGGGATGTTGACCTGCTCGGCGTCCTCGTCGCCCTTCTGCAGGACGATCATGGCCAGGACGGCGGAGCCCTGTGCGATGTTGGACAGAGCGATCATGGGCCACAGCATCGTTCCGCCGTAGTCGGCAATGAGCTGCAGGTCGATGGCGTTGGTCATGTGATGCAGACCGGTGATCACGAGCGGGGCATAGACGCCGCCAAAGATGGCGCCAAAGAGCACGCGGGCGCTGCCGGTGATGCCAGCGTTGACCACGGTGGAGACAGCAGAGCCAAGGGCCCAGCCAATGGGGCCGAGCACGAAGTGGGCAGCTATGACACCCAGCAGGATGGAGCAGAAGGGCACGACGATCATCTGAACGATGGACGGGGTGATCTTCTTGAAGAAGCGCTCAAGGTAGTTGAAGGTGATGGCAGCCAGGATGGCGGGGATGACCTGCGCCTGATAGCCAACCATGTGGACCTGTGCAAAGCCAAAGTTCCAGCTGTACTGGGCCCAGGTCTCCTCGGTGGCGCCAGCCACGCCGTAGGCGTTGAGCAGCTGGCTCGAAACGAGCGTGAGGCCCATGACGATGCCGAGCATCTCGGTGCCGCCCATCTTGCGGGTGACCGACCAGCAGATGCCCACGGGGATGCCGAGGTGGAAAACGGCCTCGCCGATGAGCCACAGGAAGTGGTTGACGCCGCTCCAGAACACGGACATGGAGGCAAGGGTTGCGTTGCCGTCGGGCCCAAAGTAGGGCATGTCGCCAAGGACGTTGCGGAAGCCCAGGATCAGACCGCCGGTGATGATTGCCGGGATCAGCGGTGCGAAGACCTCGGCGATGGCGCCCATCAGGCGCTGGAGCGGGTTGCCCTGCTTGGCGGCGATGGCCTTGGCCTCGTCCTTGGAGACGCCGGTGATGCCGCTGATGGCTACAAACTCGTCGTAGAAGTCGTTGATCTCGTTGCCAATGATGACCTGGAACTGACCTGCCTGAGTGAAGCTGCCCTTGGTAGACTTGAGCGCTTCGATGGCGGGTACATCGGCAATGCTGGGATCGACCAACGTAAACCTCATGCGGGTGACACAGTGTGTGAGGGCCGCGATGTTCTCGGGGCCACCCACGAGGCGCAGCATCTCGCGCGCGTCGTGCTCAAACTTACCCATTCTTCCTCCTCTTCCTAGGCATAGAGCCTTTTGGCCACTCATCTGTGTGTTTCATATGAGTAAACCGATGACAATTCGAGCATACGCATGACGGATTGGCCACGCTACTGCAAGTTATTTGAATAAGCAGGTCAGAGCATGTGTGCTAGGCTCAGGTGCAATAGATTTCCGTCCAGAAGGGGCCGTATATGAAATCTATCTACTTTGATATTTACGAGAGCCTTCGCGACCGCATCGAGGCTCATGAATTTGCCTATCAATCGTTCATTCCGTCTGAGGCCCGACTTGCAGAGGAGTACTTCTGCTCCCACAACACGGTGCGCAAGGCGCTCGAGGTCCTTAAGCTTCACGGGTACGTGCAGCCTATTCAGGGGAAGGGCGTTCGCGTTATTTGGCAACCCGACCACCATGCCAACTTTGTGTTGGGCGACATCGAGTCATTCAAGGAGGCTGCCGAGCGCAATGGGCTGACCGTCTCTACCAAGGTACGGTCCTTTGAAACGATAATTGCCGACGGTCGCATTGCCGAACTCACCGGCTTTCGTGAGGGAGACCTTCTCTACCATGTTGAGCGCATCCGCTATCTTGACGGCAAGGCGCTCATCCACGACATCAACTTTTTCTTGGCCTCGGTGGTAAGGGACCTAACTCCTCAGATCGTCGAGAGCTCTATCTACGATTACCTTGAGGGTACGCTCGGCGTGCGAATCACCACGTCCAAGCGCACCATAGGGATGGAAAACGTTACCCCTGGGGACCGCGATGCCCTCGACCTTTTGGAGTACTCGATGGTGGCGGTAGTGACCAACCACACCTTTAACGAGGAAGGCGTGATGTTCGAGACGACCTTCTCGCGCCATCGTCCCGACTACTTCACCTTCCATGACACGGCGGTGAGAGGGTACTAGCAGTACAGCTCGGGGCGTCGGTGCTCAAAGACGGGCATGTTGGTGCGAGCGTCCCGCTTGGTGGACATGTCTATCTGGGCAAGTATGAGCGTCTCTCCCTGGACGTGCGGGGTGACGATGCGTCCGAGCGGGTCTGCCACGAGGCTGTGCTCCACGAACTTGCTCCCGGCGTGGCAGACGCCCGCCACAAACAGCTCGTTCTCTATCGCGCGTGCCCTGAGCAGGGTCTCCCAGTGCTCGGGCTTTTGAGGCCCGTCGTACCAGCACGCTGGCAGGAGCAAGAGGTCGGCCCCGTCGATCGCGGCCTGCCGTGCGAGCTCGGGGAAGCGGAGGTCATAGCAAATGCCCAGCGCCAGTATGCCAAAAGGCGTGCATACGGGCCTCATGAGGGCGCTTCCGGCACTTGTGCGACGCGACTCAAAGACCCCGTGGGCATCGTAGAGGTGGCACTTGCGGTAGGTGCCGCAAAGGGCGCCGGTGCTGTCTACCACAAAGGCAGTGTTGTATGGCGCGCCGTTGGGATTGGCCTCGTACATGGTGCCCACGATCCACAAGTCGTGACGTGCGGCAGTGTTTGACACCGCCTGCATGAATGGGCCATCGAGGGGCTCGGCGAGCTTTAGCAGCTCGGGTGCGCGCAGGGGTCTGGGGCACATGAGGGCCTCTGGGAAGGCGAGGACGTCTGCCCCATTCGATGCCGCCTTGGCAGCGTAGGTTTCGACCTGCGCCAGAACATCCCCATCTGCGGGGTATCCGGACTGAGCAAGCCCAAGCGTGAGTTTCATGGCACTCCCTTCCTCTGGCCTCTCTCCATGGTACGGCATGAACCCGTCCCCAGCGGGCGGAAGGGTCCGCTAGACTGTTGGTGACATGTCAACAGTTGGGAGGAACCATGGCCTTTCGTGGTGCAAATCTTGGTAACTGGCTTGTGCTCGAGAAGTGGATGGGTGCTTCGCCACTCGCCGCGGCAGAAAGCGAGGACGATCGGGGACTGATCGACGAGTTTGATGCAGAGGAGCTTGCCGTCGCCCTCGAGCGACATCGTGCGACCTTTATCACCGAGTTTGACTTTGTGTGGATGGCGCAGTCGGGCATCGACCTCGTGCGCATTCCCGTGCCGTACTATCTCTTTGGCACCGAGCATCACACTGCCTGTGTGGAGTATCTTGACCGCGCCTTTGAGTGGGCGGAGCGCTGGAACATAAAGGTGCTGGTAGACCTGCATACGGTGCCGCTGTCGCAGAACGCCTTTGACAACGGCGGATACATGGGCCTTTGCGCGTGGGCGCAGGACGAGGGCCGCATTGAGTTTGCCATTGAGGTGCTTGAACGAATTGCTCGCCGCTATGCGGGCAATGCCACGCTGTGGGGCATCGAGGCGCTCAACGAGCCGGCAAACCAGATGATGCTCGACATGAACCTGGCCAACTACGGCAAGCACTATCCCGAGCGCGTCGCCCGATCGAAGGTCATACCCCGCGACGTGCTGCTCGACTTTTACGACAGGGTCTACCAGCGGCTGCGTCCCATCGTTGGGCCAGAGGTGGTCTTGGTGTTCCACGACCAGTTTGAGCTTGAGAGCTGGAGGGACCTGCTGCCGCAGGACCGCTACGACAACATCGTGATTGACACGCATCTCTACCTTAA
>CADCHF010000013.1 GCA_902801175.1 uncultured Coriobacteriaceae bacterium | reverse complement strand
GAGGGCGTTGGCCTTGTTCACGAACTCCACGCGCTTCGCCTCGAGCTCGTCGATCACGGACTGGAACTGGGCCGAGCTCTGGATGACGATCTGTGACATGGTGCTCTCCTCTGGTTGTAGTGACCCTATATCTCTAGCAAAACTATTGCTTGCTTCTTACTGGCCCGCTCTACCGGGCCCCACCCTAGCTGCCGTTGGCGGACTGCCGGGCAATCTGAACCGCGCGCATCTCTGCCTGGTAGGTGTTGGTGGCAATCTGCTCGATTGCAGCGGCGATCCTGTCAACATCTTGCGCCAGCTGCTCGACCTGCTGCCTAAGGCGCTCGCCCTTCATCTGGAAGGCATCGGAGTTCTCGCCCTCCCAGCTGCTCCTGATTCGCGAAAGCGCACCCTGCAGATCCTGGTTTGCGGCCCCACGAGTGCTCCTGGCAATGGACCTCAGCTCGTCGGCCACATCGTTGGCGCGCTTGAAATCCATGTAGATCTGGTACTCGGACTTCATGTTGCTCCCTCCTCCCCTCTCTACACGAGCTGCACGTCGGGCTGCAGCTGGGTGGCAAGACCTTCGTTGGTGTCCTCGGCACCCTCGTAGATGCCGGCCATCTTTTGAATGTCGATGGGATAGCTAGCGATGCGCTGGAGAACTGCCTGGAGCTCATCGGCGCTGTTTGCAAGCTCGCTGCGATGCATGTCGGCTGCCTCGCCCTTCCAGTACCCGTCCGTCTGCTCAACGCTGTTGCGCATGATCGTGATGAGCTTCCTGATCTCTTGGACGGTGGTGTCGATCTTTTGGGACTGCGAGCGCACCTGCTCGGTGGTGACGTCGAGTGCAAGGTTGAAAGCCATCTCTACACCTCCTTAGAAGGAAAGCCCGTTTATGATGCCAGAGACCGCGGACTCGCACGAGGTGTACTCCTGCTCGGCGTTCTCAAGACTGGCACCCATTGCCTCCAGGTACTCCACGGCCGACCCCAGCATCTGGTAGTCGCCCATGAAGCGCTGCTCAAGGCTGTCGTGGGCCTCGCCGGTCCACATGGCCTGAAGCGCCTGTACGTCCTCGAGCAGCGTCTGGTATGCGCTGCGAAGCTCGGTCGCGGCCTGTGCGTAGGTCTGGACATCGCTACCAAAATGCCTCAGCTCGTTTGCCATCACGCTCATGCCGTCCCCTCCGTTCCTGTCGTCGTAACCCGTGCCTGTCTATCAGAGCGGCCTTGTAGTTGCCGCAAAGAGTTCTCCCGCCAACTTGAGGGGTCCCTCACGCGCACCACCAAAGAGCTGCGGTCCCTGGGTGGCAACGCGAGCGCCGGTCTGTGGCGCCCGCCAACCCACCCGCGGTTCGGCATCGCTCGTAAAGACCGCTCCACGCGCACCCGCATCGAGTCTCACACGCTGGGCCTCGTCATAGACCTTGTCCTCGGTGGTCGCATAGAGCCTGGCGATCTGGCCGAGCGAGTCCCGATACTGGGTGACCCGCGAGATCAGTGCGAGCGTGTTGTCCTCCACCGTTGTCAGGCTCACCTTGATCTGCGGCTGATCGTCCATCGCTGCCATCAGGTCCACGCGAGACTGATCGAGGCGCCACGCCGACTCCCGAAGGGTGTCAATGCATTCGGACAGGTTTGCGAGCACACCCATCAACTCGTCTGTGTTGACCTCAAAGCTCACGCGCCTGCCCTCCCTTCGTCTCTCTGCTTGCGCTGATTACAATCTATCCGTCCGTCATCCCAGATGCCATTCGTCCTGACGAACTGCAACCCAACTGGGACGAACAACCTGTTTTTTGCCCACTCGCAGCACCCGTGTTAGATGAGCAGCAGGTTGCTGCCCGTTGCCACCGAGCACTCCTTGAGCGTGCTCTCTTTGGGCAGGACCTCCTGGGTGCCCTTGTTGATGAGGACCACCTTGGTGCGGTCGCCGGCAAAAGAGGTCTGCTCTCGCCGCTCCACCATCTCAATGAGCTCCTCGACAATGAGCGAGATCTTTACGTTCTCGTCAAGCGAGAAGTCGTAAACGATATCGATGGCGGGCACAAACACGTCAACGAGGATCACTTGCCATCAGCCTCCTTCAGCAGCCCGACCAATGACCTGGCGTCGAGCGGAATAACGTTATTGCCTCCCCTGGGATGCACCACGAGAGCGTCGCCCGAGTACAGGCGCACACCACGCAGGAGCTGGCGCGGACGGTCAGCGCCTCGCCTAAAGCACCACGCCGCAAAGAGGGAGCCCCTGCCCTCCACAGGGCCAACCTCGAGCCCGCGCTTCAGGGCCTCCGGCACCTCCACGAACTCCACCTTGGCCTGAGAGCTGGCGTCAACGAGCGCCCTGCACCAAAGGTCAAGGTCCACGAGGCGCACCCGCACGCTTCCCGGCCTGAGCGGGTCGTCCACCACCTCAACAGCGGCGTCCTGACCAGGCGAAAGGTGCAGGTAGCGCGGCTCGTCTCCAAGCCAGTCGGCCCACAGCAGCACGCTCAGCGAGCAATCACGGAGCACCAGGAGAACCTCGTGCAGGTCGGGGGCATAGTCGAGCAGCCCATCTGCGGCCTGCGTCATCAGGCCATCGCACACAAGGCCCATCATGGAGTCGGTTACGTCGCTCTCGGCGACAACCGCCTGACTCACCAGCGCCGGCATGTAGAGCCCCTCGATGCCGCAGCCCGCCAAGAGCGTGGCCAGCTCCCGCGCCTCGAGCAGCAGCGTTCTTCCTGTTGCCTGACCACTCATGCCAACAGCTCCTTTAACGTTGACTTGTAGCTGCGCGAGACTGGCACCACCGAGCCGTCGTCCATCACCACCGAGTTGTCGGAGAGATGCAGCTGACGGATGCGCCGCGCGTTGACGATAAAGCCACGGTGGCAGCGCACGAACTGCTCGGGCAGGCTCTTTTGCAGCCGGTCAAGCGTGTCGTAGTAGGTGTACTCCTCGTGCGCGAGTCGCACGCTGATGCGCTTGGCGCGCGACTCAAAGCAGACGATCTTGCGATAGGGCACCTTGGTGATGCCCTCCTTGCTCTCTATGGCAAAGCTCTGGAGCGCGTCGTCCTCGTCTGCGCGCTCGAGCAGGTGCTCGGCATATGCCCCCACCGACTCGCGCACGAGCGCGGTGTTGGCAGGCCGCTGCACCAGGCAGCTCGGCATCACACCGGGCCTAATGTAGGTCATGGGCGGCACGCCAGCGTCAACCAGCAGCAACAGCTCGGCCGCCGGGCAGGCCTGGCGTGCCTCAAACACGCGGCCCATGCCGCTGCCGTCGCCTATGTCCACGCACACGACCTGCCAGGCCTTTCGCTGCACGACCGCCGCCTGCAGCTGCGCGCCATCGACGCAGACGACCAAGGCGCACTCCTCAGATGAGCGCTTGGCCACCTGCTCTTTGAGCAGCAGTCCCAAGACCTCCATGGCCTTGCGGTCGGGTCCATATAGAACACCGGCGATCAAGCGGACGTCCTCTGCGCCAGGGGCACCACGACCTCAAGCACCTCGGTGTCGTTGTCCGAGGGAAGCATTCCCCTACCAGGTACGCGCACGTCATCGGCGGTGCGACGGTTGTGGTTCTCAAAGTTGAAGCCGTTGAGAGCCGTCGTGCGCACCCTGCCGCCAAAGTGCACGCCCTTGTGGTCGCGCACAAAGAGCTTGAAGAGGTTCTTTCCGGCCATGCCCGCAAGGTCGTCGCCGTCAATCGTGGCAAACCAGTAGATGTTGTGCTGGGCGCACTTGTCAAGCATCGTGCACATGAACTCGTCATAGGTCTTCTGCAGCGGCTTTGTTGGGCTGAGGGAGCGCTCGATGAACCTCGGGTAGTTCTCGATGAAGATGCATATGCGCTCAAAGCGCTGCATGTGCGGGTAAAAGCCGGTCTCGTCGACACCCTGCCTGAGGAGCTCCGCCTTCACCGCGTTGCGCTCGACCACCTTGGGGATCATGCCCTCCATAAAGACCGAGAACTCCTGCTCGTCACCAATGAACTCGGCACCGATCCCCTCGGCAAAGGCGCGCATGCCGCCCGTGAAGTCAACGGCCACCACGCGGCTGCCCTCGGCCTTTGCGGACATCATGAGCACGCGCAGGGTGTTGGTCTTGCCGCGCTTCTTGGCGCCGGTGATGCAGTAGGTGTAGGTGCTGGTCAGGTCGATGCCATACGGCTCGGCAAGCGCCACGTCGTAGCCAAGGGGCAGCAGGCGCCTGGAGGCGATCATCTCCCTGGTGCCCTCGAGCGACGCCAGGTCGCCCCACACCGGGCGCTCGGGAATCTGCGGGATGGGGTCGGCAGCCTTGCCACGCCAAGCGCTGGCCATCGAGCTTGCCACGCGGCGAATGCCCTCGGCAACCTCCAGCTCGTTTGATCCGGCGGTTGCGAGCGCCGTCTGAAACTCCAGCGGACGGTCGCCCACCACGGCGATGCCTCGCCCGGCAACGCCGCTCTCGGGCCGCAGGCGCAAACGATTGCGCCTGAGGTACATGCCGTAGTCGTACTCGTTGGGGAGCTCCAGGCACACGACGGTCTTGAAGTTGGTCGAGAGCGCGTTGGGCACCTCGCTGTTGCTCACGCCGCCTGCCGCCACGGCCACGAACACGCCATAGGCCAGGCCCTCCTTGGTGAGATTGCGCAGGAACATGGAGTAGCGGTCGTTGGTGCGCTGCGAGAGCTGGGCGTAGTTGTCAATCACCAGCAGGACGGCGGGCATCGACCCGCGCCCGTGAACCTGCAGGTACTGCTGGTACGAGGCCTCCCCCATGATGCGCTTGCGCTTCTCAACGGTGCGTCCCACCAGCGACATGAGCTTGTCGAGCTTGTCGAGGTCGTCGTTGTCGCGCACCACGCCGCCCACGTGTGGCGCCTCCTCAAAGGGGCTCAGCTTGCGGGCGCTGTACTCCACAGCGTAGATTGCGAGCTCGGCCGGCGAGTAGCGCATGGTGAGCCCGTAGATAAGGGTCTGCAAGAAGGTGCTCTTGCCGCTCTGCGGGCCACCATAGACGGCGAGGTTCCCGTCGACGAGCGGGTTGTACACAAAGACGTCCTGATGCTGGTTGAGGGGGTCGTCGTACAGGCCCAAGGCCACTGAGAGCGACGGGGCGCTCTCGGCGGCGTGCCAGCTCCTGCCGTCAAAGATGGTCGAGGTGGTCCAGGCAAAGGTGGTCTGCGGAAGCTGCGGCACCGAGATGCTGGTGGGCAGCAGCGGCAGGAAGAGGCTGTAGTCGCGCGTGTAGCCGTTGTCCTGTGCCACCTGCGCGAGATAGGCGACCACCGCCTCGAGCTGCGTCCGCTCGGGCTGCTGCGGGAGCCTCGTCTTGTTGCTGGGGTCGTCGTCCACCGCCACGAGCGAGTCAACCGAGAAGCCACGCACGCCAACCTGCACAAAGAAGCCTATGAGCGCCTTGGTGTTAAAGTCGCTGCGCGGGAAGTCAATGTTGTGCGCGGCAAGGCGGTCGTACACGCGGTCGGCAAGGTCCTCGAGCTCCTCGTTTGTCCAGCTTGCCAGCTCGCTGGGATGCCTCACGCCGCACTCCATGATGCAGTTGACGAGCGTCTGCACCCACACGCGCTTGCGGGAGCGCTGCCGAGTGATGCGCGCGTGGTTGCCCACCATCGAGGGCACGCCGGTCACGCTGATCATCGTGGCCATGTCGGTCGAGCTGTCGGTGCCGTCGCCCGAGTAGACCGCCCCGCTGTAGCCACTCTGGAAGAGCTCGTAGAGCTCGTCGTTGCCCACCTGCAGGTAGCAGCGGCCCGACTGCGTGAGATATGCGGCGTCGGGCTTGTGGAGCATGTCGGTACTGTCTTGGCGGCTCTGCACGCGAAGGCAGAGCTTAAAGCGCGAGTTTGCCCAGATGTCCTCGCTCACCGCGCCGGCTGGGCGCTGTGTGGCCATGATCAGGTGAATGCCCAGGCTTCGGCCCACACGCGAGACCGACACGACCTCCTGGATGAACTCGGGCTCGTCGTGCTTCATCTCGGCAAACTCGTCAATGACAATGATCAGGTGCGGCACGGGCACCTTGGCCTCGCCGCTCTTGACCAGCTTGGTGTAGTCGCGAATGTCCTTGACACCAAACTCCTTGAAGATGGCCTCGCGGCGGTTCTTCTCGCTCTGGATCGACACCAGCGCGCGATTGACCTGGTTGCCCGAGAGGTTCGAGATCTGACCCACGAGGTGCGGCAGCCCCGAAAGCAGGTTGGCCATGCCGCCGCCCTTGTAGTCGATGATGAAGAACGACACGTCGTCGGGGCTAAAGTTGATGGCAAGCGAGAGGATGAAGGTCTGCAGCGTCTCGGACTTGCCCGAGCCGGTGGTGCCCGCCACCAGGCCGTGCGGGCCGTGGTACTTCTCGTGGATATCGAGGTAGCAGGGTGCGCCGCCGGACTTTTGGCCAATGACGGCCCGCATCGACTCGTAGGTGCGGTTCTTGCGCCAGTTGCTCAGCACGCTCAGCTGCTCGGGCTTTGAGATGTCGTACAGGTCAAAGAAGGTCACCATCTGGGGGACGTCGCCGGTGCTCTCGGTCTCTACCACGCGCACGTTTGCGAGCGCTGTGGCCTGGTCGGCCGCCTCATGCGGGGTGACGGTGTCAAAGCGGATGGCCACGCGCTCGTCGATGTTGTCGGTTGTGTGATACATCCCCTGGTAGATGCGGTCGTTTTGAATGACGAACTCGCACTCGTTGGGAAGGTCCTCGTAGCGCTCGGTGAGGTAGAGCGTGGTCAGGCCGTACTCCTTCTTTGGGTTGAGCGCGTACTTGGAAATGAGCTCGCCCTCCATGAGGTGCGGCGCGGCGAGCAGGAGCACGTAGTAGGGCAAGGGAGTCTGCTGCTGTCGCTGCGCGCCAGGTGTCTGCTGGCCCTCGATGCGCTCTCGTATGACCTTGTTGAGCTCGTAGAAGACGTCGCTCGCCTCTTCGGCGTTTGAGGCAACGTAGCGCACGGTGCGCGTCTCGTTCCACACGTGCGGAAGCCAGCGCACATAGCTCCACGGGTCGTCCGAGCCGCCGCTCATGGCGTCGTAGACAACCACCAGCTTGACCTCCGAATAGGAGTTGGTGGCGGCAATCTGCGAGAGAAGCGTGCGCGCGACCTCGATGGCACCAAGTCGGTGCGGGCCGCCCACAATGCCCACCAGCTGCTCCTCGAGCAGGTCAACGCAGATGGGCACGTCCTTGAGCTGCGAGTAGGCTTCCTTGATCTGATCTGGCGTTGCGGCCAAATCGTTCTCGACAAGGGTAAAGCGGTGCTCGGGGACCTTCACCTCAACCTGAAAGGGCATGTCGCCAAGGCCGAGCCGGTGCGTGAGGAAGTCGGGCTGCGAGACGTTCTTGCTCCAAAGCGCGGCGTCGTCTGCAGTGTAGCGGCACACCACCCTGGGCGGCAGGCTGCGCTCGCGCAGCACCTGCGTGTTATAGAGGTAGCGGTCCTTGATCTCGCTCTCGCACTTGGCCAGGTACTCGTTGTACTTGGTGTGGCGGAGGGCCTCGTAGGCAACGTACTCCTCCTGCGCCTTGCGCATCGTCGAGAGCGTGCGGTACACGCCCATGGCGGCAGAGGTCAGCGCCGTCACCAGGCCAACGTACATGAAGGCGCCGCGGCTCACGCCCTGCGAGGTGGACGCGTAGATCATCATGGCACAGCCAAGGAGCATGGGTAGGGCCATGGCAATGCCGTTGCCTATGGCGCTCAGCACCGACACCTGTCTGACCTCGTCCTTTGGTGCCGGTGCGTCGTCGATGTTGACCGTTCCGGTGTCGAGGCGCGAAACCAGGCGGGGCGAACGGTGGAAGACCACCTCGAGGTCCTTGCGATTTGCCTTTGCGGGAGGCTGGGCCGAGGGCACCGTCGGCGAGAGCACGGCGTTTGAAACCCTGGCGCCGCTCTCGAGGATGTTGACGGCAATCTCGTTGCCCAGAAACACGATGCGCAGCGCAAACAGGTCAATGCAGTCACCGTAGCTGAGGGGGACCGACCCAGAGATGCGGCGGTTGTTGAGGAAGGTGCCGTTGCGGCTGTCATTGTCCTCAACACACCAGCGGCCGCCCCGCATGACCAGCGTCGCGTGCTGGTTTGAGATGA
This sequence comes from uncultured Coriobacteriaceae bacterium, assembly GCA_902801175.1. Taxonomy (GTDB): domain Bacteria; phylum Actinomycetota; class Coriobacteriia; order Coriobacteriales; family Atopobiaceae; genus UBA1367. The sequence continues at coordinate 42,953 of CADCHF010000013.1, read as the reverse complement.
GATTCTCGTGCTTCTTGCCCATTGAGATGACGTTGTCGGTCCTACGCCCAATGGTGATGGGCATCCCCGGCGAGATCCGGAAGTGCTCGTAGGTCGAGAAGCATCGGTCGGTCACGCGGATGATGACCGACGCCACATGGCGGCCCTGCACCAGCAGCCTAAAGGCCGACTGCTTTGCCGCTGCGAGCGCGCTAAAGGTCTGCGAGCTGTTGCCTGCAGTAAAGAGGTTGCGGCCATCCGCCAAGACCAGGTCGTAGTCATCTGACCTCACAAAACGCCACTCGTTGCCAAGCACCTCGAGCTTGAGCGGAAGGTCGTCCGAAAGCTCAAAGAGGTCCTTGGAAAGAGGGAGGGAATAGTCGGCGTCATTGAGTGCGGGCAGCAGGAAGCGCTTGAAGCCAGTGCGTCCGTAAATGGTGAGAATCGTGTTCATGCGGGCTCCATGAAGGGGCAGTGTTTTGCCAAATAGCCATAGACCTGCTCATCGTAACAAAGTGGCCTAGCTTAGCTCTCAGTAAAACGGCATATGTCCCCGTTTGGACACCCTGCGCGCTCCTGCATGTAGTTGGTTCCCAACCGACGACGGCCATCTGCGGCTTGTGAGTCATGTTGCTCAGTTGTGTGTCGAGTGAGGAAGGACGATCTTAATTTCGCCCTTGCGCAAAGCCACCGACCCTGCCTTGAAGACCTTGCGCGCAGCCATCTCGGCGGCCTCCTTCGTGCCCTTTCTCCAGGCAGAGAGGGTGTCCTGGGCGCTCTTGCGCACCGCCTCGACCGACGTGTTGACGATTCGGTCGACCAGGGCCGCGAGCACCTCGCGGGTTCGGCCGTCGGTGTTGTTTAGCGCGGAGAGCACCTGTTGCAGGCCGTCATTGGTAGCAGTGATCTCGTCGAAGCGCGTTGCCCCACCGGTAGCGAGTGCATCAAACACCTCGTTGGTGACCCGCTCGCGCTCGGCAAGGCTGAGATCGGAGGCCCACGAAGCAATGGCGTCGTTGAGCAGCACGCAGTCGGGCTGCAGCGCCGGCGCCTCCATGACGCCGCTTCGTGTCACCTGCCAGGTGGTCGGATCGTGCTGACCAATGCCGGTACCCGAGCTCTGTACTATGACGCGAGGGTCACCCTGCCTTGCAAAGAGCATTCCCACCACGCTGTACGACGGCACGATTCTCACCAGCTTGTCGCCAAGGACCGAGCGGCCGTCCACGCGCATGACGTCACTGGACATACCAGGTCCGTCGTTTGAGTAGACGCGCAGGATGCGCTCGCGCACCTCGTCGGCACACTTGGCGGCAGCGTACTCGGCAAGCACGCCACCCTTTGAGTGCCCGCCAACCAGCAGACGACGGTCCTGCTCGGCCGCCCATGCGCCGGCTCGGTCCAAATATGCCAGCGCCTCGCGCTGTGCCTCGGTCACCTCAAAGCTCAGCATGAAGTCCTCGCGCCAGCCCACGAGCGTGCTGTCGGTGCCCCTGTACGACACGTAGGTCTCGTCAGAGCTCAGGTCGATCCTTAGGGCCGAGAACTGCAGCGAACGTTGTTCGTCAACGATGTCCACGTACGAGTGCAGGACCGCCCCGCCAAAGCGCCGCGAAGAGGCAATGAGGTCCACAAAGGTCGTATCGACCTTTGCCAACGAGCGCACGTAGTGCGTGACGTCACCCGCTCCCCTCTCGATGAGCTTTCGGCAGGCGCGCGAGAGCACGATGGTCCCGCCCGAGCGCTCACCAGGGACTATGCCCGTAAAGTCAAGGTAGGAAAGCGCCGACAGGATGATGTTGTCAACGTCGTTGAAGGGACGCTCCTCGAGCGAGATGTCGCCGCGCCAACGCAGGTAGTCACAGATGTTTGCCATGCTCTCCCCCTGTGCAGAGACTTATACCATCACTTATATGTTAGGCCAGGCTTACCCCGTTTGCCCACCCCCATCTTGGAGTGTTGGTGGCACCAAACCAGGCAAACCAGCTGCTGAGCTGCACCTTTCGCACGCCATAGGTTCCGCTGTCGCGCACGTATCCACCGCCAACGTAGATGCAAACATGTCCCCAAATCTTGCCGTTGTCGGTTCGCGGATGCGACGGGACCGCAATCACCATACCGGGACGCAGGTCGGATAGGTCGGACGAGACACACCAGGTGTTTGCGATGTCGCACGCGTCTCCACCCACAGCGCCCTCGCCCGCGTTGATGAAGACGTCGGAGACCCAGCGCGCACAAAGGGCCTTGCCCGGCCAAGGGGTGACATCGCACGCGCTCACCACCGCATATTGGCGAGCGCTCATCTGCTCCACATGCTCGGCGTCGTTGGGCGGGATGATCTCGTCCTGCGTCACCCAGGTGCCGTCCACGTCAAACACCTGCCAGACACCGTCGTCCATCTGTATCCACTCGTTGGTGGCCATGGTGCCGTCGCTCTTGAGCCAGCGCTTGGAGCCATCTCTGGCATCTGCCCAACCAGTCCTCATGGCCCCGTCGTCACCAAAGCAGTACGTCTGGCCGTCGACCTCCTGCCAGCCCATTAGCGCCGAGCCCTCGGATGAGAGCAGGTATTTTCCCTCGTCGAGCTCGAGCCAAGTGCTGGTCATGAGCGTACCGCGCGATGCACGCGTGCCGTCGTCGAGCCAATAGCGGTTGCCGTCGAGCTCGAGCCAGCCCAGATGCATGGCGCCGGTCTGCTCGTCAAAGTAGTAGCGACCGTCGCTCAGGTCGAGCCAGCCCTTTGCCTGGCGATGCGTCTGCTCGTCGTAGTAGTACATGGAGCCATCTGGGCCCTCAACCCAGCCCGAAGGCCTCGGCAGGTCCTGCGCGCTCTCGCCAATGAGCTTGGCCAACCCAACCGCGACCTCTGCGCCACGCTCGGCAACCCTCTGTTTTGTGCTTGACTCCGGGGACGCCGCACCGCTGGTAAAGCTCACGATTCCCATGCGCTGGGCAGAGAAGGCGCAGGCAAAGACAACCGCAACCAGCGCAAGAACGCCAATGCAGCGCGCGACAAAGCTCTTGGCAGACCGAGCGCGACCGCCAGCGGAGCCGCTGGAGTGAGAGCCGTTGCCACCAGAAAGGTGGCGACCATGCTTGGGTTTGTCTGCAGCCATCTCACGCCTCGCACAACGGTCTTTGGATAATGACAATCCAGTCTAGCGCAAGGTCGAGACGCAAATGGCAGGGCTTCGTGCCGACACATTAGGTAGACTTTGCATGACACACACGACCACCCACACAAAGGCCCACCCAACATGGCAACAAGACTTGACAGCGAGCTGGTAGCCCGCGGCATGTTCCCCACGCGCTCCAAGGCACATGAGGCAATTTTGGCCGGAAACGTCCTCGTTAACGCGCAGCCCTGCACCAAGCCCGCACGCAAGGTGAGCGAGACAGATGCCATTGAGCTCACTGGTCGCGTTATGCCCTATGTCTCACGCGGGGGCCTCAAGCTCGAGGGGGCGATCGACGCCTTTGGGATTGACCTAGCCGGACGCACGCTGCTTGACATTGGCTCGTCTACCGGCGGATTTACCGACTGCGCCTTGCAGCACGGGGCCGCTCGTGTCATTGCCGTTGACGTGGGAACAGACCAGATGGTCGAGCCGCTCAGAAGCGACCCCCGCGTCTCGCTGCACGAGCAGACCGACTTCCGCAACATGTCTGCGGCCGATCTGGAAGGCGCGGACATCGCAAGCATCGACGTCTCGTTCATCTCGGTCCGGCTGCTTGTAGATGCCATTGCGGCCGTACCGGATCTTGTCGAGGTGGTGTGCCTCGTCAAGCCCCAGTTTGAGTGCGGCAAGCGCGAGGCAAAGGCACACAAGGGCGTGGTCACAAGCGAGAAGGTCCGCCAGCAGGCGATTCTGGACGTACGAAAGTCGTTTGAGGAAGCAGGGTTCACCTGCGCGGGAGTAGTAGAGTCACCCGTAGTCGGCGGCGACGGCAACGTGGAGTGCCTCGCCCACTTCGTGCGGTGACCGAGGGACGGGCCGCCGCCGGGAGTGTCATGGGGGACGAATCCGCGCCTCATCCGGCGGGTGTGTCAGTGGGGGTACACTTTGACACACGCAGTCCAGCCGGCATGGGGCATGCGCCTTCGACCGCGGCGCGCCTTCAAGACGAACGTTTCTCCGCGTGTGTCAAAGTGTACGTCCCCACTGACACACCCTCCCCCGGGTCAACCGACCTCTCGGGTGCGTCCCACAGCTACTCACGGGTAAACTGGGCATCGAAACAAAAAGGGGCAGGTCAGCGACCTGCCCCTTGGCGTGCGTATCTTGGCGGCTAGAACTACGCCATGATCTTGCGGAAGAGCTCCTTGACGGTCTCGTGGTCGGCCTCACGCGGGTTGCCCGGGTAGCAGGCATCGGCCAGAGCGTCGGAAGCGAGCTGGTCGAGGTCAGCCTCAACCAGGCCGTCGCAGGTCTTGGGAATGTTGACGTCGGCGGAGAGCTGCTTGACGGCGGCGATGGCGGCGTCGGCGGCCTCGTCCTCGGTCATGCCGGTGGTGTCAACGCCCATGGCCACGGCCACCTCAGCCAGACGCTTGGTCACGACGGGCTTGTTGTACTCCATAGCAATGGGGAGCAGCATGGCGCAGGCAACGCCGTGCGGGGTGTCATAGTGGGCGGAGAGGGTGTGCGCCATGGCGTGGTCGATGCCCAGGCCCACGTTGGAGAAGCCCATGCCGGCAACATACTGGCCAAGGGCCATGCCCTCGCGGCCGCTGCCGGGCTGGCCGCTCTTGGCCTCGGCGTAGGAGTCGCGCAGGTTCTGGGAGATGAGCTGGATGGCCTTGAAGTGGAACATGTCGGAGAGCTCCCAGGCGCCACGGGTGGTGTAGCCCTCGATGGCGTGGGTCAGTGCGTCCATGCCGGTGGCGGCAGTCAGGCCGGCGGGCATGGAGGCCATCATGTCGGGGTCGACGACGGCAACGTCGGGGATGTCGTTGGTGTCGACGCAGACGAACTTGCGCTCCTTCTCGACGTCGGTGATGACGTAGTTGATGGTGACCTCAGCGGCGGTGCCAGCGGTGGTGGCAACAGCGATGGTGAAGGTGGCATGGTTCTTGGTGTCGGCAACGCCCTCGAGGCTCACGACGTCAGCGTACTCGGGGTTCTCGGCAATGATACCAATGGCCTTTGCGGTGTCCATGGCGGAACCGCCACCCACAGCCACGATGCAGTCGGCGCCGGAGGCCTTGAAGGCAGCCACGCCGTCCTGGACGTTCTTGATGGTGGGGTTGGGCTTGATTTCCTTGAAGAGCTCCCAGGCGATGCCGGCCTCGTCGAGCAGGTCGGTCACCTTGGAGGTAACGCCAAACTTGACCAGATCGGGGTCGGAGGCAACGAAGGCCTTCTTGAAGCCGCGACGGGTGATCTCGCCGGGGACCTCCTTGATGGCGCCAGAACCGTGGTAGCTGATGTTGTTGAGAACGAAACGGTTAGCCATAGTGTCTCTCCTTTTGTTGGTAAAACCTACCGCAAGACATTATCGCGCATTTCCCATTGTGCAGACAGGCAACAAACGGCACGTGAGATGTCCTCATCCTGAGCACACGATTCAGTTGCAAATCGCAAATAAAAGAAAGGGACGGCACATTGGCCGTCCCCTTTTGGATGCATATGCTTTCCTGTACTACAGCACCGAGCCCGCAACGGTGTAGGCGGAGCGTCCAGACAGAGAGTCAAGCTTGACCAGCGTGCCGTTGGCGTGAATGATCTGGTCGTTGCCAACGTAGAGGGCCACGTGGTTACCGGAGCCGCTGTTTACGCCACCAAGCCAAATGACGAGGTCGCCCGGCTGAAGGCTGCCCGTGCTCTTGATGTAGCCCGACTGGCCTGCAGAGGAGTGCGGGATATAGATGCCCGCCTGCGAGTAGCACCAGCTGGTGAAGCCAGAGCAGTCAAAAGCGACGCCAGGGCTGCAGGCGCCGTACACATACGGCACGCCAAGCTGGGAGTAAGCGGCGTTCACGATGGTCTGGCGAATGCTCGAAGAGTCGCCCGATACATTTGTAGTGGTGGGCTGAGGGGTGGGCGTTGCCACGGGAGCCGACGGGGTCGTGGTCACCTCGTCGTCAGAGGACTCCTGCTGCTGAGCCTCCTCGGCGGCCTGACGCTGGGCCTCTTCCTCGGCGGCACGTGCGGCGGCCTCCTCGGCTGCCTTGCGCTCGGCCTCGAGGCGGGCAAGCTCGGCCTGACGCTCTTCCTCGAGCTTCTGCTGGACCTCGGCCGAAAGGCCGTCAACATAGGCCTGCTGCTCGGCCTGACGCTGGTCAAGCTCTTCCTTCTGGGCCTCCTGCTGCTTTGCGAGGGACTCCTGCTCGGACTCGAGCGCGGCGAGGTTGTCCTTCTTCTCCTGCAGCTCGGCACGGACGGTCTTGACAGTCTGAATGGCCTCGGCGTCACGTGCGCTGACCTTGTCGGCGTAGTAGATGCTGCTCACGAACTCCTCAAAGCTGGAGGACTCGAGAACAAGGCTCAGGAGCGAGATGCCGCCGGCCTTGTAGTTGGAGGCAACGCGCTCGGAGAGAATCGACTGTGCGTCTGTGAGCTCGCCCTCCTTCTTGGTGATCTCTTGGCTTGTCTGATCGATCTGGGTCTGGGTCTGCTCGAGCTGGTAGAGCGTATCGTTAAGATTCTCGCCTGCGGCTGCGGCCTCTTCGGACATGGTCTGCAGAGTTGCCTGGGCCTCGCTCAGCTGAGCCTGGAGCTCGGTGCTGGAAGCTGCAAATGCAAGAGTAGGGGTACCAGAAGCTACGAGCGTCGTAGAGAGTGCAATTGCAAGCGCAGAGCGCGCGAATGACTTTCTCACACGACCTCCTTCCGTCGTTGCGTGCGTGTGGCTGGATTGCCTTGGCGTGCTAACAGGAGTGAATTCTACCACCGCGACCCCTTTTACCCCCTCGCGACCTTGTGAGACAGGCCTTGCAAGGGGCGAACGGGGAGTTTTCTCCACAAAAATGAGGAGATGGTATGTGTGCCCTGTGACGAGTAAGTGATGATGTGTTCACAGCGACAATCACATCAAAAGTGGCAACAGGCAACGTATGAAAGCGAGACATATATACTAAATCCACCTACCGATGTGGCTGCGAGGGGCCGCGGTGACCCCATCAGCGATACTCAGGTATCAGTGAAAACACCCCTAAGGAGAGCTGTGCCCACGCCCCGTTCATCGACCCTCTTTGCCACCGAAAGGCTCCTGCGGCCAGTCACCTTATGTGTGGTTGTCGGGTTTGGAGCGCTTGGTGTCGGCTCGCTTTTTGCCCTGCAGCGGAGCGTATCCCTCTCACTCTGGCTTGGCGCCTGCGCGCTTTGCGCGGCCACGCTGGCATCCAACATCCACTACCTCTGCGCGCACAACGGCCGCACGACCTTTGGCATGATCCCCATCGCCCTCTTTGGGCTGCTTCCTGCGGCGCTCTTGGCAGGCCTCTCCCCTGTTCCCGCAGTGCGCATGACGGGGGACATCGCCCTGCTGCTCCTTGGAGCCATGACGACAATGCTTGCGTTCTGGTTCTGGCGGCTATGGCGCACCTACCATCCCGCATGCGAGGTCTCAGAAGCGGCAGCGCTCATCGTGCTGGGAGGCGCCATCAAAAAGGGGCGTCCCTGCCACACGCTGTGCCTGCGGCTTGACGTGGCCGCTCGCCTTTGGCACGAGAGCAAGCTTCGCACGATAGTGGCGAGCGGTGGCCCCACGCCCGATGGCAGCACCACAGAGGCCGATGCCATGGCGAGCTATCTGGTAGAGAGCGGCGTTGACCCAGAGCGCATCGTCATAGAGCGACGCGCCAGCAACACAAAGGAGAACATCCTCTTCTCATGTGCCCTGCTAGACGAGCGGGGCTTTGCGGGACAGCGCTGCGTGGTTTCGAGCGACTACCACCTTTACCGGGCGCTTCGTGACGCGCGCAGGCTTGGGCAAGAGCTCTGCCCGGTCGCGGCCCCCACGCCTACGGGCAGCATGCCCCAACAGTGGTGCCGCGAGGTTCTGACCCTCCTCTTTGGAAAGTAGCTCGTTGCATAAAACCTTATGTGTTACGCGCGTGATACAGCACGGTTTCAATGGTTGGGCATGTTGCGACAGCACGCAAAGGGGCGGCTAAGCTTTAGGGCCACGGATTCCCAACAGGCCCGAAAGGCTGCAATCATGACCGAGAAGCTGCTCCTCATCAACGACCTGGCTGGCTATGGCAAGGTGGCCCTGGGTGCCATGATGCCCGTGCTCACGCACATGGGCTACGACATCTACACCCTGCCCACCGCACTCGTCTCGAACACGCTCGACTACGGCAAGTTTGAGATCCTCGACACGACCGACTACATAGCCGGGACCCTGCGCGTATGGGATGAGCTCGGCTTTTCTTTTGACGCTGTGTCGACCGGCTTCATCACTTGCGACCGTCAGTCGGAGCTCATCGCCGACTTTTGTGCCAAGCAGCAGGAGAGGGGCGTGCCGGTGTTTGTTGACCCCATCATGGGCGACGAGGGCAAGCTCTACAACGGAATCGGCCGCGGGGCGGTAGAGCACATGCGTAGGCTCGTGTCGCTCGCCGACGTTGCCGTGCCCAACTACACCGAGGCCTGCCTGCTGACCGGCGCGCCTTATGCCGGTGCCCAGGGAATGTCCGAGAGTGGCGTCACACGCCTGATTGATTGCATGCGTCGCATTTGCCAGCGCTCTGTTGTGGTGACGAGTGCTGCCGTCGAAGGCCGCACGGCCGTGATTGGCTACGACCACGAGCGTGACGAGAGCTTTGTGATCCCCTTTGAGGAGGTACCGGTGCGCTTCCCCGGAACGGGCGATGTCTTTACCTCGGTGCTCATGGGCAAGAAGCTCTCTGGGCAGACCCTCGAGGACGCCACGGCTTGCGCGATGCACGTAGTGAAAGACCTCATCCGCAAGAACCAGTTTGCAACCGACACCTACAAGGGCATTCCGCTCGAGCGCTACCTTGGGAGCATCAAGCGATGAGCGCGCGGCCAAAGATCTCCATCGAGCTGATTGACCGGCTTGGGCCGCTCCCCTGCCACCGAGGCCATTGCGTGGGCGACAAGTACGACTTTGACACCGAGCGCGGCGAGCTCTGCCCCATGGCAGCACACGTCGCCTTTCTCTACATAGACATCCTGCGTTACGGCGGCTCGATTCCCGGGCAACCCGACGGCGAGGCAACCTTCTGCTGCCCGGACGTTGAGACCATCAACGTGTTCAGGATCCGTCGCGAAGACGAAGCCAAGTAGCTGAGGGCGCCTGCAGAAGCGGGCGCCCTTGCTTTGGCGCATGCATTCCCCAAACGGTATGTGAGTAAAGTTGCTGCGGCGGTGGAGTATCCTAGAAGTTCGCAACCGAGGGCCCGCACAGGGCCACGCTTTTGGGAGGTCCACCATGGCTAAGGTCACTCCTGGCTTCAAACTCTATCTCTACCAGCTGCTTTCTCGCGAACTGGGCTTTGGCAAGCAGACCCTTTTGCCCCGTGTCGAGGAGGTCTTGGCTGCAGACGACATCATTGCGCAGGACCTGGAATGCGACACTATCCAGGAGCTTGTTGAGGCCTGCCCGGACTTTCTCAAGCTCACGATGTTCAAGAAGGGGCGTGCCTACGCTACGGTCTTGCGCAACGAGGAGTGGGACCAGATGCTCGCCGAGCCCGAGCAAAAGCAGGAGCCAAGCCCCAAGAAGGCCGCCGGTGGCCCCAAAACCTGGAAGAAAAAGAAGGGCGGCAAGAAGTCCCTCAAGGCAGTGAAGCCCGGCAAGCAGCGTCGCGACCGCGAGGCCGCAGAGGCGCGCGCAGCCGAGGAGGCCGCGGTTGCCGAGGCGGAGGCCGCCGCACGCGCCGCAGAGGAAGCTGCCGCCGCCGAGGCTCTGGCCGCGGAGGAGGCCGCCAAGGAGCAGGCGGCCGCAGCCGAACAAGTGGCCGCGGATGCCACAGCTGAGGCGCCTACCAGCGAGCCAGCTGCCAAAGAGGGCAGCGACTCAAAGGATGCCGAGGCCGCGCCCGCAGCTCACTCCGAGGCAAAGACCCTCGCGCAGGTTTTGGCAGAGGCTCGTGCGGCCGAGGAAGAGGCTGCCAAGAAGGGCGAGGCCGCTGCGCAGGAACAGGCAGAGCCCGTTGAGCCGCAGGCGCCAGAGCCTGAGAGCCAGGTCAAGGAGTCGGCGGCCGAGGTACTGCCCGCTGCAGCAGAAGAACCCGAGGTCGGGACGCCTTCCGCGGCAGAACCCGCGCCCGCGCCGGCAGAACCCGAGGCCGCACCAGCAGAGCCTGAGGCCGCGCCAGCCGCACCCGCAGCTCCCGAGCCTGAGCCCATCTCGCTCACGATCACCTATGACCCCTACGAGGACATGGAGCGCGAGCTTGCGCTGCAGCAGAGCGCCGAGACCCCAGTGCCCCCCGTGGCACCCGAGCCAAAGCCGGTGGCACCCGCGCGTGCCAAGGGTTCCTCCCCCATCCCGCTCGACGACCTCCCACAGGACTTTGCCAGCGAGGTCTCGTGCAAGGACGCCCTGCTGCGCGCGCTCTACCAGCTGCTTCCCTACGAGGTCGAGCCGCTCGCCGTGCTTGACGAGGACTGGCGCGTTGCCCGCTCCACGGCAAGCCTCTCTGGCTCTCGCAACCGCGTGACCTTCCCGCTGCGCTATCAGCTCGAAGACGGCAAGCCCATCCAGGTCACGCTCCGCAAGGCCACGAGGACCTCGTTTGGCAAGCGATGGAACCTGGCACTGGTAAACGGTGACGACGGAACCGGCACCTCGCATGGCTCGGTTGGCTTTGAGGGACTTCCCGCGGTGGACGAAGGCGCATGGGCGGACCTCTGCAGCACCGCCTCCAACCTGTCGCTGAGCCCCGTGCGCGAGCTGGCGCAGCAGGTGGTCATTGGCACGTGGGACTCCTTCCTTGGCTCGCTCGCCACGATGGCTGCGCCCGAGCGCTGGAACCTCCCCGGCGAGGGCGTTGGGCAAAACAGCCGCTACGGCATCCTGCGCGACTACATCACCTGCACCTTCCACCGCATTCGCTGCCAGGAGGGCATTGCGCACTCGCTCGACGGGTCCTTTGCCGCCTTCAACACCGGCCTGACCACCTCGTTTGGCGAGGACATCTACGCCTGCCTTTCCGCGCGCAAGGGCGACATCCCCTATGCGTTTGAGGGCTTTGCGACGGCTGGCTCTGGCGAGCTGGGCGCGCGCCTCACGGGCACCATCGCCCAGCTCCCCGACCAGCCCGTCTATCTCTCTTCTCTCGAGTCGGTCGTGCCCGCGCCTGGCCGCATGGTGATCCTTGACCTCGACACGATCCTTGGCCGCCAGCTGGGAAGGCTCCCACGCGCGTTCCTCGCCGAGCGACTTGACGGCAACGCCGAGGCCTCTCAGATTCTAAAGAGCGGCTCGCAGATCAGCAGCGAGGACCTCACGCGACTTTCCCGTGCGATCAAGCAGGACAGCGGGGCCTACCGTCGCATTCGTCGCGCGCTCGACGATGCCGTTGAGCAGGCAATGCGCTCGGTCAAGGCAAGCTACCGCCTGGCCGCGCCCGTCTACGACCCCACCGAGAACCGCACCAAGATTTTGGTACCGCTCTGCCTGGTGGAGTATGGGCAGGTTGACTGCGCGCTCGTGCTCGACCTGCAGCCCTCCGGCGCCTATCGCGGAGCTTCGGTGCTCTCGCTCCCCCGCGCGTATGCCTGTGCGCGCGTGATCAGCCGCGAGCAGCCCAGCTGGCTCGACCCCACGCGCGTGCTGTAGGGCCGCCACACGCCTGAGAAAACGAGGGGCCTCGCGGCGCTTTGCCACGAGGTCCCTTTGCTGTGCCAGACTGTCAGATGGATGGCTAGCCGTTATGCCAGATCGGTTCCCTTGCTCGCGATGACCTTCTTGTACCAGAAGAAGGAGTCCTTGCGCACGCGGCGCAGGTCAAGCAGGTCAAACTCCTCGCGGTTGACGAAGATGAAGCCGTAGCGCTTCACAAAGCCCTCGTGCGTGGAGATGAGGTCCACGGCGCTCCACGGGCAGTAGCCCATCATCTCGACGCCGTCGGTGATGGCCAGGCGCATCTGCTCGATGTGGGCGCGCAGGTAGTCGATGCGGTAGGGGTCGTGCACCACGTCGTTGCCGTTCTCGTCCTGCTCGAGCTTGTCGTAGGCACCAAGGCCGTTCTCGGTGATGATGATCGGCAGGTGGTAGCGGCTGTACACCTCGCGCAGCGTGTTGCGGAAGCCCACCGGGTCAATCTCCCAGCCAAACTCGGTCTTCTGGAAGTTGGGATTGCTCACGCCCTGCGAGAAGCCGGCGATGGTGGCGCCACGCTGCTGGTCGCCCTTGGTGCTCTCGGCGTCGGCGTCGGGCATCTTGACCGTGGCGGTGCTGTAGTAGTTGAAGGCGATGAAGTCGGGCTTTGCGGAGGCCATGAGCTCCATGTCGCCAGGCAGGATGTTCTCGGGCGTGGCGTCAATCTCGGCCAGATAGCTCCAAGCGATGTTGTTGTAGATGCCAAACACGGCCATGTCGAGGTAGAGCCAGTTGCGCAGGGCGTTCATGTTCTGGGCGGCCAGCACGTCCTCGGGCTTGCAGGTCTGGGGATACACCAGCGCGATGTTGGGAGCGGGGCCAATCTTTGCGTTAGGCAGCATCTCGTGGCAGAGGTTCATGGCCTTGGCCTGGGCGAGCAGCATGTGATGGTTCATCTCATAGATGCGCTTTTGCGCGCCAGGGGCCGAGGTGTCAACGCCCAGCACGGCGCCAGCGGCGAGCGTCATCATGTTCTGCTCGTTGATGGTGAGCCAGTACTTCACGCGGTCGCCGTAGCTCTTGAACATGAGCTCGCTGAACTCCACGAATGCGTCCACGGTGGCACGGTTGGCCCAGCCGCCCTGCTCGTCGAGCGCCGCGGGAAGGTCAAAGTGATACATGGTCACCAGCGGCTGGATGTCGTACTTGAGGCACTCGTCGATGAGGTCGGAGTAGTACTGCACGCCTTCCTCGTTGACCTCGCCCGTGCCCTTGGGGAGCAGGCGCGCCCAGCTGATGGAGAAGCGATAGGTCTTGAAGCCCATCTCAGCCATCAGGGCCACGTCTTCCTTGAAGTGGTGATACTGGTCGGCGGCGACTTCAAAGCCACTGGTGCCTGCGGGCGGCTCCTTGACATCCTGGACGGACGGGCCCTTGCCGTTGGTGAGAGCGGCACCCTCTACCTGGTACGCGGATGTGGAGGCGCCCCAAAGGAACTCGTCGGGGAAGGCCTTGAGCGTCTTATGCAACATGCGTGTCTCCTTTCGGATGCGGGTACAGACCACCCTTCATCTTACTAAGAGAGAAGGCGGCGGATTGCACCGCCGCCGATAGACGATATGCCCCAAACGACAAGAGGTCCCACCCCGGACATTGGGGACGGTTCCTCTTGGTGGGAAGCCGTCTGTTGGGGACGGATTCCCCAGTGGCCCGAGTCGCGCTAGTTACTCCTTGCCGCTCCAGCAGTAGGTGCAGACCATCTTGCGGTCGATGCCAATGGCATCAAGCAGGCCGTCGAGCGTCTGGTAGTTGAGCGAGTCAAAGCCCATCTCCTCGCAGATGGCCTTGAGCATGCACTGGCCGCGCTCGGTGTGGCTGTTGGCGTACTCGTCGAGATGCTGCTCGCCCGCCTCGCCCTCAAGCTCAAGCACCTTGCGGCGCGCGATGAGCTCGTAGTCGGAGCGACTGCGCGAGAACGACAGGTACTTGCAGCCGTACATGATGGGCGGGCATGCCGAGCGCATGTGAATCTCGGCCGCGCCAGCGCCGTAGAGGAAGTCGATCGTCTCCCGCAGCTGGGTGCCGCGAACAATGGAGTCGTCCACAAACAGCAGCTTCTTGCCTTCGATGAGCTCGGGCACGGGAATCTGCTTCATCTTTGCCACGCGGTTGCGAACCTCCTGATTGGCAGGCATGAACGAGCGCGGCCACGTGGGCGTGTACTTCACAAACGGTCGGGCAAAGGGCTTGCGGCTCTCCGTCGCGTAGCCAATGCCGTGAGGCAGTCCGCTGTCGGGCACGCCTGCCACGTAGTCAACATCGGGCAAAAGGCCGTGCTCGGCGTCATCACGCGCCATGATTGCGCCGTTGCGGTAGCGCATGGTCTCCACGTTGACGCCCTCGTAGTTGGAGTTGGGGTAACCGTAGTACACCCAAAGGAAGGCGCAGATGCGCATCTCGTCGCGCGCAGGCGCAAGCGTCTCAAAGCCCTCGGCCGTAATGCGCACGATCTCGCCCGAGCCCAGCTCGTAGGCGTCCACATAACCAAGCTTGCCATAGGCAAAGCTCTCAAAGGTCACGCAGTAGCCGTCGTCGTCACGGCCAATGAGCACCGGCAGGCGACCCATGCGGTCGCGCGCGGCAATGAGCTCGCCCTTGTTGGTCATAACGAGCAGGGTGAGCGAGCCCTCGATCATGTCCTGTGCATACTGGATGCCGCTCACCAGATCGCTCTGCGTGTTGATGAGGGCCGCCACCAGCTCGGTTGCGTTGACGTCGCCCGAGCTCATGGCCATGAACTGGTGCCCTACGCCCGTGAACGACTGAATGAGAGCGTCGGCGTTGTTGATGGCGCCAACGGTGGCCACCGAAAACACGCCCAGGTGCGAGCGAACGAGCAACGGCTGCGGGTCGGAGTCGGAGATGCACCCCATGCCCACGTTACCCTTAAAGCCCGGCAGGTCCTTCTCGAACTTAGTGCGGAAGGGAGTGTTCTCAATAGAGTGAATCTCTCGAGAGAAGCCCTCAGACCCATCCCAAAGCACCATGCCTGCGCGGCGCGTGCCCAAATGGGAGTGGTAGTCGACTCCAAAGAAAACGTCCAGCGCAACCTCGCGCTTCGATGCTGCCCCGAAAAAGGCTCCCATGCGGTCCCCTTTGCATCCGTCTGCCGAGTATGTAGCACCACTCGGCGCGCTTTCTTACCATGTCAGTATAAGGGCCGTGACCGACGCGGCAACAACCACTCACAACTTTGTTCGAAGTACGTAACTTGCACATCTGCTTTTAGATGAGTGAGGTTTGAGACCTGACGGAGTTCTGCGCTAGCAGCGCTCGGCATAATAGCTGCGCAGATGCGGACCGCACACTCCTGACAGATGTCACGCAGGCGTGCCCACCATTCCGCCGCTATTTTTGCCCTGAGCTACCTTGTACGATAAAGCTTTGTGGGCCATTTTTTATTCTTGCGCGTAATTTCATGAGACCGTATGCTGAGTGCAATGTCATCCAGCAGATGGGAGCTGCCATGGGTTTCTATGATTACAGCGTCACCGATCCGCAGGGCAACGAGGTCAAGATGGCCGGCTTTGCTGGCAAGGTCGTCATCGTCGTCAACACGGCAACCGGCTGCGGCTTTACCCCGCATTACGAGCCGCTCGAGCAGATGTGGGAGGACCTGCACGACAAGGGCCTTGAGATTTTGGACGTGCCCTGCAACCAGTTTGGCGCCCAGACCCCCGGCACCGACGACGAGGTCCACGAGTTCTGCACCCTCAACTACGGCACGCAGTTCCCGCAGATGACCAAGTCCGACGTCAACGGCGAGAACGAGCTTGCGCTCTACACCTGGCTCAAGAGCCAGAAGGGCTTTGAGGGCTTTGGCGAGGGCAAGACGGCCGGCTTTATGGACCAGCACCTGGCCAAGATTGATCCCGACTACAAGAACAACCCCGACATCAAGTGGAACTTCACCAAGTTTGTCATCGACCGCGAGGGTAACGTGGTGGCACGCTTTGAGCCTACTGCTGACATGACCGACGTACGTGCCTGCGTTGAGGGCCTGCTGTAAGGCTCGGGACAATCCCTAGATAGTGCTCGACTGTGCCCGCGCCATGTGCGCGGGCCTATTTTGTCGCTTCCGTCGAGCCCGCACACTGACGCTCAGTTATACATGCGCATTCAGAACATCGGGCTTTGTGGCACACGGTTTCTGGATGAGCTTGTGAAGCAAGTTCCCGCCTAAGTGGCAAGAATCGCGCGTTATGGCAATCGGTTTTTCCTTTGGTTCGTCTACCAGGGATACTATCTGAAATTACAGAGACTGCCACAACGCTCTGACCTGCGCTTTTATGGCCAGCATGCCCCCGCAACTCATCTTCCAACCGTTTAAGCAAAATTCGATTGCCAAAACGCCCGTTTCTTGCCACTTAGGGTCGACCAAGCTCACGCGACTCCGCTTGGCTATGATGAACCTACCTATGACTAGTCGAAAGAAGCCCTCATGCAACGTCCCATTGTCCGATCCCGCATCATGCTCTCACGAAAGGCCGAGGCTGCAAGCTCTGACGACCTCAATGTGGCTCAAGACCTGCTCGACACGCTGGTCGCGCACGAGGACACTTGTGCCGGCATGGCAGCCAACATGATTGGGCAGAACAAGGCGATCATCGCCTTCTTTGACGACCGCAAGCAGCCCCAGGTCATGCTCAACCCGCAGATCACACGCCAGCAGGGTCCCTACCAAACCGAGGAGGGCTGCCTGTCGCTTGAGGGCAAGCGCCCCACCACCCGCTATCGCCGCATCACCGTGACGTGGCAGGACACCGACCTACGCGAGCACACCGCCAACTACCAGGGCTTTGTTGCCGAGGTCATCCAACACGAGTGCGACCATCTGGCAGGCATCGTCATCTAGCAGGGCAATCGCGACGAACGTATCAGCGAAGCGCTGTCAGCTCAACGCATGGTGCCAGCCCGGCACGACTTGCTCGACGATTACTACGCGTACCGGGAGCAGCACCGCAGGGACCTGGCCATCAGCTGGCTCGAGGCGCATGACTGCATCTGGACCGAAGGGGGGCAGGCCGCGCTAGGGAATCGCATATCGCCAAGCCAGCGCTAACACGAACGCATCAGCCGCCGCAACGCACAACCCTGGATGCGCTCCACACGCAACCTAAATGTTGCCCACTGCGAAGTCCTTTGCCAATCCCAAGCTCTCGCGCAACAGGTTGTTGGGAAGGTAAAGCGGCGTGGAGTAGCCGGCTATACCGCATGCATGCGCAAGCCCAGCCTTGCGCGCAATATGCACAGCGCGATACACGTGGAAGTCGTTCGTCACAATACCCACGCTGCTCTCGCGCGAATCCATGAGCGCCATGGAGAATGTAATGTTTTGCAGCGTGCTCTCTGAGCGACTCTCCAAAAGAATGCGCTCCCGTGCGACGCCATGATTCATCAGATAGGCAGCCATGCCCCTGGCCTCCGCATAGGGCTCGTTTGGGCCCTTGCCACCAGATACTATGACCCTTGTATCTGGGTTTTGTTCCAGGTACGCCAGCGCAGCATCGAGCCGGTAGCGCAGCGATGGGCTGGGGCTCCCATCGTTGTAGATCTGCGCGCCAAGCACGATGAGGTAATCCAGGTCGTCTTCGCCCTGCGCCTTGAACTCGGTGGCAATGAGACCCCACGAAAGCACAAGCGCAGCAAGTACTCCCACAAAGAGAACTGCGGCGATACGTTTGACAAGCGCAGGGAGCGAGGCCCAAAGGCCTGTGTGGAGCGCAACCGCCAAGCCAAGCCACGCTGCACCAATTGCGTACCAAACGACAAAGAAGCCCGTGCCGGAGTTAAGCAGCATTACGCTCACGCCATAGCAGATGTTAATGAGCCCCAAGAGCACCAGCGCGACCACCATGCCAGGCCTCCCTCCAAGATTGCTGCGCGTGCGGACGCCACCAACGTGCCTGGCTCACTTCGTCTCCAGGTTCACCGAAGTCACGGTCTGCCCCGCCGGCACCTCGATGACCACCGCAAAACCGCTCATATCTTGTGTGTACATCATTCCGGGCTCGGAGCCGTCGTCGTATTGCACGGTAACAACCTCGCCCGAAACAGAGGCACTCACAATTGTGGGATTGAGCCCGCTCGACGAGAGGTCGGCATACTTGACGACCAGCGAGCCACCTGCGTCGAAGAAGCTTTGCTCGAAACTTGGAATGTCCTCAAAGGCAAGATCTCCCGTCGTTTCTGGCTCATCGGCATTGACGCTCTCGCCGACAGGAGCGTTGGAATTGACCGCTGCGAAAAAGCTCCTGAGGCTCTCCCATTCCTCGGCACTTCTTGCGACAAAGACCCCGCTCGTCTCACCGTTGTGCATTCCCTCGGACAGCTTGCTCATATACGAGACCCTTGACACGTACGCATACATATCGCCTGCGCCGCTCACTGGGAATCCGTAGTCATGGGCTAATGGCCCGTTGCCGGCGTCACCCGCAGAATCCGGCACGGCATTGCCGTCCGCATCGTCGCCGACAGGCATCTCGCTTCCGCCGTCGACTGCGTCGGCGTCCGCTTCACTAGCTCCGTCACCAGCACTTTTGTCCAACACGCTAAACTCAGACTCGACCTGCGAGTCCTCTGCCCGTTCGACGCTCGAACCACAGGCGGCAATCCCCACAGAAAGCAGCAGAGCTGTAAGAAGCCAAGCTACGGTTGGCATCTTGGTCAGTCCGCTCATGCTAACTCGCCTCCATCGATCACTCCAAAGCGCAAACAGTGGCTCGGTCGTTGATCAATCAGACTTCGACTCGATCTCTCGTTCTGGTTTGGGGTCTGACGCGCGCTCGACCTTGATCCTGTGCCTCTCACGCCGCTCATACCAGCCCTCGGGCTGCTCCCCTGTCACGCGCTCTGCCAACAGGTTGGCCCACCGCTCAACGGGAAAGCGGTAGTAAGAATAGCCGCGTGCGGAGCGATAGTGCTGGAGCCGAGGCGTTCCCGCCCACACCAGCGATGGAAACACAACAACCGGCAGGTAGAGTGGCCCAAGAAGCAACGACTGCAACGTATGCCCGTACTCGTGGGCCAAGAGCCGCCGTGGGCAGTCGCGCGGCACAAAGATGAACATCCCCGAGGTAAAGCCTGCGTTGAGGTTCCACTCGGTAACGTATGCCGTTCGGTACTGGTAGTGTCGGCGCGGTCCGCGAAGGGCAAAGCGCAGCATAAGCCCCAGCACCGTCTGCGGGAACCCCCACAGCACCTGCCATATGTGCGCCATCACCTTGCTCAACGAGCCCTCCAAACAACCTGCGGCAATACTGCCTGCGGCTGCGATGCGGACGTTCCACAGCCACCAAGATGGTACGCCTGACCAGCTGCGCCGTCACGCGCACAGACCAGCAATTCCTTCTGTTTCTGCATGCCCTTCAAGCGAAATGCCGGGGCCGGTGCAAGAGACCAGCGCACCAGCTGCCCAGCCAAGCCCAGATGGCTAGCGCCTTGCCCGTCGTTACTCCCCTTGTTTGGCCTTGTCCTCGGCAGTACGTGACGGCGCGCGATGCACCGTGATAGACATGCCGCCATGGGACACCGTCCGCCTGGCATTGACCTGCTGAGCTGCCCGGCGGCCAGCCGCCTGCGCCTCGCGCTGCAGCTGCGCGGCACGTTCGGCTGCGCGAGCCTGTTCCTGAGCAAGACGAGCCTGCTCCTCGGCTCGGCGAGCTTGCCTGCGATGCCATCGCAGGCCCTCAATCATCCAAGCGATCATCACCAGAATCGAAGCGACCAGCACCACAAGGGCGGCCACGCCAAACCGACGCCAAGTTAGCATGTAAGCGGTGGCCAGCAGAACAACGGCACCCAGAGTACCCACGTAGTAGACCCAAATTGGCCAGTGCGGCCGCTCTTCACGATTGCTCATCGGCTCTCCCTCACCATGGCTTGTGGTCACCATCGTAGCGCATGCCAGAGTCAGGCATAAAAGCTTTGTCATGAGCTGATGCATTGAGTCTTGACCTACCACACATATCGGCCTTACCTCTTGCCGCCCTTCTTACCAACGTTTTTGTAGGCCTCTTCGATGTAAGTGCGAATCTCATCATCTGGAACCGTGCCGTCAAGAAGGATGGTGACCCACTTGTTGCGGTTCATGCGCCATGCGGGCCTAAAGCCCTCACGCTCGCGAAGGGTCGCAACGAGCCGCGGACTTACACACAGGTTTAGTATGTCGATGCGGCCGGCTCGCTCCACGTTAACGGAACGGGACCCCACGTTCTTTGTTGCGGCAAAACGCTGGTTGTTGTCGAGCCGCCTAAAGATGGTGACGGTGGGGTCCCCTTCAAACGAGTGATCAGTCGCAACCTCAAGGCTGCTGAGGATATAGGCCTCAATTTCGGCTTTCGTCATGGTTCGATCCTCCCCAAATCTTACTGTGAACCGCAAAAGGCGGCATGCGCATCATCATAGTGGACAATGCCAGCCCGCAAAGTTAACGCTCAACTTAATGGCAAGCGACTCACGGCGCAGGGCTGCGCACGGTATGTCAGCTGCGCAAAGTAGAATCGCAGTTGCCGGAGTAGTCACGGACAAAACCGCAGGTCGCAGAGAGCTAATACTACGACCAAGCACGAATCTACTTTGCGTAACTGACATACCGTGACATGGAAGGGCGAGGCAGAAAAAACGATTGCCGCCCCGACCCCCACCAGAGCTGTGACATGACGCTTATCGTGCGGTTTTCTGCGGACTGTA
Source organism: uncultured Coriobacteriaceae bacterium (assembly GCA_902801175.1). Lineage (GTDB taxonomy): Bacteria > Actinomycetota > Coriobacteriia > Coriobacteriales > Atopobiaceae > UBA1367. The sequence goes on along the minus strand of CADCHF010000013.1, from coordinate 22,484 downwards.
CACTGGAAAGCGATAAGCAAGCCCTTTTAGCTCAGAATGTCGTTGGTTGAGTGTGTCGTTGAGCAAAGAACGCACGTCCAATGTCATGTTGGGCTGGTCGGAAGGCACACGATTGACCCAACGAAGTCCACGACAACCAAAAGCCCCATCAACAGCCATATCTAACAATCCCTGCGCACCAGCACGCATCTCATCTTCATTTGAGTCCATTTCGTACAAGGAAGCCTTATGATGGGTAGGCACGTTTTGCAATCGAGGGAAGGACCTCCATGTTTTGCAGCAACTGCGGCAACCAGATTGTCGACTCAGCTAAGTTTTGTCCCATCTGCGGCGCCTCGACGGACGTCATCATAAGCGGCCCCACCACTCCAACACCGCAGGCTCCCGCACCACAACCCGCCCGTCAGCAGCCTGTACCAAACCAGGCACCTCAGACGATACCCTTCGCCGCCCAGCCTCAGCAGACTGCACAGAGCACGAAGAACGACCTCGACAGCCCGCTTGCCATAATCGCCGGCATCATGCTGTGCATAGCAGCTCCAATCGAGGTAATCACCGCAATCACAAACCACGGATTCATACCGCTTCTCTACGTTCCCCCGTTCCTTGCGGCGGGAATCATCTGCCTCATCAAGCCGGCGTGGGGGCCAAAGGCAATCGCTGCAGCACAGGCGGTCGACACTGTTTTGAACGTCATCCTTGCAGTGAGGACCATGTTTATGACAGCGCAGGTTTCATACTTGCCTTTTAGCTACTACCTTGGAAATATCTTTAGCCTCTTGTTCTCCATTTCGTTCGCCGTGTTCCTTGCCCTTGGAGCGTTTGACCTACTGCCCGATCGCATGATTGCCCCCATTGGCATGATGGTAGTGGCTGCCGTTAGCGTTTTTCGCATTATTTCCAGCTACATCCCCATGTTTAGCTATGGAGCGACCCTCTATGCAGTCCTGGGCATTCTCGTGACGCTGCTTTCGTATGTTGGGTACACCTTGGCCTGCTTCGCATTCCAGCAGAATCGCAACGCAGCGGGCAAGCCTGTGGGAACGGCCGCGTAGGGTCGAGTCACACTGCCTCAAGCGCCCCAAACGCAAACAAACCGCGCGATCGACGAAAGGTCATCGCGCGGTTTTTTATATGAGCCCCATGCTCGCCGCGCACACCCGCAATCCCTTGCAGACTCCACACAACATCAGCCCAACCTCAACAACCGTCGCAGCTCTCGTTGCCACATAAAAAGGGCCACCGCAGATTCCCACGGTGGCCCAAGTCATACAGAGTCAGAACCCTAGTCGACCAGCCCTCGGCCCTTAGTCCTGCACAAGCTCCGCCTCGTACACGGTCCAAGTACCATCCTTGAGGGCAAAGATGTAACCGCCGACCCCATGAATCCTCTCGTACGAGCTGTCGAGTAGCTCCTTACCAGTAAAGAGGTCGTAGACCCCATATGTGTTCACGCTGTCGTCACCGCGGCCGTCTACCAATCCCTTGCCAATAGTTTCGTTGTTGCCGACCTTGAGCGAGAACGTCCCGTCGGCAAGCACCAGACAGTTGTCGTCATCATCGTCAAACACAAGCCAGTCGCTGGGATAGTCTCCGGCCTCTATGACCCTACCGTCAGAGAGGCACAGCGCATACTTGTCGCTGGTGTTCTTGTAGGTGATGATGCCAGGAAGAACCTCTTCGGTTGAATACGCCTGCACGTCATCGGCGAGCACGTTGCCGTTGCTGTCGACAATCTTGCCGGTATCGCCATCGGTCACGACGAACATGCCGCTGTAAGCGGCGTTGATTTCCTCATGTCCGTCTTCAAGCACAAGGTCGCCATTGGTGTCGATGATGTAACCCTTCTCGTCCTTGTTCAGCCTGTAGAAGTCAGCTGTGCCCGAAATCGCACTAATGATGTCCTCGGTCTCAAAAGTTGTCTTACCGCTGCTGTCGACAATCATGGACTTGTCACCATCACGCATTACCAGCGAGCTCGACGAGAAACCAGTGATACTGTCGCTGCTCATAAGAGCCTTTCCGTTTTCGTCGTACATGGTCCAGACACCGTCGGTGCCCGCGACCACAAAGGAGTCGCCAAGGTCTTGCAGCGCATTTTGGCCAGCGTTGTCAATCTGCACGCCCTCAATGAACCTCTTGTTCTTGAGGTCGTACACTTTGCCGAAGCCCTTGTACATGACGTCTTCGTCGTCTGGGCTCAGCTTAAATAATGCGTCAGTGGCAAAGACGAAGCACTCGTCCTTGTTGTCCGTCTCCTCGGTGGCGTAGATGACCTCGAGGAAGCGCGCGTCGGCGGGATCATCGGTCTTATAGGAGACCAAGGCGGCCTCTGGGCCAAGCAGCATGCCGTCGGTCAGTGAGACCAGACCCCAGCTGTTGACTTCCTCGACGTCCGCCGCGTACGTGTAGACGCCATTGGCAAGGTAATCTATACCGCGAATTGCCTGGCCGTCGAGCATCGGCTTGCCGTCGAGACCAATCAGCAGCGCCTTGTCGTTCTCGTCATAGTTGATGGCAGCCTGTCGCTCAATACTTAGCCCACGATTGACGTTGTCAAACGATGAGATCTCGTTGAGCTTGTAGTGATAGTTGCAGCTCGGTAGCGTCGTGCCAAACTCTCCCGCACCGGTATTTGAGGCCTCCTCTGCGGCCCCCTCATTCTCGGCAAGCTCCTCCGCGGGAGCATCAGTGTCGGCAGATGTCGTCGGCTCGCTCGACCCGCCGCAGCCATAAAGGCCACAGGCCAAAGTCAAGCCAAGAACTGTGGCCAAAAGTCCATGCATCTTTTTCATGCGCACCTCCAGTAATAAACCCAAAAGCTAAGTAAACTTTACCCGTGCCACCAGCGAAAAGCGCTGCAAGCTTAGGCGTACGTCGCGCCATATTCGAGCAACGAACTCGACTCGTTTTAGCGGACTCGCCCTCTACGCCAAACCCCTGCAGCTCGCGTTCCTCAAGTCAGGACTCTACCTCCAACTTCCGCCGGATTCCGCCCCGCGACGGATACCCTTGCCATCGGATGCGCGCTTCCCGCTGCCGGGCGCACCCAGGACTCTCACCCGCTAGGTGTGCACCATATCCAGAACAAAAGCAGGGCCACCGCAAAACCCCACGGTGGCCCCAATCATGTGAGTCTTTCTAGGCCCAATCAGACCCTAGGCCCAATCAGCCGACGCCGCAGCCTTTAGTCCTGCACGAGCTTGGCCTCGTACACGGTGCAGACACCATCCTTGCGCGCAAAGATGTAACCGCCAGCGTCTTCGATGGCCGTATACGAGCTGTCGAGCAGCTCCTTGCCCGTAAAGAGATCGTAGAGCCCGTAGGTGCTCATGTTATCGTCGCCACGGCCACTAATCAGGCCCTTGTCAAGTGCGTCGCTGTAGTCCACTTTGAGCGAGAACGTTCCGTCGGCCAGCACCAGGCAGTTGCCATCCTCGTCCTCAAAGGCAAGCGAGCTGCTGGAAGAGTCTGTTGCCTCCACAACCCTACCGTCTGAGAAGCACAGCGCATACTTGTCGTTGGTGTTCTTGTAGGTAATGACGCCAGGAAGGGTCTCCTGAGGCGTGAACTCCTGCAGGTCGTCGGCGAGCACGTTGCCGTTGCTGTCCACGATCTTGGTGACGCCGTCGTCAGTCACCACAAACATGCCATGGTAGCAGGCGTAGACGTCCTCGTAGCCGTCCTTGAGCACAAGGTTGCCCTTGCTGTCGATGGCGTACTCCTTCTCGTCTTCGGTGTAGGTGTAGAGGTCATCGCTGTTGGAAAGCGCACTGAGGTAGCCATCGTACTCAAAGGTGGTCTTGCCGGTGCTGTCAACGATCATGGACTTGCCACTGCCGGTGAACATCAGCGTGCTGGTAGAGAAGGACGGATAGTAGTCGCTGCTCCACAGCTCCTTCCCGTTCTCGTCGTACATGGTATAGACCTCATCGGTGCCCTCGACCACAAAGGCATCGCCAAGGTCGTGAAGCGCGTGGAGCGAGGCGTTGTCAATCTGCACGCCCTCAACGAACCTCTTGTTCTTGAGGTCAAACACCTTGGCGTAGCCCTTGTACATGACGTCGTCCTCGTCCGGGCTCAGTGCAAAGAAGGCGTCGGTGGCAAAGATGAAGCACTCGTCCTTGTTGTCGGTCTCCTCGGTGGCGTAGATGACCTCGAGGAAGCGCGCGTCAGCAGGATCCTCAGTTTTGTACGCGACCTTGGCAGCCTCGGGGCCAAGCAGCATGCCGTCGGTCAGCGAGACCAGACCGCAGTTGTTGACGTCCTCAACGTCCGCCGCGTACGTGTAGACGCCATTGGCAAAGTACTCGATGCCGCGAATCGCCTGGCCGTCGAGCAGTGGCTTGCCGTCGAGGCCAAGCAGCAATGCGTTGTCGTTCGAGTCAAAGGAGATAGGAGCATTTCGCTGGATCTGCAAAAAGCCGCGCTCGGCTGCAAACGACGAGACCTCGTTGAGCTCATAGTGATAGGCGCTGCTGGGCAGCTTCATCTCGGCAAAGTCACCAATTCCGGTATTTGCGGCTTCTCCCGTTGCCTCTTCCTCTTCGGCGACCTCCTCCACGGGAGCCTCAGTGTCAGGAGACGTCGCTGGCTCGCTCGAGCCGCCGCCACAGCCATAGAGACCGCAGGCCAGAGAGAGGCCTAGGAGCGTGGCCACAAGCCCATGCATCTTTCTCATGCGTACCTCCAAAATCCGTAAAACGAATGCTGAGCCAACTCTACCTGCGATACCGCGGAAAACACCGGTGGCTTAGGTGTGCGTCGCGCCATATTCGAGCAACGCTTTTAACCGTGCAGTCCCGTCCGTTGGGGACGGGACTGCCCCCAGCGACCGAGCGGACCCCCGGCGCACCACAAAAGCGGGAGGCCTTTCGACCTCCCGCCAGTCCTGCTAGATTCCGTTTTGGCTTTGCCCTACGGCAAGGGGACTATGCCTCAGACGACTCGTCGCCAGTGTCGCTCGTGACAGGCGCCTCCCCCGGCGCCACCAGACCCTCGGCCTCGACGCGCACGTTGCGGTTGACCGTGGCATCGTAGGTGCTAGCACGCATGATGTCGCGCATGTCCACGCCCGTGGCCTCGCTCATGGTGTCAAAGACCTGGCGAATGACCACTGGCATCTGGGCGCTCACGCGTGAGACCCCGCCGCCCTCACCGTTGCTGCCAGCGTCGTAGATGCTCACGTTGCCAATGCTAGAGAGCGGCTGGGCCACCGCGGCGGCAACCTCGGGCATGATCTTGATCATCATCTCGGCCATACCAGCCTGGTTCATCTTTTGCAGGGCCAAGGCGCGCTTCTCGAGCGCGGCCGCGTCGGCCTCGCCCTTGGCGCGAATCGCCTCGGCCTCGGCCTCGCCCTGCAGACGAGTCGCCTCGGCTTGGGCTTCGGCCCGCAGGCGGATGGCCTGCGCATCCTGTTCGGCGGCATAACGGTCGGCCTCGGCCTGGCGCTTCTGCTGCTCGAGCGCGGCCTCCGCCTCTTGCTCAATGCGATACTTGTCGGCCTCAGCCTGCTTCTTCACCTGCGCGGCAAGCTCCTGCTCGCGCACCTCCACCTCGCGCTCACGCAGCTCGGCCTCACGCTCGGCCTTGGCAATCTGGGCGTTTACTATGGCCGCCTGAATGACCTTCTGCTGCTCCTGCTCCTGAATGGCGTAGGCAGCGTCGGCACGGGCGCGCTCGGTGTCCTCGCGGGCCTTAAGGCCGGCACGCTGGATGGCAAGGGCGTTCTGCTTCTCGGCAATGTCGGTGTCGGCCTTTACGCGCTGGTCATTGGACTCGCGCTCGGCCTGGGCCTGGGCAATGGCGACTTCCTTCTCGGCCTGGGCCTTGGCAATTGCGGCGTCCTTCTTGATCTTGGAGGTATTGTCCATGCCAAGGTCGGTAATGAGGCCGTGCTCGTCCACAACGTTTTGGATGTTGCAGGAGAGAATCTCAATGCCGAGCTTCTCCATGTCACGACTGGCCTTCTCGAGCACCTGGTCCGAGAACGAGTCGCGGTCGGTGTTGATCGAGCGCAGGTCAAGCGTGCCAATGATCTCGCGCATGTTGCCCTGCAGCGAGTCCTGCAGCGAGTAGGCAATCTGCTCCTCGGTCATATTGAGGAAGTTGCGCTCTGCAAGCAGCATGCCCTCGGGGTCGTCGGTCACATGCACCTTGGCGACCGCATCCACCTTGACGTTGATGAAGTCATTGGTGGGAATGTACTGGTCGGTCTTGATGTCAACAGAGATCTGCTTGAGGCAGAGACGGTCAACACGCTCAAAGAACGGAATCTTAAAGCCAGCGCGGCCAACAAGCACGCGCGGACGCTCGTGCAGACCACTAATGATGAGGGCCACGTCGGGCGAGGCCTTCACATAGCCGGCGGATACAAACGAAACGATGATCACCAGGGCAATGGCTATAAAAAGCGCCACGCCGAACGGAACATCAAACAACATGATCTTCTCCTTAAGAAGCAATTGGAACCGAATGCCCTTGGTATGAACGCAGCCCTCGGTCACAGAGCCCATGCCAAAGTCAAGAACAAACAACCCTCAATCGCGATCACGCGCCTGGTGCTATGCGTCCAACGAAGCCTCCTTCTCCCTGGATCGGTCCACGGCCGTCTTGAGTCAGCTGGCAAGTTTTGCCAATGAGCTGATTGTTCCCATTCCGATGTGGCCCTATACGAACCGCATTTCTACATATCTACGTTTTTTCTTTTATTATAAAATTCTGTGTTTGGCAGCCTGTCGCCTATTCAGCCGCCCACCCAGCAGGCAAATGAACGCCACCCGTCTTATTAGAGGAGGCCCAGCCTTGAAGCAACGACTCTTTCCCTATGACATGGCACGCGCCCTTGCGTTTGTCATGGTGGTGTGCGTCCACACCCTCCCCGACAGCTACTGGGTATGGGTCGTTGGGCAACCGTTGTTCTTTGCTTGCAATGGCATATTCTTCCTGCTTTCGGGCCACTTCAACCTCCACGTACGCGACGAATCCTCCTATGGGGGCTACTACCTGCGTAAGGTGCGCAACATCCTGCTGCCGATAGTTGTCTACACATGCGCCACCATCATCTGGAACATGAAGGCGCAGCTGCCAAGCGATGCCGCAGCCGTGGCAAAGGAATGTGTGACCCGGATTGTCTACACCAACTCCGGGAACCACCTCTGGTTCGTGTACACCCTCTTTGGATACCTTCTCGCCGCACCGTTTTTTGCCCAAATGCTCGACTCCATGGGCACGACCGGCAGGCGCTGGTTTGTCATCCTCGGCTTTGGTTACATCACCTGCATCTTTGCCATGACCTTTACCCCCATAAGATTTGGTTGGGAATACCCCTTTGGCCTCTGGCTCTTCCTCTTTTTGGCCGAGCCAATATGTTATCCCTACCTCGAGCGGCAAAAGACGTCACACATTGCTGCGGCCGCCCTCGGGTCACTGCTCGTGCTTGCCACCTTCTGCCACCTGGGCCTTGGAGACCATCTCTTTGACATCAATCCGTTCTATGCAATTGAGTCGTTCTGCCTTTACGAGCTCTTCTTGCGCCTTGGAAATGCGGTCTCGTCAAACGCGCTCGTGAGCCTCATTGCCAAGAAGCAGTTTGGGATGTACATCATTCATCTGTTCATAAAGTATCGTGTGGAGCCACACTTTGTGTTTACGTTGCCCTGGAAGCTCGCCTGGCCCCTCACAGTGCTCTTCACTTGTGCCGGGTCGCTCGCTGCGGCAATCGTGCTCGACAGCCTCGCCGTCGTTCAAGCAGCGTCCTCTTGGCAGTTGGTACCCGAGTAGTGCTGCGCGCATAAACCTTTCTCAGGTACTATGACAGTATCCTCACGAGAAAGGACGCCGCATGTACAAGCTGGTTGCCACCGATATGGACGAGACGTTTTTGGGCTTTGACCACAAGGTTCCCCAGGCCAATATTGATGCCATCCTGCGCATGCGTGAGCTGGGCGTGCTCTTTGTGCCGGCGTCGGGCCGCGCGTACGGCTCAATCATGAACAGCCTGCGCGACCTGCCACCCGAGTGCCTAAAGGACAGCTACGTCATCTCGTACAACGGCGGCTGCATCAACCGCGTGGGCGAGGACAAGCCAATCATTGCCAGCCGCATGCCCTTTGAGGTGGTGGAGCGCCTGTTTAAACACGCCGTGTTCCTGGGCGACATTGGCATGCACATCTATACGCAGGCCGGCGACATCTGGGGATACAACATCACCCAAAGCGAGCTCGACTACCTTGCCGGCCACATGGACCTCAAGATTCTCCCGGGCGACAGCATCGAGTTCTTGCGCGACGTCCCCCTCTCCAAGTGCCTCTATGTGTATGAGGACCTCGACCTGCTGCACGAGCTGGCGCTCACCATGGATCCGTCGCTCACCGAGGGCCTGTCGACCACCTTCTCGAGCGGGCGCTACTACGAGTTCAACCCCACGGGCGTGGACAAGGGCTCTGGCCTACGCGAGCTGGCCGGGCGCCTTGGCATCGACATCGCCGACACCATTGCCTGCGGCGACTCTGCCAACGACATGGCCATGATCGAGGCGGCGGGTCTTGGCGTAGTGGTCTCCAACGCCACAGCCGACGCGGTGGCCATCGCCGACTACCAGGCCAAGAGCAGCTGCGACGATGGCGTGTTTGCCGAGGTGCTGGAGAAGTTCATCGAGCCCCAGCACGCATAGGACTAACCGCAGGTCTACACGCGCACGCAAAGCGACCACATTCCAGGTCGCTTGGTTGTAACTGCCTCCTCTTTGTGGGTAAAATACCGCTCTGTGAGTAGGAATTACAGGCAACTAGCTGGCGTCTCCGCACAGCAGAGGCGCAGCAAAAAGAGAGGCAACCGTGTCAGACCAGCTGCTTACTATCTCTGGGCTCTCGGCAGGTACCGAGGATACGCCCATTCTTCATGACATCAACCTGTCCATTGGCGCAGGTGAGACGCACGTGCTCATGGGCCCCAACGGCGCTGGCAAGTCCACGCTCGGCCACGTTATCATGGGCGACCCCGTCTTTCAGGTGACCGGCGGATCGATCATGTTCGACGGCCAGGACGTCACCGACAAGGGCGCCGACAAGCGCTCCCTCGCAGGCATCTTCCTGTCGTACCAAGCACCGGTCGAGGTTCCGGGCGTGCCCCTGTACAGCTTCCTGCGCACCATCTGCCAGATGCGCCCCGAGCTCAAGACCACCGCGCGCAAGTTCCGCGCCCGCGTGGGCGAGATTGCCGACCAGCTCGACATCGACCAGAGCTTCCTCACCCGAGAGCTCAACGTGGGCTTCTCGGGCGGCGAGAAGAAGAAGATCGAGATGCTGCAGCTGTTGCTGCTCCGTCCCAAGCTGGCCATCCTCGACGAGACTGACTCCGGCCTCGACGTTGACGCGCTCTCTATTGTGAGCAAGGCCATCGAGGCCTACCGCGCCGACTGCGACGGAGCGCTCCTCATGATCACGCACAACACGCGCATCCTCGAGCGCCTTTCCGTCGATCACACGCACGTCATGGTGCGCGGCAACCTCGTTGCCGACGGTCCGGCCAGCCTCATCGACGACATCGACTCCAACGGCTTCGCGCGCTTTGAGAACGAGCTGGCCCAGAAGGGTGTGGAGTAGCCGTGGCAGAAGCAACCGAAACCACTCGCAAGCGGTCTCAGGTGGCTGACGTCGACCGCTCGCTCTACGATTTCAAGTACTCGGAGGAGGGCTTTGAGCGCTACGCCGACGGCCTCTCCACCGACATCGTGCGCGCCATTAGCGAGAAGAAGGACGAGCCCCAGTGGATGCTCGACATGCGCCTCAAGGCGCTCGCCATCTACGAGGAGATGGAGATGCCCGCAAACTGGGGTCCCTCCATCGAGATGCTCGACCTCAACCACATCAGCGCGTACGTGAGCCCCAAGACCAAGCAGGCAAGCAGCTGGGACGAGGTGCCCGAGGACATCAAGAACACCTTTGAGCGTCTGGGCATTCCCGAGGCCGAGCGCGAGAGCCTAGCTGGCGTTGGCGCGCAGTACGACTCCGAGATCGTGTACCACAATATGCGTGCTGAGGTGGCCGACCAGGGCGTCATCTACACCACCATTGAGGACGCGCTGCACGACCCCGAGCTCGAACCCATCGTGCACGAGTACTTTGGCAAGCTGATTCCCATGCGCGACCACAAGTTTGCCGCACTGCACTATGCGGTGTGGAGCGGTGGCTCGTTTGTGTACGTGCCCGAGGGCGTCACGCTCCCCTACCCGCTGCAGAGCTACTTCCGCCTGAACGCCCAAGGCGCAGGCCAGTTTGAGCACACGCTCATCATTGTTGAGCCCGGCGCGGACCTGCACTTTATCGAGGGCTGCTCGGCACCCAAGTACTACGAGGCCAACCTGCACGCCGGTGCGGTGGAGCTGTTTGTGAAGGACAACGCGCGCCTTCGCTACTCGACCATCGAGAACTGGTCAAAGAACATGTTCAACCTCAACACCAAGCGCGCAACCGTTGGTGCCGACGCAAAGATGGAGTGGGTCTCGGGCAGCTTTGGCAGCCACGTGAGCTACCTCTACCCCACCACCATCATGCAGGGAGCCCGTTCTACCTGCGAGTTCACCGGCATCACCTTTGCCGGCGCCACGCAGGACCTCGACACGGGCTGCAAGGTCATCCTCAACGGCCCCGACACCACCGCGAGCGTGGACACCAAGTCCATCTCTAAGGACGGCGGCATCAACACCTTCCGCAGCTCGATCGTTGTGGGTCGCAAGGCCGACCGTGCCCGCGCCACAGTGAGCTGCGCGTCGCTCATGCTCGACGACTTCAGCCGCTCCGATACCATCCCCGCGATGGACGTGCGCAACGGCAGCGCAAGCGTAGGCCACGAGGCAACCATTGGCCGCATCTCCGACGACACGATCCTCTACCTCATGAGCCGTGGCTGCTCCGAGGCCGAGGCGCGCACCATGGTGGTCAACGGCTTTGCCGACCCGGTGAGCAAGGAGCTGCCGATGGAGTACGCCATCGAGATGAACAACCTGATCAAGCTCGAGATGGAGGGGGCGATCGGCTAATGACACAGCACATGGACGCGGCTGCAGAGGTCGCAACCACCACCCTTTCGCACATCAATGTGCCACCCGCGCAGACCTGGAACTACCTGCGCATCAACGATATCAAGATGGAGCTGCCCACGCCCAAGGTGGCAGGCGACGTGTACGCCGGGCTGCCGCAGCTCTTTGGCAAGGTCGAGGTTGGCCTGGGCGACGAGGCCGTGCGCTGGATCGTGAGCTCGGCCGGTGACTCCAACTTTTACGAGGTGAAGGCCAGCGAGGCTCGCACCGTTGTGGTTGACATCGATGCCGCCACAGGCGATGCCTGCGACACGGGCGTGCTCGTGCGCACCGGAGCCAAGGCGACCATCGTGACCTTTGCGCACGGCGGCGCCGAGGGAAGCTCCTCTGCCTCGCTGCTGCGTGTGGTTGCCGAGGCCGACGCCGAGGTGAGCATCGTCGAGATCGTTGCGCATGACGGCGGCCAGCACCTGGACGGCGTTGGCATCGACGCTGGCGAGCGCGCTCAGATTGAGATGCGCCAGTATGCTCTGGGCGGCTCTCGCGTGGCCGTTGGCCTTGCCTGCAACCTTGCGGGCAACAAGTCGCGCTTTACGCTCGACTCGCGCTATCTGGCCCAGGGCAGCGAGATCCTCGACGTGAACCACGTGGTTCGTCAGCGCGGCCGCAACACGCGCGCAGACATTGTGACCACCGGCATCCTGGCCGACTCCGCCCGCAAGACCATGCGCGAGACCATCGACCTCATCCACGGCGCCAAGTTTGCCGAGGGCTCCGAGATCGAGACCGTGCTTGTGACCGGCGATGACGTGGTCAACAAGACCCTACCCGTGATTCTTTGCGACGAGGAGGACGTTGCCGGCAACCATGGCGCCTCGATTGGTGCCATTAGCCCCGAGCAGCTTTCGTTCCTTGGCGCCCGCGGTCTTAGCGAGGAGGCAGCCGAGCAGCTGTTTGCGCGCGCCCTGTTTGACGACGCGGTCATTCATGCCGGCAACGACGACGCCTGCTCGGCCGTTCTCGCACGCGCTGCAACGGTCCTTGGCGCCGAGGTGGCTCGCGACATTGCCGAGGTTCTCGGCGTTGAACCCAAGGAGGCATAATGCTGACTCCCGAGCAGCTTGCCGCAATTCAGGCCAGCCCGTTTAAGGCCGACTTCCCGCTCTTGGCCAAGAACCCCGAGATCGTGTTTCTCGACAGCGCGGCTACCGCCCAGCGCCCCGAGGCAGTGCTGGCCGCAGAGCGCACCTTCTACGAGACGATGAACGCCAACCCCCTGCGCGGCCTCTACCGCCTCTCGGTTGAGGCGACCTCGGCCATCGAGGACGCTCGCGCGCACATTGCCAAGCTCATTGGCGCCGTTGATGCTGCGGGCAAGCCGCAAGGCTCCCAGATCGTGTTCACGCGCAACGCCAGCGAGTCGCTCAACCTGGTGGCACACACGTTGCCGCAGGTTGTGAACTTGGGCCCTGGCGATGAGGTGGTCATCTCCATCATGGAGCACCACTCCAACATCATCCCCTGGCAGCAGGTGTGCGCCGCAACCGGCGCCAATCTGGTGTACCTGCGCCTGGATGACAATTACACCATCACGCAGGACGAAATTGAGGCAAAGATTGGTCCCAAGGCCAAGATCGTCTCGGTTACGCACGTCTCCAACGTGCTCGGTGTTGAGAACGACATTCCCGCCATCGCCAAGCGCGCTCACGAGATGGGCGCACGCATGGTGGTCGACGGCGCGCAGTCCGTCCCGCACCTCGCGGTTGACGTGAAGGAGCTGGGCTGCGACCTGCTGGCCTTCTCGGCACACAAGATGGGTGGCCCCATGGGCATCGGCGTGCTCTGGGGAACCTCCGAGTTGCTCGATGCAATGCCTCCCTTCCTCACCGGCGGCGAGATGATTGACTCCGTAACCGAAACCGGTGCCGTTTGGGCGCCCGTGCCGCAAAAGTTTGAGGCGGGAACACAGGACGCCGCGGGCAGCTACGCCTTTGACGCGTGCCTGACGTATCTGGACGGACTTGGCATGGAAGCCATCGAGGAGCGCGAGCGCCTGCTTGCCACCTACCTCACCGACGAGCTCGCCAAGCTCGACTTTGTCGAGATTATTGGGCCGCGTGAGGGCGAGCGTCACATTGGGGCCGTCGCCTTCAACGTTCGCGACGTTCACCCGCACGACGTTGCGTCGATTCTCGACATGAGCAACGTTTGCATTAGGGCAGGTCATCACTGTGCGCAACCGCTGCTCGCCTACCTTGGCGTGTCGAGCACGTGCCGCGCAAGCGTGGCCTTCTACAACGACAAGCAGGACATTGACGCCCTTGTTGAGGGCCTCACCGGAGTTTGGCAGGTGTTCAATGGCTAACGCTCTTTACAACGCGGTGTTTTTGGACCACGCCAAGAACCCCGACTACAAGTATCAGATGGATGACCCCACCTTCTCCCATGAGGGCGTGAACCCCTCTTGTGGCGACGAGCTCACCTTCTCGGTACGCATGGCCAGTGACGGCACCATTGAGGAGGCCGCGTTTGTGGGCAGCGGTTGTGCCATCAGCCAGGCTTCGGCCGACATGATGAGTGACCTCATGGTTGACAAGACCCCGCAGGAGGCCATCGAGCTCTGCGAGCTCTTCAAGCGCATGATTCGCGGCGAGGAGACCGACGAGGACATGCTCGAGGAGAAGCTGGACGAGGCTGCCATGCTTCGTGACATTGCCCACATGCCCGCGCGCGTCAAGTGTGCCGAGCTTGCTTGGCGCACGCTTGAGGAGATGCTCGAGAACAACAGCACCGCTGGGACCGCAACTGCAACGGTGCACGCTGCGTGCGACCACGATCATGACCACGACCACCTGGGAGAGGAAGCGTAGAAGATGGCCGGAGGGATCTTCTCCACAAAGGGACGTTATGCGCTGAGGGCGATGAGCGACCTCGCCAAGCATCCTGGCTGGGTGTCGCTCGGCGACGTTGCCGAACGTCAGCACATCTCTCGCAAGTACCTTGAGCAGGTCATTGCCCTCATGCATCGCGCTGGCTACGTTGAGAGCCTGCGCGGCAAGGGCGGCGGGTATCGTCTTACGCGCAAGCCCGAGGAATACACCTTGGGGCAGATTCTTCGCGCGGCAGAGGGCTCGCTCGCACCGGTCGCTTGCCTTGACTGCACCAACGACGAGATTTGCCCCTCAATTGAGACCTGCCCGACCGTGAGCGTGTGGCGTGACCTGGGCAAGGTGACGAGCGCCTACCTTGACAGCAAGACCCTCGCCGACATCCTCGGTGACGACATGGAAGAAGAGCAGGAGTAGGCGCGAGGTATTTCAAACGCAATTAACCAGCAAGCGGGGACCGAACAATCGGTCCCCGCTTTTGTGTAGGGAGGAGGGTGTGTCATGGGGGACGTACACCTAACGACCGCCGAACCTGCGAGTGGGTGTGTCATGGGGGACGTATAATTTGACACACGCAGTCCAACTAACAGGTTTGATGTGCCTTCGACTGCGACACGCTTTCAGGATGAACGTTTCTCCGCGTGTGTCAAAGTGTACGTCCCCGCTGACACACCCTTCGGGTCGAAAGCTGACCTCACATGGGGGCGTGTCAAGGGGACGTATAATTTGACACACTCGGAAACTCGTTCGTCCTGACGTCAGTTACTCTCGAAGGTTCATCTGTCATCGCGACTTGACTGAGTGTGTCAAATTATACGTCCCCTTGACACGCCTTCTTTCGAATAAAAAAGGACCCCGGGTCTCCCCGGGGTCCTGGATTTAGCTGCTATGCAGCTAAGACTTACGCCCAGCCCTTGCCGTCGGAACCGAAGTCGACGATGAGCTCCTTGGCGCGGTCGACGATGGCGTCGAAGCCAGGCTTGAGGAGCTTGCGCGGGTCGTAGTTCTTGCCCTTCTTGGCCTCGCCGGACTCGACGAATGCCCAAGTGGCCTTGGCCATGGCGACCTGGAGGTCGGTGTTGACGTTGATCTTGGCGATGCCGTTGTGGATGGCTTCCTGGACCATGGGGGTCGGGATGCCGGTGCCGCCGTGGAGAACGAGCGGCAGGTCGCCGGTCAGGGCCTTGATCTCGGCCAGACGATCCATGGACAGGCCCTCCCAGTCATCGGGATACAGGCCGTGGATGTTGCCGATGCCGCAAGCGAGGAAGTCAACGCCGAGGTCGGCGATGGCCTTGCACTCGTTCGGATCAGCAAGCTCGCCAGCGGAAGCAACGCCGTCCTCGACGCCGCCGATGCCGCCGACCTCAGCCTCGACGGAGATGCCCTTGCCGTGGCAGAGCTTCACGATCTCGGCGGTGCGCTCCATGTTGATGTCGAAGGTGGGCTCATGGGAGCCGTCATACATGATGGAGGTGAAGCCAGCGTCGATGGCCTTGAAGCAGTCCTCGTAGGTGCCGTGGTCGAGGTGCATAGCAACCGGCACGGTGATGTTCATGTAGTCAACGAGGTCCTTGACGACGTCGGCGACGACCTTGAAGCCCATCTGCCACTTAGCAGCGCCAGCGGTGCACTGGATGATGACGGGCGACTGGAGCTCCTCGGCGGCCTGGAGGATGGAGCGGGTCCACTCGAGGTCGTTGGTGTTGAAGGCGGGAATGCCATAGTGACCGGCAACGGCGGCGTCGAGCATGTACTTAGCGTTAACGAGCATGTGGTACCTCCCATTGGTTGGGGTTTCCATAACTTTGGTCATGTTAACTCACCCCACGCTGGGTTGGCACAAGTGCTCCGTCAGTATGCGCATTTTTGGGTGAACGTTATTTCTTGGGTAGCTTTGTGGACAAGGGGTATAAATTGGCCATCTTTGCAGGGTCATTATGAAAGGACAATTTTGACTCAGAAGCAAAACGTGGCACCAACTGCTGCGGAGACAAAGCAAGAAGAGAAGAAAGGAATCTTCTCGGTCATATCGCTGCCAGCCGTGCTCGCCGCGATACTTACCTCTATTACCTCGTTTCTCTTTTCCTCAAAGCTGGGACTCACAGGATCGCTTGTGGGCGCGGGCATTGGCTCGGCTGTTTCGACGATAGCCTCTCAGGTGTACAACGCCATGATCAACTCGTCTGTGGACAAGGTGCACGACCTCACAGACCAGATGCACCAGCATGCTGGCGAAACGGGCGCTAACGGTGGCGCACGCCACAGCGCAAACAAAACGAAGCAGCTCGTCGTCGACCTTCAGGATGTCGAGTTCACCGAAGACGGCTCGAGGGCAATCCTTCCCATCGAGAGCCTTGCCAACAATGAGTCGGCCGCCGCGAGCAAGGACCCCCTGTTCTACAAGGTCTTTGCCGTGGCAACAGTGGCAGCCATGCTTGCGCTGCTCTGCTACGGATATGCCGTGCATGTGGCCACTAATGGCAAGGGCATTGGACCCACGCCCGAGAGCGTCCAGACGTGGTCACAGCCAGCTACGGAGACTCAGGACAGCGCCAGCTCTGATGCGGCCGAGAGTGCCGAGCAGAAGGACTCCGGCGAGACTCCCAAGAGCGAGAATACTGCTGTCGAGGAGCAGTCTGGCGTCGACGCCACTGCTACCGATGCCGAGACCACACAGCAGACCAGCACCGCTGACCAGCCGTCAGAGGCGCAGGGCGTGACCGAGACCCCAACCGAGGGTGAGCAGGTCGCTCAGGATGGTCCCGCGCCTACCGCTACCGAGACAAGCTCACAGGAGACAAGTACTACCACTGAGCCCGCTACCGGCGCATAAAGATAGGACGCAGCTCTCTCCGCAAGAGTTGCGTCCTTGTACTGGCAAGCGCAAGGACCGACTTTGGATGACGTCTTAACCCGCTTGCGAAATTCTTCGTTCTTGTACCGTGCAGCAAAACACGCTGCACGGTACAAGAACGAAGAATTTCGCAAGCGGGTTCACGTGGGCTGCGGGTCTCCCCTGTTGGCACAGAAACGCGGCCTCCCTTGCTCACTTGGACGAGGGAGGCCGCGTTGCTTGCAAACAAACGTCAAGCTTTAGACAAAGCTTCTGACTACTCAAACATCAGCTGGTCAAAGGTGTAGAAGCCCTTGGGGCGAGTCAGCAGGCGAGCTGCAGCGGCAACAGCGCCGTTCACAAAAATCTGGCGGCTCGTGGCTCTGTGCGTGAGGCAAAGTTCCTCGTCCTGACCAAAGAAGTGGACCTCGTGCGTGCCGGCAACCGTGCCACCGCGCAGGGCGTGCATGCCAATCTCGCGTGAGGGGCGCGCGCCAATCATGCCCTGACGGCCATAAGCAACAGGCACGTCGCCAGTCGGGTCAACACATGCGCGAAGCATCTCAGCCGTTCCAGACGGTGCGTCAGCCTTCTGGTTGTGGTGCGTCTCAACAATCTCGACGTCCCAGCCCTCGACCGCGCGAGCCACGAGCTCGGTCGCATGACGAAGGGCAGCCACTCCCAGAGAGTAGTTACCGCTCCAGATGACAGGGGCAACCTCGCCCAAGGCGCGGATCTGCTCCTGCTCGGCCGCATCGTATCCGGTGGTTCCGCTCACCAGCGCGGCACCCGTGCGGCGCACATAGGCCGCCACGTGAGGCAGCGCGGCCTTGTTAGAGAAGTCAATCACGAGGTCTGCCGCCGGGGCATCCGCATCAAGCTCCGCAATGTTGTCGATGTCATAGGTGCCAAGCACCGCATATGCCTCGCCCAGCGTCTGGGCAATGAGCGTGCCCATCCTGCCGCCGCCAACGAGAACGACCGTCTTCTGCGCACTAGTCAATGAGACCAACTCCCCTCATGGCGTTGTAGAGGCGCTCGCGCGAGGCGTCGGCCATGGGCCACAGCGGCTGGCGATAGCTCTCGGTGATGAGACCCATCTTTGCCATGGCGGCCTTCACCGGAATGGGGTTGACCTCGCAGAACAGCGAGTGGATGAGCTCGAGCTCGTCGAGCTGGATCTTGAGGGCGCCCTGGTAGTCGTGATGGAGGTACTTGTCCACCATGTCATGCACCTGCTGCGGGCGGATGTTGGCCCACACGCTAATGACGCCGGAGCCGCCGAGCGACAGGATGGGCACCACCATGTCGTCGTTGCCGGAGTACATGCGGAAGTCGTCGGAGAGGTACTTGGCTACGGTGGTGGCATAGCTAATGGAGCCCGAGGCCTCCTTGATGCCCATCACGTTGGGATGCTCGGCCAGGCGCGCCACGTTGCGCTCGCTGATGGAGCAACCGGTGCGGCCGGGGATGTTGTACAGGATGGAGGGAATCTCGGTGGCGTCAAGCACGTCGAGGAAGTGGTGATAGATACCCTCCTCGTTGGACTTGTTGTAGTACGGGGTAATGAGCAGAAGGGCGTCGCAGCCAATCATCTGCAGGCTCTTGGCCTTGGCAAGACTCTCGTGGGTGGCGTTGGAGCCAGCGCCGCCAATGATGGGGATGGCACCGTTCACGCGGTTGACCACGTGCTGGGCCACGGCAACGTCCTCGGCGTCGGTCATCGTGGAGCTCTCGCCGGTGGTACCAAGCACCAGGATGCCGTCGGTGCCGTTCTCGAGGTTGAAGTCAACGATGCGGTCGAGCGCCTCAAAGTCGATATCGCCATTCTCCTTGAACGGGGTGACCAGGGCTACGATCGATCCGGTCAGATTGCGTACGTCACTCATGCTGTGCTTCCCTTCTTTTGCGTCCGCCGCCTTTGCTGTGGACGCGGCTCCTGTCATTTTGCTGTGGTCAGTAAAGTCTCGTTGCATTATCTCTCAGCCATGCCCCTTTGGGACGCGCCCCTCATGGACGCGCGGGCTTTGACCGGCTTCGCTGTCCCAACAGCGCAAAACGCACCCCGTGCCTTTGCATGGGATAGCGCAACTGTGCCACTGAGTTTTTGGGTTCCAAGCTTGCCACGATGCCTCCCGACCATGCCATCTGCCGAGGATGCTCTCGCTGCGATGGCTCGCTCGAGATAGCGCACCCGTTGGCAGCCAGCCAACAGACAGTCCTGCGAGTGTTTCCCGCAGACCCACCCCCTGCGTGTGCCCACGCAAAGAGTTCGGCGGATTAAGCCTCCTCGCACACTCAAGCGCCTGCCGGCTCGTGTGCGACTCATCGTTTCCGCGCCTCTATCGTTAGGTTCAGTGTATGCGAGGCTGCGCAAGGGCAACGTATGACGTAACACGATAGATACGACCGCCCGGCCCTGGGGTCAGGCCCCAGGGCCGGGCGGCAAACATAGTCCAGTTGTGAGATGGCACCTTATCCAAGCAGCTCAAGGACCTGTCGCTTGCAGGCAACATAGCTGGGCGTGAGGGCAAAGTCGTCAACGCCTGCCTGAGCCATGGCCTGCTCGCGCCTAACGTTTACCACCCCAGCCACGGTCGTGGGAACGCCAGCCCTTGGAGTGCCAGACAGCACGTAGATGCGGTCGGCCATGGAGACGGCCTCGTCCACGTCGTGGGTGATCACAACGCTTGCCAGACCCAGATCACGGGCCATGTCGCAGTACCACGAGCGCAGGTCCACGCGGGTGATTGCGTCGAGGGCGCTGAACGGCTCGTCGAGCAGCGCCACCTCGTTTCCCTGCAGGTAGGTGCGCAAAAAGGCCGCACGCTGACGCATGCCGCCCGAAAGCTGCGAGGGCCACTTTTGTTCCGTCCCAGCAAGATCGAAGCGCTCAAAGAGCGGTGCGGCAATTTCGCGTGCGTCCTTGCGCGGAGCCCCCTTGATCACAAGCGGCAGGCACACATTGTCAATGATGCGCTTGGAGGGGATGAGCAAGTCCTTTTGGAGCATGTAGCTCACCTTGCCAGGCCTACCCGAGATGTCGGCGCCGCGCAACAAGACCTGCCCCTCGATTGGGGCGGTGAGTCCCGAGAGGGCGTGCAATATGGTGGTCTTGCCGCAGCCCGACTTTCCCACAAGGCAAACGACCTCGCTCTCTCCCACCTCGAGCGAGATGTCGCGCACGACCACGTGTGCCCCACCGTCCCACGACAGCGTGAGGTGACGCGCCTCAAGAATGGGAGGCACGTCATTGCCAGGCATGTTGTTGAGTGAGTCGGTGGCCACTACGCCTCCAGATAGTCCATGGTCCAGCCAGCGTTTACGTCAAGCGGCGCCTCTACCAGGTTGTTGTCGTTGAGCCACTGGAAGAAGGCAGACCAGCGATTGGAGTCGATGAGGCCCCAGCTTGCCGCATCGCTCTGATACTCGCCCGCAAGGAAGCCCGCACTCTGCTTGACCAGCGCAGCGTCGAGCTCGGGCACGGCCTCGCAAAGAATGTCGGCCGCACCGTCGGGGTCGGAGATGGCAAACTCGTAGCCCTTCTTGGCCGCGCGCAGGAAGGCCTTCACGGCGTCGGGGTTCTCCTCGCAGAAGGCGGTGTTGGCAGCGATGACGGGCGTGTAGTAGTCAAACACGTCGTCGATGGAGATGAAGCTGAAGTAGTTAGCCTCAAATCCCTGCACGATGGCGTTCTGCACGGCCCATCCCTCGTAGACCCACACGGTGTCAAAGAGGTCGGCCTTAAAGCCGCTGATCTCGTCGTCGACGGTATAGGGCACGAGCTGCACCTTGGAGTAGTCGCCGCCGTCCTTCTCGACCACCTGCTTGACGGTAGCCTGCTCAATGGGCATCTCCCACGTTGCGTAGCGCAGGCCCTCCATGCCCTTTGCGCTGGTGACGCCCAGCTCCTTTGGGCTCATGATGCCGGAGGTGTTGTGCTGGATAACGGCTGCCACAGCCACGAGGTTGGTGTTGCCGCCCGCGTAGGAGTTGGCGATGTAGTCCTGGTAGCTAATGCCCAGCTGCGCCTGGCCGGTGCCGAGCATGGCCTCGGCGGTGTCCTCGGCAGGCTGGACAATCTCCACCTCAAGGCCCTCATCGGCAAAGAAGCCCTGCTGCTGGGCCACGTAAATGCCGGTGTGGTTGGTGTTGGGGGTGTAGTCAAGGCAGAAGGTGATCTTGGTTGCGGCGGCATCGGAGCTGCTGGCGTTGGAGCCACTGTTGCCACAGGCTGCCAGGGCAAGGCCGGCGGCAGAGGCGGTCCCGGCAACAAAGGAGCGGCGAGTGAGGTTGGTGTTCATGGGTTACTTCCCTTCTTCCTGTTTCCAGGGCATGGAGACGCGCTCAAGCAGGTCGACCAGACGCATGAGCGCAAGCGAGAGGACAGAGATGAGAATGATGACCGCAAACATGCGGTCGTAGGCGAACGACTTGCGCACGCGAGTCATGTAGACGCCCAAGCCAGAGAAGCCACCCAGCCACTCTGAGATGACGGCGCCCACGATGGCGTAGGTGGCGCTGATGCGCAGACCGCTAAAGAACTGCTCGAGGGAGCCGGGCAGCTTGACCTGCAGAAATATTTGCAGGTCAGAGGCGCCCATGGTACGCATGAGGTCGATCATGTCGGGGTCGGTGGATCGGAATCCCGAAGCCAGCGAGACCGCAACAGGGAAAAACGTGGTCAGAACGATGAGGATGACCTTTGGAGCAAGACCGTAGCCAAACCACAGCACCAAAAGTGGGGCAATAGCCACCGTGGGGATGGTCTGCGAGATGGTGATGAGCGGGTCAAGAGCCAGGTAGATGGTCTCAAAGCGGTCCATGAGAACGGCTGCCACAAAGCCAACGGCCACACCAATGACCAGGCCGAGCGCAGACTCAACGAGCGTTGTACCCGCGTGACTGGCCAAAAGCGCCGAGTCGCCCACCAGGGCCGCCACCACCTGCGTGGGGCTTGGAAGCAAAAAGTTGGGCACCATGCCAGCGCGCACGACAATCTCCCAAGCCACCAGCAGGACCGCCACCGTAATGGCAGGAACGGCTATGCGCCGAGCGCGCGTTGGGCCGGCAGCAGCGTTGGCATGCGAGGTACCGTCGGGCGTGTGCATGGACCTGTCGTCAGCAGTTGCCATGGGGCTCCCTAAGCAACGGCCGCCGGAGCGGACGGCGAGAACTCCGAGTCGGTCTCGTGGTACTTGCCGATCTTGTGCTCGGTAGACATGACATCGGAGGTGGGACGGAAGTCGATCTTGGCATAGGTCATCATGGAGTTGCAGCCCGCCTTGGCACCCACGAGCTGGCAGTTCTTGAGGATCTCCATGCACAGGTCGTAGTCGCCCTCGATGGTGGTCTCAAAGGGCCCCACGTAGTAGTCCACGCCCGTGGAGTCGATGTAGGCAATGACCTCGTCCACGATGCGGCAGGTCTCCTCGTCGGACGTGGAGTCCATGGGCAGGTACTGGATGGCAACGGCACAGTTCATAAGCTCTCCCTTCCCGCAGCAGACGCTACGTGTCATGCGACGCGAGAAAGGAGAAGGCCCCGCGCCGCAGCCCGGGACCTTCGTATGGTTGGCTTTAGGTCCCTACGCTGGCATTACCCAGATCAGGTTGGAGGGTCGAATGATTGGGTCATTCCTCTCAGCCGGGCCAAATCCCCAGCTCCCCGTGTGTGTCCATTATAGCAGAGGTGGACTCCGTGGCAAAGCCGCAGG